>JASBRS010000079.1 GCA_030149325.1 Deinococci bacterium
GCCGGGATCCGGACGACGCGATCTAGTCGACGAGGCAACCCGAAGGCCCCACAGCGGCCGCTCGTTCCGCCGGAATCCCGACCAGGCGACCCTACCAACCCACAACCAGGCCCGCAGGGCCTAACCGGAACTTACTAGCGGGGACCGCAGCGGAGGGTGCTCTTCGGGGGCCCTGGAACGCGATGTCAAGGGGGACTTGACATCGCGTCCGAGGCATCCGGAACCGGCGCTCCGGCGGCCGACCGCAACGGCGCGCGCCGTCAGTTGCGGGTGATGCTGAAGCCCGCCGCCTCCCACGCCAGGATGCCGCCGCGGACGTTGAGGATGTCCTTCTTGCCGGCCTTGGCGAGGATCTCGCTGGCCTGTGTGGAGCGGTTGCCGGAGTGGCAGTACACGTACACCGGCTGGTCCGCGGGGACCTCGTCGAGGCGCGCCTGGAGCTGCGACAGCGGCAGCAGCCTGGCGCCGGCGATGTGGCCCGAGGCGTACTCGTAGGGTTCGCGCACGTCGAAGATGATGGGGTTCGAGGCCTGCGCGGCGTGCAGGTCCTGCACGCTGACGGTCTTGTAGCCGGGACCGCAGGCCGTGAGCGTGAGCAGCAGCGCCGCCAGGGCGGCGAGCGGGGCGGCGCGGCGCAGCAGGCGCCGCCCGAGTCGGGGTGCGAGCGTGGGTGTCATACGTTCCCTCCTGCCCTCCGGGGCGGGGTCGCGCCGGCGGGGTGTGACGTGGATGCGTCGCCCGCCGCGGCGGCATCGCCGGGGGGCTGTGGGGGCTCGAGCTCGGCGCCGATGGCCTCGAGCGCGTGGGTGAGGCTGAGGTGTCCGACGCGGTCGGCGTGCCGCTCGGCGATGCCGGAGCGGGCCAGCAGGTCGCGCACCGGCCCCTTGACGGCGGCGAGGTGCAACGCCACGCCGCGGCCCTGCCAGCTCGTCAGCAGGCGCTCGATGGCCTCCAGGGCCACCGCGTCGACGTCGTTGACGGCCGAGAAGTCGAGCACCACGGCGCCGACGCGTTCTCCCGAAGCGCGCGCCTCGCAGCGCAGCAGCGCGGCCTCGAGCCAGCTCTCCAGGAAGTTCATGTTGGCGAAGTACAGCGCGGCGTCGGGGCGCGCCAGCAGCACGCCGCGGTAGCGCCGTGCCTGCGGGAAGCGCAGCACGTTGCGGAACACGCCCGCCTCGGCCAGCCAGCCGAGCTCGGCCACGTGCGGGGCGGCGCTGCCGGCCACGTACACCGCCAGCGAGAAGGCGACGCCCACCAGGATGCCGAGCTCGACCCCCAGGAAGAGGGTGGCGGCGGCGGTGACCAGCAGGGTGAAGCCGTCGGCGGGGCGCACCCGGAACAGCCGCACCGGCTCGCGCACGTCGACGAGGCCGATGACGGCGACGAACACGATGGCGCCCAGGGCGGCGCGCGGCAGGTAGGTGAACAGCGGCGTCAGCACCAGTAGCGTCAGCACCAGTACGGCGGCGCGCACCACCGAGGCGAGCTGGCTGCGGGCGCCGGCCTCGTAGTTCACGGCCGAGCGGCCGAAGCCGCCGCCCAGCGGGTAGCCGCGCACCACGCCGGCGAGCAGGTTCGACAGCCCCAGGCCGATGAGCTCGCGGTTGGCGTCGACGGCGTAGCGCTCGCGCGCGGCGATCGACCGTGCCACCGCGATCGCCTCCATGAAGCCCACGAACGCCAGCGCCAGCGCCGCCGGCACCAGGCTGCCGAGGGTGGCGAGGTCGACGCGCGGCAGCGCCGGCGCCGGCAGCCCGGGCGGCACGTGGCCGACCACCGCCACGCCCGCGTTCCCGAGCCCCAGCAAGCCCACCACCGCCGTCCCGAGCACCACCACCACCAGCGGCCCGGGCAACGCCCGCACCTTCCAGCGCTTCAGGGCGAACAGCACCACGACGCTGCCGGCTCCGACCGCCAGGGTGAGCGGGTTGGTGTCGGCGAGGCGCGGCAGAAGCCCCTGCAAGAGCGACACCAGGCCGGAGCCGGAGGGGGCGTGCACCCCCAGCAGGTCCTTGAGCTGGTTGAGCGCGATGATGATGGCCGCGCCCGAGGTGAAGCCGCTGACCACGGCGCTGGAGAGGAAGTTGGTGATCGCGCCGGCGCGCACCAGGCCCAGCAGCACCTGGAAGAGGCCGGCCAGCAGCGCCAGCGCCCCGGCCAGCACCACGAACTCGGGGCTGCCGGGGGCGGCCAGGCGCGACACCCCGGCCAGCGTCAGCAGGGCGGTGAGCGCCGACGGTCCGACCGCCAGTTGCCGCGACGAGCCGAACAGCACGTACGCCAGCACCGGCAGCGCCGAGGCGTACAGCCCCGCCACCGGCGGCATGCCGGCCAGCATGGCGTAGGCCATGCCCTGCGGTACCAGCATCACGCCCACCACCAGGCCGGCGGTGAGGTCGCCGCCGAGGTCGCGGCGGTCGTAGCGCCGTAGCCAGCCCCAGGCGGGGATCCAGCGCTCCACCCCGCCGGGACGGCGCCCCGGATCGGGCTGCGGGACGGGAACGGCGCTCACGTGGGTTGGGCCCTGGCGGTCAGGCGGTGCGGCGCTGCTGCACCGGGGCGTCCTCGCCCGGCTTCACCAGCTGCTGCCCGCGGGCCGCCCACAGGTAGACGCCGCCCACCAGGTTGGCGACCTTCTTCATGCCGGCGCGTTGCGTCAGGTACTGCGCGGCCATGCCGGAACGGTTGCCGCTCGCGCACACCAGCACCAGCGGCTCCTTCAGCTCGGAGATGCGGCCGACCAGCTCGTCGAGCGGGATGTTGACCGAGCCGGGCACGTGGCCGGCACCGTACTCCCAGGTCTCGCGCACGTCCACGATCTGGGCGCCCTGCTCGAGCCAGGCGGCAACGTCGTCGGGGTAGATCTCGTCGTACATGGGGGACCTCCGGGGGGTAGGCGCGTCGGCGATCCGCGTCAGGTACGGGCGCCGGGTCGATCTTCGGGTTCGGGGCGGGGAACGGCGGCGCCGGCCGCCTGACGACGGTACTCCAACCAGCCGAGGTAGCTGCCCTCGAGCTCGACCACGTCCTGGAAGCCCTCGGCGCGCAGCAGGCTGGCCACCACCGCCGAGCGGGTGCCGCCCTGGCAGTGAACGACGAGCCGTCGATCGCGGGGCAGCGCATCGAGCTGCCAGGCCACGCGGCCGCCGTGCACCTGGGTGGCGCCGGGCACGTGACCCTCGGCGTACTCGTTGGCGGTGCGTACGTCGAGCACGAAGGCGTCGTCGCTGACGTCGAGGTCGGCGCAGGGGAGCAGCGGGAGGGGCCGCAGCGGCAGGCCGCCCAAGCTCGGCAGGTAGCCGACCACGCGGTCGATGCCGACGTAGGCCAGACGAGCGCGGAGGGCCTCGGCCGCGGCCGCGTCGGGCGCGAGGACCACCACATCGCGCTCGTCGCGTTCGGGGTCGATCAGCCAGGAGGCGTGGGTGGCGAAGCTCTTGCCGCCGGGCACGCACAGCGCGCCGTCGACGGCGCCCTGCCACTGCTCGGCCTCGGGGCGGGTGTCGAGCAGGACCAGGTCGTCGCCGAGGCGCCGCAGCACCTCGTCGGCGGCGACCTCACGCAGGGCGGGCCGCTCGCCCAGCAGGGCGGGTCCGCCCCGGTTCTGGCGCTTCATGCGCCCGAAGTAGCGCGGCGCGTCGGGCTGCCCGTCGAGCAGCGCCGCCACGAAGCCCGCCTCGTCGTCCCGGTCGAGGTAGTCGCGCCACCAGGCGGTCAGGCGCTCGTAGCCGACGGTGGTGCTGGCGACCGCGCCCAACGCCTTGCCGCAGGCGCTGCCGGCACCGTGGCCGGGCCACACCTGCACGTAGTCGGGGAGGTGCAGGAAGACGTCGCGGAGACTGGCGAAGAGCTGCTTGGCACCGCCGAAGCGGGTGTCGACGCCGCCCGCCGCCTCGTCGAGCAGGTCGGGGCGGCCGAGGTCGCCGACGAACACGAAGTCGCCGCTCAGCAGGTAGCCGGGGCGCTCGGTGAGACCGCCGTCGGTGACCAGGAACGACAGGTGCTCGGGGGTGTGGCCGGGGGTGTGCAGCGCTTCGACCGTGAGGTTGCCGATGGTGATGACGTCGCCGTGGTGGAGCGGGATGTGCCGGAAGGCGTAGCTCCAGTCGTCGTCGCCGGGCTGGCGCGGCGCCCCCTCGGCCGAGAGGTACAGCGTGGCGCCGCTGGCGGCCGCCAGCTCGCGCGATCCCGAGAGGTAGTCGGCGTGGATATGCGTCTCCGTGACCGCGACGATGCGCAGCCCCTGGGCGGCGGCCTCGTCGAGGTACACGCGCACGTCACGGCGCGGGTCGACCACGATGGCCTCGCCGCTGGCCTGGCAGCCTAGGAGGTAGCTCCCCTGCGCCAGGTCCGTGTCGTAGAAGTGCTTGAAGTACATCCAGCTCCCTTCGGTGCTCGCCGTGCCCCTACGGTACGCCGCGGGGGTCACGGGCGAGGTAGCCGCCGGGCGGGGTTCACCGGAGCGCTCGCTTCGCTCCGCGGTTCTCCGGGCCCGCTCGTTGGTCGAGGCTAATACCCCACCCGGATATCGTCAACCGCTCGCGCGACACCGTATGCGCGGCACGCATGGACGGTTCGCGCTCGCCGCGGCCGACCTATGCTGGCCTGGATGCGGACCGAGCCGAACGACCTCGATCGCGGCGAGTTGAGGCGCGCCCTGGAGGGCGCCTGGGGCCTCGCGGCCCCCGCCCTGGCGTACCTCCCGCTCGGCTTCGGGAGCCACCACTGGAGCGTCGTGGACGCCGGAGGCGGACACCACCTCGCCACGGTCGACGACCTCCGGGCGGGGAGGCATGCCGATCTCGCTGCCGACGACGCCTTCCTGGCGCTCCAGCGCGCCTTCCGGACGGCCGCCGCGCTGCGACACGACGCCGCCCTCGAGTTCGTGGTGGCCCCGCTCCCCGACCGCGAGGGAACCGTGCTCCGCCGGTTCGGCGGGCGCTACGCCGTGCACCTCGCCCCCTTCGTGGAGGGGGAGGCGGGCGCCTTCGGGAGCCACGGCCCACCGGCGGAACGGCGTCGGACGGGCGCCCTGCTCGGACGGCTGCACGCCGCCACCGACAGCATCCCCGCCGCCCTTGCCGGCCACGAGGACTTCGCGCTCGCCGGTCGCAGCGAGTTGGAAGCGGCGCTGCGCGACCTCGACCGGCCCTGGCGCACGGGACCCTTCGCGGAGCCGACGCGACGGCTGCTGCGGGCGAAGGCACGCGCCCTGGCGCAGCGCTTGGAGGCGTACGACGCGGCGGCGGCCCGACTCCGCCGAACGGCCGCGAACTGGGTCGTCACGCACGGCGAGCCGCACCGCGGGAACCTCATCGTCGACCCCGCAGGCGAGCTGCACCTGATCGATTGGGACACCGTTCGCATCGCGCCCCGCGAGCGCGACCTGCAACTGGTGCTCGGTCCGGACACGGTGGCGTGGGACGCCTACCGCGCTCGGACCGGCGTGGACGCGTTCGACGAGGATGCTCTGCAGCTCTACCGGAGCCGCTGGCAGCTCGAGGACGCCGCCCTCTTCGTGGCCGGCTTCCGGCGGCCACACCGGCGAACGGACGACACGCGGACGTCGTAGGACGCCCTCGCCCGCACGCTGGCACGCTGACCGGCGTTCGACCTGTCGGGGCGGTGCTATGCCCAACAGGCATAATAGAGGTGTGCCGGACCGTCCCGACGCCACCCACCTGCTGACCCTGCTGGCCGTCGCCGAGACCGGCAGCGAGAGCCGCGCCGCCGAGCGCCTCGGCATCGGCCAGTCCGCCGTCAGCCGCCGCCTCGCCGCCCTGCAGCGCCACAGCCGCGCCCGCCTGCTCCGGCGCGGCGCCCAGGGCACGGCGCTCACCCCCCAGGGCGAGGCGCTGCTGCCGCACGCCCGCGCCGTGGCGGCGGCGCTGGACGGCGCGGCGAGCGCCCTCGCGCACCCCGACCCCACCCCGCTGCCGGTGCGCATCGGGCTCAGCCACCACCTGGTGCCGCGCCTCAGCGGCGCGCTGCTGCGCGAGGCACGGAGGCTGGCGCAGCTCGGCACGCCGGTGCGGCCCGAGCTGCGCGAGGGCTACTCGGCGCCGCTGATGGAGGCGGTGCTGGGCGGATCGCTCGACGCCGCCGTGACGCTGGCGCCGCCGCCGCACGCCGACGAGCGGTTGGCGGTGGAGCGGCTGGGCACCGAACGGCTGTGCCTCGCCACCCTGCCCGACGACCCCGTGGCCCGCGAGGGGCAGATCGACGCCGCGGCGCTGCGCGGCGAGACGCTGCTGCTGCCGTCGCGCGCCAGCAGCCTCCACGCCCAGGTGCGCAGCGAGATGCGGCGGGCCGGGCTCGAGCCCGGCCTCACGCTGGAGCTCAGCGGTCCCGCCGCGGTGCGCGCGGCGGTGCTGGCGGGTCAGGGGATCGGCGTGACGGTGTGGTCGTACGTGGGCCCGGAAAGCGCGGCGGGCTGGTTGGCACGGGTGGCGGTGGAGCCCGGCGAGGACCTGGTGAACGTGTGGTTGGTGGCGAGGCGCGACCTGGACGCCGCCACCGCGGGGGTGGCACGGCGGCTGCTGCGCGGCGCCGCGACCGCCA
>JASBRS010000087.1 GCA_030149325.1 Deinococci bacterium
CAGATCCTCGACGAGCTGGCCGAGTTCCGTCGCCGGCAGGACTACCGGTTCGCCGACGAGCCCGCCGGTCCGGAGCGCGACAGCTGGCTGCGGGCCATCCGAGCGCTCGGCGGCGAGGTGTGACGGCGCGACCCGGCCCGGAACCGTCGTAGGCGGCGTCGGCTAGCCTACGGCGTGGCGTAGCAGCCTGCGCACGGCGTCGAAGGTCGCGAAGCCGCGAGCGGCGACCTCCAGCAGCAGGTCCACCCGCAGCGCCCGCACCAGCTCGATGTCGAGATCGCGCCGCCAGCGCTCTCGCGCCAGGTCGAGAGCGGCGTCCTCGAGGCGGGCGGCCTCGTGCTCGAGGCTGGACCAGCCGGCGCAGCCCCAGTCGACGATGCCGACGTAGCCGCCGTCCGCGTCCACCAGGACGTTGGCGGCGAAGGCGTCGCCGTGGACGAAGGCGGGGTGGGCGAGGGGGCGTTCGGCCGCCAGCAGGCGCTCGAGTTGCTGGCGTTCCGCGGTCGACCAGCGGGCGGCCGGCTGCGACGCCTCGACCCACGCGGGCCGACCCCGCCAGCTCGAAGGCGCGTCCGCCGGGCGCGGCTCGAGCGGCGCGGCATGGACGCGGTCGAGGTCGTCGAGGAGGGCGTTCCAGGTGGCCGTCGGGACCCGCGCGGGCTCGCGCGGCGGAGCGCCGGGCCAGCGCTCCCAGATGCTGTAGCCGGAGCCGGCGGCCACGGCGGGGGGCGTGGCCACGCCGAGGGCGCGGGCGGCCGACGCCAGGCGCGCTTCGCGCGGATGGTCGGCGTTCGGGCCGACCCGGACCACGTGGCGCGCGGTGCGCCACGCGCGGTTGACGAGGCCGCCGGCCATGGGCTCGAGCCCGGCCGTGGGCAGGCCGTGCCGCGTCAGCAGCTCGGCGGGATCCATGGTCCATGCTACGCGGAGCCCCTTGGGCTCGGGCCGACCACGAGAGAGCCGGCCCGAGGGGGCCGGCTCCGTCCTCGTCCCGGTTCGCGGGACCCATCTGGTCGGGGTGACTGGATTTGAACCAGCGACCACTTGACCCCCAGTCAAGTGCGCTACCAGGCTGCGCTACACCCCGGAGGTGGCTTCATGGCGCGCATGCGCGCCGTCTAGAGAGTCTACGAGGGGCGCGTCGGGCGCGTCAAGGCGAGACGAGCGGGGGTGGCCCTGGCGGGCGCGCCGGGTCTGCGTCCTGTCCACGGCACCTACAATGGTGCCATGCCGACCGACGCCGACGAACCGCTCGAGGTCCTCGACGAGACCGGGCTGCCTCGGGGCGAGGGCAAGCCCCGCGCGGCGGTGCACCGCGACGGCGACTGGCACCGCGC
Organism: Deinococci bacterium; assembly: GCA_030149325.1. Classification (GTDB taxonomy): domain Bacteria; phylum Deinococcota; class Deinococci; order Deinococcales; family Trueperaceae; genus JASBRS01. Next base: position 1,338 of record JASBRS010000087.1, read on the forward strand.
CTTCCACCTGTGGGTGGTGCGCGAGGGGGACCTGGTGCTGTTGCAGCGGCGCTCGAAGCGCAAGGACCTGGAGCCGGGGCGCATCGACGTCAGCGTGGGGGGGCACGTGCGCTACGGCGAGACGCTGATCGAGGTGGTGCGCGAGGCGGAGGAGGAGCTCGGCCTGCAGGTGCGGCCGGGCCAGCTCACCTTCCTCGGCAGCGCGCGCTCGGTCCGGACCTACGAGGGCGCTCTCGACCGCGAGATCCAGGACGTCTACGTGGTGCGCGACGAGCGCCCGCTGAGCGAGTACTCGCTGAGTTGCGACGAGGTCGACACCCTCTACGAGGTGCCGGTCGAGCGCGCGCTCGAGCTCTACCGCGACGGTCGCTACGTCGCCGTGGCCGGCTTCGACTGCCAGCGCCGCGTCAGCAACGCGCTGCTCGTGGAGGACGACGTCATCGCCCAGGGGCGTGAGCTCACCGCCCGCGCCCTGGAGCGCGTCCGTGACTGGCTGGCCGGCGCCGACCCGGAGCCCTGGGCGGACCGGCCGATCGCCTGATCGGCACCCCGGGCGGCCCGACTAGCCCTGCAGCACCGTCGGCACGATGAGCGGGTTGCGGCCCGTGGCCTTGCGGATGTAGCGCCGGACCGGGTAGAAGATGTCGTCCCGGATGTCGTTGAGGCGCCGCTTCTCGCGCACGCCGCGCTGCAGGCTCTCCAGCGCGATGCGCTCGACCTCCTTGACCAGGCCGTTCTCACCCTGCGCGACGCCGCGCGTGATGACCTCGACCGAGGGCTTGCGCGAGGCCAGCGCCATGATGACGATGACGCCTTCGGCCGACAGCATCTGGCGGTCACGGATGACCGGCTCGGTCACCTCGTCGCCGGCCCGACCGACGCTGTCGATGAAGACCACACCGGCCTCGACCTGCCCGGCGACCTTGAGGTCGTCGCGGCTGAGCTCGACGACGTCGCCGTTGTGCGCGATCAGCGCCTTCTTGGGCGGGTGGCTCATGCCCTGCGCCAGGCGCAGGTGGTTGACCTGGTGACGCATCTCGCCGTGCCACGGCATGAAGAAGCGGGGCCGAGTGAGGTCGAGGATGAGCTTCAGCTCCTCCTGCGAGGCGTGGCCCGAGGCGTGCACCTTGTACGTCGGAGGGTAGTAGACGTTGACGTTGCGCTCGTAGAGCTGGTTGATGACGCGCCCGACCGCCTCCTCGTTGCCGGGGATGGGGTTCGACGACATGATCACGGTGTCGCCCGGCTTGAGCGTGATCTTGCGGTGGCTACCCGACGCCAGCCGCGACAGCGCCGCCATCGGCTGGCCCTGCGAGCCGGTGCACAGGAACAGCACCTTGTCGTCCTGCAGGTCGCCGACGTTGTCGCTGGCCACGAACGGTTGCTTGGACTCGAGGTAGCCGAGCTCCTGGGCGATGGTGGCGTTCTTGACCATCGACCGGCCCTCCATCACCACGCGCCGGTCGAAGCGCTCCGCGACGCGCACGAAGTTCTGGAGCCGGTGCACGTGGCTGGAGAAGGTGGTCACCACCACGCGCCCCTTGGCGCGGGAGACGATGTCCTCGACGGCGCGCATGACGTCGCGCTCGCTGGGGGTGTAGCCCGGGCGCTCGGCGTTGGTGGAGTCGGAGATGAGCAGCAGCACGCCGTCCTCGCCGGCCTGCGCGAGCTTGTGCAGGTGGCTGGTCTTGCCGTCGGCCGGGTTGTAGTCGAGCTTGAAGTCGCCGGAGTGCACCACCCGCCCGAGCGGCGTGTGGATGACCAGGCCGCTGTTGTCGGGGATGGAGTGGGTCATGCGGAAGAAGTCGACGGTGAAGTACTTGCTGATCTTGATGCGGTCGTCGGGCGTGATCTCGTGCAGGTCGACGTCCGACTCGGAGAGCTTGAACTCTTCGAACTTGCCCCGCAGCAGGCCCAGCGTCAGCTTGGCTCCGTACATGGGGATCTTGGGCAGCAGCTTGATCATGTAGGGCAGGCCGCCGATGTGGTCCTCGTGGCCGTGGGTCAGCACCCAGCCCTTGATCTTGGCAGCGTTCTCGATGACCCAGTCGATCTTGGGCACCAGGATGTCCACGCCCAGCATGTCGGCGTCGGGGAAGGCGAGGCCCCCGTCCACCAACAGGATCTCGTTCTCGTATTCGAAGGCGAACATGTTCTTGCCGATCTCGCCCATGCCGCCCAGGGGGATGATGCGCAGTTTGCGGTCGTCCGCAGCCATGACACTCCTCTCGTGTCCGCCGGCATGGGCCGCCTGTGCGACGCGCGTCGTGCGCGTCGGCGAGGGCGTCCCAAACGCCGGCCTTGCCGTGTCTGTACGGCCTGCCGCCCGGATCCGGACGGGGCCGTGCTCGCTAGATAGGTCGGGGGCCGTGGGGTCCGTGCCCCCGTGGGGGTCGCCGAGTCGGGCGACGCCGCCGGGTCGCCGTCGTGCGCCTGGATAGAAGGGGGCGCACGTACGGGTCCGAGCCTGGGCTCGGTGCGGTCCGTGCCGCGGAGGAGAGACGTCGTGGGCGCCCGGGCGGGCGCCCCGGGGGCGCTCCCGTCACGGACCGGGAACGCCCCGAGGGGTGCGGGTCTAGCGGCGGTCGCGGGGCGGCCGGCGATCGCCGCGACCGTCGCCGCGCGGGCCGCGGTCGAGACCGCCTCGCCCGCCTCCGCCACCGCCACCGCGGCGGCCGC
>JASBRS010000090.1 GCA_030149325.1 Deinococci bacterium
TCCGCCATCACCGGGCTCGAGCCCTACCGCCACCTGCCCGAGCGGGGGCTGGCCTGCGCGGTGGCCGGCTTCGAACCAGTGGACGTGCTGGCGGGCGTGGCGGAGCTGCTCGAGCAGCTCGTCGTGGGCGAGCCCCGGCTCGCCAACAGCTACCCCCGGGTCGTCGCCGACGATGGCAACCCGCGGGCCCTGGCCGAGCTCGACGAGGTGTTCGAGCTCGTGACCATGCGTTGGCGCGGCATCGCCGACATCCCCGGCTCGGGCTATCGGCTGCGTCCCGCCTACCGTCGCTACCGCGCGATCGAGCGCTTCCCCGAGGCCGCCGCCCTCGACGACGCCGAGCGGGCCAGCGAGCATCCGGCCGGGTGCCGTTGTGCCGACGTCACGCTGGGGTTGGCCCGCCCCGATGCCTGCCCGCTCTTCGGCAAGCGCTGCACCCCCGACCACCCCTACGGCCCCTGCATGGTCGGCCACGAGGGCACCTGCCGGGCCTGGCACCTCTACGGCACGGCACACGGCCGGTTGACGGTGGTGCCCGCCAGGGAGGCGACCGAGCATGGCCCGCTTTGAGACGATCCGGCTGGCCCACGGAAGCGGCGGCCGGCTGAGCGCCGATCTGATCCGCGACGTCTTCGTCGCCGCCTTCGCCAACGGACCGCTGGCCGCCCTGACCGACGCTGCGGTCGTGGACAACCCAGGCGGGCGCCTGGCGATCGCCACCGACAGCCACGCCGTCCACCCCTGGCGCTTCCCGGGCGGCGACATCGGACGGCTGGCGGTGGCCGGCACCGTCAACGACCTGGCGGTGATGGGGGCGCAACCGCGCTACCTGTCGGCGGCCTTCATCCTCGAGGAGGGCTTCCGGCTCGACCACCTGGCCGAGGTGGCGCGCTCGATGAAGGCCACCGCCGACGAGGTCGGCATCGTCATCGTGGCCGGCGACACCAAGGTGGTCGAGCGCGGCAAGGGCGACGGCATCTTCATCAACACCACCGGCGTGGGCTTCGTTCCCCAGGGACGCGACATCGGTCCGCACCGGCTGGCCGCCGGCGACGAGCTGCTCGTCAACGGCACCCTCGGCGACCACGGGCTGGCGGTCCTGGCCGCACGGCAGGGGCTCGACGCGGGACCCGAGCTGCGCAGCGACGTGGCCCCCCTCCACGGCCTGGTGGCGGCCCTGCTGGAGGCGGTGCCCGAGGTGCGCTTCATGCGCGACCTCACCCGCGGCGGCCTGGCCGCCGTCGCCAACGAGATGGTGACCGATCGGCCGTTCGGAGTGCGGCTGCGCGACGCCGACCTGCCGCTGTCCGCGGACGTGGCCGCAATGAGTGAGATGCTGGGGATCGACCCGCTGCTGGTGGCGAACGAGGGGAAGCTCATCGTCGCGGTGCCGCCCGACCGGGCGGAGGCCGCCCTGGACGCCTTGCGGGCCCACCCGCTGGGCCGCGGGGCGGCTCGCGTCGGCGACCTGGTGGAGCAACCGGCGGGTCGCGCCGTGGTCGAGACCGCCTACGGCAGCCACCGCCTCCTCGAGATGCCGGTCGAGGAGCAACTCCCCCGCATCTGCTGAGGACCGTCTGGCAGGGCCGAACGCCCCTCGCCGCGCCCCCCCATCCCTGCTAGAGTGGACCGACCATCGCCGAGGGGCAGAACCACGAGTCCTCGTCGCTCCGCGGCGCCACCGCCCGGTAGGGCGGGCTGTCAGGGAACCGGAGGTCGTCGATGCGGATCCTGCACCCCACCGATTTCTCGGCCACCGCCGAGCGCGCGCTCGGCCTGGCGCGCGACCTCAGGCGCAAGGTCGACGGCGAGCTCCACATCGTCCACGTCCAGCAGCGCTTCGAGTCGTTCCGCTCGCATCCGTACCTGCAACCGCAGCTCGACAGCCTCAGCCCGGAGCTCGTGCGCTCGCTCGACGAGGCCCGCAAGGACGAGGTCGCGACGCTCCGCAACATGCTCGAGCACATGGCCTCCCCCGACGCCAGCTCCGAGCTGCGCTGGGGCGAGCCCGTCCGCGAGCTGCTCGACGCCGCGCGCTCGGCCGACCTCGTGGTGATGGGCGCGCACGGCGCCAGCCGCCTCGACAACTTCTTCCTGGGGGGCATCGCCGGCCGTCTGGTCCGGCGCTCGCCGGCGCCGGTCGTGACCGTGCGCGACGAGGTGCCGTCGTTGGAGGTGCGCCGCATCCTGGTGGGCACGGACTTCGGTGATGCGTCGCGGAGCGCCTGGACCTTCTGCCGCAAGCTGGCCCGTTCGGGCATCCACTTGGTGATCGCCCACGTGCTCGACGACGCCCGCGTTCGCGACAACCCCGACTACATGAACACCGTCACCGACGCGCTCAACGCCCTTGCGGGCGACGCCGCCGAACGCCACCTGGTGCTCGACGGCAACCCCGCCCAGGAGCTCCCCAAGGCGGCCCAGGAGCTCGGCGCCGACCTCATCGCCATCGGCCTGCGGCGCCACTCCAGCACGCTCGGTCTGCTGCTCGGGAGCCGCGCCGACATGCTCATCCGCTCCAGCCCCGTACCGGTGTTGAGCGTGCCCCACCTCGACGCGAGCTAGCCACCGCCTCCGCGCAGGCGGACGCGGGGCGACCACGGCGTAGGCGTCGGTTCAGGCCTCGGGGACGCCGAAGTAGGGCGCTTCCTCGAGCCGTATCGCTCCGCGATCGACGCGTACGTAGCGGAATCGGGTCAGTTCCTGCAGCGCTTCGGTCAGCAGATCGGCGTCGTCCCGGCAGTGCCGCGCGATCTCCTCGATGCGACAGCCGTTGCCCAGCAACGTGACCGTCACGAACACCCCCTTGGCCGCCAGACTCAGCCGTTCGTCGTCGATCACGATATCGCTGGACCGCATCCGGGGACGGGCGTCCGCCGTGCTCTCGGGGGGGGTCCTCGCCATGACGTCACGCTACGGGAACGCGCGCGCCCTCACAATGAACAAATCGTCACTATCGACGCCCCCGACGCCCGCCACGGCACTCGCCGGTGGCGCCGACCGGCGTCCGGGGCCGTGGCTCAGGTGGCGCCGGCCGCGTCGAAGGCGGCTTGCACCAGCGCACGAGCCTCGTCCTGGAGGGCCTCCAGGTGCTCGGGACCGCGGAAGCTCTCGGCGTAGATCTTGTAGACGTCCTCGGTCCCCGACGGCCGGGCCGCGAACCAACCGTTCTCGGTGACGACCTTGAGGCCGCCGATCGGCTCGCCGTTGGCCGGAGCCTCGGTCAGGAGCTGGAGGATCGGCTCCCCGGCCAGCGTCCGTGCCCGCACCGCGTCGGGCGACAGCCGCGCCAGCACCTGCTTCTGTGCCGCCGTCGCAGGGACGTCGCTGCGGGCGTAGGCGGGCTCGCCGAAGCGCGAGGCGAGGCCCGCGTACAGCTCGGCGGGGTCCTTGCCGGTCACGGCGGTGATCTCGGCCGCCAGCAGGCCGAGCAGCAGACCGTCCTTGTCGGTCGTCCACACGCCGCCGTCCATGCGGAGGAACGAAGCTCCCGCACTCTCCTCCCCGCCGAAGCCGTAGCTGCCGTCCAGCAGGCCATCGACGAAGTACTTGAAGCCCACGGGCACCTCCGCCAGGGGCCTCCTCAGGTCGGCGGCCACTCGGTCGATCATCGAGCTCGACACCAGCGTCTTGCCCACCGCCGCGGTGGGCGACCAGCCGGGGCGGTGGCGGAAGAGGTAGTCGACCGCCACGCTCAGGTAGTGGTTGGGGTTCATCAGGCCCGCCGACGGCGTCACGATGCCGTGACGATCGGCGTCCGGGTCGTTGCCGAAGGCGATGTCGAAGTCGCTTCGCAGACCGATGAGCCCGGCCATGGCGTAGGGGGACGAGCAGTCCATGCGGATCTTGCCGTCGTGATCGACACGCATGAAGCCGAAGGCGGGGTCGACGACGGTGTTGACGACGTGCAGGTCGAGCCCCCAGCGTTCGGCGATGGGCTCCCAGTAGGCGAGCGAGGCTCCGCCCAGAGGGTCGACGCCGATGCGCACGCCGGCAGCCCGCACCGCGGGCAGATCGACGACGGCACCGAGATCGGCGACGTAGGGCGTCACCAGGTCGCGCCGCTCCACCGCGCCGGCGGCCCGGGCGTAGGGAAGGCGCCGCACGTCGGCCAGCCCGCCCTCCAGGAGCTCGTTGGCGCGGCGCTGGATCCACTGCGTGGCGTCCGTTCCCGCGGGCCCCCCGTGCGGCGGGTTGTACTTGAACCCGCCGTCCTGCGGGGGGTTGTGCGACGGGGTGATGACGATGCCGTCGGCCCTGGGTCGGTCGCCCTGGGCGTTGTGCTGGAGCACCGCGTGCGACACGACCGGGGTGGGCGCGGGCGCGAAGTCCTGCGGTACCACCACGCTGACGCCGTTGGCGACCAGCACCTCCAGCGCCGTGCGCAGGGCCGGCTCGGACAGAGCGTGGGTGTCGGCACCGAGTACCAACGGACCGCGGACGCCGCGCTCGGCACGGTACTCGCTGACGGCCTGGGCGACGGCCAGGATGTGGTCCTCGTTGAAGCTGCCGGAGAGGCTGGTGCCGCGGTGGCCGGACGTCCCGAAGGCCACGCGCTGGGCGGGCAGGCCGGGGTCGGGGCGGACGGTGTAGTAGCTGGCGATCAGACGCGGGACGTCGACGAGCAGCTCCCTGGGGGCCGGCTCGCCGGCGAGGCGGTGGGGGCTCATGCAGGCCTCCTTCCGGGCTTGGCGCCCACCTTACACCGCGCGCGGGACCGCCCCGCCGCGGTACGACGCGTTCGGAAAGCTGGTAAACTCGCGCTTGCGTTTCGAACCGGAGACGGATCCGCGCGTCGACGCTCCCTGTGACGACGCGCGACCCCTGCGGGAACCCGCACTGACGCTGGAGGCAAGATGGACGGACTCATCATCCTCGTTCCTATCGCGGCCCTCGTCGCCCTGGCGGCGGCCGGCCTGGTGGCACGTGCCATCATGGCGGCGCCCACCGGCGACGACCGCATGGTGGAGATCTCCGACGCGGTCCGCCAGGGCGCCGGGGCCTACATGAACCGGCAGTACCGCACGATCTTCGTGGTCGCCATCATCATCGCCGCGCTGTTCGCGTTGGTGGCCGTGCTCAACAGCGGGCCCGATGCCGTGCTGTGGTGGTGGACGACGGTGGGCTTCCTCATCGGAGCCCTGTTCTCGGCGTTCAGCGGCTACATCGGCATGAACGTCGCCGTGCGCGCCAACGTCCGGGTGGCGCAGGCCGCCCGCAGCGGGCTCGGCGGCGCGCTCCGCATCGCCTTCAACGGCGGCGCCGTGGCCGGCCTGGCGGTCGCGGGCCTGGCCCTGCTGGGCGTCTCGGGCTTCTTCTGGCTGTTCGAGGTGGTGCTCAAGCTGTCCGACCCGGTGGGCCCGCTGGTGGGCTTCGCCTTCGGCGCCAGCCTGATCAGCCTCTTCGCCCGTGTGGGCGGCGGCATCTACACCAAGGCCGCCGACGTCGGAGCCGACCTGGTCGGCAAGGTCGAGGCGGGCATCCCCGAGGACGACCCGCGCAACCCCGCCGTCATCGCGGACAACGTCGGCGACAACGTCGGCGACTGCGCCGGCATGGGCGCCGACCTGTTCGAGACCTACGCCGTCACCGCCGTCGGCGCGGTGTTCCTCGGCTACCTGTTGCCGGGCGAGCACGCCGTCACCAACCTGGTGCTCTACCCCCTGGTGCTGGGCGCCATCGCCATCCTGGCGAGCATCCTCGGCACCCAGGTGGTGCGCCTTCCCAAGAGCGGCAACATCATGCGCGCGCTCTACAACGGCGTGTTCCTCAGCGCGGCCATCAGCGCGGTGGGCTTCCTGATCGCCACCTACGCCATGTTCCGCAACTTCGATTTCAGCGTCCTCAACCGCGCCGCGGGCTGGGGCAGCATCTACGGCGCCAGCCTCGTCGGCATCGTGGTGACGATCCTGATCATGGTCATCACCGAGTACTACACCGGGACCGACTACGGGCCGGTGCAGCGCATCGCCAAGGCCTCCACCACCGGGAGCGCCACCAACATCATCAGCGGCCTCGCGGTGGGCATGCAATCGACCGCGCTGCCGGTGATCGTGCTGGTCGCCGCGGTCTTCGTCGCCTGGGCCTTGGCCGGCCTCTACGGCATCGGCATCGCCGCCGTCGCCATGCTGTCGGTCGCGGACATGGTGGTCGCCATGGACACCTACGGGCCGATCACCGACAACGCCGGCGGCATCGCCGAGATGGCCGAGCTGCCGGAGGACGTGCGCGCCCACACCGACGCCCTCGACGCCGTGGGGAACACGACCAAGGCCGTCACCAAGGGCTACGCCGTAGGCTCTGCGGCGCTGGCGGCGCTGGTGTTGTTCGCCGACTACGCCGAACGCGTCAAGCTGGCCAAGCCCGCGCTGTTCGGCGACGGCGCCTTCCGCCTCAACGACCCCGTGGTGCTGGTGGGGCTGCTCATCGGCGGCATGATCCCGTTCCTGTTCAGCTCGTACCTCATGGAGTCGGTCGGGAAGGCCGCCGGCCACGTGATCACCGAGGTCCGCCGTCAGTTCCGCGAGATCCCCGGCATCATGGAGGGCACCGCCAAGCCCGAGTACGGCAAGGCCGTCGACATCGTCACGGCGGCGGCGCTGCGTGAGATGGCCGTCCCGGGCATCCTGGCGGTCGTGGCTCCGCTGCTCACCGGCGTGCTGTTCGGGCCCCTGGCGATGGGCGGCGTGCTCATCGGCGTGATCATCAGCGGCCTGTCGATGGCGCTCATGATGGCCAACGGCGGCGGCGCCTGGGACAACGCCAAGAAGTTCATCGAGGACGGCAACTACGGCGGCAAGGGCTCGGACGCCCACGCCGCCAGCGTGGTCGGAGATACCGTCGGCGATCCCTACAAGGACACCGCCGGCCCCTCGATCAACCCGCTCATCAAGGTCATCAACACCGTGTCGCTGATCTTCGCCGCCCTGATCGCCGGCTTCGGCGGCCTGTTCATGCGCTGACGTCGACCACCTGGTATCGATCGGTTCGGCCCGCGTCCGCTGGGGACGCGGGCCGAACCGCGTCACGGGGCCTCCACGGCGACGTGGCGACGGTTGCGGAGAGGGCTGTCGGAAGGGTGGGACGCTCACGCTCTGCGAGGAGCGCTCCCAAAGACCCATCTTAGCGCATGGGGTCCTCCGACACCAGGAACTCCGACCCTTCCCGGGCCACGCGGCGGCGCTATCATCAGCCTTGGAAGGAGGTCTCGACCATAGAGGCCAAAGACCACTTCTCGAAGAGCAGCCCCCGTCCCACTGGAGGCTCGACCGCGTAACTCCTCCTCCGAGGAGCACCGACTGAGCGAGAAAAGGCGATGGAGGGTTGCTCTCATGTTGGGCCCTTGCATCGCGCCTTCGCGAGCCCGCCCGGAGATCCGCGGCGGGCGTCGTCGTGCGTCCGGTCGCGGCGTACGCGGCGGCCACGGCACCGCTCGGGTCGCCGGCCTACACTGGAGGCGACGCAGCCGGCGCCTCACCCTCGCCAGGCCGCGTCCGTCGGAGGCGGCCATGGACGACGTCACCAGGCCCCTGTACGCGCTCACGCAGGCCGTCTTGTCGGCGCTCGACCGCGGCAACTACGCGGCCCTCGAGCCCCTCACCACCCCCGATCTCACCTTCGTCGACGGCCATGCCGGCGCCCCCGCCGTAGCGCTCGATCGTGCCGGCCTCCGGGACCGACTGTCGGTGCCGGGCGGCACCCGCCGCGAGAGCACCATCGTCGCCTACGACGGCCACCCCGACCAGGAGACGGGCTGGGCGGTGGTGCGGCTGCGGAGGCCGGTCCCGGAGGCCGATGGCGGCACCCGGCACGAGCTGTGCACGGCCACGCTGCTGTGGCGCCTGACCGACGAAGGCTGGAAGCTCACGCGCTGGCACTGCACCCCCGTGAGGACGGAGGCCGCGAGCTAGCTCGAGCGGCCGCCACGGCGGCGGCCCGGAGAAGGTGAGGATCGATGCCCCTCCCGGAAGCGCTCTCCCCCGACGTCCTGCGCCGTAACTGCGATCCCGCATCGCTGCCGTTCCGGACCACGGACGACGCCCCCGACCCGCGCCTGGCTCTTGGGCAACCGCGCGTCGCCGCGGCCCTCGAGGTCGGGCTGGGCATGCTCCACGACGGCTTCAACGTCTTCGCCCTGGGGGACGCCGGCACCGGCCGTCACCACCTGGTCCTGCGCTACCTGCAGCGGGCGGCCGAGGGCCGGGCCACGCCGTCGGACCTGGCGTACGTCCACAACTTCGACGAGGCCGCGAAGCCTCGCGTCCTGGCGCTGCCGGCCGGGCGCGGTCGCGAGCTCCAGGAGGCCATGCGGCGCCTGCTCGACGAGGTCGTCACGGCGCTGCCGGCGGCGTTCGAGAGCGAGGAGTACCAGGCGCGCCTGAAGGCCATCGAGGACGCCTTCAAGGAGAAGCCGGAGGCCGGCTTCAAGGAGATCCAGGAACGGGCGCGCGCGCGTGGCCTGGCGATGCTGGCGACCCCGGTGGGGATGGTGTTCGCGCCCATGAAGGACGGGGACGTCCTCGACTCCGAGGCCTTCGAAGCGCTGCCCGAGGACGATCAGAAGCGCATCCGCGCCGACATCGAGGCTTTGCAAGGCGAGCTGCAACGCGTGCTCCGTGCCATCCCGGGCTGGGACCGGCAGCGGCGCGAGAAGATCCGGGATCTCGACCACGAGATCAGCGAGGCGGCCATCGGCCACCTCGTCGACGAGGTCCGTTCGGTCTTCCAGCAACCGACCGCGGTCCACGACTACCTGGAGGCGGTGCGAGCCGACCTCATCGACAACGCCCCGCAGATCCTGCGGCCTGCCGGCGGCCGGGGGGACGGCGGTCACGACGACGACGGCGGTCGGGCGTCGGCCAGCGAGGCCTTCCTCAGGCGCTTCCGCGTCAACGTGCTGGTCGACCACGACGGGCAGCCGGGCGCGCCCATCGTGACCGAGGACAACCCCACCTACGCCAACCTCGTCGGGCGGGTGGAGTACGTGGCCCAGATGGGCACCCTCGTGACCGACTTCAACCTCATCCGCCCCGGCGCGCTGCACCGCGCCAACGGCGGCTTCCTGCTGCTCGACGCCCGCCAGGTGCTGCAGCAGCCCCACGCCTGGGAGGGCCTCAAGCGGGCGCTGAAGGCGCGCCAGGTGCGCATCGAGTCGCTCGGCCAGAGCATGGGGCTGGTCAGCACCACGTCGCTCGAGCCCGAACCCGCGGCCATCGACATCAAGGTCGTGCTGATCGGCGACCGCCTGATCTACTACCTGCTCTGCACCTACGATCCCGAGTTCCTCGACCTGTTCAAGGTCGCGGCGGACTTCGAGGACGTCATGCCGCGCGACCCCGACCACGAGACCGCCTTCGCCGCCCTGGTCGCCGCCCTCGTTCAGGGTGCCGAGCTCCCGAGCTTCGACGACGCCGCCGTCGCCCGCGTCATCGAGCACGCCTCGCGCGTGGCCGGCGACGCCGAGCGGCTGACCACGCGCACCGGGCCGCTGGTCGACCTGCTGCGCGAGGCCGCCTTCCACGCCGGCGCCGCCGTGCCGGTGCGCGTCGAGCACGTCCAGCGCGCTCTCGACCAGCGGCTGTACCGCGCCGATCGGGTGCGTGAGCGCATGCAGGAGGCAACGCTGAGGCGGATCGTGCGCATCGAGACCGAGGGGGAGGCGGTCGGGCAGGTCAACGGCCTGTCGGTGATCCAGCTCGGCCCGTCCACCTTCGGCCACCCCAGCCGCATCACCGCACGCGTGCGGCTGGGACGGGGCGAGGTGACCGACATCGAGCGCGAGGTGGAGCTGGGGGGGCCGCTGCACAGCAAGGGCGTGTTGATCCTGGCCGGGTTCCTGGGCGCCCGCTACGCCGGCGAGGCCCCGCTCTCGCTGGCCGCGACGCTGGTGTTCGAGCAGTCCTACGGCGGCGTGGACGGCGACAGCGCGTCGTCGGCCGAGCTCTACGCCCTGCTCTCCGCCATCGCCCGGGTACCGCTGCGCCAGGACCTGGCGGTGACCGGCTCGGTCGACCAGCTCGGCAACGTCCAGGCCATCGGCGGCGTCAACGAGAAGATCGAGGGCTTCTTCGACCTGTGCCGCGAGCGCGGCCTCAGCGGTCGCCAGGGCGTCCTCATCCCACGCGCCAACGTCGCCCACCTGATGCTGCGGCAGGACGTCGTGGACGCCGTCGACGACGGCGCTTTCCACGTCTACGCGGTCGACCACGTCGACCAGGGGATCGAGCTCCTGACCGGCCATCCCGCCGGCGAGCGAGGTGACGACGGCGGCTTCCCCGAGGGCAGTGTCAACGCCTCGGTGGAGGCTCGGCTCCGCGCGATGGCCGACCGGCTCTCGGAGTTCTCGGAGCGCGCCCGCCGCGACGACCCGGCGGACGGGGCCGGCGCGGCATGAGCGACGCGGCCGGTCCCGAACGGGTGCGCCGCATCCTGGTGGCCATCGACGCCTCCCCCCACAGCCTGGCGGCGCTGCAGGCCGCGGTGACGCTGGCGGCGGCCCGCCGGCTGGAGCTCCTGGCGCTGTTCGTCGAGGACCTCCGACTGCTGCACGCCACCGCCCTGCCGTTCGCGCGCGAGGTCGCGACCTTCTCCGGGACCGCCCGGCCCCTCGACGTCGCCCAGACGGAGCGGCGCCTGCAGGACCTGGCGCGACGCGTCGAGGCCCGGGTGGCGGCCGCCGCGGCCCGCGCCGAGGTGCCGTGGACCTTCCGCGTCCGGCGCGGCCACGTGGCGGCCGAGATCCTCGCGAGCCTCGAGCTGACCGACCTGTTGAGCCTCGGCGCCGCCGGCTGGTCGCCGATGCGGGCGCGCGGCCTGGGCGAGACGGCGGGCGCCGTCCTGCGCAGGACGCGCTCTCCGGTGCTCGTGGCACGGCACGGCACGCAGCTCCGCCTACCGCTGCTGGTGCTGTTGGAGGGCCCCGGCTGGCGGACGACGCTGGCGACGGCGGTGGCGCTCACCGGCCCGGTCCGCGGCGCCCTGGTGCTGGCGGTGGCCCCGGGTCGTGAGCAGGCCGCCCGTGAGGACCAGGCCCAGGACCTGCTCGCGAGCCTGGGCGCACCGCCGAGCCGGGTGCGGCTGCTGGCGGGGGCGGGCCCTGCGGCACTGCGGGCGGTCGTGCGTCGGGAAGCCGCCGGCGCCCTGGTGCTCCCAGCCGATGCCGGCGCGCTGGACGAGGCCGGCGGGGAGTCGCTGCTGGCCACCGCCGACGTCCCGGTGCTGGTGGTCCACGGGCCCGCCGCCGGCGAGGGCGACACCGACGCGACGGCCGGGCAAGGGAAAAGCCCCCTGGGTTGACGCCGGCCTCGTGGACGGCGCGCTGGGGGCTTGATGCGGGGAGCCGGAGTCGGACGTCGACCGGGGCTCCTCGATCCAGCCCCATTGTATCACCTGCCGGGCATCGCCGCCACGTCGAAGAAGCGGCACGATCTTCGTCCCTCACGCGTTCCTTGGGCGGGCAATGGACATTCGTCCTTGCTTCGGAGGGGTCCGTCCTGTTACAACTCCGACGGAGTCCGTGATCGCCGCTCGGTGCCTGTGGCACGGCGCTGCGGACCTGTTACGCTAGGATCGGCCGCACCCCCTGGAAGGGCGCGTGGAGGGTTCGCGAGAGCTGCCGCGCGCGCACGGTGCGACTCGGAGAGGAAACGCGATGGCATACGTGATCGCCGAACCGTGCATCGGCACCAAGGATGCGGCCTGCGTGGATGTCTGCCCCGTCGAGTGCATCTACGAGGCCGAGGACCAGTTCTACATCCACCCCGAAGAGTGCATCGACTGCGGCGCCTGCGTGCCCGCCTGCCCGGTCGACGCGATCTTCCCGGAGATCGACGTGCCGGACGAGTGGTCGTCGTTCATCGAGAAGAACGCCAAGCTCTC
>JASBRS010000094.1 GCA_030149325.1 Deinococci bacterium
GTACGCGGCGGTCCTGGGCTCGGCGGCGTTCCCGACCGCGACGGTGTCGCCGCTGACGGCCACCGCCCAACCGAAGAAGGCGTCGGCGGCCGCATCGGGCGCGGTGAGCACGGCCTCCTCCTGCCAGGTGCCTGCCGACCGCCGGTAGACGTAGGCGGCGCCGGCGTCCTCGCCGGCGAGATCGTGCCTGGGGGCGCCGACGACCGCGACGTCACCGTCGATCGCGACGTCATGGCCGAACAGGTCGCCCGCGGCCGCGTCGCTCGCCAGCAGCTTCACGGAGATCGGGGCGGGCGGGATCGCGGCCACGGTGATCGCGGCGGTGGCGGTCTTGCTCGCATCGGCGACGCTCGTGGCCGACAACTGGTACGAACCCGGGGTGGCCGGTGCGGTGTAGTCGATGGTGGCGCCGCTGCCCGATACCGAGCCAGCCGTTGCCTGCCAGGTCACGTCGGTGTTGGTGGTGCCCGACACCGTGGCCGTGAAGGCGTGGGTCTCGAGCGGGACGAGGGTGTGCTGGCTCGGGTCGAGCGTGATGGTGACGTTCCCCGTCGTCGTGGCGCAGGCCGCCAGCAGGCCTAGCAGACAGGCGGCGAGGAGGTGGCGAAGGGATCTCATCGGGCTTCCCCCCGTTCATCGGCGCCCCCAGGGCCCCACATGCCGAGGGACGCCCGTCCGGACGTGGGATGGTGCCGTGAGTCCGCGAGAGAACGCCGTCCGGTGCGTGCCCCGCTGGCTGGACTCGTGGGAGCACGCTCGTTGAGGGCGTGCTCCCACGTCATCGATCCCGCCAGGTGAGGGCTACGGGGTTGCCGGCTGGGGATCGGGCGCCGGGTGGTCGTGGACATAGATGATGGTCTGGAGGGCGTCGTTGGCCGCCTGCGCGAAGCCCCGGGCGTCGCTGCCCGTAGCGTTCTGCTCGCCGAACACCTCCTCGTAGACGTTGACCCAGCCGGATATGTACGACCCCTCGTTTTCCGGATCGGGCACCAGGACCCAGGCCCGGACGGTGCCGTAGCGGTTCTGGCGGTCGTAGCTGTAGCCGCTGTAGTGGGTGTAGTAGGGGTCGCCGTCCTTGACGTTCAGCCCCATGAACTCGTTGATGTACACCACTTCATCGAGGTCGATCGTGCCCGACTTGTCCGAGCCGGCCGCGAACAGGGCCGCGGCAACTTCGAGGACCGGTCGGGGCAACGTGATCGTCCCGAGCGTCATGGTGCCGTCCTCGATGCCGGTACGCAGCAGGTGCTCGTACAGGGCGACGTTCTCGAGCGGCGAGTCGATCGTCTTCAGCTCGCCGTCGATGGTCGCCACCAGCCGCCCAGCCGGGTCGGTCGTGATGGCCTCTTCGCTGGCCTCGAGCGTGGCCATGGCCGCGTCGTAGGCCTTCTGGAGCACCTTGGAGGGCGCCCGCACCAGGTTGAGGCGTCCGAAGTCCACCTCCATCAGGTACGGCAGGTCCTCTTCCAGCGGCTCGCACTTGGGCGCCGGGCCGTCGACGGACACCACCAACGTGAGCAACTCCGTTGTTGGGTCGGGGTTGGTCGGATCCACCGCATAGCTCGCCACCGGCTGGACACACTGGACGGGCTCGCCGTCGACCAAGACTGGGTTCCCGTCGAGGTCCAGGCCATCCACGGTGATCGGGGCCCCATCAGCGTCCCTGTAGATCACCCACAGGTCGCCGTAGGTGTCGCCCTTGCCGCCCTTGCCTCCGCTGTTGCCTCCGCCGTGACCGCCTCCGCCACCACCCGGGGGCCCGTAGCGGAGCATGGACAACGTCGGGGAGGAGGCCGGGCCGAAGGGCCCGTAGCCGTAGGCGAGCTGCATGGTGGACGGATCGCCGAGTTGGATCGTCGCGGTCACCGTCTCGCGCGCCCGGACCTCGATCGAGGCCGTGTAGAGGTGCGGGCCGTTGCCCGCCGTGACGGCGTACGTGCCGGGCTGGAGCTCGGCGAGCTGAACGTCGCCGTAGCCGTAGTCGACGAGGTCGGCCCCGTTCATCACCGTGATGTGGGCGCTGTCCGGTGAGACGTCCACCACCAAGGTCCCGAGCCTCGGTGCGTCCTGGATCGAACAGGCCGCCAGCGCGAGCAGGGCCACCAGAGCCCCCCCAACGCCGCCGAACGCGAATACGCGTTTCATCGGTCGCTCCTGATTCTTGTGGGTGTGGGGGCCGGGCGCTCCCAGGTGCAACTTTGAGAGCCCCTGTCGCCTCCACGTCGCCCCACAACGTCGAGTCACCCTGGCACGTGCCCTTGTCTGGTTGTAGGGGTCAGGGCGCCAACCCGAAAGAGCCAAACGTCCTCTGGGCGCCGCGCGGAAGACGTCCTTGGCCCAGGATCCGTGCGATTCGTTCAGCTTGGAATGGCTGAGCGGTGCAGCCGATGCCGTCAATCGGCCGTGACGGACGCCCTATCGCGGCCGGCGCCGCACCTCCCCCACGGAGGCAGGGCGCGGCGCCGTCCGGGCACTTGCGCTCGCTTAACCGTTGCCGGGTAGGTTCTACGCTGGAGGCAGACTGATGATCGAACGGACCCCCTCGCTCCTGTCGTTCCCCGCCGACGGGACGCGACCCGACGCTCCTTGCCGGCGTGGGGTCGCCCCGTCCTTCCGCGAGCCGACCCTCGAGCGGCGTTCGGGCGACCGTCGGTGACGCGCCGCTTCGCCGCCTGGGGCGCTGCCCTGGTCCTGGTCGTGGTGGGCGCCGGACTCGCCATCGCGCAGTCGTCGACGCAGAACAACGCTTCGACCCCGGACAGCCAGCCCACGCCGGCCCAACTCGCGGACGGCAAGGTGCTCTACGCCGCCAACTGCGCCACCTGCCACGGCGCCGACGGCAAGGGCGGCCAGTCCCGCGGCATCCGCGGCATAGCCCGCCTGTCGTTCGACCGCTTCAAGACCCTCATCCTCTACGGTCGCGAGGAGATGCCCGGCTACGCCAAGACCGGCCTGTCGACCTCGAACGGCCTGGGCTCGCTGGGCTCGAATGGCTACCTCGGCAACAGCAAGGCTCCCACCGACGCCCAGATCCAGGACCTGCTGGCCTACCTGAAGACGATGCCGACGGCGAACCAGGGCGGCTTCTTCGGGTTCCGCGGCGGGGGCGACGACTGAGCGCCTAGGCGGCGCGACCGGGTACCATCGCGGCATGGAGCCACCCGCCGACGCCGGAGCCGGCGCCGAGGCCGTGACCGACGTACTGTTCCCAGCGGGGTCGGCGTACGCGCCGACCCCGCTGCTCGATCTGCCCCGCCTGGCCGTGCGCCTGGGGGTCGCGCAGGTGCTCGTCAAGGACGAGGGACGCCGAGCGCTGGGGAGCTTCAAGTCGCTGGGCGGTACCTACGCCGGACTCCGGGCGCTGGCGCGCGCCGCCGGCGCCGACGTGCGTGCGGTGGCCGCCGGCGAGGCTCGCGCCCTGCCTACCCTGGTCTGTGCCAGCGACGGCAACCACGGGTTGGCGGTGGCCGAGGCGGCGCGTCGCGCGCGGACCCAAGCTCGCGTCTACCTCCACGACGGCGTGCCCGAGGCGCGCGCCGCACGCATCGCCGACCGGGGCGCCGAGATCGTGTGGGTCGACGGGACCTACGATGCCGCGGTGCTGGCCGCGGCCGCCGCAGCGCGGGACGGTGGCGCCGTGCTGGTGGCGGACACCGGCGACGACCCCGACGACCCGGTGGTCCGGGACGTCATGGCGGGCTACGGCGTGGTCGCCCACGAGATCCGCCATCAGCTCCAGGCGGCGGGACACCCGTGGCCTAGCCATGTCTTCGTCCAGGCGGGCGTCGGCGGACTGGCCGCCGCCCTGGCGGAGGGGCTGGGCGAGGGGCTGGCCGAGCCGGGCGTGGTCGTGGTGGTCGAGCCCGATGCCGCGCGTTGCGTCGGGCCCGCTCTCGATGCCGGGCGTCCGGTCCAGATCGGCGGGGACCTGGCGACCGCGGCGGAGATGCTGGCGTGCGGGCGGGCCAGCGCTCCGGCGCTCGCGATCCTCCGGCGTCGCCACGCGCGGTCGATCGGCGTGGACGAGCGCACGCTGCTGGCGGCCCCGGGCCTGCTGTGCGATGCGGGGGGTCCGCTCGGCACGCCCTCCGGGGCCGCCGGGCTGGCCGGCGTGATGGCTGCCCTCGCCGATCCCTCGGGCTCCGAGCGTCTCGCGATCGGCGGGGAGAGCCGGCTCCTGATCGTGTGCACGGAAGGTCCCGTCGCCGACCCGACCCCCGGCCACGCCCGTCGCGGGAGCGGTGTGGTGTGATGGCGTCATCACCCGGCCCCGCGCCGAGACCATCCCGAGGAGACGTCCATGCGCATCCTGGTCCTGGGAGGCACCCGCTTCGTCGGCCTCCACATCGTTCGTGAGGCCCTCGGCCGCGGCCACGAGGTCAGCGTGTTCCACCGCGGTCGCACCGCGGCGCCCGCCGGGGCGCGCTCGCTCCACGGCGATCGCAACGGCGACCTGAGTGCCCTGGAGTCGGGCACCTGGGACGCGGCGATCGACGTCAGCGGCTACCTCCCGCGACAGGTCCGCGACGCCGCTGCGCGGCTCGAAGGGCGGGCCGGGCGCTACCTGTTCATCTCCAGCTGCTCCGTCTACGACGGTCGCGACCGCGCCGAGCACGACGTCGGCTCGCCGCTGCAGAGGCTGGAGGACCCGACCACCGAGTCGATCGACGCGGTCACCTACGGGGGCCTCAAGGTGCTGTGCGAGCAGGAGGCGGAGCGCGCCTTCCCCGGCCGCAGCCTGAGCCTGCGGCCGACCTACGTGGTCGGGCCGAACGACACCACCGACCGCTTCACCTCCTGGTTGCGGCGGGTGCGCCGTGGCGGCCCGATGGCGGCGCCGGTCGCGGCCGACCTCCCCACCGCTTTCGTCGACGTCCGCGATCTGGCGCGCTTCACCGTCGATCAGGCGGAGGGCGGGGCGACGGGCGCGGTCAACGTATCGGGGCCCGCCGAGCCCACCACCTGGGGCGCGGTCCTGGCCGAAGCTACCCGTGTGCTCGGCTCGGACGCCGTCCCGGTGTGGGTCCCGTTCGAGCTGCTCGAGGAGGTCGGGCTCGACCGCCGCGCGCTGCCCATGGTGACCGAGTTCAGCTTCCGCGGCGGCGCACCCTACGCGGTCGATCGCGCAGCCCTCCTCGGGCTGCGCTACACGCCCCTCGCCGACACCATCCGCGACACGCTGGCCTGGGACGACGCCGAGGGGACGGCCACCCAGGGGCTGGCGCCCGACGAAGAGCGCCGGCTGCTGGAGGCCTGGGAGGCGCGGTCCGGCGGCTGAGGCCGCGGAGGAGGTAGATCCCGTGACGACGTACAGGGTCGAACCGGGGCGTCGCGTGGAGCTCGACGCCTGGGACCCCGGGGACCGGAGCTGGTTCGAGGACGGCAAGAAGAAGGGCGTGCGCGAGCTGTCCGAGTTGAGGGAGCGGCTCGACGAGCTCCAGGCGCTGCTGTACGCCGAGCACCGCCACAAGGTGCTGGTAGTCCTGCAGGCGATGGACGCAGGTGGCAAGGACGGCACCATCCGCAGCGTCTTCGACGGCGTGAACCCCCAGGGCGTGAAGGTCACGAGCTTCAAGGTGCCGACCCCGCTGGAGCTCGACCACGACTACCTGTGGCGCGTGCACCGGCACACTCCGGGCAGGGGGGAGGTCGCCATCTTCAACCGCTCCCACTACGAGGACGTGCTCGTCACGCGCGTCCACGGCCTGGTCGACGAGGCGGTGTGCCGGCGTCGCTACGCCCACATCAACGATTTCGAGCGCCTGCTGGCCGAGGAGGGCACCACCATCCTCAAGTTCTTCCTGCACATCGACCTCGACGAGCAGAAGGAACGGCTGCAGGAGCGCCTGGACGACCCTCGCAAGCGCTGGAAGTTCCGTCAGGGCGACGTCGAGGAGCGGAAGCTGTGGGGCGACTACATGCGTGCCTACGAGGACGCCATCTCGGCCACCAGCACCGAGTGGGCGCCCTGGCACATCGTCCCCGCGAACCACAACTGGTACCGCAACCTCTACGTGGTCCGCACCCTCGTCGATGCCCTGGAGGCGCTCGACATGCGCTACCCCGACCCCGAGGAGGGGTGGGAGGACGCGGTCATCGAGTAGACGTCCGCGCCCGAGACCGGGCGCGGAGAAGGCTGGTGGGCGATGACGGGTTCGAACCGCCGACCTACCGCTTGTAAGGCGGCCGCTCTTCCGCTGAGCTAATCGCCCTCGTTGCGCCCTGGGCGTCGGGACGACGCTGCGGGGGCGCCGCCATTATGGCATCCGAGCCCACGTAGGGCCCACGGGGTCAGCGCAGCGGCAGCACGCGCACCTCGATATCGGTGTCGCGCAGGGCGTCGGCCACGATCTGGGGGTCGAAGTCGCCCTGGTGGTAGGGGACGGCGACCTTCGGATGGATGCGGCGGAAGCACTCGGCGGCGTCCTGCGGGGTCATGGTGTAGGGCAGGTTGATGGGGAGGAAGCTCACGTCGACCCGTCCGAGCTGCGCCATCTCGGGCACGCACTCGGTGTCGGCGCCGATGTGCACCACGAACTCGCCGAATCGCAGCAGGTAGCCGTTCCCCGCCCCCTTGGGGTGGTAGGGCTGCCCGTTGGTGCGCTTCTGCACGATGTTGTAGGCGGGGACGGCCTCGACCGCGATGTCCCCCATGCGGGTCGATTCGCCGTTGCGGAGCACGGTGGCGCCGACGTCGCCGAGCCTGGCGGCGCTGGCGGCGTCGACGACGAAGCGCGTACCGTCCTTGCGGACGGCGGCGAGCGCGGCCTCGTCGTAGTGGTCGGGGTGATCGTGGGTGAGGAGGATCCAGTCGGCCTTGGGCTGCCGGGCGTAGTCGGTCACCTGGCTGTAGGGATCGACGTGGATCACCATGCCGGCGACGTCGAGCCGGAGCGAACCGTGGCCGAGCGGCGTGATCACCAGCCGACCGAGCCCGGTCTCGAAGCGGAGCGTCTCCTGAGCGCCGGCGGCGCTCCCCAGGAGCGCGGCGGCGAGCACGAAGGCGAGCCTCGACATCTTGCCTCCTCCGGGCCCGGTGGGACCGACGCAGCGCGAACGAGCGCGCAACGGTACGCCGGATGCGGAACGTGGGGCCCTTCGGCCCCACGCTACGTCATCCGGGCTCATCGTGTCCGCTGCCGTCGACACAGCCTCGAGGTGCCGGCGGCGCGCCGCTGGGATCAGGCCAGGGCAGCCACCCCCTGGTAGCGCCCGGGGGTGCCACGCAGCAACCCCCAGAGCACGCGCGCGTCCCGGAGGGCCTTGGCGGCCAGGTCCGGATCGCCCAGCTCCGTCGCTTCTTCGACGGTCTTCTGGAGCGCGAAGAGTTCCATCGCGAACACCTGCTCGAGACCCTTGGCTACGGCCAGGTCCTTCACATCCCCCAACGCGTTCGTGAGCTTCGTGCGGATGTTGAAGGGCTTCGAGTCGTTCATACCGGAAGGACGGTATCGTCCCGCGGATGACGGAACCCTTACGCCCGCTCCGCCCCTCCCGGCGCCGACGACCTGCGACGGCGCCGGGAGGACGATAATGGGCCATGACGGCGTTCCTCCATGCGCTGGGGGCGGGAGCCGTGGCCTTGGTCGGCGACGTCCCCACGCTGCTCTTCACGCTCGTCCGCGTGGCGGTGGTCTACGCGGTGCTGCTGGGGCTGCTGCGGCTCACCGGCAAGCGGCAGCTCGGCCAGCTCACGCCCTTCGACCTCATCACCCTGCTTCTGCTGTCGAACGTGGTCCAGAACGCCATGATCGGGCCGGACAACAGCCTCGTCGGCGGGCTCCTCGGGGCCGGCGTGCTGCTCGGCCTCAACCGCGGCGTGAGCCGCGTGCCGTGGCTGCGGGGGCGGTTCGAGGGCCACCCGGTGGTGCTCATCTATCGGGGCAGGCTCGAGCGCGACCAGCTCGACCGTGAAGGCGTGAGCGAGGGCGAGCTCGCCGAGGCGGTGCGCGAGCACGGGCTCCCCGACCTCGCCGCCGTCGACACCGCCGTGCTGGAGGTCGACGGACACATCTCGATCATCCCCAAGGACGCCGCGTCCTACCACTCGATCGAGGGCGTCGCGTCACGCCGGGGCGCGCGTCGGCGCGGCGCCTGATCCGCGCCCGCCGCCCGAGGGAGCGGGGCTACTCGGCCTCGAAGCCGATGTGCCAGTGCGTACCGTCGCAGAAGGGCTTGTTCTTCGATCCCCCGCAGCGGCACAGCGTGTAGTGCTCCTTCGACGCTCCCTCGCCCTGCTCGGCGTCGATCAGGGCGGGCCCCCCGCGGACCATGTAGGGGCCGTTCGGCATCAACTCGATCTCGGGCGACGCCTCGCGGTCGCGGTGCTCGGTGCCGTCGACGGAGTAGCTCAGCGCCCCCGAGGGGCACCGGCGGATGGTGGCGATGAGCTCCTCGGCGGTGGCGGCGCCGGCGTCGATCCAGGGGCGCTCGCCCGACCGGAACACGGCGGGCAGGCCGTCGGTGCAGAACGCGGCGTGCGCGCACGTGCCTCGGTTGTCGTGGACGGTGATGCCGTCGCCCTGATAGTCCTTGCGCCGGTCGGGGACGCGGTCGTCCTGCTTCGACCCGTCGAAGCCCTTGCGGGCGTGGGTGCCGTCGCAGAAGGGCTTGTTGGCGGAGCCGCCGCAGCGGCAGAGGAACATCTTCGGCTTCGTCGCGATGGGGCCGTGCTGGTTCTTCAGGCTGGGTAGCCCACGGACCTCGTACGGGCCGTTGAGCGTGGGGCGGATGCTGGGTCCCTAATCGTCGGCCATGGTGCCTCCTCGTCGGGGTGCGTGCAGTCTACGGCTCGAGGGCCCCGTCGGTGACGAGACGGTGACCCGGGAGGGGCGCCGCGCGCCCAGCGCGCTACCTCGGGCCGACGGCGGGGGGTCGGCGCGGCGATCGGCGCTGCTCAGGCCAGGTCGAGCTGCCACGACACGCCGAAGCGATCGTCCACCCAAGCGAACAGCCGGCTGAAGCCGTAGCTGCCGACCGGCATGAGGACGCGGCCGTCCTCGGAGAGGGCAGCGAAGAGCCGCCGGAGCTCGTCCTCGCCAGCGCACTCGACGAAGATCGACATCGAGGGCGTGAAGTCGAAGTCGTGGACCGGCGGACTGTCGGTGGCCGCGAAGGCGGTGCCGGCGAGCGTGAACGTGGCGCGCTTGACCGTGCCCTCGCGGTCCGGAGCTTCGGGACCGTAGTGCTCGAGGGCGGTGATCTCGGCGTCGTCGAAGAGCCCGACGTAGAACCGTATCGCCGGCTCGGCATCGCGGTGCTGGAACATGAGCTGGGTGGTCACGGAGACGGCCATGGTGCCCTCCTTCACGGCGGCGGCGTGCGCCCGCGTCGGCCGCGGGGGAGAGCCGCCCCTGCCCGAAGTCTAGCGACCGAGCCTCTGTCGACCAAGGAGAAGGGAGGCGCCGGAAGCGCCTCCCATCTGGTGACCCCTACGGGATTCGAACCCGTGCCGCCACCTTGAAAGGGTGGTGACCTAAACCGCTAGTCGAAGGGGCCAGACCGTACTGTGGTGGGTCGTATAGGACTCGAACCTATGACCCGCTGATTAAAAGTCAGCTGCTCTACCAACTGAGCTAACGACCCAACAGCCTCAGTAGTATATGGACGCCCCCGGGGGTTGTCAAGCTCGTTCGAGCGCCCAGAGTTGGCGTTTGCGAGGGCATTTCCGGACTCTCATGAGGGGTGGGCGAGAGGCGCGCGTGCCGCGGCTTGCAGAGGCCCTGGGGGGAAGGAGCACAATGGGGGGGTGAGGCGGCCCGCCCCGGACCCGAGCGCTCCCGCGCGCGACCCTACCCCCCTCCCCCCGGGGCCTCACGTGGGCGGAACTTCCCTTGTTGGGGGGTCACGACCTCTGGTAGACTTGCGGGCGTTGTTTGGTTGTGAAACTGGGCACATGGACGTCCGGTTTCACCCGCTGGAGAGGGTGTTTCCTAGTCGTCGAAGGGAGTGACCGAGAACCTTGTACCTAGACGTTCTCATGATGTTCCTCGCCGCTGGCCTCATCGCCGCGGCGGCACTCGTGGTGGGGGCACTGCTCGGGCCGAAGAAGGCGAGCGAGACCAAGCTCGCTGCCTA
Source organism: Deinococci bacterium (assembly GCA_030149325.1). Lineage (GTDB taxonomy): Bacteria > Deinococcota > Deinococci > Deinococcales > Trueperaceae > JASBRS01. The sequence goes on from JASBRS010000094.1 coordinate 10,078, forward strand.
CGAGTCGGGTGTGCCGGCCTCGGGGAGCGCGCGCGAGCGCTTCCCCGTCCACTTCTACATGGTCGCCATGCTCTTCATCATCTTCGACCTGGAGACCGCCTTCTTCTATCCGTTGGCGGTGAAGTTCAGGGCGGCGCCCACCTTCCTGTACGTACAGGCTCTCCTGTTCGTGGTCATCCTCGCGGTCGGATACCTCTACATCCTCCGCAAGGGCGTCCTCTTCTGGAAGTGAGCATGGGTCTACGAGATCTGTTCGAGAAGGACGTCCAGGAGCTCGAGAACGAAGGCATCCTGTTCTCGTCCCTGGAGAAGCTGGTCGCCTGGGGCCGCAGCAACAGCCTGTGGCCGGCGACGTTCGGGCTGGCCTGCTGCGCCATCGAGATGATGCAGTCGACCAACGCCCGCAACGACATGTCGCGCTTCGGCTCGGAGGTGTTCCGGGCCAGCCCCCGTCAGGCCGACGTGATGATCGTGGCCGGGCGGCTGTCGAAGAAGATGGCGCCGATCATGCGGCGGGTGTACGAGCAGATGCCCGACCCCAAGTGGGTCATCTCGATGGGCGCCTGCGCCTCGTCGGGCGGCATGTTCAACAACTACGCCATCGTCCAGAACGTCGATTCGGTCGTGCCGGTCGACATCTTCGTGCCGGGCTGCCCGCCCAGGCCGGAGGCGCTGGTCTACGCCGTGATGCAGTTGCAGAAGAAGGTGCGTGGCGAGGCCTTCGATCAGCAGGGCGTGGAGCTGCCGATGGTGGAGGGGTGGTCGCGATGAGCGAGGGTCCCGCCACCCGAGCCCTGCTCGACGCGCTCGAGCCCCTCGGCGCCGCGCGTCGTGAGACCACCGACCTGACCAGCGTGACGCTGCCCAAGGCGGCGATCGTCGAGGCCGTCGGCCTGGCCAAGGAGCACGGCTTCGTGCTGATCGCCGACGTCTTCGGCATCGACTATCTGACCTACCCTGGCCACCAGGGCAAGCGCTTCACGGTGGCCTACAACCTGCGCAACCTCGACGGCACCGAGCGCGTCTTCCTTCGCGTCGACCTCGACGACGGCGAGACGCTGCCCACCATCACCCACCTCTTCCCGGGCGCCAACTTCATGGAGCGCGAGGTCTACGACATGTTCGGGATCGCCTTCGAGGGCCATCCCGACCTGCGCCGGCTGCTGCTGCCCGAGGACTTCGAGGGGCACGCGCACCGCAAGGACTTCCCGCTGGGCGAGACGCCCACCCTCTTCAACGAGGGACGCTTCCTCGACCCCGCCGCCTTCCGTGCCGGCCTGTCCGGCGCCGATGCCGGCCTCACGCAGTGGAAGGGCGGCGCCCGCAAGGGCACCGTCAGCGAGCCCGACGAGGGGGGCCGATCGTGAGCGTCAAGGATCTCGGCCGCGCCGCCACGGTGGTGCGCGAGGAGCAGCACGGCGAGTTCGAGACGAAGCACATGCGCATCAACGTGGGTCCGCAGCACCCCAGCACCCACGGCGTGCTGAGGCTCGTCGTCGACCTCGACGGCGAGCGGATCGTGTCGCTGCGCCCGCAGATCGGCTACCTCCACACCGGCTTCGAGAAGACGATGGAGAACCGCACCTACCAGCAGGGCGTCACGTACTCCAACCGCATGGACTACGTGTTCGGCTTCGGCCACGACCTGGCCTACGTGCTGTCGGCCGAGAAGCTGCTCGAGGCCAGGGTGCCCGAGCGCGCCCAGCGCCTGCGGGTGGCCCTCGTCGAGCTCAACCGCATCGCCAGCCACCTCCTCTTCGTCGGCACCGGCCTGCTCGACATGGGGGCCCTGACCCCGTTCTTCTACACCATGCGCGAGCGCGAGCAGATCCTCGACCTGTTCGAGATGGTCAGCGGCGTGCGCATGAACTACGGCTACTTCCGGGTCGGCGGGCTCTCCCGCGACGTGCCCGACGAGTTCGTCCCGGCCGCCCGCAAGTTCCTCGACGGCTTCCCGAAGATGATCCACCAGTACGTGACGCTGTTCGGCAAGAACGACATCTTCCTGCAGCGCACCAAGGGCGTCGGCGTCCTCTCCAAGGAGACGGCGCTGGCCCACGGCCTCACCGGCCCCAGCCTGCGCGCCAGCGGCGTGAGCGTCGATCTGCGCAAGACCGCCCCCTACAGCGGCTACGAGGACTACGACTTCGACGTCCCCAGCTACACCGAGGGCGATCTGCTGAGCCGTCTGCGCATCCGCATCGACGAGATGTACGAGAGCCTCAAGATCGTGCGGCAGGCGCTCGACCGGCTCGAGCCGGGCCCCGTCAAGGACCCCGACCGCCGCATCAGCCTGCCTCCGCGGGCCGAGCTCGAGGACTCGATGGAGGCCGTGATCTTCCACTTCAAGCTGGCCACCGAAGGCTTCCACCCGCCGCGCGGCGAAGCCTACGTGCCCACCGAGAGCGCCCGCGGCGAGCTCGGCTACTACATCGTCAGCGACGGCGGCTCGATGCCGTACCGGGTCAAGGTCCGCGTGCCGAGCCTGATCAACCTGCAGTCGCTGGAACCGATGTGCGTCGACGGCCTGTTCGCGGACATGGTCATGAACATCGCCAGCATCGACCCGGTCCTGGGAGACGTGGACAAATGAGCCGCCGCGGTGCGGCCCCAGCGGTCGTGAGGAACGAACATGGTTGAGCTCGAAACCGTCCCCCCCTTCTTCGCCGACAAGCAGGAGCTCCTGGACGAGATCCTCGGTCGCTACCCCGAGTACGGGCGCCGCAGCGCGGTGATGCCGCTGCTGCGCGAGGTCCAGCACGCCGAGCGCTACGTCAGCGAGGCGCGCCTGGCGGAGATCGGCGAGATCGTCGGCATGCACGCCACCGAGGTCAAGGGCGTGATGAGCTTCTACTCCGAGTACCACGGCGAGCCGGTCGGCACCTACCACCTGCAGGTGTGCTCGACGCTGTCCTGCTCGCTCGCCGGCAGCGATGAGCTCTACGACTACCTGGTCGAGAAGCTCGGGATCGTCAACGGCGAGGTCGACGCCGAAGGGCGCTTCAGCCTCCAGAAGGTGGAGTGCCTGGGCTCCTGCGGCAGCGGCCCGGTGATCCAGGTGAACGACACCTACTACGAACGCGTCAGCCGCTCGCGCTGCGATGCGCTGATCGAGGCGCTGTCGCGCGACGAGGTGCCCGAGCCGTGGCGCGCGCGCGGCGGCGACAACGAGGGCGCCGACAAGGCCGACTTCCTGATGCACACGGTCGCGGCCGGGGAGGGGGAGACGCGATGAGCGACGTCGCCGACGCCACCACTCCCATCACCAGCCGGCACGACCCGCGCTACGAGGTGGTCATGTACCGCCACGTGGGCATCGACGGCGCCTGGACGCTCGACTACTACCGCGGGCACGGCGGCTACGCCTCGGCCCGCAAGGCGCTCACGACCATGACGCCCGCCCAGGTCATCGACGAGGTCAAGGCCTCGAAGCTGCGCGGGCGCGGCGGGGCGGGCTTCCCGACCGGCGTCAAGTGGTCGTTCATGCCGCCCGTCGACGGCCGCCAGCGGCTGCTGGTGGTCAACGCCGACGAGTCGGAGCCGGGGTCGTTCAAGGACCGCTACATCATGGAGGACGACCCCCACCAGCTCATCGAGGGCATCATCATCGGCTGCTACGCCATCCAGGCCACCAAGGCCTTCATCTACATCCGCGGCGAGTACGGCCTCGGCTACCGCCGGTTGGTGCAGGCGGTCGAGGAGGCGCGCGCGGCGGGCATCCTCGGGAAGAACGCGCTGGGCAGCGACGTCGAGGTCGACATCACGGTCCACCGCGGCGCCGGCGCCTACATCTGCGGCGAGGAGACGGCGTTGATGAACTCGCTGGAGGGCCTGCGCGGCAACCCGCGCCTGAAGCCCCCCTTCCCGGCGCAGGCGGGCGTCTACGGGCTGCCCACCACCATCAACAACGTCACCACCATGACCAGCGTGGTGCACATCATCGAACGCGGCGCCGACTGGTTCGCGTCGATGGGCACCGAGGACAGCAAGGGCACCAAGCTCTACCAGATCAGCGGCACGGTGGTGCGTCCGGGCGTCTACGAGTTGCCGATGGGCGCCACCTTCCGCGAGCTCATCTACGACCTCGCCGGCGGGCCGAAGGGGGAGGCCAAGGGCTTCTTCCCGGGCGGCTCGTCGACGCCGCCGTTCCCCTGGCGCGACGAGTTCCTCGACATGCCGATGGACTACGGCACGCTGGCCAACAGCGGCTCGATGCTCGGCACCGGCGGGGTCATCGTGATCCCCAAGGAGAAGGACATCGTCGACGCCATGTACAACGTGGTGCGCTTCTACGCGCACGAGTCGTGCGGCAAGTGCACGCCGTGCCGGGAGGGCATCTCCACCTGGCTGCCGAAGATGTACCAGAAGCTGCTGGCGGGCCTCGGCACCCGCGAGGACCTCGATCTGATGGAGGACATGGTGCGCAACACCCGGGGCACCGCCTTCTGCCCGCTGGCCGACGCCTGCGCCATGCCGGTGCAGGCGAGCTTCAAGTGGTTCCGCGACGAGTACGAGTACCTCGTCGATCACGGCACGCCCATGTACACCAAGAACGACTGGTGGGAAGCATGAAGGTCACGATCAACGACGTCTCGATGGACTTCGCGCCCGGCACCAGCGTCATCGACGCCGTGTTCGCCGCCGGCTACGACGTCCCCTACTTCTGCAGCCAGGAGTACATGTCGCCCATCGGGGCGTGCCGCATGTGCCTGGCCCGGGTCGGCGCGCCGCGCAAGGACCGCGAGGGCAACTGGATCCTCGACGAGGAGACGGGCGAGCCCAAGATCTTCTACTTCCCCAACATGATGGCGACCTGCACCACGCAGGTCATGGAGGGGATGGTCGTCGACACCCTGTCCGACGACGTCAAGCGCGTGCAGAACGGGATGGTGGAGTTCACCCTCATCAACCACCCGCTCGACTGCCCGGTGTGCGACAAGGGGGGCGCCTGCGAGCTGCAGGACCGCGCCTACGAGTACGGCACCGGCGAGAGCCGCTTCGTCTTCGACAAGCGTCACCAGGAGAAGCACCACCCGCTGTCCGAGGTGATCACGCTCGACCGCGAACGGTGCATCCACTGCAAGCGCTGCGTGCGCTACTTCGAGGAGGTGCCCGGCGACGGCGTGCTCGACTTCATCGAGCGCGGCGGCCACACCTACATCGGCACGCTCGAGGACGGCCTGCCCAGCAACTTCACCGGCAACATCACCGACATCTGCCCGGTGGGAGCGCTGCTCGACACCACCAGCCGCTTCCGCGGCCGCAACTGGGAGTACGACCACACCCGCTCCACCGGCATGGACGACGCCGGCGGCAGCGCCATCGTCATCGACGCCCGCACCGGGCGCATCGAGCGCATCAAGGGCGCGCTCAACCCCGAGGTCAACAAGACCTGGATCGACGACGGCACCCGCTTCGGACACGAGTACGTCGACGCCGACGACCGCCTGCGCTCGCCGCTGGTCCGCAAGGACGGCGAGCTGGTGCCGGCCACCTGGGAGGAGGCCGCGCAGGTGGTGCGCGACCGCCTCGGGGGCCTCAGCGGCAAGGACATCGGCATTGCCCTGCGCGCCGACGCCACCCTCGAGGAAGGGGTGGCCGCCAAGGCGCTGGCCGAGGCGCTCGGCACCGGGCAGCTCGATCACGCCCCGCGCCCTGCCGCGTCGGTCGTGCCCCAGCAGGCGCCGGCCACCCTCACCGACCTCGCCACCGCCGACGCCATCTTCGTTGTCGGCGACGTGACCGAGGAGGTGCCGATCGCCGACCTCCGCATCAAGGACGCCCTCAAGGGCGTCACCCCGCCGGAGATGATGGCGCACGGGGTGCCGATCGCCGACCTGCGCCTCAAGGAGCACCCGGTGTTCCACCGCGAGCGCCTGAGCGTGGCCGCGCCCTACCGGGTCGACCTGATGAAGCACGCGGGTCGGACGGCGTCGTACCCGGCGGGCGGCGAGGCCGCCCTGTTCGCGGCGCTGCAGGCGATCGCCGAGGCGCAGGACGCCAAGGCCGAGGACGCCGAGGCCGCCGCCGTGCAGCTCGATGACGGCCAGCGGGCCGCGCTGGGCATGAGCCTGGCCGACGCCGAGGCGTTGGTGCGCGGCCTGCGCGAAGCCGACAACGCCGTCGTGGTGATCGGCGGCTTCGTGCTGGCGACGCGGGCGGCGGCCGCGGCCGCCGCGACCTTCGCCAAGGCCGTGGGCGCCAAGCAGCTCATCCTCGGGCCGATGGCCAACAGCTACGGGCTCGAGCTCCTGCACGTCGGCCCCAGCCACGATCGCTACGCCTACCCCGGCATGCTCGAGGGAGCGCGCGCGCTCATCCTCTCGAACCTCGACCCGGCGCAGGACCCGGACGTGCGCGCCACCCTGGAGCAGAAGGACTTCCTGGTGGTGCACGACCTGTTCCTCACCGAGACGGCGAAGATCGCCGACGTGGTACTGCCGGCGCGAAGCGTCTACGAGCGCGACGGCACCACCGTCAACCTCGAAGGGCGCTTCCTGCCGTTGCAGGCCGCTCCCGTCGACGCCGGCGAGAGCGAGGACTTCGTGGGCGTGGTCGGTGCGCTCGGCGACGCGTTGGGGCAGCGCCTGGAAGGGCGCAGCGTGCGCAGCGCCCGGCGCGTGCTCCGCAAGCGCTTCGAGCTCGATCCCGCCGAGCTCGGCCCCAGCGGGGAGCTCTACCGGCCCAAGGGCCGTCCGGCTCCCAGGGTGAGCATCCGCAGCGACGAGGCGGTGGGCGGCAACGTGCTGGTGACCCCCAGCATGCTGCGCGTCGAGTACCTCGAACGCAACCCGCACCTGCTGGCGCTCTCGGGCGGGTCGCGCCTTCGCGTGAACCCCGCCGACGCGGCCCAGCACGGGCTCGGCGACGGCGAGGCCGTGAGCCTGCGGGTCGGCGGCGTGGTGCGGCGTGCCCGCGTACGCCTCGATGCCGGGGTGCCCGCCGGGCTGATGCTGCTGCCGACCCTGCCGGAGCAACCGGTGGGGCTGGCCCACGCCGACCTCGCCACGCTGACGCGTGACGAGCGCGAGCTGGAGGTGGCCGGATGAGCGATCCCGCGATCGTCACCTTCATCAAGGCGCTGGTGCTGGTGCTGGTGCTGCTCGGCGGCTTCGCCTACATGACGCTGATCGAGCGGCGCCTGCTGGGTCGCTTCCAGCACCGCCTCGGCCCCAACCGCGTCGGGCCGTTCGGGCTGCTGCAGCCCATCGCCGACGCCATCAAGGCCATCTTCAAGGAGGACATCGTCGTCACCGCCGCCGACAAGGTGGTCTACGTGGCGGCCCCCGCCATCAGCATCACGTTCGCGCTGGTGGCCTTCGGCGCCATCCCGGCGGGTCCGGCCAAGAGCCTGTTCGGCTACAACCCCTGGGTGATGAACCTCGACATCGGCCTGCTCTACGTGCTGGCCATGACCAGCGTCGGGGTGTACGGCATCTTCCTGGGGGGCTGGGCGTCCAACAGCAAGTACTCGCTGCTGGGCAGCCTGCGCTCCAGCGCGCAGATCATCAGCTACGAGCTGGGCATGGGGCTGGCGGTGCTGTCGGTCATCATGATCGGCGGGACGCTGAACCTGCAGAAGCTGGTCGAGCTCAACGTGTGGTCGATCAGCCCCTGGCTGTGGCCGGGCCTGGCCATCGCCTTCGTGGCCATGCTGATCTCCGGGACCGCCGAGATCAACCGCGTGCCCTTCGACCTGCCCGAGGCCGAGCAGGAGCTGGTGGCCGGCTACCAGACCGAGTACTCCTCGATCAAGTGGGCGCTCTACCAGATGGCCGAGTACGTCAACATGTTCACCTCGGCCGCGCTCATCAGCACGCTCTTCCTGGGCGGCTGGCGCGCCCCCGGCTTCTTCAACGCCATCATCCCCGGCATGGCCTCCTGGCCGATCATCTGGCTGGTGGCCAAGATGGCGCTGTTCATCTTCTTCTTCATCTGGCTCAAGGCCACGCTGATGCGCCTGCGCTACGACCAGCTCATGCGCTTCGGCTGGCTGTACCTGTTCGAGATCGGGCTGTTCGCAGCGCTGCTCACCGGGGCGGTGATCGCCTTTGTGCTGTGACGCGAGCACCACGGCTCCGTGCGCCCGGCCTCGGGCCGCGCTGGCGGGCCGTCGAGACGACCCCGGCACCATGGGAGGTGCGTCCTAAATGAGCGTTCTGGACATCGCCAAGGGGATGGGCGTCACGCTCGGGCACCTGTTCAAGCGCCCGGTGACGGTCCAGTACCCGGAGCAGCGGGCCACCGTGCAGCCGCGCTTCCGGGGCCGGCACCATCTGCTGAGGCACCCCGACACCGGCCTGGAGAAGTGCATCGGCTGCAGCCTCTGCGCCGCCGCCTGCCCGGCCTACGCCATCTACGTCGAAGCCGACGAGAACGACCCCGAGAACCCCACGTCGGCGGGCGAGCGCTACGCCAAGATCTACGAGATCAACATGCTGCGCTGCATCTTCTGCGGCTTCTGCGAGGAGGCCTGCCCGACTGGCGCCATCGTGCTCGGTCACGAGTTCGAGCTGGCCGACTTCCGCTACCAGGACTTCGTCTACGCCAAACCCGACATGCTGGTCGGGACCAAGGGCAGCAAGTGGCAGCGCCGCGAGGCGGAGAAGAAGGGCAAGGACGTCCGGCTCGGCTTCGAGGCCGGCCCCCGGCCCGAGCTGGAAGGCGTGGATTACTGACATGCTCGCCTTCGTCCTTCTGGCCATCGTGATGCTCGCGGGCGGGATCGGCGTCATCACCTTCAAGCAGCCGGTGCATGCCGCGCTCTCGTTGGTCGTGACGCTGCTGGGCCTGGCCGTCACCTACGTGACCCTCCAAGCCCACTTCCTGGCCGCCATCCAGGTCATCGTGTACGCCGGCGCCATCATGGTGCTGTTCCTCTTCGTGATCATGCTGCTCAACGTGCAGGGGCAGGAGCCGACGCCCCACCTGCGGTGGATGCGGCCCGTGGCCTACGCCGTGGCGCTGCTGGCGGCCGCTGGCATCGCCATCACCGCCTTCGTCGACCGCGCCCCGTTGCCCACGGCCGATCAGGTCGCGGCGCTGCAGGGCGGCACCGCCGAAGCGCTGGGCACGGCCCTGTTCAGCCACTACGTGCTGGCGTTCCAGCTGGTGGGCGTGCTGCTGCTCACCGGCATCGTCGGCGCGGTCAGCCTCTCGCAGCGCGGCAACCCCGCGGCGAAGGGCGCCCCGTCCGGCTCCGAGGCCGCTCCCGAACGGGAGATGAGCCATGGCTGAGCGCGCATCCGGGAGGGGAGCCTGATGGTCCCGACCGCCTACTACATCGCCCTCAGCGCGCTGCTGCTGACCCTCGGGTCGATCGGCGTGCTGACCCGCCGCAGCGCCATCCTGGTGTTCCTGTCGGTGGAGCTGATGCTCAACGCCGCCAACCTGGCGATCGTCGCCTTCGCCCGCCAGTGGAGCGCCAGCGGCGCCGAACCGGCGCTGTCGGGACAGGCCGCGGTGTTCATCATCCTGGCCATCGCCGCCGCCGAGGTGGCGGTCGGCCTGGGCATCCTGGTGACGATCTTCCGCAACCGCCTGAGCACCGACGTCGATGAGCTGTCCGAGGTGAGGCTATGAGCTCCGTCGTGCACTGGGCCGCCCTGGCGCCGCTGCTGGCGCTGGTGGGCTCGCTCATCAACGCCTTCTTCGGCCGCTCCCTCAAGGAGCCGCTCCCCGGCATCATCGCCAGCCTGGCGGTGGCCGGCGGCTTCGTGCTGGCGGTGCTGGCCTTCTTCGGGCTCGCCGGCAGCGAGCACGGCGTGCAGGTGACGCTGTGGCGCTACCTCACGGCCGGCACGCTGCACCTCGACGCCGGCTTCATGATCGACCGGCTCAGCGTCACCATGATGCTGATCATCACCGGTGTGGGCCTGCTCATCCACATCTACTCCATCGGCTACATGCACGGCGACGACGGCAACAGCCGCTACTTCGCCGAGCTCAACCTGTTCGTGGCCGCCATGCTGGTGCTGGTCATGGCCGA
>JASBRS010000095.1 GCA_030149325.1 Deinococci bacterium
CCCGCCACCCGCACCTTTTGGGTGGGGCCCGCGCCCCCCCCGCGCCCACCACCGTCGGCCGCCATGCCTCGCAACAGGAATGCCATGCTCGTCCCTCCGTGTCCACGGCCTCCGAGGACAGGCACGAGTATACGGACCGGCCCGGAGCCGGCACGTCGCGCGACGCCCGCGGCGCGGCGAACCGGTCCGTCAGCCCTGCTCGGGATCCGCGAAGCACGCGCGGAGGCGTCGCTCGGTGGCCGCCGGGACCAGCTTGGAGACGTTCGCACCGAAGCGCGCGATCTCCTTGACGCGCGTGCTCGACACGTACGACCAGCGCGTCGCGGTCATGATGAAGGTGGTCTCCAACTCGGCGTTGAGCTGGCGGTTGAGGTGGGCCATCTGCAGCTCGACCTCGAAATCGGAGATCGCGCGCAACCCCTTGACGATGACGGTGGCCTCGATGTCCCTCATGTAGTCGGCGAGCAGGCCGTGGAAGGAATCGACCTCGACGCCGCGCAGGTTCTTGACGACCTCGTTGACGATCGCGACGCGCTCGTCGATGTCGAACAGGTAGCGATCCTTCAGCGGGTTGTGCAGGACCGCCACCGTGAGCCGATCGTAGATGCGGCTGGCCCTCCGGATGATGTCGAGATGGCCGTTGTGGAGCGGATCGAAGCTCCCCGGATAGACGGCGTGGATCATGATGACGCCAGTCTACTCGCTGGTCGCCTGCGCGTGCGGCGCGTCGGCGAGCAGCTCCCGGACGACCTCGCGGGGGGTCGTGCGCCCCGCCAGCACCGCGTCGACGGCCTCGTCCTCGCGGCTGCTCAGGGCGCGCCGGAGCTGCTCCCCCACGATGGCGAGGATCTCGAAGCGCACCCGCCGCCGACGCAGCTCGTCCAAGCGCCCGGCCCCGCCGAGGTAGGCGCGGTGCGCCTCGGCCTGCTCGAGCACCGCCTCGACGCCCTCACCCTTGGCGGCCACCGTTTCCAGCACCGGCGGCATCCAGCTCCCCTCCGGGAACGCGCCCAGCGACAGCGCCGCCTGGATCTCCCGGCGCAGACGATCGCCGCCGGGGAGGTCGAACTTGTTGATGCAGAAGATATCGGCGATCTCCATGATGCCGGCCTTGAAGGTCTGCACGGCGTCGCCGGCGTTGGGCGTGAGCACCAGCACGGTGGTGTCCGCCACGCCTACGATGTCCACCTCCGACTGCCCGACGCCCACGGTCTCGACCAGCAACGTGTCGAAGCCGGCTGCGTCGAGCACCGCCAGCACCTGCAGGGTGGCCGCCGCCAGGCCCCCGAGGTGACCGCGCGTCGCCATCGAGCGGATGAAGACCTCGGGATCGTCGTGCCAGCGCGTCATGCGGATGCGGTCTCCGAGGATGGCACCGCCGCTGAACGGGCTGGTGGGGTCGACCGCCACCACTCCGACGCGCTGACCACGGGCCCGGGCGGCCTCGATGAGCCGGTCGGTCAGGGTGCTCTTGCCGCTGCCCGGGGCCCCGGTGATCCCGAGGATGCGGGCGCGTCCGGTGCGGGGTCGCACGTCGCGCAGCAACGCTTCGCCCCGCTCGCTCCCGGACTCGACCAGGCTGATGGCCCGCGCCAGGGCGCGCTCGTCCCGGTGCGTGAGTCGTTCGATCAGCGCCTCCACGCCCCGAGCGTACCCCACCCCCTGCGCTTCCCCGAGCTGTGTCGGCACTCAACCCCGCGCCACGGTCCGGGCCCCGAAGGCGCGTGCCAGGCTCAGCACGGCCCCCTCCAGCGCCCACTCCGGGTCGCCGCCGCTCTTGGCCCGCCGGTCGGCGTCGACGAGCATCCCGATCGCCCGCCGCAGGCCGTCCTCGTCGAAGTGGCGCGCCACGCTCAGCGCGCGCCGCGCGGCCGCGGGAGCCGCCCCCAGCGCGGCGGCCGCGCGGCGTTCGTCGACGTCGCCATCGGCCTCGAGAAGCCCGACCCCGTCGGCCACCAGCGAGAACTGCCAGGTAAGCGCTCCGAAGATGCGCTGGGCCGGCTCGCCTCGCTCCAGCAGATCGCGTGCCAACACCAGCGCCGCGGCGGCGTCGCCCTCGACGATGCGCTCGATGAGGTCGAAGGCGGTCCGGGCGGCGGGACGGTTCGCCAGCTCGCGCACGCGGTCGGCGTCCAACTCCGCGTCGAGCGACGCCAGCTTGACGATCTCGGAAGCGATGGCCGCCGGCTCCTCGCCGAAGAGGTCGGCCAGCGTCTGGGGCACGTCGGGGCGGAAGCGAACGCCGGCCTCCCGCAGCTCCGCCGCGATCCAGCGCGGGAGCCGCTCGTAGCGTGGCGTCGGCAGGTGCCGGTGCTCGCCGAGCCCCCGGTAGCGCTTCTGGCGGGCGGGGGTGGCCGAGCTGTCGAGGACCACCACCGTCGCATCGGACGTGCGGGCCAGCGCGTCGAGGGCCTGGTTGCGCGCCTTCACGCCGGCCTGGCCCACGAAGGCCTCGTCGAAGTCGAGGAACAGCACCCCGTTGCCGAACAGGCCCCCCTGGGCCGCGGCGCGTTCGATCTGCTCGGGGTCCATCCCCTCGCCGAGGACCACCACCTCGTCGGGGGTGGCCGCCAGCTCGCGAGCTGCTGCGCGGGCGGCGCGCCGCGCCAGGAAGGCGTCGCCACTGAACGACAGGACCATGGGACGGGGGCTCAGGCGCGCTCGACGACCGGCGTCAGCGCCTCCAGCATGGCGGCAGCGCTGTCGAAGCGATCGTCGGGGTCGCGTTGCAGGCCGCGGCGGACGACGGACTCGAGCTCGCGCGCGCTGTCGGGGAGCGGCTCGAGCGGGACGCGGTCGTCGCCGGCGAGGAAGCGCAGCACCTGGCGCCCGAAGGGAGGTGCGCCGGTGAGCATGTGGTACATGACCGCCGCGGCGGCGTAGACGTCGGAGCGGGGGTCGGTGCGCACGCCCTTGAACTGCTCCGGCGCCATGTAGTTGGGCGTCCCCAGGGCCATCTCCTGTGCGGTGATGGCGGTGAGCGCGAGGTCCTTGGCGAAGCCGAAGTCGGTGAGCAGGGCCCGCTCGCCCTTGATGAGGATGTTGCCGGGCTTGACGTCGAGGTGGATGACGCCGTGGTCGTGCGCGTACGCCAGGGCCTCGAGCAGGTCGCGCGCGATCTTGAGGCTGCGCGGCAGCGGCAGGGCGCCGCGGTCCAGCGCTTCGGCCAGGCTCACGCCGGGACAGTAGGCGTAGACGAGGGCGCCGTCCTCGGCACCGAGGAGGGGCACGATGTTGTCGTGTTGGAGCTTGCCGACGACCTCCGCCTCGCGGCGTAGCCGTTCACCGAGGACGGGGTGGGTGCCCTGCAGGCGCTTGACCACCACGAGCCGGTCGCGCCAACGAGCGAGCTCGACCTTGATCGGGCCCTGCTCGGCCAGCACGCGAACGGTCGTGAGCATTGTGAACAATCTATCACACGCTCCGACCCCGGTCCCGGCCTGCAATCCCGGCCCTACCATCGGCTCCCCCGTTCACCCCGGCAGCAACACACTCGTCGGCGACGGCAAATACGCGTTGTTACCGCTAGGAACACGCTACCAGACAGGCTCCGCGTCACTGTGACGCCTGTCACCGTCATCGCGACACCGTCCCCGACGGCATCCGCGGGCCACGGGGCGTCAGCGGCATGCGCAACGCACCGGACTCGGCTGTGGTCAGGACGCGGGCACCGTGCCGCTCGAGCCGCGCCACCACCCCCGCATCGGGGTGGCCGTAGCCGTTCTCCCCCACGGAGATCACCGCCACCTGCGGGTGTGCGGCCCGCACCAGGGCCTCGGAGGTGCTCGAGCGCGAGCCGTGGTGCGCCACCTTCAGCACCGGCACCGGCGGCACCGCCAGCGCCGCCTCGACCGCGGCCGGAGCGTCGCCCAACAGCAGCAGTTGCGGGACGCCGCCGAAGCGCAGCAGCAGAGCCACCGAGCCCGCGTTGGGGGTCGCCGGCACGCCGTAGCCCGGGTGCAGCACCTCGAGCACGGCCGCGCCCGGGCCACGCCCCAGCATCCAGCGCTCGCCGCGCACGGCCCGGTGCAGCGCGATGCCGCGGCGCTGCGCCAGCGCCCTCAGGCGACGGTCGATGGCGACCGACGGCCACGGCGGTCCGGTCACCAGCGTGCCGACCGGCATGCGCTCCAGGACCGTCACCAGCCCCTCGACGTGGTCGAGGTCGGGGTGGGTGGCGACCACCACGTCGAGCGCCCGCACGCCCAGCGCGCGCAGCGCCGGCAGCACCACCTGCTCGCCCACGTCGCGATCGGAGAAGGGGGTGCCGCCGCCGTCGATCAGGACGTCGACCCGGCCCGGCAGGCGCACCAGCGTAGCGTCGCCCTGGCCGACATCGAGGAACACCACCTCGGCGCCCGACGCCGGCGGCGGCACGGAGGCGCTCACGCTCCCGGCGGTCAGCACCACCAGCAGCGCGCGCCACGGCCGCAGCCGGCCGTGGGCCGCCAGCGCCAGGGCCGTCAGGGCCAGCGCGAAGCAGCCGTGGCCCAGCGGCGTCACCTCGCCCCAGGGGAGCTGCGGCAGGCGAGCGCCGAGCGAGGCCACGGCCAAGAGCCCCGACGCCAGGGGCCCGACCACCAGGTTCACGGCCGACGCGGCCGCCGGCAGCGCCAGCCCCAGGCCGGCCGCGAGCATGCCGAGCGGAACCAGCACCCCGGCCAGCGGGACGGCCACCAGGTTCACCAGCGGGGAGGCCAGCGGCACCCGCCCGAAGCTGCTCGCGACCAGGGACAGGCTCGGGAGCTGCGCCGCCACGCTGGCGAGAAGGGCCGACGCCAGCCAGCGGCCCGGCCGGGGCCGCCGGACCCGGGCGGCCTCGCCCGGCTCGAGCAGGCGGCTGACCGCGGGCGGCACGAACACCAGCATCCCCGCCACCGCCAGGTAGGAGAGCTGGAACGAGGCGTCGAGGAGCTGCGCCGGCGCCAGCAGCAGCGACGTCACGGCGGCCAGCGCCAGCGTGGGCCACGGCTGCAACCGGCCGTGGCCGAGCGCCAGCCCCGCCAGCCCCGCCAGCACCATCAGGGTGGCACGCAGCACGCTGGGGCTCGGCCCCACCAACGCCAGGTACCCCAGGGCGGCGAGCCCCAGCAGCGGGTAGCGGTGCCGCCCCAGCCCCGCCAGCGCGCGCCCCAGCGCGGCCACCAGCACCCCCACGTGCAACCCCGAGAGGGCGAGCACGTGGGCCAGCCCGGCGGCTGCGAACCGGTCGCGCAGCTCGCCGAGGTCGTCGCGAACGCCCAGCGTCATGGCCTGCATGAGCGCCGCCTGCTGGGGCCCCAGGCCGCGCGTGACGCCGCGCCGGAAGCGCTCGAGCACTCCCGTCACGGGCCTCACCGAGACGACCTCGTCGACCCGCAGCCGCCCCTCGATGCCGCGGCGCTCGAGGTAGCCGCGCAGGTCGAAGCCGCCGGGGTTGCGCCGAGCCGGCGCCGCCTCGGCGCGACCGATCACGCGAGCGCGCCCCTCGGGCAGGACGCCCGCCGGGACCAGCGCCAGGCGCACGCCGCGGGGGTCGTCGAGGCGGAGCACCCGCCCGTCGCTGAGGCCCTGGTACAGCCGGGTCTCGCCCAGCAGCGCCGACACTCGATCGGGCCGTGCCTGCCACAGGGCCATCCTGGTGCCCCCCGCGAGCACCCCGATGGCGACCAGCACGACCCCCCGGCGCCGCCGCGCCAGCACCAGCGCGACGACGGCACCCACGACCGCGAGGGCGCGGCCGGCGCCCGGCAGCACGGCGGCCGCGCCGACCCCCGCCGCCGTGCCTGCCGC
>JASBRS010000098.1 GCA_030149325.1 Deinococci bacterium
AGGCGCGCGGCGGCGGAGGCCAGGACGGCGCTGCCGTCGCTGCCGACGCCCGGCAGCGGGTCGAGCAGCACCCGGTCGGCCGCCCTCCGGGCGGCATCGCGATCGCCCGCCCGGAGGGCGCGATCGGCGGCGGCGAGGGCGCGTGCGACGGCGTCGGGGGCGGCGGCCGGCAACGGCAGCAGCAGGCGCAGGGCCTCCGACGGTTCGAGCTTCAACAGCCCGCCGCCGAGGGCGTGGCCTTCGACCTCGGCGCTGAGCTCGGCGAGCGAGGTCAGGGCCGCGAGGGCGAGCGACCGCGCTGACGGGCCGGCGTTGTGCCGGCGCAGCGTGACGGCATGGAGGGTGTTGCACACCGAGGCGCCGGCGGTGTTGACCGCCAGCCGGGGGGCGCCTCCGCTCATCGCGGTCAGGATCAGGTCGGGAGGCGCGGTGCGGGTGACGCGGTACCAGGGTGCGCGCCGGCGGACCTTGGCCCGGAGCGGTACGCCCTGGGCCTCCCCGGCCGCAAGGTAGGCGGCCACCGCCGGGTCGTCGACCGCGGCGGCGCTGGCGGCGTCGGGCATCAGCAGGTAGCCGCTGAGGCCGCCGGCGGCGCCGGCGCACCAGGTGTCGCGGTCGAGCTCGAGCCCGGCCAGCGCGCGCCCCCGGAACACCGCCGGCCGCAGGTGGCGGGGCTCCAGGCCGAGCTCCACGGCGCGTTCGGGGGAGAGGTGGAAGAAGGCGTTGTGGCCGGTCACGTAGCCGATCGACACCCGGGCGTGCCGACCCAGGCGCGTCACCGCGGGCGCGGCCGCCAGCTCGCCCAGGAGCCGGGCGGCCTCGGAGGGCAGCCGGGCGTGGTGGAGGCGGGTGCGCCCGGCCACCAGGGCGTCGGCGTCGAGGTCCTGGCGGGGGAGCGCCTCGAGCCCGCCGGCGAGCTCCGCCATCGAGGCCAGGCCGGCGGCGTAGAAGCCGCGGAAGGGCCGGGCATGGCCTTCGGCCAGCAGCAGCACCGTGCCCTGGTCGAGGTCGGGGAAGAGGGAGGCCTCGAGGAGCACGAAGGTGACCTCGGCGAAGCTGCGGTGCAGGTGCTCGAGCACGCCGCGGGCGTAGCGCGCGTGCCCGATCTCGCTGGGCAGCACCAGCGCCAGCCGACCGCCGGGGCGCAGGAAGGCCGAGGCGTGGACCACGAACGGCGCCCAGCTCGACGCCAGCGGGTCGAGGTCGACGCCGCCGGCGGCGGCCGCCTGGCGGGCCCGGAGGCGCAGCGCGGCGTCGAGACGCTGGAAACGCACGTAGGGCGGGTTGCCGAGGACCACGTCGAAGGGCGCGCTCGCGGGGCGGGGCAGCGCGAGGAAGTCGGCGTGGCGCACCTCGGCCTCGTTCACGCCGGCCGTGCGCAGGCGTGCCGCGGCCTCGCCCACTGCGGCCGCGCGCACCTCGATGCCGGTCACGCGGGCGGCGCCGGCTCCGAGCTGGCGCTGGCGCCGAGCCGCCGCCTGGATGAATACGCCGTCCCCTGCGGAAGGGTCGAGGACACGATCGCCGGGGTCCCGTATCGCCCAGTCGCTGAGCGCGCGGGCGGCCGGCGCCGGGGTATAGTAGGCGCCTACGGACTTCGGTCCGTGCGGAGACTCGTAGGAGGGGTCCCGGCTCACGCTGGAGTCTACCCGAGGCGTCGCGCTCACGCGGCCGCCGTGGGGGCTTCGGGGGGTCGTGTCCCGATTGACTTGACAAGTTGACGGTTGTTAGGATTGATCGGAAACGCCCAAGGGGTAGAAGTACCGCGTTCGACGCGGTTTTTTGTGCCTCATGAAGTGGTCCACCGACACTCACGACAGCCGGGGTAGCTCGCGCGTGACGCGAGGCGGAAGGAGGGCTGGTTGGAAGCTCAGGGTGAACGACTCCTGCAAGACCTGGTGAGCCAGGAGAAGAACCTGGTGGCCAAGGTCGAAGAGGCCCGCGGTCAGGCCGCGACGATCGTCGCCGAGGCCGAGGCGGAAGCGAGCCGGATCCTCGAGGAGGCGAAGGCGAAGGCCGAAGAACGGGCCGCGCACGAAGCCGAGCGAGGTGCCAAGGAGGCCGAGGCCGCACGCGAGGACATCGTGCGCGCCGCCCGCGAGACCGCCGCCCGACTCGAAGCCGAAGCCCGCGCAGGGATCGACGATGCCGTCGCACGGGTGATGGAGCGGGTCTTGCCGTGATCGCGAAGATGGAGCGGCTTCTGGTCGTCGGGCGGCGCTCGGCGGCCAAGGACGTGCTGGTGAGCCTCCAGAGCCTGGGGGTGGTCCAGGTCGAGCCGCTCGACCCCGGCGACGAGGTCGAGCTCCGCAGCTTCAAGCTGGAGGGCGCCGACCTCGAGCGCAAGGAGCTGTGGGACTACCTGGTGTCGCGCACGGACGCGCTGCTCGACGCCCTCGACGTCTCCGACGAAGGAGCCGCCGTTCGGGCGGAGGTGAGCAGCGACCCCGAGGTACTCCGCAAGGAGCTGGCGCCCATCGGCGAGCAGATCGACCGGCTCGTGGCCGAGCGCGCCGATGCCCGCGACGAGTTGGAGCTCACGCAGGCCTACCTGACCGTCTTCCGTCAGCTGGCGCCGATGATGGCGCAGCTCGAGGAGAGCCACTACCTCGCCGGCGCCGCCTACGTGGTGTCCGACGACGACTTCGGCGAGCTCGGCAAGGCGCTGACGGCCGATATCGGGGGGGGCTTCGAACTGGCGTGGCAGCGCCACGGCTCCGACCGGCTGGTGGTCGCGGCCTGCCTGAAGGGCGAGCTGGCGCGCCTTCGCGGCGTGTTCTCGCGTCTCGGCCACTCCGAGATCACGCTCCCCGAGCGCTACCAGGACCTCGGCGTCGCCAAGGCCGCCCACGTCATGGAGGAGCGCTCGCAGACGCTCCCCAAGCGCATCGCCGCGATCCACGAGGAGTTGACGCAGCTCGCCGGGCAGCACGCCCGCCGACTGCGTGGCATCGCCCAGGTGGCGCACAACCACCAGGCCCGCTTCGACCGGCTCCAGGACCTGCTCGAGGGCCGCTACGGCTTCGCCCTGTCCGGCTGGGTGCCGGCCCACGACAGCGCCCGGGTGGTCGAGTCGCTGCGCAAGCAGTTCGCCGACGCCGTCCAGGTGGCTGCGCGTCCCGCCGACGAGCACCACGACCGAGGCGTGCCCGTGAAGCTGGAGAACCCGGCCTGGGTGCGTCCGTTCCAGGGGCTTCTGGCGCTCTTCGAGCCGCCGCGCTACGGCAGCTTCGACCCCAGTTGGACCTTGGCGGTGTTCTTCCCGCTGTTCTTCGGCCTGCAGGTCGGGGACATCGGCTACGGACTGCTCTTCGCGAGCATCGGCCTGTGGCTGCGCCGGCGCGGCGCGGCCGGCAAGAACGTCGACACCGGTCCGATCCACATCACCATCCCGGCGCGGGTGCTCATCCCGCTCAGCACCGTGATCTTCTGGCTGGCGGGCTGGACCATCCTGTTCGGCTTCGTGTACGGCGAGTTCTTCGGGAACCTGTTCGAGCGCTTCCCGGCGGGACACCCGCTGTTCTACACCTTGGCCCACGGCTCGGAGCACCACGAGGGCCTCATCCGCATCGTGCTGTTGCGCGTCGAGGTGTTCGGCCCGCTGCTGCTGGCCTCGGCCCTGTTCGGCGTGCTGCAGGTGCTCGGTGGGTGGGTGATCCGCATCATCTACTCCCTGAGACACGGCGCCAGTCCGCACCTCTACGAGGCGCTCGGCATGCTCACCGGACTGGTGGGCGTGGTGGTGTTCGCGACGGCCTACCAGACGCACTCCGTCAACGGCCTGGTGATCGCCGTGACGCTGGTGATGCTGGCCGCGTTCGTGGTGTTCACGGTGCTGGCCAGGAACGGGCTGATGGTCCTGGAGCTCATCTCCAACGGCGGCCACATCCTGAGCTACCTGCGAATCTTCGCGGTCGGCCTGGCCTCGGCGCTGATCGCCAACCTGGCGATCGATCTGGGCTTCTCGCTGAGCGGCGTCCTGCCCATCATCGGGCCGGTGCTCGGCATCCTGGTCGGGGGCATCGTGATCCTGATCGCCCTCGCCCTCACCATCATCAGCGACACGTTGCAGCCTCTCCGACTCCACTACGTCGAGTTCTTCACGAAGTTCGGTTTCTACGATGAGAGCGGTCGTCCCTATCGGCCCTTCCGTCTTCTAGGAGGAAAGTCATGAGCAAGTTGGTCAAGGTTCTGGGAGTCCTCAGCCTGTTCGGCGTCTTCGCTTCGATGGCCTTCGCGCAGGGCGCGGCCGCCTCCGGCGGCGATATCGGCATGGGGCTGTTGGGCGTCGGCGCCGGCCTCGCCATCGGCCTGGCCGGGATCGGGGTGGGCATCGCGCAGGGATACATCGGCAGCGCCGGCCTCGGCACCATCACCGAGAAGCCCGAGGCGTTCGGCCAGGTGCTGATCTTCCTGGTGATCCCCGAGACCATCATCATCTTCGGCTTCGTGATCGCGTTCTTCCTGTACGGCAAGATGGGCTGAACGTGTCCGATCTGGCTGCCCTGCTCGAGAAGGAAGCGAGCGCCGAGATCTCGGCCATCCTCTCCGAGGCACGCGAGCGCGCCTCGGAGGTGGTGGCTCGGGCGCGCAAGGAGGCCGAGACGCTGGTGTCCCAGCGCGAGCGTCAGGCGGCCGCCCAGCTCAGCGCGGCCGTGGTGCGGGCGCGCTCGAGCGCCCAGCTCGAGGCCTCGTCGCTTCAGCTCCGAGCCCAGCACGAGGGCGTCGAGGCGGTGTTCCAGCGCGCGCGCGAACGCCTGACGGCGCTGGTCGAAGACGCCGACGCCTACGCTCCGGTACTCGAGAAGCTGCTGGCCGAAGCCGTGGCCGGGTCGGCCGCCGAGGACGTGCAGGCGGTGCTCGTGAACCCCGACGACCGGGCGACCGCCGAGGCGGCGGTGGCCAAGCTGTCGCTCTCCGCGCCGGTCGAGGCCGACGCGGGCGTGCGCGCCGGCGTGCGGCTTCGCCTCAAGGGGAACAACACCGTCGAGAACTCGCTCTTCGAGCGCTTGGAGGTGCTGCGGGCCGAACTCGCTTCGGAGGTGTCCGAGGCGCTCTTCGGCGCGAAGCGGGACTGAGATGTCGACGGACTACGGCTACATCAACGCGCGCGTGCGCGGGATGAGGACCAAGCTGCTGGCACCGGAGTTCTACTCCGAGGCGTTGGAGGCCACCGACTTCCGGGCCTTCGTGTCGGTGCTCGGCCAGTCGCGCTACATGCGCGACCTGGAGGAGGCGCAGTCCCGCTACGAGGGGCTGCGGGCGGTCGACGACGCCCTGGCGCGCGACTTCTTCCGCACCACCCGCAGCCTGCTGTCGGCCTCCGACGGCACGCCCGGGCAGCTCATGGAGCTCCTGCTGCTGCGCTACGACCGCGAGAACATCAAGACCATCGCCCGCGCCAAGCACGCCGGCAAGGACGTCGAGGAGATCCTCGGGTCGCTCTTCCCGGCGGGGCCGCTGAGGCCCGCGGTGCTGGAGGAGGTGGCGGCGGCGCCCGACATGGCGTCGGCCGCCCAGGCGCTGATGGTCACGCGCACGCCACTCAAGGCCGACTTCTCGAAGGCGGCCGCGCGCTACCAGTCGGACGGCGACCTCTACGCCCTCGAGCTGGCGATCGACCGTGCCTACTACCGGGTGCTGCTGCAGCGGCTCCGACGCACCAACGCGCCGACGAGCTTCATGCGCCACGTGGTCCGGGAGATCGACGCCACCAACCTGCGCACGGCGCTCAAGCTGCGCGGTCGGGCGGCGGAGTCCGACGAGGTCTTCGTCCCCGGCGGCCGCGAGATCGATCGGGCGCTCTTCGACGGGCTCCGCGGCGAGGACGCTCGAGCCGCGCTGCAGTCGTTGACGGGCACCACCTTCGCCGAGGTGGCCGAGACCGAGAGCCTGGCACAGGCGGAGCAGAAAGTCCGTGCCATCCTCGACGCCAGCGCCCGGAGCGCCGCGTCCGATCCGCTGGGGCCGGGCGTGGTGGTGCGCTACCTGCGCCTCAAGGAGGCGGAGGTCGCTCGCCTGCGCCTGCTGGCCCGCGGCACCTTCTACCAGGTCCCGCGCGAGGCACTCGAGAAGGAGCTGGGTCATGCCTAGGATGGTCGTGCTGACCGACAGCGAGACGGCGGTCGGCTTCCGCCTGGCCGGCGTGGAGGTCCGTGAATCGGACGACGCCAGTGCCCGGCAGGACCTGGAAGATCTGATCCAATCGGACGCCTACGGGCTGGTGGTGGTCGACGAGGGACTCGTTCCCGACCCCATCGGCGCCAGCGAGCGGGCCATGCGCGGCCGCGAGCTGCCGGTGGTGTTGCCGCTGCCGAGCCTGACCGGCGCCTTCGGAGAGAGCGACGACGCGGTG
The DNA here is from genome assembly GCA_030149325.1 of Deinococci bacterium. Lineage (GTDB taxonomy): Bacteria > Deinococcota > Deinococci > Deinococcales > Trueperaceae > JASBRS01. The sequence continues at coordinate 6,356 of JASBRS010000098.1, forward strand.
GCCTACATGAAGGCCCTGGTGCGCAACGCCATCGGATTCGACATCAAGCTGGAGTGAGGGCAGGAGGGCTCATGGCCATCGAAGGAAGGATTCAACGGATCTCGGGTCCGGCGGTGATCGCCCAGGGGATGATGGGCGCCCGTATGTACGACATCGTGCGCGTCGGCGAGGAGAAGCTCGTCGGCGAGATCATCCGGCTGGACGGCGACAACGCCTTCGTCCAGGTGTACGAGGACACCGGCGGGCTGATGGTGGGGGAGCCGGTCGTATCGACCGGTCTACCTCTCGCGGTCGAGCTGGGGCCAGGGATGCTGAACGGCATCTTCGACGGCATCCAGCGTCCGCTCGACAAGCTGCGTGAGAGCTCGGGCACCTACATCGACCGCGGCATCGTGGTCAACGCGCTCTCGCAGGACGCGAAGTGGGCGTTCACGCCCAGCGTCAAGGAGGGCGACGAGGTGGCGGCCGGGCAGGTGCTCGGCACCGTGCCGGAGTTCGCCTTCACCCACAAGATCCTGGTCCCCCCGGGCAAGGGGGGCGTCATCAAGAGCATCGTGGCGCAGGGCGAGTACACCGTCCGAGACACCATCGCCACGCTCGAGGACGGCACCGAGCTGCGCCTGGCGCACACCTGGCCGGTGCGGCAGGCGCGCCCGGTGGCGCGCAAGCTCGATCCGGTCACCCCGTTCCTGACGGGGATGCGCATCCTCGACGTGCTGTTCCCGCTGACGATGGGCGGCACCGCCGCCATCCCCGGCCCCTTCGGCTCGGGCAAGACCGTCACGCAGCAATCGGTGGCCAAGTACGGCAACGCCGACATCGTCGTCTACGTCGGCTGCGGCGAGCGCGGCAACGAGATGACCGACGTGCTGGTGGAGTTCCCCGAGCTCGAGGACCCGCAGACCGGCAACCCGCTGATGCACCGTACGGTACTGATCGCCAACACCTCGAACATGCCGGTGGCGGCGCGTGAGGCCAGCATCTACACCGGCATCACGCTGGCCGAGTACTTCCGCGACCAGGGCTACTCGGTGTCGATCATGGCCGACTCGACGAGCCGCTGGGCGGAGGCGCTGCGCGAGATCTCGTCGCGCCTCGAGGAGATGCCGGCGGAGGAGGGCTACCCGCCCTACCTGGCGTCGCGACTGGCCGCCTTCTACGAGCGCGGCGGGCGCGTCGATACCCTCGCCGGCGAGCAGGGGGCGGTGTCGATCATCGGCGCCGTGAGCCCGGCCGGCGGCGACTTCTCCGAGCCGGTCACCCAGGCGACGCTCCGCATCACCGGCTGCTTCTGGGCGCTCGACGCCTCGCTGGCGCGCCGGCGTCACTTCCCGGCCATCAACTGGAACCGCTCCTACTCGCTGTTCACCGACATCCTCGACGACTGGTACGCCGACAACGTGGCGCCCGACTACACCGAGCTGCGCGACCGCGCGGTCGACCTGCTGCAGCGCGAGAGCGACCTCCAGGAGGTCGTGCAGCTGGTCGGCCCCGACGCCCTGCAGGACCAGGAGCGGCTGGTGATCGAGGCCGGTCGCATCCTGCGCCAGAACTTCCTGCAGCAGAACGGCTTCGACCCGGTCGACGCCTCCTGCTCCCTGCACAAGGCCTACGGCATGCTCCAGATGATGCTGCGCTTCTACGAGGACGCCCAGCGCGCCCTGGCCGAAGGCGCGACCGTCGACGACGTGCTGCAGGCGCCGGTGATCGAGAAGATCAACCGCTCACGCTACGTGGCCGAGGACGAGTTCGACGCCTACAAGGACGGCGTCATGGCGGAGCTCTCCAAGGGCTTCACCGTGGCCGCCTAGGCCGGAGAGGGACGATGAGCAAGAACCTGCTGAAGAAGGAGTACACGGAGGTCAGCTACGTCTCCGGACCGTTGCTGTTCCTGCAGAACGCGTCCGACCTGAGCTACAACGCCATCGTGCGCATCAAGGACGGCAGCGGCCGGACGCGCGGCGGTCAGGTGATCGAGGTCTCCAACGAGTACACGGTGCTGCAGGTCTTCGAGGAGACCTCGGGGATCGACCTGTCGTCCACCACCGTGAGCCTGGTCGAGAACGTCGCCCGCCTCGGGGTGTCGCGCGAGATGATCGGGCGGCGCTTCAACGGTGCCGGCGAGCCCATCGACGGCCTCCCGGCGGTGGTGGCCGACAAGCGCCTGCCGATCGGCGGCGCCCCCATCAATCCGGTCGCCCGGCGCAAGCCCGAGGAGTTCATCCAGACCGGCATCTCCACCATCGACTCGCTCATCAGCCTGGTGCGCGGGCAGAAGCTGCCGATCTTCTCGGG
>JASBRS010000099.1 GCA_030149325.1 Deinococci bacterium
GCGCTGGACCTTCTCGGGGCAGTTCCCCGCGCTCCCGTTCGTAGATCGACGCCAGGCGGCGCAACCCCGACGGGCTCACCCCCAGTGCGCGTGCAGCCTGTTGTGGCGTGAGGACCTCTGGCGGTTCGATCACCGCCACCATCGTAGGCGCTACACCCTGGCGCCAGGGCCTGGCGATAGTCGCCAGGGGTGGCGCCACAGCCTGGCGCCAGGGGTGGCGCCCGGGCCTGGCGATAGCAAGCCCCCGCCGTGAGGGCCGGCGGGGGCGGGCGGTGCGCGCTTGGCGGTACAAACCATCCTACCCCGCGCCGCTCTCCTCCTCCTCGTCGTTCTCGTCGTCGTTCTCGTCGAACGGGAGATCACCAGACGCTAGCTTCAGCGCGGTGATCTTGAGCTCCTCCTTCAGCGAGTACATCCGTGATTCCCAGAGGTCTTCCCATTCCACCCAGCTACCGATGGTCACCTGAACGTCGGGATGCGTGCGCTCGATGTACTCCCACAGCGCTACCCGTGCGACCTCCGACATAGACATGTCTCGGGCCTCGGAAATGTCCCGCAACGCGGCATGAAGCGCCGCGGGGATGTACAGCGTGATCCGTCCCGGCTCCTGAAGTTTGGGCATGCCCCAGCCTACCGCCTCGTTGCGTTATCCGCTCATATGCACTATGATGTATTAACGTCGTCACCGCCTTTCTGGCGGTTTGGACGTGCATCGTGTCGCAGACGCGAAAACCGCACTTCACGGGTGCAGAGTGCAGTTGCTTTCGGAATCACCGTCTCGGACGATGAACGCAGCAACCGCCCATCGGGCGGGAAAGGAGCCGCCATGCAAAGGCGCACGATTCGGGTGGACCCCGACACCTACGATCGCCTGGCCAGCTACTCGGCCGACAACGGCGTCACCATCGGTGAGGCCGCTGCAACCCTTCTGGCGAGAGAATCCAAGGGCAACGCGAAGACCAAGGGCCGCGAGCTCGACGTCGTGAAGTCCCTCCGTCAGGACGTGGACGCTAACCGCCGCGACCTCAACGCTCTGGCGCTCGGTGTCGGTCACCACCTTGACCAACACGAGAAGGGCAAGATCGACCCGCAGGCCACCAGGGAAGCCATCACCAACGCCCGCCAGGCCGGCCGGCCCTTCCGTGGCGACCTCGACCGCGCGATGGGCGAGCTCTTCGGGACCACCAAGGATGGTGAGTAACACGCTCCGTGTCGCATCCGCCCTTCTCACCGCCAACGGCGAGGGCTACCGCGTCGGACTGCGACACGGCGTCCTTCTAGCACTCGGTGCCCTGGTCACCGTGGTGTTGATCGAGGCGGACCAGCGGCGCCGTCAAGCCACGCAGACACAGGCAACCCAGCAACCCCAGGACGCCACCGCGGTACCGTGGACCGTCGACTACTGGGCTCAGACGCTGGGAGCGATGAATTGATGACGTAGGACCAACCAAAAAGGAAGCGCGCAGTGCTGCCACCACGCGCCGCCAAGCCAACGGCATGGTAGCACGCGCCCGCCTCCGGGAAGCGAGCCATGCCACTACGGCCCCCGACAACTATCCGTGCTCATACGCCGGCAACCGCCGGTGATGCCGGTCCCCACCGGTCCGGTCACACCGCGTCACCCGCCGGTGATGTCCGGTCACACCGCCGCTCACACCGTGTGATGACCGTCCAGGTCCACGCGGTTGTCGCTGGCCCGTTCCCGCGGTCCGATGACGCGGAGCGCTGGTGCATCACCGCGGCCGAGCACATGCAGGCCGCCGGTGTCCCCGCGGAGATCGAGGGGTGGTCCGGTGACCACGGCTACATGGCGAGCGTCACCGCCGTCTCCCGCGGCGACCCCGCCGCCGTCACCACGGCGCTCGCACTCTCCCACCTGGCGAGGTTCCACCAGTGACCGGCCAGGCCCGCGCGTTCTTCGACACCGCCGCGGGCCTACCCGTCCCCCCAGGCGTCACCAGGCGGCCGACGACCGGCCCCCTTGTTAACCCCAAGGAACAACTGCCACCCCCCCTCGCGCCTGACCCTGAGAAGAGCCAGAAGGGCCCGTGGCGCTACCCGCGTCCCTACGTGCAGCGGTGCTGCCAGGGCACGCTGGCTGTGCAGCGCAGCGGGCGCCTGGAGCTCCACGCGCTGGCGTGCGGTTCGTGGTCCTGCCCGACCTGCAGGCCGGCGCTCGCCGCGCGACTGTTGAAGCGCACCCGGGGCGCCTTCGGCGACCGGAGCGGCGAGATCTTCACCTTCGCAACCCTGACCGTGGATCCTCGCAAGTTCGGAGGGAGGCCGGCCGGCTCGCGGGTCCACGAGGACGGCCGACAGACGACCCTCTGGCATCCACCGACGCCGGCACAGTTCGAGCAAGCCGCCCGAGCGATGAGCGCCGAGTGGCACGCCCTCACCCGGCGACTCGGAGCGAAGGCCAAGCGCGCCGGCACGCAGCGCGTGGCCTACCTGCGGGTGGTCGAGCTCCACCGCAACGGCTGGCCCCACTGGCACGTGGTCCTGGTGCATCCGGAGTGGGGACCGGCCGAGCTCCGGCCCCAGCTGCACCGCTGGGCCCTCGGCCTGGTGCAACTCAAGCCGGCCGACCCCGACAGCGCCGTGGCCGAGATCGCGCCCTACCTGCTGAGCCATGAGGGCAAGAGCGCCGGCGCCAAGGCGTACCAGTTCGCCGCCCCAGCGCTCCCGAAGGGCTTTCGCCTGTGGTCGAGCTCACGGGGCTTCCTGCCGGCCGAGCTCGAGACGGACCTCCTCGAGCTCGAGGACGACACCACCCCGGAGGCGACCTTCGTCCTGCGCGGAAACGTCGCGTCATGGCGCAACACCGCCCACGACTGGGGAGCGCACACGGTGTGGATTGCCCCTCCCCCCGCGCCGCCGGACCGGCCGCACCGACCGCCGGGGTCCGTCATGGCTACCGGCGACGGAGCTCGACTGCTCGCCCTGGAGCTCGCTCGGACGCCTCAGGTACGCGTGCCGCCGTCGTGGCTTCGGCCCGTCGATCGACACCGACCGTTGCCGGCGTTGCCGGCGCCGCCCGGGGATGGACCGATCGCAGCGCCCAGCGGGTAGCGGCAAGCGCAGCGCCCCTCAAGGCGCGGAGCGTCGCACCGTCTGCCGGCCGTGGCGACGACCGACCCCGACCGCGAGCGGAGTTCTCAACCACGCCGCCAGTAGAACCGGAACCGCTCCCAGAAGCCGCCCCGGGCCGTCTCGCCGTCCGTCTCATCCTTCGCTGCCGGCAACGCCCGGAGCTCGGCCACCTCAGCCCGCAGCGCTCGCAGTTCGTCCCGCATGGCCCGGTTCTCGTTGACGAGCTCGCGGAGCAAGCGCTCGACCTCGCCGCCCACCTGGCCGTCGGCGGCCGGTTCGAGCTCGGCGCTCACGTCCACCGTCCCGGCCTCGATCTGGAGCGCCGCCTCGATGCTCGCCGCCCGTCGGTCGGCCACGAGCTCGCGGGCGTGCTTGAGCTCCACCACTGCCGCCCGTGGCCACACCCGCGCTGGACCTTCTCGGGGCAGTTCCCCGCGCTCCCGTTCGTAGATCGACGCCAGGCGGCGCAACCCCGACGGGCTCACCCCCAGTGCGCGTGCAGCCTGTTGTGGCGTGAGGACCTCTGGCGGTTCGATCACCGCCACCA
>JASBRS010000001.1 GCA_030149325.1 Deinococci bacterium
GGCCCGGCGGCGCCGCCCGCTCCCACCCCCACCGGCATCGGCCACGCGCCGCCCGCGCCGCGCACCCGCACCGCCGCCGCGAAGCGCCCCGCGGGGCACCCGTGCGCGATCAGCAGGCCCCCCACCTGCGCCGGCGCGGCCCCGCAACCGAGGCGTGCCGCCCAGTCGGCGAGCGTGCCCGGCACGCCCAGCTCGCGGGCGTTCACGCCACGGGGGGAGAGGTCGATGCCGTCCCAGGGGTGACGCGGGTCGGCGTCGCCGTGCAGCAGGAGCAGCGACGGCAACCCCGTGGCGGCGCAGGCCGAGCGTTGGTAGTCCCACAGCGAGGCGTTCACCACCACCAGCGCCGTCGCCAGCTTCGGCGCGCGGCACGCCAGCTCGAGCGCCATGGCGCCTCCGGAGCCGAGCCCGACCTCCGTGACCCGCCCGGCGTCGACGCCGAAGCGCCCCACCGCGTCGCGCACCACGGCCTCGAGGAACGCCACGTCGTCGCGCGGCGTGAGCGGCGCGAAGCCCGGCACCTGCCCGCGGCCGTCGTTCCACAGCACGCCGGCGGCGGCCGGGTAGGCCACCGCCACCCCGGCCGCGGTCGCCGCCTGCGTCAGGCCCGTCAGAGCGCGCATCGCCTCGGGGGACGAGGCGTCGCCGTGGAGCGCCAGCAGCAGCGGCGCGCCGCCCCCTCCCGAGGGCGGCAGGTCGATCAGGTAGCGGCCAGCCGCGGTCCCGGCGGTGGCCGGGAGGTCCACGGCCCGAGCCGGGGGACCGGGCAGCGCCGCCCCGAGCGCGGCCGAAGCCGCCAGCAGCACCAACGCCAGCCCGCGCCCGGCCGCCCGCGCGCGTGCCCGCCGGCCCGCACGCGGGACCCGAGTCGGGGCCGGGGGGACCTCGACCCGGCCGCTTCGGAGGGTCCGCATCGCCCCATGCTACGCGCGTTGGCCGACCCTCCGCATGAGGGGGGTCGGCCCGCCTGTCGGGACGCCTGTCCCTTCCCGCCTGCCGCATACTGGAGCTGCGAGAGCCGTCCTGGAGAGGAGAATCCCGAGCGATCCGGTCGGCGATCCCGCTCCGTCCGGGGCGGCGGCCGCTTCCCGAGCGGCCCGCTCGGATTTGAAATCGGAATGATTCCTAGATAGGATGGGTCCCATGACCTCGTCCGCCCAACGCCTGATGGAGGAGATGCGCGAGGAGCGCGCCGAGCTGCGCGTGAACATCGTGCTCACGGCGCTCACGGCCGCCGGCCTCCTCGCCGGCATCATCGCCACCTTCGCCCATGCCCCCGAGGCGCTGGTCCTCGGCCTCTTCGCGGTGGCCTACCTCGCCGGCGGCGTGCCCGCCGGCTGGGGCGCCCTCAAGGAGTTGCGTCACGGGCACCTCGATATCGACCTGCTGATGGTGCTGGCGGCGCTCGCCGCGGCGGCCGTGGGCGAGGTGCGCGACGGCGCCATCCTGCTCTTCCTGTTCAGCCTGGCGGGCACCCTCGAGGACTACGCCATGGGCAACACCAAGCGCGCGGTGGTGTCGCTGATGAAGCTCCGCCCCGACACCGCCAACGTGCTGCGTGACGACGGCAGCGTGGAGAAGGTCGACGTGACCGATCTCCACGTGGGCGCGCGGGTGGTGGTGAAGCCCGGCGAGCGCATCCCGGTGGACGGCCGCGTGCTGCAGGGCGGCAGCGCCGTCGACCAGTCGCCCATCACCGGCGAGTCGGTGCCCGTCGACAAGGGCGTCGGCGACGACGTCTTCGCCGGCTCCATGAACGGCCACGGAGCGCTCGAGGTGGAGGTCGCCAAGGAGGCCGCGCACTCGACGCTGGCGCGCATGATCGAGCTCGTCACCGAGGCGCAGGCGCAGCGCAGCCCCAGCGAGCGCTTCAGCGAGTGGTTCGGCCAGCGCTACACGGTGTTCGTGCTGATCGGCGCGGCCGTGGCGCTGGGCGTGTTTCTGCTGATCGGGCTGCCGCGCTGGGAGGCCTTCTACAAGGCGGCCACCCTGCTGGTGGTGGCCAGCCCCTGCGCCATCGTCATCAGCGTGCCGGCCGCGGTGCTGTCGGCGCTGGCGGCGTCGGCGCGCATGGGGGTGCTGTTCAAGGGCGGCGGCGCTCTGGAGGAGTTCGGTTCCACCGAGGTGATGGCCTTCGACAAGACGGGCACCCTCACCGAGGGCAAGATGCACGTCACCGACGTCATCGGTCTGAAGGTCGACGAGGCCGAGGCGCTGGCGCTGGCGGCCGCCATCGAGCAGACCTCCGAGCACCCGCTGGCGCGCAGCATCCTGGAGGAGGCGCAGGAGGAGAACCTCCCGCTGAAGCAGGTGACCGACACGCAGGCGGTGCCCGGCAAGGGCATCCGCGTGACGCTGGGCGGCGAGCGCTACTGGGCGGGCAACCGCAAGCTGGCGGCCGAGCTGGGCGTGGCCCTCGACCCCGACGCCGAGCGCGCCGTGCAGCGACTCGAGCAGGAGGGCAAGACCACGGTGCTGGTAGGGCGCAACGGCGACGGTGCCGGCACCGTGCTGGGCGTGATCGGCATCGGCGACACGGTGCGCGCCAGCGCCCGCGACACCCTCCGCGCCCTGGCCGAGGCCGGCGTGCAGCACGTCGCCATGCTCACCGGCGACCACGCCGCGGTCGCCCGCAACGTCGGGCGCCAGCTCGACGTGCCCGACGACGACATCCACGCCGACCTGCTGCCCGAGCAGAAGGTCGAGCGCATCCGCCACCTGGCCGCGCACGGTCACGTCACCTTCGTCGGCGACGGCGTCAACGACGCTGCCGCGCTGGCCACCGCCTCGGTGGGGGTGGCGATGGGCACCGCCGGCTCCGACGTGGCGCTGGAGGCAGCCGACGTGGCGCTGCTCTCCGACGACCTTCGCAAGCTGCCGCACGCCTACGCGCTGGCCCGCAAGGCCAACCGCATCATCAAGCAGAACCTGGCGTTCGCGCTCGGCATCATGCTGGTCATGGTCATCACCACCGTGTTCTTCTTCCTGCCGCTGCCGCTGGGGGTGCTGGGCCACGAGGGCGGCACCATCCTGGTGGTCGCCAACGGCCTGCGGCTGCTGGCCTACCGCCCCGCCGGTACGCCGGCGCGCCGGCCGGCGAGCCGCGGCGCGCGCGGTCTGGTGACCGAGGGCTGAGCCGCTCGCGGGCGGCGAGGTGTTGTGTGGGCCCCACCCGGCGCCCGCAGGGCCGACCCCTCATCGCCCGCTCGCAGACGCTCATCCGGCACGACCTATACTCCGGGCATGACCGCTCCCGCCCCCGGCCCCGTGATCGACGCCCGGGGGCTGGTGAAGTGTTACGGGCGCCGCACCGCCGTCGACGGGCTCGAGCTGCGCGTGGCGGCCGGCGAGGTGTTCGGCTTCCTGGGCCCCAACGGCGCCGGCAAGTCCACCACGGTGCGCATGCTGCTCGGCCTGACGCGCCCCAGCGGCGGGGACGGCGAGGTGCTGGGCAGAGCGCTCGGCGACCCCGAAGCGCGCCGGCGGGTGGGCTACCTGCCCGAGAACGTGCACTTCCCCGGCTGGTTCACCGGCATGGGCTTCCTGCGCTACCACGGCGCCCTCTACGGCCTGCCGGCCAGCGAGGTGCGGGCGCGCGCCGGTGAGGCGCTCGAGCGCCTGGGGCTGGCGGGCCGCGGCGACGACCCCCTGCGCGGCTACAGCCACGGCATGCTGCAGCGGCTGGGCCTGGCGCAGGCGCTGCTGGCCCGGCCGCGGCTGATCTTCCTCGACGAGCCCACCTCCGCCCTCGACCCGCGCGGACGTCGCGACGTGCGGCTACTGCTCGACGAGCTGCGGGCCCAGGGCACCACCGTGTTCCTCAACTCCCACCTCCTCAGCGAGGTCGAGCGCACCTGCGACCGCGTCGCCATCGTGGCCGACGGGCACGTGCGCTACCTGGGCCCGACGCGGCCCGACACCGGCGCCGAGCGGCTGCTCGACCTGCGCCTGGAGGACGCGCCACCCGACGCCGAGCGCCTGCTGGTAGGGGTGGCAAGGCTGGTGCGACGCGCGGGGGTGCGCTGGCGGCTCGAGCTCGAAGGTGCCGACGCCGCCCCCGAGGTGGCGCGCCGCCTGGTAGCCGCCGGCGCGCGCCTGCACGAGCTCACGCCGGTGCGGCGCGACCTGGAGGATCTCTTCCTGGAGCTCACCGGCGCTCCCGCCGCCGAGCCCGAGCCCGCCGAGCCCCTGCCCGACGCAGGCGAGGCGCAGCTGCTGGAACCGGGGGTGCCGTCGTGACGGTGCTGACCATCGCCGGCGCCTCCCTGCGCGAGGCCTGGAACCGCCGCCTGGTGCTGGCGTTGGTGATCGTCAGCGTGGTGTTCCTGGCGCTCTACCTCTACGGCGCGCAGCTGCTGAACTCGCGCCTCGTCGAGCGCGCCGCCCACGTCGGCGCCCGCGGCGGCGGCGTCGCCCTGGCGCGCCAGCAGATGGAGCTGTTCGGGCTCTACATCGTGGACTTCCTGGCCTCGTTCATGGCCATCTTCGCGGGGGTCGGTGCGATCGCCGGCGACCTCGAGAACCACAGCCTGCACCTGGTGCTGGCCAAGCCGGTGCGGCGCTGGCAGGTGGTGGCCGGCAAGGCGCTGGGCAGCGTGCTGGTGAGCGTGGTCTACACCACGGCGCTGGCCGCCGGGCTGCTGTTGGGCAGCCGCCTGGTGCTGGGGGTGCTGCCGCCGGGGGTGGTGACCGGCGTGCTGTTGATGGACCTGGGGGTGCTGGCCTTGTCGGCGCTGACGCTGCTGGCGAGCACCGTGATGCCCACCCTGACGGCGGGCGTGGCGATGGTCATGGCCTACGGCCTGGCCTGGACGGGGGGCGTGCTGCACGCCCTGGGCGAGCTGCTGAACATCGACGTGCTGGCCACGCTGGGGCGCGACACGCGCCTGCTGGTGCCCAGCGACGCCCTCTGGAAGGCCGGCTCGTACTTCCTGCAGCCGCCGGCCATGCGCGCGCAGGAGGGGCCCAACCCGCTGTTCGGCGTGACCGCGCCCGACCCGGCGTTCCTGATCTACGCCGGCGCGTACCTGGTGGCGGTGTTCCTGCTGGCGGGGCTGGCGTTCCAGCGGCGAGACCTGTAGCGGGCGGGGACGGCGGACGCTCCCAGATGTCCTTGCACGGCTCGGCGGCCGCTGCCAGGATGTGGGTACCGTGAAGGCCGTCCACCTCACCTCGGCCCATTGGCGCAACGACATCCGCGTCTTCGTCAAGGAGTGCTCGACGCTGGACGCTCACGGCTGGGACACCACGCTGATCGTGGCCGACGGCAAGGGTGACGCCACCGCGTCCACCCCGAAGGTCCTCGATGTCGGCGCGCCGAGGAACCGGCTCGACAGGATGCTGAGGACGCCGAACCGCATCCTCGGGCGAGCTCTCGACCAGGCCGCCGACGTCTACCACTTCCACGATCCGGAGCTGATCCCCATCGGCCTCCGCCTGAAGTCCCGCGGGAAGCGCGTCGTGTTCGACTCGCACGAGGACACCGCGAAGTCGATCCTCGGCAAGACCTATCTCCGGGCCTGGCTGCGCCCACTGGTGGCGTGGGCCTACGGCACCTTCGAGCGCTGGGCCTGCCGACGTTTCGACGCCATCGTGGCCGCGACACCGTCGATCGGGCGGTTGTTCGCCTCGTTCCATCCCCACGTCGTGATCATCAACAACTATCCTCTCCGCAAGGAGTTCGCGCCGCCGGGACCGTGGGGCCAGAAGAGCGACCACGTCTGCTACATCGGCCAGATCACGGGGGGCCGGGGGATCGCGGAACTGGTACGGGCGATGGCGTTGACCACGTCCGGGGTGCGGTTGCAACTGGCGGGACGATTCACCGAGCCAGGGCTCCGGGAGCGGGTCGCCCAGGACCCCGGGTGGGCGAACGTCGACGAGCTGGGGCAGCTCGACCGCCCGGACGCGGTCGCCTGCATGGAGAGATCGCTCGCAGGCATCGTCACCCTGTTGCCGATGCCGAATCACACCGACTCGCAACCCACCAAGATGTTCGAGTACATGGGCGCGGGGATCCCCGTGATCGCATCGGACTTCCCCGTGTGGCAGTCCATCGTGGAAGAGTTCGAGTGCGGCGTCTGCGTCGACCCCGCGGACCCCGGCGCCGTCGCCGCTGCCATTGATCGCGTCGTGTCCGACCCCCCCAGGGCCGAGCGGATGGGGCGCAACGGACGGCGCGCGGTGGAGAGCACCTACAACTGGGAGTCGGAAGGACGCAAGCTGCTCGCGCTCTACCAGCAGCTCGTTCCTGGCGTGTGATCGACGGCGCCGGGGCGCGCGCGGCGCGCGTCCTCGCGCCGCGCGACGGACGATTCGTCACCGCGAGGACGGCATTTCTCCTCCATAATGGGTGCCTCGCGAGGCGACCGAGTGGGCGAGGGGCACGGGGCGCTCCTGGCTGGCTGTGGCCACGCCTCGGCGGGAGCCTGAGGACGACGATGCGTACCTGGCTCGTGCTGCTCCTTCCGTGCGCCCTGACAGCGCTGCTCCTTGCCTCGTGCCGTCCCACCCACGCAGCGACACCCGTGTCGTTGACCGAAGCCGCCGATCTCTTCGTGTCTCCGTCGGGGTCGGATGGGAACGGTGGGGGGTCGTGGTCGGATGCGTTCGCGACCATCGGCAAGGCGGCGAGCGTGGCGCGGCCCGGGGATGTGGTGGCGGTGGCGGACGGCACCTACCCGGGTGGGATC
>JASBRS010000015.1 GCA_030149325.1 Deinococci bacterium
CTTGTCCGGGAAGATGCGGATGTAGATCTTGCCGCCGCGCTTGAAGTAGCGGCTCATGGTCACGCGGCACGCCTCGATCTGGTTCGACTTGATCCAGGCCGGCTCCATCGCCACCAGGGCGTAGTCGCCGAAGGCCACGTAGTCGCCGCCCTTGGTGGCGCCGGTCATGCGACCCCGCATCTGCTTGCGGTACTTGACGCGCTTGGGGAGCAGCATGGCCTACGACCTCTCCCTCTTCACGCGCGCCCGACCCTCACGCTTGGGGCCGTCGCGACGGCGCGCCTGCGGCCGCCGGCGGCGACGCTTGTCGTCCTCCTGCCGCGGCCGCGGCAGCACGGCGGCCCGGCGCGTCTTGTGGCCCACGATCTCGCCGTGGAACACCCACGCCTTGACGCCGATGATGCCGTAGGTCGTGCGCGCCTCGGCGGTGCCGTAGTCGATGTCGGCGCGCAGCGTCTGCAGCGGCACGCGGCCGTCGGAGTACCACTCCGGCCGCGCCTGCTCCGAGCCGCCGAGACGACCCGAGCAGCGGATCTTGACGCCCTGGGCGCCCGATTCCATGGTGCGCTGCACCGCCTGCTTCATGGCGCGGCGGAAGGCGAAGCGACGCTCGAGCTGCTCGGCGATGCGCTTGGCCACCAGGGCGCCGTTGGTGTTGGGGTTCGCCACTTCCTGCACGTTGACGGCGATGGTCCCCTCGACGACGCGGTCGAGCCGCGCCCGCAGGAGCTTGATCGACTCGCCGCCCCGCCCGATCACCACGCCCGGCTTGGCAGTGAAGATGGTGATGTTGATGTTGTGCGCGGCGCGTTCGATCTCGATGCGGGAGATGCCGGCGTGCCCGACGTCGCGGAACACGGCCCGGCGGATCTCCTCGTCCTCCCTGAGGAGGCGCGGGTAGTTCTTGGTGTCGGCGTACCAGCGAGCGGACGGTTCCTTGTTCACGCCCAGCCGGAAGCCCACCGGATTGATCTTATTGCCCACTGCGTTCCTCCAGCGTGATCGTGATGTTGCAGGTGCGCTTCCTCAGGAGGTCGGCTCGACCCCGGGCCCGCGGCAGGTAGCGCTTGAAGGTGGGCCCGTCCCCGACCTGGATGTCCTTGACGAAGAGGCTGTCCTCGAACATGTCGTGGTTGTTCACGGCGTTCGCGCGAGCGCTCTTCAGGAGCTTGAGGATCGGCTTGGCGGAGCGCTTGTTGGTGTAGCGCAGGATGTCCTCCGCCCGGGCCACGTCCTGACCGCGGATGAGGTCGGCGACGAGGCGCGTCTTCTGCGGGGTGACGCGCAGCATGCGAAGGGATGCCTTGGCCTGCATCGTCAGTCCTTCCTGTTCCCGCTGTGGCCCCGGAAGGTCCGCGTCGGCGAGAACTCGCCGAGCTTGTGGCCGACCATGTTCTCCTGCACGAACACGGGCACGTGCTGGCGACCGTTGTAGACGCCGATGGTATGCCCCACCATCTCGGGAACGATGGTGCTCCGGCGGCTCCAGGTCTTGATGACGCGGCGGTCGCCGGACGCGTTGGCGGCGTCGATCTTCTTGAGCAGGTGGCCGTCGACGAACGGCCCCTTCTTCAGGCTACGAGCCATGGACTACTTCCCCTTCCGCCGGCGCACGATGAAGCGGCTCGACACCTTGCGCTTGTTGCGGGTCTTGAGGCCCTTGGCCTGCTGGCCCCACGGGCTCACCGGCGGGCGGCCGCCCGTCGATCGCCCTTCGCCGCCCCCGTGCGGGTGGTCGACCGGGTTCATGGCGCGACCGCGCTGGTGCGGCTTGCGGCCCAGCCAGCGCTTGCGGCCCGCCTTGCCGTAGACGATGTTCTTGTGCTCGGCGTTGCCGACCGTGCCGACGGTGGCGTAGCACTCGCCGTGGATACGGCGGAGCTCACCCGACGGCAGCCGCAGCGTGACGTAGGCGCCGTCGCGGCCCTGGATCTGGACGCCGGTGCCGGCCGCGCGCGCCATCTGCGCGCCCTTGCCGGGGACCATCTCGACGTTGTGGACGACCGTGCCGACCGGTACGAAGCGTAGCGGCAGGGCGTTGCCCACCACCGGCTCGGCATCGGGGCCGCACACCACGCGGCTGCCCACCTCGAGCTTGTCGGGCGCCAGGATGTAGCGCTTCTCGCCGTCGAGGTAGTGCAGCAGGGCGATGCGGGCGCTGCGGTTGGGATCGTACTCGATGGTGGCGACCTTGGCCGGGACGCCTTCCTTGTCGCGGCGACGGAAGTCGACGATGCGGTAGCGGCGCTTGTGGCCGCCGCCCCGGAAGCGCGAGGTGATGCGCCCCTTGGCGTTGCGGCCCCCACGCTTCGGCATCGGCGCCAGCAGCGACTTCTCCGGCTTGCTGGTGGTCACCTCGGCGAAGTCGGAGGTGGTCATCGTCCGACGGGAGGGCGTGTACGGTCGATAGCGTTTCGTAGGCATGCGTTCCCTCCCTTCCTTAGGTGAGGCCTTCGAGCTGCTGGATGCGCTGCCCGGCCTGCAGGGTGACGATGGCCTTCTTGCGGAGCGAGGTACGGCCGGGGTAGCGCCCCTGCGTCTTGATCTTGCCCCGCACCTTGACCATGTTGATCTTCACGACGTCGACCTTGAACACCCGCTCGACGGCGTCCTTGACCTGCGTACGGTTGGCGTCGGGATGGACGAAGAAGGCGTACTTGCCGTTCTCGATGGTCGAGATCGCCTTCTCGCTCAGCACCGGCGCGAGGATCACGTCGTGCGGGTTCACGATGCTGCCTCCGCCCCGTCGAAGATCTTGGCGTCGGCGATGACGTGGTCCGAGCGCAGGATGTCGTAGGCGTTGAGGCCGCGCGCCGGGAGCACGTCGACCCACGGCAGGTTGCGGGCCGCACGCCGCGCCATCTCGTCGTCGGTCACCAGCAGCACGCGCTCGCTGCCGTCGAAGCCGTGCTCCTTGGCCCAGCTCACGAACGCCTTGGTTTTGCCTTCGATGTCGAAGGTCTCGACCAGCGTCAGCTTGCCGTCCTGCGCGCGCGCCGCCAGCGCCATCGCCAGGCCCAGCCGGCGCACGCGCTTGTGCAGGGTGTAGGCGTAGCTACGGGGCTGCGGGCCGAACACCGTGCCGCCGCCGACGAAGATGGGCGCCTTGCGGTCGCCGTGCCGTGCACGGCCGGTGTCCTTCTGCGAGTAGGCCTTGGCGGTGGTGCCCGACATCATGCCGCGCGTCTTGGTGGCCGCGGTGCCGCGCCGGCGCTTGGAGAGCTGCCACTGCACGACCTCGTGCAGCACCGACTCCTTGGGTTCGGGCAGGTCGAGGGTGAGCTTGCGGCCGCTCCCCACGACGTCGATCGTGACCGGCATCAGCCCGCCCTCCTGTTCGACTGCCGCACCACCACCAGCGAGCCGTTGGCCCCCGGCAGGGCCCCCTTGATGAGGAGCAGGTTGTCGTCCTTGCGCACGTCGACCACCTCGAGCCCGACCGTCGTGACCGCGGCCGCGCCGTAGTGGCCCGCCATGCGCTTGCCCTTGTAGACGCGACCGGGGAACTTGCGCTGACCGATCGAGCCGGGGTGGCGGTGCTTCTTCTTGGTGCCGTGGGTGGCGGGCATGCCCGCGAAGCCCCAGCGCTTCACCACGCCGGCCGTGCCACGGCCCTTGCTGGTCCCGGTGACGTCGACCTTCTCACCGGGCTCGAAGATCTCCACGGTGACGCTGTCGTCGTCGGGGGCGTAGTCGCGGAACTCCACCAGGTGGCGCTGCGGCGCTACCCCCGCCTTCTTGAAGTGGCCGAGGCGGGGCTTGTTCGCGAGCTTCTCGCGCTGCTCCACCCAGCCGAGCTGGACGGCGCTGTAGCCGTCCTGCTCGGGCGTCTTTCGCTGCACCACGGGGCAGGGCCCGGCGAGGACCACGGTGACCGGGATCAACCGGTCGCCGGACCACACCTGGGTCATGCCCACCTTGGTGCCGAGGATGCCTTTCACGCTCATCGTCCTCCGACGGTCTTGATCTCGATGTCGACCCCGGTCGGGAGATCGAGGTGCATCAGGGAATCGATGGTGCTCTTCGTCGGCGACTTGATGTCGATCAGCCGGTTGTGGGTACGGATCTCGAAGTGTTCCCGGCTGTCCTTGTCGACGAACGGCGAACGCAGCACGCAGAAGCGGCGGATGCGGGTGGGCAGCGGCACCGGGCCGGCGACCTTGGCGCCGGTCCGACGGACGGTCTCCACGATCTTGGTCGCGGAGCTGTCCAGGCTGCGATGATCGAACGCCTTGAGCTTGATGCGGATCTTCGGGGCTGCCATGGCTACTTGGTGACGGCGGTCACGACACCCGCACCCACCGTCCGACCCCCCTCACGAATCGCGAACCGCAACCCCTCCTCCATCGCAATCGGCTTGATCAACTCCACCCCAAGCTCCACATTATCCCCAGGCATCACCATCTCCACACCCTCCGGCCACGACACCACCCCCGTCACATCCGTCGTCCGAAAGTAAAACTGCGGCCGATACCCAGAAAAAAACGCGCTATGCCTCCCCCCCTCCTCCTTCTTCAACACATACACCGACCCCCGAAACACCGTATGCGGCGTAATCGACCCAGGCTTCGCCAACACCTGACCCCGCTCAATCTCCTCACGCCCCACACCCCGCAACAACACCCCAACGTTATCCCCCGCCATCCCCGACGACAACGTCTTCCGATGCATCTCCACCCCCGTCACCACCGTCTTCCGCGTATCCCCCAACCCCACAATCTCCACCTCCTCCCCCGTCTTCACCTGACCCCGCTCAATCCGACCCGTCGCCACCGTCCCACGACCCGTAATCGTAAACACATCCTCCACCGGCATCAAAAACGGCTTCTCCGTATCCCGCACCGGCGTCGG
>JASBRS010000028.1 GCA_030149325.1 Deinococci bacterium
GCCCGGCGTCCACGAGGTATCGGGGCTGGCGTCAGGCCCGGGCACCCGGCGAGGTCGCCGGCTGCTCCTCGCGGGGCGGGACGAAGTCGCCGGCGTCGTCGGGCACCAGCATCACGTCGAGGACCTGCCGGAAGTCGTTCACCGGCGTGATCTCGAGGTCCTGGAGGATGGCCTCCGGGACGTCTTCGAGGTTCGCTTCGTTGTCGGCGGGGAGGATCACCTGGTGGATTCCCGCCTGGTGGGCGGCCAGCAGCTTCTCCTTGACGCCGCCGATGGGGAGGACGCGCCCCCGCAGGGTGATCTCGCCGATCATGGAGATGTCGCCCCGCACCGGGCGTCCGGTGAGGGCGCTGACCACGGCGGTGGCGATGGCGATCCCCGCCGACGGCCCGTCCTTGGGGATGGCGCCCTCCAGCACGTGAACGTGCAGGTCCTCCTTCTCGTGGAAGCCGTCGGGCAGGCCGAACTCCTGACTGTGCTTGCGCAGGAAGGCGATGCCGGCCTGGGCGCTCTCCTTCATCACGTCGCCGAGCTGACCGGTGAGCGTGACGTTGCCCTTGCCGGGGACCGCGACCGCCTCGATGTCGAGCGTGACGCCCCCCACCGACGTCCACGCCAGGCCGTGGGCGAGCCCGAGCTGCGGCTGCTTCTCGGCCTTCTCGTCACGGAACGGGGGCACGCCGAGCAGCTCGCGGATCTTCTCCTCGTCGACGACCCGGGATCCCTCCCAGCCGTCGACCAGGAACTCGCGCGCGGCCTTGCGGGCGGCCTTGGCGATGAGCCGGTCCATGTTGCGCACCCCGGCCTCGCGCGTGTACTCGGTGACGATACGGCGCACCGCACCGTCGGTGATGTCGAGCTTGTCGTGGAGGCCGTGGTCCTTGATCTGCCGCGGGATGCGGTAGCGCCGCGCGATCTGGATCTTCTCGTCGAGGGTGTAACCGGGGATCTGGATGACCTCCATGCGGTCGAGCAGGGGGCGCGGCACCGTCGCCAGGGTGTTGGCGGTGGTGATGAACATGACGCGCGAGAGGTCGTAGGGGATCTCCAGGTAGTGGTCGGAGAAGGTGCTGTTCTGCTCGGGGTCGAGCACCTCCAGGAGCGCCGACGAGGGGTCGCCGCGGAAGTCGGCCGTCATCTTGTCGACCTCGTCGAGCAGGAACACCGGGTTGACGGTGCCCGCCGTCTTCATGCCCTGGATGATGCGACCCGGGAGCGACCCGATGTAGGTGCGCCGGTGCCCACGGATCTCCGCCTCGTCGCGGACCCCACCGAGGCTCATGCGCACGAACTTGCGGTTGAGGCTGCGAGCGATCGACTTGCCGAGGCTGGTCTTGCCGACCCCCGGAGGGCCGACCAGGCACAGGATGGGCGCCTTGTAGTCCGACTCCTCCTTGCCCTCGGTGAGCTGCCGGACCGCCAGGAACTCGAGGATGCGCTCCTTGGGCTCCTCCAGGGCGTAGTGGTCCTCGTCGAGGATGGTCTCGCTGTGGGCGATGTCGAGGCGCTCCTCGTCGGCCTCGCTCCAGGGCAGCTCGAGCATGGTGTCGAGGTAGGTACGGACCACGGTCGCCTCGGGCGAGCCGCCCGACATCCGCTCGAGCCGCTCGATCTCCTTGAGGGCACGCTCCTTGGCGTACTCGGGCATGTGCTTCGCCTCGACCCGCTCGCGCAGCTCCTCGGTCTCGGAGGCGTCGTCGTTCCCGAGCTCGTGCTGGATGGCCTTCATCTGCTCGCGCAGGTAGTACTCGCGCTGGTTGGAGTCCATCTGTTGCTTCACGCGGGCGCTGATCTGCTTCTCGGTATCGAAGCGCTCGAGATCGCGCGTCAGGAAGCCGTAGACCAGCTCCAGGCGCTTGTGCGCGTCGGCCTCCTCGAGCACCGCCTGCTTGTCCGCCACCTCCCAGGTGGCGTACTTGGCGATGACGTCGGCGAGGGGACCGGCCTCCCGGAGTCCGCGCAGGTTCTCGAGGTGGAAGGAGTCGAGCCGGAGGTTCTTGTTCTGCTGGGCGTACTCGGCGAACGCCTGCTTGGCCTGCTCGACCAGGGCGTTCGCCTCGGGGCGCTCGCTGGTGATCTCGGGGATGGTGGTGACCTGGGCGCGGAGCGAGGGACCGGGGAGGTACCCCTCGATGCGCGCGCGCTCGCGGCCCTCGACCAGCACCTGCAGGGTGTCGTCGGGCAAGCGGATGACCTGCTTGATGACGCACAGGGTCCCGACGTCGTAGAGGTCCTCGCCGGCCGGATCGTCGACGCGTCCCTCACGCTGGACGACCAGCAGCACCCGGTTGTCCGCCGCCTGCGCCTCCTCGAGGGCGCGCTTCGACTTCGGTCGGCCGACGTCCACGTTCTCCAGGGTGCGGGGCAGCACCACTTGGGTGCGCAACGCGATGACCGGCAGTTCCCAATCCATGCCCCAGTAAACCCCGTTGGGCGTAGCGCTCTCCGTAAGGTGGCTGACGACGGCAGCTGCGCTCGCGCGCAGCTGCTTGACTTCGCTGCCGCGAAGTTGCTTCGCTTCGCATGCGCGAAGCGGGGCGGGCGCCGACTATCGCTGGTAGGGGCGGTCGAGCTCCGGCGAGGTGACGACGCGCCCGTCGGCACGCAGCTCCACCGCGAAGGCGTCCATGACCTCGGGCTCGCCGTGGACCAGGAAGACCTCGGCGTCCCCGGTGCCCGCGAGCCAGGTGCGGAGGTCGTCGTGGTCTGCGTGGGCCGAGAAGCCGCCGATGGTGTGGATGCGCGCCCGGACGCGGATCTCCTCACCGAAGATGTGCACCCGTTGGGCGCCCCCGACCAGGCTGCGACCGAGCGTGCCCGAGGCCTGGTAGCCCACCACCACGACGCTCGCTTCCTCGCGCCAGAGGTTGTGCTTGAGGTGGTGCAGGATGCGTCCGCCCGTCATCATCCCGGAGCCGGCCAGGATGATGGCGCCGCCGGTGACGTCGTTGATGGCCTTCGACGCCTCGGTGTCGACGGTGAACTCGAGGCCGGGCGGAGCGAAGGGGTCGCTGCCGGCGTCGAGCAGCGCCTGCACCTCGGGGCGGAACTCGTTGTCGCCGTTCTCGTAGACGTGGGTCAGGCGCGTCGCCATGGGGGAGTCGAGGTAGACCGGCACCTGCGGCAACGCTCCCGACGTCATCAGGCGCCGCAGCTCGTAGAGCACGGCCTGGCTGCGCTCCAGCGCGAAGGTGGGGATGAGGACGTTGCCTCCGCGCGCCAGCGAACTGCGGAGGATCTTCTGGAACTCCTCCTCGGTGGCGGCGCGGCTGCGGTGGTTGCGCTCCGCGTAGGTGGTCTCGACGAGCACCACGTCGCACTCCCGAGGGAGCTCGGCGGGCGCCTGCAAGGGGCTCTCGCGGTTCCCGAGATCCCCCGAGAAGGTCAGCCGGGTGCCGCCGCCCTCCAGTTCGACGGTGGCGCTCCCGAGGACGTGGCCCGCGGGGCGCAGCAGGGCGCGGACCCCGGGGGCGACCTGGCTGGCCCGGTCCATGGCCAGGGGCCGGAACCGGGCCAGCGTGCGAGCGACGTCGTGCTCGTCGTAGAGCGGTTCCTCGACCTCGTCCTCGCGCCCGGCGCGACGGGCGCGGCGCAGGGCCCGTCGGTAGTCCTCCTGTTGGAGGCCGGCCGCGTCGTGGAGGATGACCTCGGCGATCTTGCGGGTGGCGGCGGTGGCGAAGATCGGACCGTCGTAACCCTGACGCACCAGCAACGGCAGGCGGCCGACGTGGTCGAGGTGGCCGTGACTGACGACGACGGCGTCGAGGGCGCCGGGCTCGAAGGGGAAGGGCTGGCGGTTGCGTCGTTGCAACGCCGAGCCGCCCTGGAAGAGGCCGCAGTCGAGCAGCACGCGGGCCTCGTCGAATCGCACGTGATGAGCGCTACCGGTGACGGTTCGGGCCGCGCCGGCACTGAGGATCTCCACGGTTGCCATCCCCCTTCGGGCACCCCGCTCGGCGCCGTGCCTATATACTACCGGCGACGTTCGACCCTTCGGAGCCCCGTGTTGGCCATCGATGCCGTGCATGCCTACGCCACCGTCAGGATCGCCTCGCCGGCCGACCTGACCGCGGTACGTGACGTCGCATCGATGACCTGGCACGCCACCTACGGCGACATCCTCAGCCGACCCACCATCGACGCCTTCCTGCGCCGCGCCTACAGCGATTACCGCATCCTCGCGGCCGTCAACGACGGCGGCCTGTGGGTCCTGGAGGAGGACGGCCGGGTGGTGGCCTACCAGCGCCTCAGCATGCGGGGCGACGTCGGCTACGTCGGTGCCATCTACGTCCTGCCGGAGGCGCAGGGCCACGGGCATGGGCGCCGGCTGTTCGACACCGCACGGCCCTGGTTCGCCGCCCGTGGCGCGCGCGAGATCCGCTTGACGGTGGCCGAACGGAACGAGGCCGCCCGCGGCTTCTATCGCCACCTGGGCTTCACCGAGATGGAGACGGTCGACTCGCACCTGCTGGGCGAACCCCTCCAGGAGCGTGTGTGTGTGCTCCCGTTGATGCAGCCCTACCTGTTCGACGACTGACGCCGACTCAGCAGCGCCACCACCCCAGGCGCCCGCCTTCGAGGCGGGCCTCGACGCGGCCCTGCTCGCGCAGGTAGCCGAGGTACGCGGCGACCGTGCACAGGTTGAGGTGGTAGCGGGGGAGGTCGCCCACCTCGACGCCGAGCGCGCGACAGGCGGCCACCGCCACCTCCTCGCTACTGCCGCCCTGGCACGCCGTGACCACCGCATCGGCCGCCCGCCGTACCGCGGCGGCGTTGGCGTCGGCGGCCGCCGCCAGGTCCTCGGTGGGATCGCCGTGGCCGGGTAGCGCCAACCGCACGCCGCTCGAGCGCACCACCTCGAAGCCGGCGAGCTGACCCGCGATGTCCTGGCCGAACGGCAGCGGGTAGCGCTCGAGCACCGCCTCGCCGAAGAACGCGTCGGCGGCCAGCAGCACGTCGTCGACCCGGACGGCGAGCTGACGGTGGGCGTGACCGGAGGTGTCGAGCAGCTCCAGCTCCACGCCCGCCAGCGCCAGGGCGCCGGGCTCGACCTCGACGTGGACGGGGGAGGCCTCGGCCTGGAGCCACTTGCTCGTGAGCTCCGGCAGCGGGCGGGCGCCGTGGAACAGGTAGACGGGTTCCAGGTAGGGCGCGCGTACGATGCTCGCCTCGAAGGGCGGCGCGTGCACGGTGAGCTCGGGGAACTGCCGCAGCAGGTAGGCGTTGCCGCCGAAGTGGTCGGCGTGGGCGTGGGTGTTGAGGATGGCGACGGGGGTGACGCCGAGGTCCTCGCAGGCACGCCGAAGGTGCCGCCCGTAGTCCTTGTCCTGCCCCGTGTCGACCAGCACGGCCTGCGCGTCCTCGCCGACCACCACGGCGCAGTTGACGCCGCCGGGGAGGTAGTGCACGCGTTCGGAGAGCTTCACGAGTTCCGGTCTCGCCACCGCTCGGTCCCTCCCATCCCACCCGCCGGCGGCTCACGGGCCGGGCCGTCGGGCCCGGCCATGCTACCGCCGCAGGCGGTGCCGCGCAGCTCGCGACGCTGGCCGGCCTTGGCGGCCGCCGTCAGGCGCGACGCAGGCGTGCGTCAGGCGCGACGCAGGCGTGCGTCAGGCGCGACGCAGGCGTGCGTCAGGCGCGACGCAGGCGTGCGTCAGGCGCGACGCAGGCGTGCGACGAAGAAGCCGTCGAGGCCTTCCAGCGGCAGCAGGTAGGCGCCGTGCGGCGACGCCACGTGGGGGACCGAGGGGGCGAGGACGTCGGCTGTGAACTCGGGGTGGCGATCGACGAAGGCGCTCACCTGCGCCTCGCCCTCCGGCTCGAGCAGCGAGCACACCGCGTACACCAGCCGTCCTCCCGGCGCGGTGAGCGCGGCGGCGGTGTCGAGCATGGACGCCTGCCGGCGCGCGGTCTCGGCGACGTCCGAAGGTCCGAGCCGCAACTTGATCTCGGGGTGGCCCCTCAGGGTGCCGCTGCCGCTGCAGGGAGCGTCCAGCAGCACCGCCGGGGCGGCTGCCAGATCGAGGCGCCGCGTCAGGTCGGCGGTGCGGTGCTCGGCCGTCAACCCCAGGCGGCGGAGGTTGGCGGCGCTCGCCCGCGCCTTGCGCTCGTCGACCTCGACCGCCGTCACCCGAGCGCCGGCGGAGGCCAGTTGCGCCGTCTTGATGCCGTGGCCGGCTGCCAGGTCGAGCACGCGTTCGCCCTCGCTGGGCGCCAGCAGCTCGGCGGCCAGGCACGACGCGGGGTTCTGGGGCTGGACGGCACCGTCCCGGTACGCCTCCAGCCGGTCGAGCGGCCGCGGCGCGCGCACCCTGAGGGTGCCCGCCACGGGGCCGGGCGCGACCTCGCACCCGTCGGCCAGCAGACGCTCGGCCGCGTCGGGGGTGTAGGCCCGCAGCCACAACGGGCCCGGCTCGAGCATCGCCGCGGCCGCGCGCTCGGCGTCGGCGTCCCCCAACGACACCCGGAAACCCTCGAGGAGCCAGTCGGGCAACGCCAGGCGTGCGGCGGGCGTGGGCGAGATCGGAGGCTCGACGCGACGCAACACCGCGTTGACCAGCCCCGCCATGCGCGGGTGGTCGGCCTTCACGGCCTCGACCCAGGCGTGGACCCCGGCATGGGGCGGGGTACCGCGGATCAGGAGATCGTAGCTGCCGAGTCGCAGGGCGCAGAGCACCGGCCCCGGGAGCTGCTCCGGCGCGCGCAGGCGCGGCGCCAGGGCGGCGTCGAGCCACGCGAGGCGCCGGAGGGTGCCGTAGCTGAGGTCGGTCACGAAGGAGCGGTCGACGGGGGCCAGATCGGACCGGTCCAGCGCCGAACGGAGCGACGGCGCCAGGAAGGCGCCGTCGAGGACCCGCTCCATCACCTGCATGGCGAGCCGCCGTGCCGATCCCGCCGCGGCCGCGGAGCGCCGGCCGGGGCCCTCGGCGGTCACCGCCGCGAAGCGCCGAGGAAGTACAGCAGGTAGGCGATCGAGGTAGCCGCGGCGGCCACGTAGGTCATGGCGGCGGCGGTCAGCACCTTGCGGGCGCCGCCCTGATCGCTGCCGGTGACCAGGCCGAGGCGCTGGAGCTGGACCAGAGCGCGCCGGCTGGCGTCGAACTCGACCGGCAGGGTCACCAGATGGAACACCACGGCCGCCGCGAAGAGCGCGATGCCGACGCCCAGCAGGGGTTTGCCGGCGACGCCGAGGAACAGCCCGAACAGGGCCAGCATGGGCCCGAACTGGCTGCCGATGTTGGCTACCGGCAGGATGGCCGTGCGCCACGCCAGTGGCGCGAAGGCGCGGGCGTGCTGGATGGCGTGGCCCGTCTCGTGCGCGGCGACCGCCATGCCGGCGACACTGGCGCTCCGATAGTTGTCGGCCGACAGCCGCACCACCCTCTGCGACGGGTCGTAGTGGTCGCTGAGCTGCCCGGGAACCGCCACCACCTGGACGTCGTTCAGCCCGTTGGCCTCGAGGATGGCGCGGGCCACCTCGGCGCCGGAGAGCCCGGCGGTGTTGGCTCGCTTCATCCACGTCCCGTAGGTGTTCTTCAACCAGCCCTGGATCGCCAGCGATGCGATGAACGCGACGATCCCGATCACGTAGTAGCCGAAGTAGCCGAAACCGAAGATCATGCTGCCTCTCGTCCTCCTCGTCGGAGCCGCGCGACGACCGCGCAGCGGTACGAACGGGCGCGCCGAGGCTCGGCGCGCCGAGTTGAGTAGAGTCTACTCAGGTTATGTGAGAAACCATGGCATCCCCGCCTACGGTCCACCGCGAGGGGACCCAGGCCGGGGGTGCCCGGAGCTTCAGGGCTTCGCGACCTCGATCGACACCACCGCGAAGCGTACGGCGGTGCGCTCCTCGTTCTGGAGCTCGAGCTTCACGAACGACGGAGCCGTGTGCAGGTCGAGCCCCTCCGCCTCGATGTAGGAGCGGGCGATGGCGATCGCCTTCACCGCCTGGTTGACGGCATGCGGGCCGATGGCTTGGACCTCGACCTCACCCTCGTTGCGTAGAAGCGCGGCGATGGCCCCCGCTACGGAGTTGGGTCGCGACGATCCGGAGACGCGTAGGATTTCGATGGTGGACCTCCTGAGGGTTCATCCGTGCGTAGCCGTCCCGGCGCCGGCCGAGGCCGGCAGGCGGGCTCCCGAGGGCTCGCCGTTGAACGAGAACCGTGACTCCTCCCCTTCGTTCCCTCCCGAGTTCGTGTCTCGTGTCGCTCTAGTGTGCGGCATCCGAGGCTCGGCCCGCAAGCGCAAGCGCCACGCGGCGTTCCTTGACACTTCCGGGGGCCGGTCCGTATACTCCCCCCCAATGACGAGCGACCCCCACGCATACGGCTGGATCGTAGTCCTAGGGCTAGGTCTCCGGGGTCGTACCGCTTAGACGCTTCGGCTGAAAGCCACGGACCCCGCCTCAGGTCGAGAACAAGGCGGGGTCTTTTCGTATCGGAACGGAATCGAGGTAGGAGGAGCCCATGAATGGTGCAGAAGCCCTGTTGAAGGCGCTCGAGCGACAAGGGGTGGACCTCGTGTTCGGCCACCCGGGGGGCGCGATCCTGCCTGTCTACGACGCGCTCTACGACTCCCCGATCAAGCACGTCCTGGTCCGCCACGAGCAGGCGGGCGCCCATGCCGCCGACGCCTACTACCGCGCCTCCGGCCGCGTCGGCGTGTGCTTCGCCACCAGCGGCCCCGGCGCCACCAACCTCGTCACCGGGCTGGCGACCGCCCAGATGGACTCCTCCGCGGTGGTCGCCGTCACCGGCAACGTCGCCAGCTCGCTGATCGGCACCGACGCCTTCCAGGAGGCCGACGTCTACGGCATCACGGGACCGGTGACCAAGCACAACTACCTCATCAAGAACGTCGAGGACATCCCGCGTGTGGTGGCCGAGGCCTTCCACATCGCTGCCACGGGCCGGCCCGGGCCGGTCCTCATCGACGTCCCCAAGGACATCCAGCAGGCGGAGTTCCGCGGCAGCTTCGAGGTCGAGATCGACCTGCCGGGCTACCGCCCCACGGTGGTGGGGCACGCCCGCCAGGTGCGCAAGGCCGCCGAGGCCATCCGCGCCGCGGAGCGCCCGGTGATGATGGTCGGCGGCGGCGGCCAGGTGGCCTCCGAGGAGGTGCTGGCGTTCGCCCGCAAGACCGGCATCCCGGTGATCACCACGCTGATGGGCATCGGCGCCTTCCCGGCGGGGGAGCGCCAGGCGCTGGGCATGCCGGGCATGCACGGCACCGTCACCGCCAACCGGGCGATCACGCACTGCGACCTCATCCTCGGGGCCGGGTTGCGCTTCGACGATCGGGTGACGGGCAAGATCAGCCGCTTCGCGCCCAACGCCACGGTCGTGCACATCGACATCGACCCTGCGGAGATCTCCAAGCTCGTCAAGGCGCACGTGCCGGTGGTCGGTGACCTGCGCGACGTGCTGCCGCGCTTGGGCGAGGAGCTCGAGCCGCTCGCCATCGACGCCTGGTGGGAGCAGATCGAGGCGTGGAAGGGGATGTATCCGGAGCGCTACAAGAAGGACAAGCCGCTGGTGTCGCAGGAGGTCATCCAGCTCCTGCGCGAGGCCAGCGGCGGCGACGTGGTGGTGACCACGGAGGTCGGCCAGCACCAGATGTTCGCCGCGCGGCTGTTCCCGACGACGCGTCCGCGGAGCTTCATCACCTCCGGCGGCCTGGGCACCATGGGCTTCGGCCTCCCCGCCGCGGTCGGCGCGGCCTTCGCCCGCCACGACGAGACGGTGGTGTGCGTGGCGGGAGACGGCAGCGTGCAGATGAACATCCAGGAGCTCGCCACCGTCTACAAGCACCAGCTCCCGATCGTCATCGCCATCCTCAACAACGGCGTGCTGGGCATGGTGCGGCAGTGGCAGGAGATGTTCAGCGCCGAACGCTACTCAGAGATCTACCTGGCCGATTCCAACCCCGACTTCGCCAAGCTGGCCGAGGCCTACGGCATCGAGAGCTACAACATCTTCGACCGCGAGACGGCCAGGGAGCTGGTACCCCAGGCGCTCGCCCGGAAGAAGCCGGTGCTGCTCAACTTCTTCGTCTACGAGGCCGAGAAGGTGTTCCCGATGATCCCGGCCGGTGCCGGCGTCGACGAGATGATGTTGGGCGATCAGGAGCCCGACGAGGTGACGGCGGACGGTCCGGAGGTGACGGCGTGAGCGCGGTACGGCACGTCATGAGCGTCACCGTGCGCGATCGACCGGGGGTCCTGGTACGCATCGCCAGCCTGTTCGCGCGACGCGGCTTCAACATCGAGTCGCTGTCGGTGGCGCAGTCGGAGGAACCCGGCATCAGCCGCACCACCTTCGTGGTGACGGGGGAGGACGCCACCCTGGAGCAGGTACAGAAGCAGCTCCAGAAGCTGATCGACGTGATCAAGGTCATCGACCACAGCCAGGCCAAGTCGATCGATCGCGAGCTGATGCTGATCAAGGTCGCCGTCCAGAGCCCCGAAGCGCGGGTGGAGATCCGCCAGATCGCTCAGGACTTCCGCGCCCGCATCGTCGACGTGGCCCGCCACGCCCTGGTGTTCGAGGTCACCGGCGACGAGGGCAAGATGAACGCCTTCATCGAGCAGATGCGCGACTTCGGCATCATCGAGCTCATCCGCACCGGACGCGTGGCGCTCCCGCGTGGCGAGTCCGATGCCCAGCGACTACCCTCGGTCCGGAGCCGCGCCGCCTGAGCCGCCGACGGACCCTGCACGGCAGCCGGGCGACGCCCGGATCCACCCCCAGCCGACGGCACGGCGTGCCGCCCGCGCGAGCGCGGTACGCCGCCGACGAGACGTGACGTGAAGGAGTACCCCCCCAGCATGGCGACCATCTACTACGACGACGACGCGAACCTCGAGCACCTGCGCGGCCAGACCATCGCGGTCATCGGCTTCGGGTCGCAGGGCCACGCCCACGCCCTCAACGCCCGCGACTCCGGGCTCGACGTGGTGGTGGGCCTGCGCAAGGGCTCGGCCTCCTGGCAGCAGGCCGAGGAGGCGGGCCTGAAGGTGATGGAGGTCGGCGCCGCCGCGGCTGCCGGCGACCTGATCATGATGCTGCTGCCCGACGAGATCCAGGGGGAGGTCTACCGCGACGCCATCGCCCCCAACCTGAGCGACGGCAACGCCCTGCTGTTCGCCCACGGCTTCAACATCCACTTCCACCAGGTGCAGCCGCCGGCCGGCGTCGACGTGTTCATGGTGGCGCCCAAGGGCCCCGGGCACCTGGTCCGCAGGGTCTACACCGAGGGCGGCGGCGTGCCCTGCTTGGTGGCCATCCACCAGGACGCCAGCGGGACCGCCAAGCAGCGCGCCCTGGCCTACGCCAAGGCGATCGGCGGCACCCGTGGTGGCACCCTCGAGACGACCTTCAAGGAGGAGACCGAGACCGACCTGTTCGGTGAGCAGGCGGTGCTCTGCGGCGGCGTGACCGCGCTCATGCAATCGGGCTTCGACACCCTGGTTGCGGCCGGCTACCAGCCCGAGATCGCCTACTTCGAGTGCGTCCACGAGATGAAGCTGATCGTCGACCTCATCTACGAGGGTGGCTTCGAGCGCATGCGCTACAGCATCTCCAACACCGCCGAGTACGGCGACTACGTCACCGGTCCGCGGATCGTCACCGACGACACCCGTGCCGAGATGCAGCGCGTGCTGCGCGACATCCAGACGGGCATCTTCGCGCGCGAGTTCCTGCTCGAGAACCAGGTGGGTCAACCTCGTCTGCAGGCGCAGCGCCGCGCCACCGGGGAGACGCTGGTCTCGCAGGTAGGTAGGAAACTCCGGAAGATGATGCCCTTCATCTCCGGCAAGCCGAGCTGACCCGCCGCGCTCCGGCGCGGGCGGGAGGAGGAGAGGGCTGAGGGCCATGGCTCACATCAAGATCTTCGACACCACCCTGCGTGACGGCGAGCAATCGCCCGGCGTCGCGCTGAACACCAAGGAGAAGGTCGAGATCGCGCGTCAGCTCGCGCGCCTCGGCGTCGACGTCATCGAAGCGGGGTTCCCGATCGCCTCGGAGGGGGACTTCCAGGCGGTCCGGGAGATCGCCCGGGCCATCCGCAGCGAGTCCGAGCGCGTGGTGGTGGCGGGGCTGGCGCGAGCCGCCCGCGGCGACATCGAGCGCGCGGCGGAGGCGGTGGAGAAGGCGGCGCACCCGCGCATCCACACCTTCATCGCCACCAGCCCCATCCACATGGAGAAGAAGCTCCAGCTCTCGCCCGATGCCGTGGTGGAGCGCGCCGTGCAGGCCGTGACCCTGGCCAAGTCGTTCGTCGACGATGTCGAGTTCAGCGCCGAGGACGCCGGCCGCAGCGACCCGGAGTTCCTGGTGCGCATCTTCACCGAGGCCATCCGCGCCGGCGCCACCACCATCAACGTCCCAGACACCGTCGGCTACATGATGCCGTGGGAGTACGGCGCCCTCATCGCCCACCTGCGCGCAACCGTGCCCGGCATCGAGAACGTCGACATCAGCACGCACTGCCACGACGACCTCGGCTGCGCCGTCATCAACAGCCTGGCGGGGGTCCAGAACGGCGCGACGCAGGTCGAGTGCACCGTCAACGGCATCGGCGAGCGCGCCGGCAACGCCTCGCTCGAGGAAGTCGTGATGGCGCTCGAGACCCGCAAGGACTACTGGGGGCACATGACCGCCATCGACACCACCGAGATCTACCGCTCCTCGCGGCTGGTGGCGGGTCTCACCGGCATGCTGGTGCCTCCGAACAAGGCGGTCGTGGGCGACAACGCCTTCGCGCACGAGTCGGGCATCCACCAGGACGGCGTCATCAAGGCGCTCGAGACCTACGAGATCATGAGCGCCGAGACCGTGGGCCGCAGCGCCGGGGTGCTGGTGATGGGTAAGCACTCCGGTCGCCGTGCCTTCCGCAAGAGCCTCGCCGAGCTCGGCTACGAGGGCCTCTCCGACGACGAGATCAACGTGCTGTTCCGGCGCTTCAAGGACCTCTGCGATCGCAAGAGCCACGTCACCTCCGAGGACATCCGGGCCCTGGTCGACGCCGAGACGACCCGCGTACCGGAGACCTACCAGTTGCTGGCGGTGCAGTTCCAGTCCGGGACGGGCATGACGCCCGTGGCCACGGTCCGCCTCAAGACCGATACCGGGGTCTACGAGGAGGCGTCCACCGGCGACGGGCCCGTCGACGCCATCTACCACGCCATCGAGCGTGCCACCCAGCTCCCCATCGAGCTCTCCAGCTACGAGATCCGCAGCGTCGGCGCCGGCAAGGACGCCCTCGGCGAGGTCACCATCCGGGTGCAGTCCGATGGGCGCACGGTGCACGGGCGGGGGCTGTCGACCGACGTGGTGGAGGCGTCGGCTCGCGCCTACGTCGACGTCCTGAACAAGCTCGCCGCCGGCGTGGGACGTCCGACGGCGGCCACGGAGGAGATGACCGCGCCGTGACGGTCCGGGGAGCGACGCACCGGGAGCCGAGCCTGCATGGCTGAGACCGCCCACCCCGGCCTCGATGCGGCCGCGCTGCCGGCCATCGAGATCTACGACACCACGCTGCGGGACGGCACGCAGGGGCAGGGCTTCCACCTGACGGGCGAGGACAAGGTGGCCATCGCGCGCCGGCTCGATGCCTTCGGGGTGACCTACGTCGAGGGCGGGTGGCCCGGCTCCAACCCCAAGGACGTGCGCTTCTTCGAGGGGATGAAGGCCTCCCCGCTGTCGCACGCGCAGCTCACCGCCTTCGGGTCGACGCGACGCAAGGACCTCGACGCCGCGGGGGACCCCAACCTGCAGGCCATGCTGGCGGCCGAGACCCCGGTCGTGACCATCTTCGGCAAGTCGTGGACGCTCCACGTCACGGAGGCGTTGGGGGCCAGCTTCGAGCAGAACCTCGAGATGATCCGCGACTCCGTGGCGCTGGTGAAGGCCCACGGTCGCCGCGTGGTGTACGACGCCGAGCACTTCTTCGACGGCTACCGCACCGACCCGGCCTACGCCCTGGCGACGTTGCAGGCGGCCCTGGAGGGCGGCGCCGACACGCTGGTGCTGTGCGACACCAACGGCGGGTCGTTGCCCGAGGCGGTCGCCGAGCGCGTGGCCGAGGTGTGCGCCTTCAGCCCGGTGACGGTCGGCATCCACGCGCACAACGACTGCGAGCTGGCGGTGGCGAACAGCCTGGCAGCGGTACGGGCCGGAGCACGCCACGTCCAGGGCACCATCAACGGCTACGGGGAGCGCTGCGGCAACGCCAACCTGGTCAGCGTCCTCGCCAACCTGGTGCTCAAGCTCGGCGCTCCGCAACCGCAGCGCATCGACGGCCTGCGCGAGCTGTCGCGCTTCGTCGACGAGCGCGCCAACCTCCAGCCCTCGGTGCGCGCCGCCTTCGTCGGCGACGCCGCCTTCGCCCACAAGGGCGGGGTGCACGTCTCGGCCGTCAACAAGCGACCCGAGACCTACGAGCACATCACCCCGGAGGCGGTGGGCAACCGCCGCCGGGTGCTGCTCTCGGAGCTGTCCGGGCGCGCCAACGTGCTGGCCAAGGCCAGCGGCGAGGAGGGCGCGGCCGAGCTCGCGGGCAGCGCCCGCGAGGTGGTGGAGCGTCTCAAGGAGCTCGAGGACCGCGGCTACGCCTACGAGGGCGCCGAGGCCTCGTTCCGCCTGCTGGCGGCCAAGGTCCGAGGCACCTACCGGCCCTACTTCACCCTTCACGGCTTCACGGTGATGATCGACAAGGCCGACCCCGCCTCGTCGGCGAGGTGCGAGGCGAGCATCCGGGTGCAGGTCGGGGGGGTGCTCGAGCACACGGCCGCCGACGGCGTGGGGCCCGTGAACGCCCTGGACCGAGCGTTGCTCAAGGCCCTCGGTCGCTTCTACCCGCAGCTCCGCGACCTCGAGCTGATCAACTACAAGGTCCGCGTGCTGTCGGGCCCCGACAGCGGCACCGCCAGCCTGGCGCGCGTGCAGGTGGAGATGAGCGACGGTCGCGACAGTTGGAGCACGGTGGGGGCGAGCAAGAACATCATCGAGGCCTCCTACGAGGCGCTGGTCGACGCCTACGAGTACCGCCTGGTGGCGACCGGGGCTCCACCCCAGGAGGGCAGCGAGCCACGGCAGGTGGCGGAGGTGGGCGACCGCCCCGGAATTGCATAACCATGCCTTCGCGCCGAAGGGGGTGGGGGTCCGCCAGCCTCGGGAACCAGGGCCGGAGGGCGTCGACGCCGTGGTTTCGGAGGCCGCCGACTTGCGTTCATGACGGGTGCGAAGCCGTGTCTGACGACGTTGACAGGTCCGCTCGTGAACGGTATCCTTTGCTCCAAGGCCGCTCGCGAAGCGGCCGGTCCTGCAAGGAGTTGCCGCATCCTGTAAGGGCTTGAGGGACCGCGGCCAGCGTGAGGGGTCGGTAGGGCAGGCGGCTCGATCGAGGGCCCGGGGCACCGCGGTAGGACCTGAGCCTCCGCGCGGCCGCACACCGGACGTCTGCCGACACCCCCGACGCCAACCGAAACGACACAGTCCGGACCCCCTCGTCCTTCCGGGAGGATGCGATGCACCAGTACTCCGACGTCTCGACCCTGGCCTGGCCCCGAGAGCGCGATGCCTGCGGTGTGGGTTTCGTGGCCGACATCGGCGGGCGGCGCAGTCACGACGTCCTGGGGTACGCGCTTCAAGCACTCCACAACCTCGCCCACCGCGGGGCGGTCAGCGCCGACGGCAAGACCGGCGACGGCGCCGGCGTGCTCACCCAGATCCCCTACCGGCTGTTCCGTCGCGAGCTCGAGGCGCAGGGCATCCACCTCGAACGCGACCGCGACCTCGCGGTGGGCGTGTTCTTCGTGGCCAACGACGCGCCCTACAAGAAGATCTACGCGCTCGTCCGCGACGAGATCGCGCGCAGCCCGTTGACCACCCTGATGTGGCGGGATCCGCCGCACGACGACAGCGCCCTCGGCGCGCAGGCGTTGGCCCGCCGGCCGATCCTGCGCCAGGTGCTGCTGGGGCGGCCCGAATGGCTGAGCGACGACGGCTTCGAGCGCCTGCTCTACCTCACCCGCAAGCGCATCGAGCACCGCCTCCGCGAGGCCGGGCTCGGCCGCGCCTACGTGCCCTCGTTCTCGAGCCGCACCATCAGCTACAAGGGCCTGATGGTCGCCGATCAGCTCCCGAAGTTCTATCTCGACCTGGCCGATCCCGACTTCGACACCGCCATCGCGGTGTTCCATCAGCGCTACAGCACCAACACCATGCCGCGCTGGTCGCTGGCCCAGCCGTTCCGCTTCCTCGCGCACAACGGCGAGATCAACACCCTCCAGGGGAACGTGAACTTCATGCGGGCGCGCGAGCCCCGCCTCTCCAGCCACCTCTGGGGCCCCGAGGTGCGGGACCTGCAGCCGATCATCGAGCCGGGTGGCAGCGACTCCGCGGCGCTGGACAACGCGCTCGAGCTGCTGGCCCTGTCGGGCCGCGACCTCATGCACAGCCTGATGATGCTGGTGCCGGAAGCCTACGACCAGGACCCCGACGTCTCCCCGGAGCTCCGGGGGTTCTACGACTACCACGCCACCCTGATGGAACCGTGGGACGGCCCGGCGGCGCTGGCCCTCACCGACGGACGCTTCGCCGTGGCGGGTCTCGACCGCAACGGGCTCCGACCGCAGCGCTACTGGATCCACCAGGACGGCCTGCTTGTGGTGGGCTCGGAGGCCGGCGTGCTGCCGATGGACGAGGCCGAGGTCGTGGAGAAGGGGCGCCTGGGCCCGGGCCGTTGGCTCGCCGTCGACACCCTCGAGGGCAAGCTGCTGCGCAACGACGAGATCAAGGCGCGGTACGCGCGCAGGCAACCCTACCGCGAGTGGGTAGAGCGCTACGGCCTGCCCGTCCGCGGCATCGAGGAGCCGCTCGACGTCCGGCTCTGGCCCGAGGAGGAGCTCACCCGCACCCAGAAGGCCTTCGGCTTCTCCAGCGAGGACTACGACCGCATCTTCGAGCCGATGTGCTTCGAGGGCGCCATCCCGGTGGGCTCGATGGGCGACGACACGCCGCTGGCGGTGCTGTCGGAGCAACCGCAGCAGATCTACCGCTACTTCAAGCAGCGCTTCGCGCAGGTCACCAACCCGCCCATCGACCCCTTGCGCGAGCGGCTGGTGATGTCGCTCGCCACGGTGGTGGGGCCGCGGGCCAGCGTGCTCGAGCAAGAGCCCGAGGCCACGCGCGTGATGCGCTTCGCCAGTCCCATCATCGACGCCCCGACGCTGCGCTACCTCAAGCGCCAGCAGGCCATCGGCACCGCCACGCTCCCGACCCGCTTCCGGGTCGATGACGGCCCCGAGGGCCTGGAGCGGGCGCTCGAGGACCTCGCCGACCAGGCGCAGGCCCAGGTGGAAGCGGGCGTCAGCATCCTGGTGCTCTCCGACCGCGACATCGGTCCGGAGTGGGCGCCGGTACCGATGCTGCTGGCCGTGGGGGCGGTGCACCATCGGCTGTTGCTGGTGGGGCGCCGCACCAAGGCGGCCATCGTGTGCGAGGCCGGGGAGCCGCGGGAGGACCACCACTACGCCGCCCTCATCGGCTACGGCGCGGCCCTGATCCACCCCTACCTGGCGTTCGCCACGGCCCGCCACGCCGCCGGCCACGCCCGGCACCGCGACGCCATCGATCCCGAGCAAGCGGTGGCGAACTACGTGCAGGCGGTGGAGAAGGGGCTGCTCAAGATCATGTCCAAGATGGGCATCTCCACCATCGCCAGCTACCGAGGCGCCCAGACCTTCGAGGCCGTCGGCGTCCACCACGACGTCATCGAGCGCTACTTCTACGGCACCGCCGCGAGGGTGGGCGGCGCCACCCTCGAGACCTTCGGCGCCGACGTGCTGCGCTTCCATGCCGAGGCCTTCGGCGAGAACGCCGGGCTGGTCGACCGCGGGCTCTACCGCTTCCGCAAGGCCGGCGAGTACCACGCCTTCAACCCGCAGGTCTTCAAGGCCCTGCACAAGGCGGTGCGCGGCCGGGACTTCGACGCCTTCCGCGAGTACGCCCGCCAGGTCGACGAGCGGCCACCCACCGGCCTGCGCGACCTGCTGGAGTTCCGAGCGGCCGGCGAGCCCCTGCTACTCGACGAGGTCGAGCCGGTGGCCGCCATCGTCAAGCGCTTCACCACCCAGGCGATGAGCCACGGCTCGGTGTCACGCGAGGCCCACCAGACGCTGGCCATCGCCATGAACCGTCTGGAGGGGAAGAGCAACTCCGGCGAGGGTGGCGAGGACCCCGTGCGCTTCAAGCCGTACGAGCGCGCCATGCCCGAGTTGAGCGAAGCCCCCGACTGGCACCCCCAGGCGGGCGACTGGGCCAACAGCGCCATCAAGCAGGTGGCCTCGGGGCGGTTCGGCGTCACGCCCGAGTACCTGATCAGCGCCTCCGAGATCGAGATCAAGATGGCCCAGGGCTCGAAGCCCGGGGAGGGGGGGCAGATCCCCGGGGCCAAGGTGTCCGACGAGATCGCCCGCATCCGCCACTCGGTCCCCGGCGTGACGCTCATCAGCCCACCTCCCCACCACGACATCTACTCCATCGAGGACCTGGCCCAGCTCATCTACGACGTCAAGCGCGTCAACCGTCTGGCGCGGGTCGGCGTGAAGCTGGTGGCGACCGCGGGGGTCGGCACCATCGCGGCAGGGGTGGCCAAGGGCTACGCCGACAACATCCAGATCAGCGGCTTCGACGGCGGCACCGGCGCCAGCCCGTTGTCGAGCGTGAAGCACGCCGGCGTGCCCTGGGAGCTCGGCCTGGCCGAGACCCAGCAGGTCCTGATCGAGAACGACCTGCGCGGGCGCGTGACGCTGCGCGTCGACGGGGGCCTGAAGACCGGGCGCGACGTGGTGATCGCCGCCATGCTGGGTGCCGAGGAGTTCGGCTTCGGCACGGCCGCGCTGGTGGCCGCTGGCTGCGCGATGATCCGCCAGTGCCACCTCAACACCTGCCCCGTCGGGGTGGCCACCCAGGATCCCGAGCTCCGCCGCCGCTACCAGGGGCACCCCGATCACGTGGTCGACTTCTTCGTCTACGTGGCCCAGCAGGTGCGGATGATCCTGGCGGAGCTGGGCGTCCGCAGCATCGACGAGGTCGTGGGGCGGACCGAGCTGCTGGCGCCCCGCCAGGTCGAGCTGGCGAAGGGGGTGCGGCTCGATCTGAGCGCCGTCCTCCGCGACGCCGATCCCAGCCGGCAGCGCGCCCGCCGCAGCCGCCAGCGCCACAACGACCGGCCGGAGCGCGAGGAGCCGCTGGACGAGCGCCTTTGGCAGGACGCCGCCGACGCCATCGACCATGCCACGCCACTGCAGCGGAGCTACCCCATCCACAACCGCGAACGCAGCGTGGGAGCGCGCGTCGCCGGCGAGATCGCGCGGCGTCACGGCGGCGAGGGCCTGCCGGCCGGGACGCTGCGCTTCGACTTCGAGGGGGCGGCGGGGCAGAGCTTCGGAGCCTTCACCAACCACGGCACGGTGATGCGACTGGTGGGGGAGGCCCAGGACTACGTCGGCAAGGGCATGGCC
The DNA here is from genome assembly GCA_030149325.1 of Deinococci bacterium. Taxonomy (GTDB): domain Bacteria; phylum Deinococcota; class Deinococci; order Deinococcales; family Trueperaceae; genus JASBRS01. Next base: position 19,532 of record JASBRS010000028.1, read on the forward strand.
GGCGGCGAGATCGCGGTGCTGCCGCCCGCGGGGACCACGCGGGCGCCCAACGGCAACGTCATCGTGGGCAACACCGTGCTCTACGGAGCCACCGGTGGCAGCCTCTACGCTGCGGGGAAGGCGGGGGAGCGGCTGGCGGTGCGCAACTCCGGCGCCCGTGCCGTCGTCGAGGGCTGCGGCGACCACGGATGCGAGTACATGACGGGCGGGGTCGTGGTAGTGCTGGGGCGGACGGGCCGCAACTTCGGTGCCGGCATGTCCGGAGGCGTGGCGTACGTCCTCGACGAGGACGGCGGCTTCGCGGAGCGCATCAACCCAGGGATGGTGCGGGTCACGCCGGTGACGATGGACCTCGATGAGGAGCTGCTGCAGGCGTTGCTCCGGCGCCACGTGGCGCTGACGGGCTCCCCGCTGGCGCAAGCGCTGGTGGAGGGGTGGCCGCAGGAGCGCGCGCGCTTCGTGAAGGTCGAGCCCCACCCCTCGATGGAGGACCTCACGGCCCACGAGCAACAGCTCACGCAGGTCGCTCTGGAGCACCTGGAACGGGTCCGCGCCGAAGCGACGGCCGCGGCCTAGCGCCCTCGGGCCGAGGCCCGCCGATCAGCCGTAGGCGGCCACGGTGCCGTCGAGCGCCGCGACCAGGATGCTGTCGGCGAGCGGCAACGGGCTGGCCTGGATGGGGCCGCTCGAGACCCGGTCGCGGAACAGCGGCTTGCCGGAGCGGGCGTCGTAGGCCAGCAGCTCGCCGCCCTCGGTCCCCAGGTAGAGCGTTCCGGCCGCCAGGGCCGGGGTGGCGGTGACGGCGGCGGGGAGGTCCCGCACCCACACGTCGTCCCCCGTGCGCAGCGACAGGCAGTGCAGGCGACGGCCCCAGGACACCGCGTAGACGTACTGTCCCCAGATCACCGGGGTCGCCCACAGCTCGCCCTCCAGGTCGAAGGTCCAGTCGGTATCGCGGCGGCTGAGGTCGAAGGCGTGCAGCGCCCCGCCGCGTTCCGGGATGAGGAGCACCCCGCCGGCCGCCGACAGCGTGGCCACCACGGGTCCCACCTCGACCTTGAACGACGGCGCACCGCTGTCGGCCTTCACCGCATGGAGCCACCCGGCTTCGTCGGTGAACAGCACCAGGCCCGCGTGGACGGTCGGCGGGGTGGCCGCGGGGGCGCCCGCCGGGTAGCGCCAGCGCTCGGCCCCGTCGAGATCCCAGCAGGCGGCGCCGTCGCGTCGGTCGGTCAGCACCAGCCCCTCGCCGAAGGGGAGGACGCCGACGACGTCGGCCTCGTCACGGTGCCATAGCGTCTCGCCCCGTGGCCAGGCGATGGCCTGGAGCGTCCCGTCCCGGCTCACGACCACGACGCGGTCCTCGGCGAACACCGGGGCCTGACTGACCTCGTCGCGCAGCTCGAACGAGGCGTGCACGCCGCCGTCGGCGGGGCGGAGCACCGCCAGGGCGTCGCTGCGCTGTCCTACCAGCACGAACCCTTCGGCCGCTGCGAGCCCGGCGGGCCACTGCGGGCCCTCCTCCAGCTTGCGGACCCAGCGGCGCCGCAGGCCCGCAGCCGAGGCGGGCCCGTCGGGGTAGACGCCGCGTCGGCCCGGTCCGCCGAGCGCGACATGGGTGACGCGGGCGCGCAGCCCGCTCTGGATCGAGCGCAGGGCATCGGCCACGGCCAGGCCCGAGAGCGGCCTGCGCTCGGGGTCCTTCTCGAGCAGCGTCCCGATCAGTCGCGCCAGCACGGGCGGCACCTGGGGATTGAGCTCGTGGGCCGGCGTCGGGGAGCCGTAGACGTGCTGGTAGAGCACAGCCTGGTCGTTGTCGGCGTCGAAGGGCGCCGCGCCCGTGACGGTGCGGTAGAGGACCGCCCCGAAGGCGTAGAGGTCGGTGGCGGCGCCGGTGGCTTCGCCCGTGGCCTGCTCCGGCGCCATGTACTGCGGGGTCCCGAGCGTGAAGCCGGTGCGGGTGAGCTCCCGCGAGGTCTCGGTGAGCTGCACCAGACCGAAGTCCATCACCTTGGGGTGGCCCTGCTGCGTCAGCAGGATGTTGCGCGGGGTCAGGTCGCGGTGCACCATGCCCAGGCGATGGACGTAACCCAGCGCCTCGGCCACCGTGATGGCGGCCCGGAAGAGACGCTCCAGCGCCTCCGGATCGGCCTCGAGCGGTCCCAGGTCGGTCACCGGACCGCCCTCGATGAGCTCCATGGCGAAGTAGACGTTGTCGCCGAGGCCGAGATCGTAGATGCTCACGATCCCCGGGTGGTTGAGCCGCGCCAGGGCTCGGATCTCGCGGCGGAAGCGCTCGGAGTCGGTCTCGGTGAGGTGGGGCCGCAGCACCTTCAGGGCGACGGTGCGTTCGAGATGCCGGTCGCGGGCACGGAACACCTGCGCCATGCCGCCGGTCCCCAGGACCCCCAGGATGTCGTAGCGGTTGTCGACGACGTCGCCGGCTTGGAACATCGATCGAGCGCGCCGCGCTCAGTGCTCGTCGAGCGCCTTGAGGAGCTCGGGGTCGAGCCGGCCCTCCTCGACCGCGCGGTTGAGCATCTCGATCCCCAGGCGGACGACCTCCGACTTGGAGACCAAGCGTTCGGGGTTGGAGAGCTGGTACGCCGTCTTGGTGAGCAGGGAGTCCTGAGCCTCGGTGATCACCACCTGCAAGCGCTTGCTCTTCTCCCTCTTGGGCACGATACTCCTCCCCGCCTGCGACGTTCGGCAAGCAACTATAGCATCGCACGCATTTTCTTGACAATGCTGCGTTGCCAGCCTAGACTACGGTGACAAGCGTGTGTAAGTTGCACATGATGTGGAAAATCTCACAGCGGCCTTGGGCACGGCGAGCGAGGGGCACGGATGACCGACCAAAACGACCTCCTGATCATCCACGGCGGGACGCCCCTGCACGGCACGCTGCGCGTCAACAGCGCCAAGAACTCGGCCCTCTACCTCATGCTGGCCGCCCTGCTGACGGACGACCCGGTGGTGCTGGAGGACGTCCCCCGACTCAGCGACGTGCTGGTGATGGAGGAGATCCTGCGGCACGTCGGGGTCGAGACGCGCTGGGAGGACCGCGACGTGCACCTCCACGCCCGCACCGTCACCACCTGCCACGCGCCCTACCGTCTGGTCAGCAAGATGCGCGCCAGCTTCGTGGCGATGGGGGCGCTGCTCGCTCGTTGCGGCGAGGCGCGCATCTCCATGCCCGGGGGCTGCGCCTTCGGGCCGCGCCCGGTCGACCGCCACATCCGCGCCTTCCGGGATCTCGGGGTGGCGGTGGAGGAGGCCGACGGCGACTTCATGGCGCGGCGCTTCGGTCCGCTGGCCGGGCACGTGAGCTTCGAGGAACCCACCGTAGGCGGGACCCAGAACGTCCTCCTGGCCGCCGCGCTGTCACCCAACGAGGTCGTCATCGAGAACGCCGCTCAGGAGCCCGAGGTGCCGGACCTGGCCCGCATGCTGACGGCGATGGGCGCCCAGGTGGAGGGAGCGGGGACGTCGGTCGTCCGGATCCGTGGCGCCGATCGCCTGCACGGCGTTCGCTTCCGGCCCATCCCGGATCGCATCGAAGCCGGCACCTACCTGCTCGCCGCGGCCGCCAGTCGGGGCCGCATCGAGCTCGAGAACGTCCTCCCCGAGCATCTGGAGACGACGCTGGAAGCGCTGGAGCGCACCGGGGTCCGCGTCGAGCGCCGGCCGCGGGCGGTCGCCATCGACGCCGGCGGCACGCTGAAGCCCACCGACGTGGTGGCGCGCCCGTACCCGGGGCTGCCGACCGACCTCCAGGCTCCCTTCGGGGCCTATCTCGCCACCATCGCGGGGCGCAGCACGGTGCGGGACGACGTCTATCCCGACCGCTTCACGCATATCGAGGCGTTGGTGCGGGCGGGGGCTCGCATGCGTCTCGACGACCGCGTGTTGAAGATCGACGGCGGGCCCCTGACCGGGACCTCGCTGCACGCCGCCGACATCCGCGCCGGTGGTGCGTTGATCGTGGCCGCCCTGGCGGCGCGCGGACGCTCGGAGATCAGCGGGGTGGCGTTCATCGACCGCGGCTACGAGGACGTGGCGGCGCGCCTGGCCGCGCTGGGCGCAGCGGTGGAACGCAGCGCCGGCACGACGCCGGAGCTCATGGTGACCGGCACCTACGGCGCCCTCCCCGTCATCCGCAACTGAGGTAGGACCTCAACTCACGCGCACCCGGACGCGGTGGTAGCCCGTGGCGCCATCTGGCAGGGGCTGGTGCTTCTCGGACGTCTGCAGCGCCCCGGTGCCGTCGACCGCCCGAACCAGCAGCTCGTAGTTCCCGGGGGCCGCGTCCCACTCGAACCCCCACAGCGTCCAGGACAAGGCGTTGTCCGCCGGCCGCAGCGTGGCCGGGCGCCAGCTCGCTCCGTCGTCGACCGAGACCTCCACCCGCTGCACGCCGCGGATACCGGCGAAGGCGATCCCGCCCACGGCGGCGCCGCCGTCGAGCACCGTGGCGGTAGGGGTGTCGATGCGGCTCATGGTGCGGACCTCGGCGGTGCTGCTCCAGCCGCGTTGCTGCCAGTAGCCGGTGTAGGGCTGATCGATGACCTCGACGTCCACCACCCACTTCACGCTCTTCATGCCGTAGATCCCGGGCACCAACACGCGCGCCGGGAAGCCGTGGCCCCGCACCAGCGGCGCTCCGTCCTGCAGGTAGGCGACGAGGGTGCCGTCGCGCCGGCCGACCTCCAGGGGGATGGAGTCGGAGTAGTTGTCGGCGGCCCGCATCACGATCTCCGTGGCCCCGGCCTTCACGCCGGCCATGTCGAGCAGGTCGCGCAGCGGAACGCCTGTCCAGTCGCTGTTGCCCACCAGGTGGCCGCCGACCTCGTTGGAGATGCAGATGAGGGTGCTGGTGCGGGTGGTGGCGGGCAGCGCCATCAGGTCGGAGAGGCTCAACTCGAGCGGATGCTCCACCAGCCCATGGAGCTTGAGCCGCCAGCGCTCCGCGTCCACCGTGGGGTCCACGAAGTTCTTGGAGACCACGTAGTGGTCCTTGACGGGCGTCACCACCGGCCCAAGCCCGCGGATGCGCGCCAGCAGGCCCTCGAGCCCGGCGGCCTGCGCCACGGCGCCGAGCACCGTGCGCAGCATCCCGGCCCCGACGGCCAGCACCAAGAGGGCCCGTGCGGTCCGCCCCAGCGCCTCGCGGCGCCCGCTGTCGTGCTTCCCGGGGTCGAGCCGCGGCGCCGGCTGCGTCGCCAGCACGCCTCCGTACAGGGCGCCGAACAGCGCGGCCCACAGGTGCGTGGCGAGGGGCGGGTAGAAGTAGTTGGTGGCGCTGAGCCCGAACGCGCCGAGCCCCTCCGAGGGGAGGAGCACGAAGCCCACCAGCGCCGGCGTCGCCACCGCGGGCAGCGCCACCCGCCAGCCGCGCGCGAGCCCCAGCAGGGGGAGCGCCAGCAGCGTCCATAGCGCCAGGTAGACCACAGCGAGGGTGCCGAACAGCGCGTACTTGGCGTAGTGATCGAGGCCGTACGGGAGCGCGTGGATGAGGTTGAAGACGGCGGGAACCCCCAGCACGTGGCCGGTCATGTCGAACAGCAGATCGACCGGCGTGCGTGCCGAGACGAAGATGCGTCCCACCACCATGCCCACCCCGGACAGCAGCGCCGCGGCGGCGCCGATGGCGAGGCGCCTGCCCGGGCGGCGACGGGACGACGTCGGGGTGTCCGTGCGGGTTCGGCTCCGGAGTCGGTCCATGCCCCGGTATAGCGCGCGACGACCCGGCAGTCCTCACGCTCCGGTCACGCCTGCCGAGCTAGCTGCGGGGCGGCGGCTCCTCGGTCGTGGCGTCGCCCGCATCCTCGTCGGTCCGCGGAGGCGGGTCGTCGGCGATCGCCGTCACGCTCGGGTCGGCGGCCTCGGTCTCCGCGACCGCCGCGTCGGTACCCTCGGAAGGGGTCGCCGATGCCGTGCCGCTGGCGCCTTCGCCATCGGAATCGGCTTCGCGTGTCGAGGCGGACGCGTCCGCGTCGGCCGCGTCGCTCGCCTCGACGGCGGGGGCGTCGGCATCCACGTCGCTCTCCCCGTCGGCCTCCGTGGCGAGCTCGCGGTTGTGCTCGGCGGCGGCGCGCTCGACGCTGGGGTCGGCATCGGGCCACAGGCGCGCTTCCTCGACGTCGTCGAGGAAGCGTTCGTAGGCGGGCGCGCCATCGTCGGCGGCGGCCGGCGGGCGGCCGGACGCGCGGGCGCGGCGCCGCAACACCACGCCGGCGGCCGCCGTCATCAGCCCCAGGACGATCAGGATCAGCCAGCCCACACCGCGGGTGGTGGCCCGGTAGGGCAGCAGCACGCCGCTGTCGAGCTCCCGCCGCTGTGCGCCCTGGGTCGCGGCCAGGAGGTCGACCACGGGGACGTGCTGCGTGGGGCTCGAGAACGACCACGGGGAGGCGGTGGCGGTGAGCGGGCGCCAGGCGTCCTGGCGGAAGGGATCGTAGACGCCCACCACGGCGTAGACCTCGGCGCGGTCCGGGCGGGGCAGGGCCGTACGGAGGATCAGCGCCGTCCCTTGCACCTCGACGGTGACGGGCAGGCGCGGCCAGGTCCCAGGCGAGCCCTCGGGCTCCGCCTCGACCGCGTACGCCTCGTCTCCGGTGACGCGCAACGCGATGTTCCAGCCGTGCTTGGGGGGCATGGTCATACCGGACCCGGGCAGGAGCTCGGAGGCGCCGCCGCTGCCGGTATCGATGTAGACCTCGATGACGGGGGCGGAGAAGCCGTTGCGGAGTCCGCCCGGATTCGAGAGCGCCCCCATCGTCACCCTCACGGTGAGATCCTTGGCGTCGCTCACCGTCACGCCCTGAAGATCGAAGTCGGCGGTGTTGGCGTAGAGGGGAGCCGTGGGAGGGACCAGGGTGCCGTCACCGACGGCATCCCCGGCGGGATCCTGCAGGTGCAGCAGGGCGGCAGCGAGGACGAGGAGATGGATCACGGGAGCAGGCCTGCCTTCCGGGTCGCCGCACGCCGGCGCGCCAGGTCGACGAGCCAGCCCGCGAGACGCTGGCTGTCGTGCTGGGCCACGGGTCCGGGGCCGAGCAACGGGAGCTGCAGTACCTCGAGCCCGGCATCGCGGAGCTGGTCCAGCGACGGTTCGACGGCGGTCGCGCCCTCGGTCCGGTAGGCCTCGAGACGGGCATCGTCGACGGGAGCGCTGTTCAAGACCACGACATCCGGCAGGCGCCCGAGGTGGCGCGCGAGGGCCTCGACGTGGGCGTAGGCGTCGAAGCCGTCGGTCTCCCCGGCCTCGGTCATGATGTTGCACACGTACACCAGGTCGGCGGGCGTGTCCATGAGGGCCCGCCGGACCTCGGGCACGAGGATCGGCGGCAACGTGCTGGTGAAGAGGCTACCCGGCCCCAGGACGGCGAGGTCGGCCGCGAGGATGGCGGAGACCACCTCGGGGACCGCCTCCGGCTGCTCCGGTTCGAGCGCGACCGCGCGCGCGGGCCCCGGGCACTGACGGGTGCGACTCTCACCGCGGATGACCTCGCCCCCGGGCTTGCTGACGAGCAGGGTGACGGGGCGGCCGGTCACGGGGTACACGGCGCCGGAGAGGTTCAGCAGGCGGTTGAGCACCCGGATGGCCTGTCCGAAGTCGCCCTCGACCTCGGTGAGGGTGGTGATCAGGAGGTTGCCGAAGGTGTGGCCCTGGAGCTCCTCGCCACGACGGAACCGGTACTGCAGGAGCCGCGTCACCTCGAGCTCGTTGTCGCTCAGCGCCGCGAGGCAGTCGGTCAGGTCGCCCGGGGAGGGCATGTCGAATGCGGCCCGCAGGCGCCCCGAGGAGCCGCCGTCGTCGCTCACCGTCACGACCGCGGTGAGGTTCGAGGTGTGCTCCCGCAGTCCGCGCAAGAGGTTGCTGAGGCCGCTACCGCCACCCAACGCCACGACGCGCGGCCCCCGTGCCAGCGACAGGCGCTCGTGCAGGAACACCGCGGCCCGGTCGGGGCGCGCCACCCAGTGCGACAGCAGCGAGCGGTTGAGGCGCACCACCGCCACGATCGCCACCAACACCCCGACGATGACCAGCGCCAGCGAGGCGTAGCCTCCGACGGCGCGCCAGCCCTCGCTCACCAGGACCGTCTCGATCGGCGTCGAGACCTCGCGACGGTGACCTCCGAGCAGCCATAGGGCTGCGCCCGCGACGCCCAGCACCATCAGCACGGTGCCCGCCAGGGCCAGCCCCACGTGGCGCTTCACCCCCATCCCGGGGGTGAGCCAGAGGCGCCAAGTGAGCACCGCCGAGGCGCGCTCCCGTAGCCGCCTCACCCGTGCTCCCGCAGCGCTTCCTCGAGGTCGCGGTGGCGCGCCCGGGTACGGAAGCTGTCGGCCAGATCGTGCGTGAGGCGCTCGGCGACGGCGACCGAGCGGTGCTGTCCGCCGGTACAGCCGATCGCCACGCTGTAGCTGGAGCGCCCCTCGCTGCGGGCCGCGCTCGCCAGGGCACGGACGAGGCCGCGCAGGCGGGTGTAGAGCTCCAGCGCGGCCGGCGTGAAGACATACGCCTGGACGGAGGCGTCCGTACCGGGCAGTGGCTTCAGCTCGGGGTCGTAGTAGGGGTTCGGCAGCCCCCGGACGTCCAGGACGGTATCGACATCACTGGGAACGCCCCGCTTGTAGCCGAACGAGACCACTCGGAGGAGGAAGTCGCCGTCCTCGCCGAAGCGGTCCCACAGGTCCTGGACGAGCTCCCGGGCGGTGGTGCTGGTGGTGTCGATGACGACGTCGGCGAGCTCGCGCATCCCCTCGAGGGCGCGCCGCTCCCGGGCCAGGTCGGCCGTGAGGGTGCCCTCGGCCAGCGGGTGCGTCCGCCGCGTGAAGTTGTAGCGGCGCACCAGGGTGGTGTCGCTGGCGTCGAGGAAGATGACGTTGACGTCGAGGCCCCTGCCGCGCAGCTCGGCCAGGGCGGCCGGTGCGGCGTCGAGGAGGCTCCCGGTGCGGATGTCGACCCCGATGGCCAGCGGCGCGCCGGTCTGTTCGACGGCGGCGACCAGGCCCCCCCACAACGCGGGGGGAACGTTGTCGACGGCGAAGTAGCCGATGTCCTCGAGGGCGTGCAGCGCCGTGGTCTTGCCCGAGCCGGAGAGCCCGGTGAGGACGACGATGCGGTGCCCGGCCCGGGTCGCGGCGTCGGTCCGGGGGGTCACGGCGCGCCGTCCCCCGCGAGGCGGGCGGGGAGCGCCGTGAAGTGGCAGGCGACCACCTCGTTCGGACGGTCGACCACCACGGCGTCGCCGACCTGCGCGACGAGCGTCCCGGGGCACAGGAGGCGGGCCCCCACCGGAAGTTCCTCCGCGACCCAGGCGGCGCCCCCCGGGCGTGCCTTCACGAAGCTGGCATCCTTGGCGGCGGGGGTGGGCTCGAACGCGGCCGCCCCGCTCTGGAGCACGTGCCAGCCGAGCCCGTCGAAGACCAGCTCGGCGCTGAGGCCCGCCACCGAGACCCGGTAGGCCGGCAGCCCGTCGGCCCGCTGCACCGGGTGCCAGGTGCCGGGCTTGAGGAACCCGACGTCCTCCTCGACGCAACGCGCCACCTTGGCATCGGGCGACATCGGTACCGGCACGGCCTGCTCGGTGATGCGGCCCGCCAGCGCCTGGGCCGCGGCCACGGCGGCGTCCTTGTCGGTGTAGCAGCCGACGCGCACGCGGACGAACTGGTGTCCGTCGTTCATGGCGAACTCATCGTAGGCGTCGAAGCCCAGGGCGACCAGTTGCCCCACGGCGGCCTGGGCCTGCCGCAGGTCCCTCAACGCCACCGTCTGCACGGTCCACATCTGCTGCCCCCAGGCCACGCCCGCCGACAGCGCCAGGACCGCGAGCAGCAGCGTCCGGCGGAGAGGAGCCGGGACGCGCCGCACTAGGCCGCCACCGCTTCCGCGGCGAGGCGCGCGAAGTTCGACAGGATGCGGAGGCCGACGCTCTGGCTCTTCTCCGGATGGAACTGCGTGGCGTGAAGGGGGCCGCGCGAGATCGCGCTCTTGAAGGCCACCGTGCCGTAGCGGGTGACGGCGCCGGGGACGTCGAGCTCGTCGAAGCCGACGTAGTACGAGTGGGCGAAGTAGACGAAGGCGCCGTCGTCGACTCCGGCCAGCAGGGGTGCGGCCTCGAGCGTCTCGAGCTGGTTCCAGCCCATGTGTGGAACGCTCAACTCCGAGGCGGGGAAACGGCGGGCCGTGCCGGGGAGCACCCCCAGTCCGGGGACGTCGGGGGCCTCATCGGAGGCCTCGAGCAGGAGCTGGAGGCCCACGCAGATCCCCAGGAAGGGCCGGCCCGCGCCCAGGTGGTCCCGCACCACGGGTTCGAAGCCGGAGGAGCGGAAGGCCCCCATGACCTGGCCGAAGTGGCCCTGGCCCGGCAGCACCATCACCTCGGCGCCGGCGGCGTCGGCCGGGTCGTGGCAGCGTTCGACCGCCAGGCCGCTGCGCTCGAGCGCGCGCTCGACGCTGTGCAGATTGCTCGCCCCGTAATCGATGAGGACCGTGCGCACCGCTACAGGATCCCCTTCGTGGAGGGGAGGTCGTCGTGGGTCACGCGGGTGGCCGCGTGGAGCGCACGGGCGAAGGCCTTGGTCACGGCCTCCATGACGTGGTGCGCCTCGTCGCCTGCCAGGACGCGCACGTGCAGCGTCGCCCCGGCGTGGTTGGCGAAGCCGCGCAGGAACTCGCGCAGGTGGTAGGGCGTCACCCCACCGGCGTCGCCTGCGAACCCGGAGGGGTCGAACACCAGCGTCGGACGCCCCGAGAGGTCGAGCACGACGTGCGCCAGCGTCTCGTCCATGGGCACGAAGGCGTCGGCGTAGCGCTCGATGCCGGCGCGGTCGCCGAGGGCCTGCGCCAGGGCCTGACCGAGGGTGATGCCGGTGTCCTCGACCAGGTGGTGGACGTCGACATGCAGGTCGCCCCGGGCCTCCACCTCGAGGCCGAGGCGCCCGTGGCGCACGAGCTGGTCGAGCATGTGGTCGAGGAACCCCAGCCCGGTCGCCGCCGTCCCCCGCGCTCCGGCGTCGAGATCGAGCGCCACCCGCACGCGGGTCTCGACGGTGGTGCGCTCGACGGTCGCCGACCTAGCCACCGACGACCTCCGGCTCGAGCACCTCACGCAGCGCCCGCAGGAAGGCGTCGTTCTCGTCCAGGGCGCCGGCGGTGACGCGCAGGTAGCCGTCCAGGCCGGGCAGGTGATCCTGCCGGCGGATCGCGACCCCGCGCTCCAACAGGCCGGCGTAGACCTGGTCGGGGCGCTCCACCCGGAACAGCAGGAAGTTGGTGGCCGACGGCAGCGGGACGACGCCCGGCAGCTCCGTCAGGGCCTGGAACAGGCGGTCGCGCTCGCGTACCGCCAGGGCGACTCGCCCCTCGACGTACGCGGGGTGGTCCAGCACGGTCAGCGCCACGGCGGCCTGCAACGACGACAGCGAGAACGGCAGCAACGCCTTGCGCACCTCGACCGCCACCTCCGGGTGGGCCAGCAGGTAGCCGACGCGCACGCCGGCGAGCCCGAAGGCCTTGCTGAAGGTGCGAACCGAGACCAGTTGCGGTTGCCGCGCGACGAGGTCGAGGTGATCGCTGCGCGCGAAGTCGGCGTAGGCCTCGTCGAGGACGAGCAGCCAGTCGTCGTCGATCGCGGCCAGCAGGGGAGCGAGCTCCTCGCGGGAGTGGAGGTTGCCGGTGGGGGCGGCAGGGTTGGCGACGAAGGCGACCCCGCGCCGCCCGCGGAGCGCCGCGGCCAGCTCGGCGCCCGGCAGGCGGAAGCCGGGGCCGAGCGGCACCTCCACCAGGTCGCCCCCGAGCAGCTGCGCCTGCATGGCGTAGACGGGGAAGGTGGGCGTCACCGTGACCACGCTCTGGCCGATGCCCGCCGCGATCACCAGCGCCTGCAGCAGCACGTTGGAGCCGTTGGCGACGACGACGCCCTCGGGGTCCCAGTCGTGGCGGCGGGCGATGGCGCGCTCCAGGGTCTGCGGGTGCAGCTCGGGGTAGCGCTGCCAGGAGCTCGCCGACAGGCGTGTCACGGCCTCGGCCTTGAGCGCCTCGGGTAGGTCGGACGGGCTCTCGTTCTGATCGAGCTTGACCGTCGAGGCGCGAGGCGTGAAGTGATAGCGCGACAGGGCGCGCACGCTGGCCCGGATGCTCATGGCGTCATGCTAGCGCAAGCAGCGTCGGCTACTGGCCGGCCGCCTTCTGCTCGGCCTGCTTGCGAACGCCCGCCACGGTGGTGCTCAGGTTGGGATCGAGCTTGACAGCCGTGTCGAACTGCGAGATGGCGTCCTGGTAGCGCCCCAGGCCGTAGTAGGTGAGCCCCAGGTTGAGGTGCGCCTGGGCGTTGTCGGGGTTGATCTGGAGGGCCTGCTCGAGCTGCGGCACGGCCAGGTCGAAGCGCCCGAGCTGCAGGTGGGCGTACCCCAGGTTGTTCAGCACGATGTCGCTCTTGGGGAAGGCCTTGAGCGCCGCCTGGTAGGCCTCGACGGCGCTGCGCGGGTCGCCGGTGAGCTGGACCGCGTAGCCCTCGAAGAAGGCGCTGAGCCCGTTGTCGTCGAGCTTGCGCGCCTGCGCGAAGGCCCTGGCGGCCGCCTGGTAGTCCTGCACCTCGAGGGCGTAGATGCCCTGCTGGAAGGCGGCGCCCGCGTCGGCGGTGAAGGTGATCTGCGTGCCGCCGGTGAGCTGCTGCTGCTGCTTGAGCAGGCCCAGGCCGCGCTGCGCCAGGGCCAGGCTCGGCTGCAGCTTCAGCGCCTTCTCCAGCTCGCTCTTGGCCTGGTCGAGCTTGCCGATGCGGCCCAGGGCGAGGCCGTAGGTGGCTACGGTGGTGGCGTCCTGCGTGCCCTGCTGCACGATGGGCTCGAGCAGCTTGAGCGCTGCCTCGGCGCGGCCGGCCGCCAGGTAGATCTGCGCCAGCGCCGCCTGGGCGGCGGTGCCGTTGCCGTTCACGCTCTCGAACGTCTGACGGGCGGCGTCGAGCTTGCCCTGACGGGCCTGGGCCACCGTCAGCAGGTTGGCGATGCCGTTGTCCTTGGGGTAGGCGGTGTGAAGCGGCGCCAGCACGCCTTCGGCGCCCACGTAGTCGCCCTTGCGCACCAGCAGCTCGCCCTCCGCTGCCTTCAGCACCCCCGCGTCCGGGTACGCCTTCTGCCCGGCCTTCACGAGCGCCAGGGCGCCGTCGGTGACGTCGGCGGGGAGCAGGCGCGCCAGCGCGTAGAGCCCCGGGGAGACCGCCATGGGATCCTGGACCGCCTGCTGGAGGTAGGCCAGCGCGCCCTTGTCGTCCCCGATCTTCAGCACCTGCTGCACGATGGCCTGGTGCAGGCTCAACGACTCGGGCAGCGCTCCCTCGGCGTTGCGAAGGGTCTGCAGCGCGCGTTGGGGGTCGCTCTGGAGGGCCGCGAGCTTGAGGTGCGCTTCGAGCATGCGGGGGTAGGACCGCACGGCCGCCTGCAGCTCGGCCGTGGCCTTGGTGGCGTCGCTCTCCAGACCGGCCGCGCCGGTCAATGCGATGGCGTCGTTGGGGTTGATGGCGAGGGCCTTGCGGTAGGCGTCGAGCGCGGCCTGGGACTGCTTGTCGGCCTGCAGCACGATCCCCAGCACCACCTGCGCCTCGACATCGTCGGGCTGGGCCTGGACGGCCTGTTGCGCGACGCTCACCGCCGTCTTGGTGTCGCCGTTGAGCGCCAGCAGGCGCGCGTACTCGGCCTTCACCCACGACGACTGCGGATCGAGCTGCGCGGCGCTGGCCAGATCGTCGACCTTGGCTCCGGGCAGGCGCGAGGCCGCCAGGGCCACCGGGCCGAGGCTCGGCAGCGACGGCGTCTGGGCCGCGGCGGTGTCGATGCGCGTCAGCGCGGCGGCCCCGAGGTCGGGCTCGAGGGCGGTCGCGACCGCCTTGGCAGCGGCCCTCGCCAGCGTGGCCGGGGTGCCGTCGGGCGCCTGCACGCTCAGCGACTGCTGCTGGCTCCCCACGCTCAGCGTGAGGGTGGCCCGCAGCGTCGAGCCGGTGCCGTCGACCGCGCCCTCGACCACGACGTCGGCCTCGAACAGCTGACGCACCGTGGCGACCGGGTCACGGCCGGCCTGCTGCGCCTTCTGCATCACCAGGGCGACGTCGCCCACCGGGGGCGCGTAGAGGCCGGGGACCTCGTTCAGGGAGCGTTGCAGTGCGGTCGGCAGGCCGAGCTGGAAGCTGGAGGTGGAGGAGGAGGCGTTGAACGGCAGGACCACCACGCGCTTGGGGGCGGGGGCGGCCGACTGGGCGTAGGCCAGCGCCGTCGCCACGACAGCGAGCGACAGGAGAGAGCGCAGGGTTCGCATCATCAGGGGGGAGGATACCACCGAGGCGGTGAGAAGCCTAAGCCCCGCCCTCCGGGGCATCGAGCCGGAACCCGTCGGGCAGCAACTCGGCCACGGTGCGCACCAGGCAGGTGCCCCGCTCGTTCACCAGGTAGACGGTGGCGTCCGGTGCGAACTCGTAGAGCACCTGCCGGCAGGCGCCGCACGGGCTCGACGGCGGATCGCTGTGCGTGAACACCACCAGCTCCACGAAGTGGCGCCCGCCGCGGGTGGCCAGGGCCTGCACGGCCGACTGCTCGGCGCAGCGCGACAACCCGTAGCTGCCGTTCTCGACGTTGCTGCCTTGGATCACGCTGCCGTCGTCGGCGCGCAGCGCGGCCCCCACGTGGAAGCCCGAGTAGGGGGCGTAGGCGTGGGCGTGCGCCTCGCGGGCCGCGTCCAGCAGGTCCTGGGGCGGGACCGCCTTCACTTGAGCACGCCCAGGCGTACCAGCAGGGGAGGGCCCAGCAACGCCAGGCCGACCACGACGGCGAACGTCGAGGCGATGAGCACGCCGCCCGCGGCCATGTCCTTGGCGTCGCGTGCCAGCTCGGCGTGCTCCGGCGAGGCCAGGTCCACGGTGGCCTCGAGGGCGCTGTTCAGCAGCTCGGCGGTGAGCACCAGGCCGGCCGCCAGCAGCACCGGCACCAACGGAGCGCCGAGCCACCAGGCCAGCGCCAGCGCGGCGGCCCCGAGCCCCAGCTCGATGCGCAGGTTCGGCTCACGGCGCAGCGCCACCCACACGCCGCGTGCGGCGTGCCCGAAGGCGCGAGGGAGCGTGGTGCCGCTCACGGGCGCCCGCCTTCGCCGGAGAGCCCGGCCAGCTCCAGGATGCGCCGCTCGGCCGCGTGGAACGGGCGCCACTCCCCCTCGTCTCGATGATCCAGACCGCGTAGGTGGGTCAGTCCGTGGGCGGCGAGCACGAGCACCTCCTGCTCCAGGTCGTGGCCCCGCTCCTCCGCCTGGCGGGCGGCGGTGTCGAGGCTGATGAAGATGTCGCCCAGGTGGGGCACGGGCGGGAAGCCTTCGTCGTCGGGTTCGAAGGTCGGGTAGGAGAGCACGTCGGTGGGGCCGTCCACGCCGCGATCGCGGAGGTTGCGCTCGGCCATGGCGGCATCGTCGATCAGCACCACGGTGACGTCGCGCTCGACCGCCTCGAGCTCGTCCAGAAGGTCCTCCAGGGCGCGCGCCAGGCGCTCAGCCCGCGGGTACCGCTGCGTCTCGTCGAGGATCTCCACTGCCACGGCGAAGCGACTTGACCTCCTCCGGGGAAGGATAGCTGATGCGACGGTGGAGGATGGCCGTGAGCATGCGCTCGAAGGTGTTGGCGATGACCTCGAGATCGTGGAGGTTCAGCGAGCTCTCGGAGAGCTGCCCGTCCTGCAGGCGCTGCTCGATGAGCCGATCGATCATCGCCCGGATGCTCGACTGACTCGGCTCCGTGAGCGTCCTGGAGGCCGATTCCACGGTGTCGGCGAGCATCAGCACCGCCGTCTCCTTGCTGTGCGGCTTGGGTCCGGGGTAGCGGAAGTTGAGCTCGTCGATGTTGGCGGCGTCCTCGAGCGCGCGCTTGTAGAAGTAGCTGAGCACGGTGGTGCCGTGGTGCTCCGCCACGTAGGGGTGGAGCTCGCGCGGCAGCTTGAAGTCGCGGAGGAGCTCGAGCCCGTCCCGAACGTGGCTGGTGATGATCAGGTAGCTCAGGTGCGGACTGAGCTGGTCGTGCGGGTTCTCCCCGCTGAACTGGTTCTCGACGAAGAAGTGGGGCCGGCGCATCTTGCCGACGTCGTGGTAGAGGGCACCCACCCGGGCCAGCAGGGCGTTGCCCCCGATGTTGGTGACCGCCTGCTCGACGAGGTTGCTGATGATGAGGCTGTGCTGGTAGGTCCCCGGCGCCTCGATGAGGAGGCGCTGCAGGAGCGGACTGGTGGGGCTGGAGAGCTCGAGCAGGCGGTAGTCGGTGAGGAAGCCGAAGCCGCTCTCCGCCAGCGGCAGGAGACCCAGGGCCGTGATGCCGGCGAGCACCCCGCCTCCCAGCATGAACAGCGCGCCGAGCGCCGCCCCACCGACGGTCATCCCGCCACCCACGAGCACCAGCGCCAGCAGGGTGGCGCCGCCGGCGAGCCCCCCCGCCGTCCCGGCCAGCAGCAGCGCGAGGCGGCTGCGCACCGTCAGCACCAGCAGGCACGCCACCACCGAGCCGACCAGCGTGCCGCCGAGCGCGAAGGTCGGCGCCAGCGGGGCCAGCAGGCCCACCACCAGCGCCATCCACACCGCCCACATCAGCCCCGCCGTCTCGGACACCAGCACGGCCACCACCAGCGGGACCAGCAGGCCGAACAGGAAGTTCGCGGAGGCCAGCAGCGCGAGGCGCTGGACGGCCACCACCGCCAGGGTCAGCACCACCAGGAAGGTGACCTGGGACACACTGAGCGTGGGGGCCAGGGTGCGCCGGGCGTAGAGCAGGGGAGCGCTCAGCAGCACCGCCAGCAGCAGCGAGCCCACCAGGATCCACAGCGTCCCCTTGAGCTGGGCGGTACGCGCGCTGTAGAGGCCGAGGGCCTCCAGCACGCGCAGGTTGTCCTCCGTGAGGGTCTGCCCCTCGCGCACGATCACCTGGCCCGCCCTCAGCGACTGCATCACCGGTTGCACGGCCGAGGCCGCCGCCTGGCGGGCCGCTTCGGTGAGCGCGGCGTTGGGCACCGAGGTGGCGACCAGGTAGCGCTCGAGCAGCTGCCGCACCTCCCGCGCCCGGTCGCTGGGGCCGCGCTGGACGGCCGCCGCGATGAGGGCGGGGATCTGCGACTGCTTCACGCCGTTGGGGTCGTTGTAGGCGTTGACGATGTAGTCGACCACGGCCGACGGCAGGCTGGAGGCGGTGACGGCACTCGTCACCAGGTCCTGGAGCTCGGGATCGCTGGTGAAGATGGTGTCGATCTGCGAGCGCGCCGCCTGGCGCTCCCGCTCGGTCGCGATGCGATCGATGACCTGGGTGTCGACGGGAGCCACGAAGGTCTGAGGGCTCACCTCGCCCACCCGCAGGGGCGACGCGCGGCGGTTGCCGTAGACGGTGAACAGGAGCGCCGCCAGGGCCACGACCGCGAGCGTCACCAACAGCCACAGGCGACCGCTGCGCCAGCGCGGGCGGCTAGCCGTGCTGCTCATAGGCTCGGATGATCTGCGCGACCAGCGGGTGGCGAACCACGTCGGCCTTGCTGAAGGTGATGAAGGAGATGCCGTCGATGTCCTGGAGGATCGACGCGGCGGTCGCCAGGCCGCTCCGGACGCCCCCCGGCAGGTCGGTCTGGGTGGTGTCGCCCGTCACGACCACCTTGCTGTTGAAGCCCATGCGCGTGAGGAACATCTTCATCTGCTCGGCGGTGGTGTTCTGAGCCTCGTCGAGGATGATGAAGGCGTCGTTGAGGGTGCGGCCGCGCATGAAGGCCAGCGGCGCGACCTCGATGGTCCCGAGCTCGAGCAGCTTCTCGACGCGATCGGCGGGGAGCATGTCGTACAGGGCGTCGTAGAGGGGACGCAGGTAGGGGTCGATCTTGGCCTGCAGGTCGCCGGGGAGGAACCCCAGGCGTTCGCCTGCTTCCACCGCCGGCCGGGTCAGGATGATGCGTTTCACGCGGCGGTGGGTGAGGGCCTCGACGGCCATCGCCACCGCCAGGTAGGTCTTGCCGGTGCCGGCCGGGCCGATGCCGAACACGATGGGGTTGTCGAGGATGGCCCCGACGTAGCGCCGCTGTCCGGCCGTCTTCGGCCGGGCGCGCCCTGGCAGACGGTGTTCCTCGGAGGTCGGCTCCTGGTCCTCGCGGGCGAGGTGCTCGAGGTCGGCATGTTCGAGCTCGGTGGCCGACAGCCTGCCGCCACTCCGGATGGTGTCGATCAACGACCGGAAGGTACGGGCGGCCTCCTCCACCTCGGCCTCGTCGCCGCTGAGGCGGACCTCGTCGCCACGTGCCACCACCTTGGCACGCAGCCTCGAGCGAAGGAGTCGCAGGTTCTCGTCGTTCTGCCCGAACAGGGAAAGGGCCTCCGCAGGGCTGCGGAGCTTCAGCGTGACCGAAGTCGCGATGATCGCCTCCCACGCCGGCGCAGCCACGCCGGCTGATCCAGGATCTCGTGCCAGATCAAGCCGTGCACGATCGACTCGCGCTCGAACCGGAGCTGACCCACGGGGCCCAGTCTAGCCCCGCCGGGCTCGTCGCGTCGTCGTGCGCGGCCGCGCACCACGACCGCCGGCTCCATGTCCGACTCGAGCACGTCCTCGATCTCGCGTAGGGCACCGAGCTCGAGCGCCAGCGCGCGGCGCTGGGGCATGCCGCGGCGCGGTGTCGGTGGCGGTCCCTCGCGACCCAGCGGGCTGGCGGGCGAGCCGTCGTCGCGCCGGCCCACCAGGCCCCGCTCGAAGGGGTCCTCGGGGACCAGCCCGCCCTGGCGGGCGGGAGGGGCCAGCGGGGACGGCGCCGGCGTCATGGGAGCGCCCGCGTCCTCCGGCACCAGCGTCCGGCGAGGATCGACGACCACCGGGCGCCCGAAGGGGTCCTCGGGGACCATCGTCGAGCCGCCCTCGCCCCGCGGAGGCGCGCCCGTGGCGGACCTCGCCTGCGCCTCCCGCACGCGCCGCTGCGC
>JASBRS010000034.1 GCA_030149325.1 Deinococci bacterium
GCGGCCGGCACCTCCGCAGCCGGGACCTCGGCCGCAGGCATCGCGGCCGGCACTTCGACCTGCGCCGGCGCCTCGACCCGCGCCCCCGCCGGCAGCACCGTCGCCAGCGGCGTCCCCACCGGCACCTTGGTGCCCGGCTCCACCAGCAGCTCGCCCACCACGCCGTCCTCGAAGATCTCCACCTCGATGGCGGCCTTGTCGGTGTCGACGAGCGCCACGATGTCGCCGCGCTTGACGGCGTCGCCGGGCCTCACGTACCACTCGAGCAGCTTGCCGGCGTCCATGTCGGCGCCGAGCGAGGGCATCTTGAACTCAGCCACCGCCCACCACCTTCCGAGCGGCCGCGACGATGCGCTCGACGCTCGGCAGGGCCGCTTCCTCCAGGTGCTTGGCGTAGGGCAGCGGCACCTCGGCACTGCACACCCGCGCGGGCGGGACGTCGAGGTCGTAGAAGGCGCGCTCGCCGATGCGAGCGATCACCTCGGCCGCCAGGCTGCCGGTCTTCCAGCCCTCGTCGATCAGCACCACCCGGTGGGTGTGCGCCACCGACGCCAGGACGGTCTCGGTGTCGAGCGGACGGAGCACACGTAGGTCGATCACCTCGGCGGAGATGCCGCTCTGTTCGAGGGCCTCGGCCGCTTCCAGCGTCTTGTGCAGCGAGCCGCCGTAGGTGATCAGGCTGACGTCGCGGCCGGGCCTGCGCACCGCGGCGTGCACCAGGTCGACGGGCCTCTCCGGGTCGGGCGCCGGGCCCTCGCGGTTGTAGAGCAGGGCGTTCTCGAAGATCAGCACCGGATCGGGGTCGGTCAGCGCCGGCGCCAGCATGCCGCCGGCGTCCTCGACGGTGCCGGGCGCCACCACCTTGAGGCCGGGGATGTGGGCGTACCACCCCTCCAGGCTGTGCGAGTGCTGGGCGGCGAGCTGCCGCCCCCCGCCGGTGGCCATGCGGATCACCAGCGGCACGTTGAACAGCCCGCCCGACATGTGCAGCACGGTGGCCGCGGTGTTGAGGATCTGGTCGAGCGCCAGCAGGCTGAAGTTGACGGTCATGATCTCCACGATGGGGCGCATGCCCGCCATGGCGGCGCCGATGCCGGCGCCCACGAAGGCCGACTCGGAGAGCGGCGTGTCGCGGATGCGCTCCTCGCCGAACTCCTCCAGCAGTCCCATGCTCACGGCGTAGCAGCCGCCGTAGCGTCCCACGTCCTCGCCCATCAGGAACACCCGGTCGTCGGCGCGCATGGCGGCCCGGATGGCCTCGCGCACGGCCTCGCGGTAGGTGGTGGTGGCCGTCGCGCTCTCGGGCGCGACCTGCGGCCGGTCGGGGGTCGTGACGGTCACGATGCCACCTCCCTCTGTGGAGCGGGCTCGGACAGCACGAAGCGCTCCAGGTCCTCGACCGGTTCCCAGGTGCCGGCCTCGGCGAACGCCACGGCGCGCTCCACCTCGTCGGATGCCAGCGCTTCGAGGCCGGCGTCCTCGTCGTCGGTGAGCAGCTCGGCGTCCCGCAGGCGCTGTCGGAACAGCTCGATGGGGTCGCGCTCCTTCCAGGCCGCGACCTCCTCCTTGCTGCGGTAGAGCTCGGGGTCGAACATGCTGTGTGCGCGGAAGCGGTAGGTCCTGAACTCCAGGAAGTGCGGGCCGCCGCCGCTGCGCACGGCCTCGGCTGCGCGCCGGGTGGCCTCCTCGACGGCCAGCACGTCCATGCCGTCGACGTCCCAGGCGCTCATGCGGTAGCTCGCCGCCCTCAGCGCCAGGCGCGTCTCCGACTGTGCGCGTTCGATGCCCGTGCCCATGCCGTAGAGGTTGTTCTCGCAGCAGAAGAGCACCGGCAGGTGCCACAGCGCGGCCAGGTTCATCGACTCGTGGAACTCGCCCTCGGCGGCCGCGCCGTCGCCGAAGAAGCAGGCGCTGACGCGCTCGCGGCCCTGCATCTTGTCGGCGAGCGCCATGCCGACGGCCAGCGGGATGCCGCCGCCGACGATGGCGTTGCCGCCGTAGAAGCGCGTGGGCGCGTCGTAGAGGTGCATCGAGCCGCCTCGGCCCCGGCTGCACCCCTCCTGCTTGCCGTACATCTCGGCCATGATCTTCTCGGCGCTCACGCCGCGGATCAGGGCGTGGCCGTGCTCGCGGTAGGTGGCGACGACGGCGTCGTCGGGCGTCAGCGCCCGCATCGCGCCCACCGCCACCGCCTCCTCGCCGATGTAGAGGTGGAGGAAGCCGCGGATCTTGGTCTTCTGGTAGAGCTCGGCGCAGCGCTCCTCCATGCGACGGATGCGCAGCATGTCGAGCAACAGCTCGTGGCCGTGCTCACGGGTGAGGCCGTCGGTCGGCGTCATCGCGGGTCCTCCAGGGTGGAGATGTCGCCCTCGGGCAGGCCGAGCTCGCGCGCCTTCAAGAGCCGCCGCATGATCTTGCCGCTGCGGGTGTGCGGAAGGCTGTCGCGGAAGTCGATGGCCTTGGGCGCCACCACCGGGCCGAGGCGCTTGCGGGCGTGCCCCTGGAGCTCGAGCCGCAGCGCCTCGCTCGGTTCGTAGCCCTTGTGCAGCGTCACGAAGGCCTTCACCAGCTCGCCCACCACCGGATCCGGAACGCCGATCACGCCCGCCTCGGCCACGGCGGGGTGCTCGAGCAGCGCGCTCTCGACCTCGAAGGGCCCGATCAGGTGGCCGGCCGACTTGATGACGTCGTCGGCGCGCCCCACGAACCAGAAGTAGCCGTCGGCGTCGCGCCGGGCCAGGTCGCCGGAGAGGTACCAGCCGTCGACGAAGCACTTGTCGTAGCGCGCCGGGTCGTGCAGGTAGCCGCGGAACATCGACGGCCAGCCGGGCCGCAGCGCCAGCTCGCCCTCGACGTCGGACTCGGCGATCTCCTCGACCCGTCCGCCCTCGAGGTGGCGCACGATGCCGGCCTCGATGCCGGGCAGGGGCCGCCCCATGGAGCCGGGCTTGACGTCCATGGCGCGGTAGTTGGCGATCATGATGCCGCCGGTCTCGGTCTGCCACCAGTTGTCGTGGATCGGCTTGCCGAAGGCCTGCTGCCCCCACACCACCGCCTCGGGGTTGAGGGGCTCGCCGACGCTGCCGACGAAGCGCAGGCTCGAGAGGTCGTACTCGCGCGCCACCTGCGCGCCGACGCGCATCAGCATGCGTACGGCGGTGGGGGCGGTGTACCACACCGTCACCCGCTGCTCCTGGATGATGCCGTACCAGCGGTCGGCGTCGAGCTCGCCCTCGTCGACGACGTTGGTGATGCCGTGCAGCAGCGGCGCCAGGATGCCGTAGGAGGTGCCGGTCACCCAGCCGGGGTCGGCGGTGCACCAGAAGACGTCGTCGGGGTGGAAGTCGAGGGCGTAGAGGCCGGTCAGGTAGTGGTGCAGCGCCGCACCGTGCACGTGGACGGCGCCCTTGGGCCGGCCGGTGGTGCCGCTGGTGAAGTGCAGCAGGGCCATGTCCTCGGGGTCGGTGGGGGGCACGTTGAAGGTCGGGGATGCCGCCCGCATCCGCGTGCCGTAGTCGAGGGTGCCCTCGACGGCGGTGGGCTCGTCGCCCTCGCCGACCAGCAGCACGTGCTCGAGATCGGGGAGGGAGGGGCGCAGCTCGGCCACCTTCTTGCGGTAGAGCGTGGGGCTGGTCACCAGCACCCGACCGTCGCCGATCTCGAGGCGCTGATGGATGGGCTCCGGGCCGAAGGCCGAGAACAGCGGGCAGAACACGCTGCCGGACTTGAGCGTGCCCAGCACCGCCACGTACAGCTCGGGCACGCGTCCGAGCAGGCCGAACACGCGCTCGCCCTTGCCGATCCCCAGCTCGCCGAGCACGTTGGCGAAGCGCGACGAGGCCTCGGCGAGGTCGCCGTAGCTGAACTCGCGCACCTCGCCGTCGCGCCCGATCCAGCGCAGCGCCACCTTGCTGCGCAGCGGCCCGGCGGCGTGGCGATCGACCGCTTCGTAGGCCAGGTTGAGGCCTGCACCGTCGGGCAGCCCGTCGAGCCGTGCGCGGACGTCGTCCCAACGGAAGCCGGCGACCGCCTCGCCGTAGTCGCGCAGGTTGGGGGGTGGGTCCCCGGCGCGCGCCTTGACGATGGTCGCGAAGCCCCGGGCGGATTCGAGCGTGTCGCTCATGAGCGTCACCTCCCGCGGACGTACGTCCGCCGGGCGCGCACGGCATGCCGGCCGTAGGGCGCCGGATGAGCCTCCAACCGGGGTCGACCGCAGCCTAGCGGCCCGGCCGCTCCCCGGCATCGGGGGAAGTCCGACACTGCTGTCGGTGGTTCGAGGACACCTCGGCGGGGCGAACGCCCCGATGGCGGCCGCTCAGAAGCCCTTCCACAGCATCTGTGCGCCGATCCCCAGCATCAGCAGCACCAGCGCCCAGCGCAGCCAGCCGACCCGTAGGCGCGACTGCACCAGGGTGCCCACCGCCGCGCCCAGGAACACGCCGGCGGCGGTGGCGACGGTGATCAACGGGCGCACGTCGCCGCGGCCCAGGTAGACGAACACGCTGGCGGCCGCCGTGATGCCGACCATGAAGTTGCTGGTGGCGGTGGCGACGCCCAGCGGCACGCCCATGACGGCGTACATGGTGGGGACCTTGATGAAGCCGCCGCCCACCCCCAGCAGGCCCGACACCATGCCCGCCAGCGAGGCGACGGCGTACCCCAGCGTCCAGCGCCGCGGCCGGTAGTCGCGCCGGAACATCGCCTCCTCGTCGTCGTGACCCTGCCCCTTGTAGAGGGTGTAGCCGGCGGTCGCGAACACCACCGCCGCGAACACGAACGACAGCACCCGCGCCGGCACGTAGGCGCCGATCACGCCGCCCAGGACGGCGCCTGCGGCGGTGGCGATCTCGAGTCGCAGCGCCAGCGGCACGTCGGCGCCCCCCTCCTCGCGTGCGAAGGCGGCGACGCCGGCCGAGGTGGCGATGACGCTGACCAGGCTGGTGCCCACCGCCACCCGCACCGGCAGGTCGAAGACCAGCGTCAGCACGGGCACCAGGAAGATGCCGCCGCCGAGGCCCAGCAGGGCGCCCAGGGTGCCGGCCGCGCTGCCGGCCAGGAACAGTCCGAGGAGCGTCGTCACAGCGCGTCGATCCTACCGCCTTGTGCGCCCCTCCGGAGCCCGCGTGCCGGCGTCCCGTATCCTGGTCTACGGGGTTCCCGCGTGCACGCGTTCGTCGACCTCTTCACCCGCATCACGGGGCCGGACCCCATCTGGCAGGGGTTGGCCGGCGGCATCGTGATCACCTTCCTCAACCTGTTGGGCGCGTTGGTGGTGCTGCTGTGGCGCAACCCCACCCGCAAGGCCCTCGACACCGCGCTCGGCTTCGCCGCGGGCGTCATGCTGACCGCCAGCTTCACCAGCCTGATCCTGCCCGGCATCGAGCACGGCGGGCTGCTGCCCGTGCTCGCCGGCATCGTGCTGGGCGTGGTGGTGCTCGACCGTGCCGACGCCTGGGTGCCGCACGTCCACGTTCTGGTGACGGGCCGCGTGCGCGACGATGCCGCGGCCGGCGGTCGCGGCGGTGTGGCCGGGGTGATCCTGTTCATCGTGGCCATCACGCTGCACAACATGCCCGAGGGGCTGGCCGTGGGGGTCGGCTTCGGCGGCGGGGCCTTGCGCGACGCCATCACGCTGATGCTGGCGATCGGCATCCAGAACATCCCCGAGGGGCTGGCGGTGTCGGTGGCCGCCCGCAACGCCGGCATGGGCAGTCTCTGGTACGCCGCCTTCACCGGCATCCGTGCGGGGCTGGTCGAGATCCCGCTGGCGCTGCTCGGCGCCGCCGCGGTGACGCTGGTGTCGCCGCTGCTGCCCTACGCCATGGGCTTCGCCGCCGGCGGCATGCTCTACGTCATCAGCGACGAGATCATCCCCGAGACGCACGCCCGCGGCGGTGAACGCGCCGCCACGTTGGGAACGATGATCGGCGTGCTGGTGATGCTCACCCTCGACGTCGCCCTCGGCTAGCCCACCGGCTGCCCGTCCGGCTAGCTGCGCCGGACGTGGGCCAGGGCGGGCACGCGGCGCACCCCTGCCACCACCTCGATCTCGATGCGTCGGCGGAGGCCGCGGTCCATCAGCGACGCCTCCAGACGGTCGACCTCGGCGGGGCTCAGCCCCAGCAGCAGCGTTCCCAGCAGCGTTCGATGGGGGTCGTCGGACTCGAGCATGAACAGCACCCGGCGCCCGCCGACGTCCAGGCTGGCGCAACGCAGGCCGTAGCCGACGGCGGGTGCGAAGGCCGGCTGGCGACCGATCAACGCCGTCCAGCCCTCCGGGTCCTGGAGGTCGCCGGCCACGAAGACGTGGCGATCGCGGTCCCAACCTTCGAAGGGGGGCGAGCCGGCAGGAAGGACGACCAGGGTGCGTGCATCGTCGTCGAAGCGGACGTCGAAGCTCATACGCCCGGCCCCTCCCGGTACGGAAGCGGGGCGCGACCCACGCCGGTCGCGCCCCTATCCCGAGGGTGCTTGGTGGAGCTGAGGGGATTCGAACCCCTGACCTCCTGAGTGCGATTCAGGCGCGCTCCCAGCTGCGCCACAGCCCCAAGCGACCTGTAGTCTACGGGTTCGCCGAGGCGCTTGTCAACGAAGCCGAATGCGCAAAGGTCGCGTCTGCGTCGCACTCCTGCCGCTCTGGAAGGGCGCGGCCGCAGGGGCCGGAAGCCGCTCGGGAGGGCCATCGCGGGGGCCTCGCTAGGTGGCCTCGGCGCCGAGGGCGTCGGCCGCCGCGTCGATCTCGTCGGGCTTGACGTAGATCACGTAGCCGAAGCGGTCGCCGCCCGCGGTGACCCCGCTGGTGGCGTACACCTCGACGTTGGCGCGCGAGAGCCGTTCGTGGAGATCGGCGAGCGCGCCCAGGCGGTCGTCGCCCTGCACCAGGATGGCGTCCTGAACGGCGATGACCGGCAGGCCGATGTCGTGAGCGACGTTCTCGAACTCCTTGGTGTCGGCCGGGAAGAGCGACCACTGAACGTGCTTGGGGCCGACCGGCGCAGCGGTGAAGGCGAGGAGGTCGACGCCGCAGGCCGCCAGTTGCGACAGCACGCCGTACGTCTGACCGGGAACCTCCTCGACCGTGGCGTAGTAGTACCGGACGCGGTGAACGGAGACGGGCATGGTTCCTCCTCGGTGCTCCAAGAGCTGGAGCCAGGGCGGACGGAGCGGATTTGGGTCGAGTATCGGGAGGACCCTCGGGCCGGCGCAAGAGACAACCGTCCTGCGTGCCCTGACGCTTCGCCGGGCAGCGCCGGCCGGAGGTACGATGGCGCTCATGCAACGCCCCGGGCCGGACCGCAACTTCTGGCTGGGTGTCTACAACGGCATCTTCGTCAACGGCTCCGAGGCCTTCTTCCACAGCACGCTGGTCCTCGCCCCGTTCCTGGCTGCGCTCGGCGCGTCGCCGGTGGTGGTGGGCCTGGTGCCCGCGCTGCGCGTCGGAGGGTGGTTCCTGCCGCAGCTCTTCGTGGCGCACCGGCTGGCCCACGAGCCCCTCAAGATGCCGTGGTACCGGCGCATGTCGCTGGTACGGGTGAGCGCGTGGAGCCTGATGACGCTGGCGGTGTTCGTGCTCGGGCACCGCCCCGGGCTGGTCGCCGTCGTGGTGCTGGCGATGATCGCCGTCAATGCCATCGCCGGCGGGGTGACCGGCGTGCCCTTCGCGGACGTCACCGCCAAGGTCGTCCCCCACTACCGGCTGGGGACGTTCTGGGCCCTGCGCAACGCCGTCGGGGGCGTGCTGGCACTGATCGCGGGCTTCCTCCTGCGACACATCCTGGCCGGCGGCATCCCCTTCCCCCAGGACTTCGGGACGGTGTTCCTGCTCGGTACCTTGCTCGCCGGGGTGTCGTACCTGTCGTTCAGCCTGGTGCGCGAGCCGGCGGGCAAGCCCGCGCTGCGCCAGCCGTTCCTGCGGATGATCGGGGGCATCCCCGGGGTGCTCCGGCGCGATGCCAGCCTGCGCCGCTTCCTGCGCGTCCGGATCCTGGGCCTGCTGGCTCTGCTGGCCGACCCCTTCTACGCCGTGTACGCCATCGACCGGCTGGGCGCCCCCGCCAGCGCGCTGGGCCTCTACGTGGTGGTCGCCACCTTCGCCTCGATCGGCGTCAACTTCCTGATGCGGGGGCTCGCCGATCGCGGACGCAACGTCACGGTGCTGCAACTCGGGGTGGTGGCGCTGCTGCTGGCGCCCGTGGCCGCCCTGCTCCTGCCCACCTGGCACGCCTTCACGCTGGTGTTCGCGCTGTCCGCCGCAGGCAACTCCAGCGTCGGGATCGCCGCCTGGAACCTGCTGTACGCGCTCTCTCCCGAGGCCGAGCGACCGCTCTACGTCGGGCTCTCCAACACCTTCCTGTCGCTGCCGAGCCTGGCGCCGGTGGTGGGCGGTGCGTTGGCCCCGTGGTTGGGCTACCCGGCGCTGTTCGTGGCGGCCGCCGCCATGGCGGTGGCCGCGCTGACCCTGGCGTTCCGCTTCCGCGAGCTGAGGGCGCTCGATCGGCGCGCTCTGCAGGCGAGGTGAGATGACGGGCCACAACAGCCTCGGGGCCGGACCCGACGAGGAGTTCCCTACGGAGGCGATCGGCGCGGCTGCGTAGAATGGGGGATGTCCGGGGAGGATTGGACCGTGCAGGAGCGCCGCTTCGTGGTGGAGTTGAGGGAGCCGGTCCCCGAAGCTCGGGTGCCCGGCGTCGCCGCCAACCTCTCCGAGCGCTTCGGCATGGACCCGGCGCGCCTTCACAAGCTCCTGGCCGGGCGCACCGGTCCGGTGACGAAGCCCGTGCTGGAAGCGAAGGCCGACCTGATCGCTCGCGCCTTCGTCGACGCCGGCGTGGCGGTGACGGTGTACGTGGCGGAGGACGACGACACCGACGACGAGGCGGGGGGAGCGAACGCGGTGGGGGGGATCGACGCATCCGCAGAGGATCGGGCGCTGTTCGGCAGCGACGCACGAGAGGTCACGCCCTCCGCCATGTTCCTGTCTTCGACGCGCTGGGTGCCGTCGCCGCACGAGGCGGTCGATCCGGCCGATCTGGGCGGCGAGGAGGCTGCGGACCCCGACGCCGCTCGGGAACCGGACCCGCCGACCCCCATGAGCGCGCCCCCACGGCGCTTCACGCCGGCGCGACCGCCGCAGACGGGAACGGGGCTCCGGACCTACCTGCTGGTCGGCTTCGTGGCATCGCTGGCGCTGCTGCTCGTCCTGCAGGCGATCAACGGCATGTCGGCCGGTCGGACGCGCGGCGCGACCAGCGTCGAGGCCGGCATGCGCGCGTACAGCGACGGCGACTTCGCGCGAGCGGCCAAGCTGTGGACGCCGTTGGCCCGTGCCGGCGACCCCCGGGCCCAGTACATGCTCGGCTACATGGCCGAGCACGGGCAGGGCCGCCCCTGGAGCAACCACGACGCGGCCGCCTGGTACCGCATGGCGGCCAACCAGGGCTACCCGCAGGCGCAGGTCGGCCTCGGGGAGCTCTACGTCCGCGGCATGGGGGTCCCGCGCGATCCCGGTACCGGCGTCCAGCTCTTCCGCCAGGCGGCCGAGGAGGGGTACGGGCAGGGCCAATACGAGTACGCGCTGGCGCTGTTCCGCGGTACCGGCGTCGGCCAGGACTTCGCGGCCGCCCTGCGCTGGTTCCGGGCCGCGGCTGCCAGCGGGGTGGCGGAAGCGCAGCCCTACGTGGGCTTCGCCGGATCCGCCGCTCGGGCCGCCTCGGGCGGCTCCGAGGGGCCTTGACCGAACCTTCAGACAGGTCTCAAGGTGGCGTCACGTTGCCCTGTTATGGTGGGGCGATGAGACCGCGACGGTACGCCCCCTGGCTCGCCGCCGCGCTGCTCGCCGCCGTCGGAGTGGCGCCGGCTCTGGCGCAGGGTGGCAGCTCCCAGACGGGCAGCGAGCAGTCGGCGACCAGCAACCCGATCCAGATCCGGACCGAGATCTACGTCGTCAGCGAGGTCACCAACTCGGACGGTTCGAAGTCCGAGAAGCTCACCAAGGCCGACACGGCCCGCCCCGGGCAGATCGTCGAGTACCGGCTTTTCGCCAAGAACGTCTCGAACACCACGCTCCCCGCGGGCGTGGTGCAGATCAGCAGTCCCGTGCCCACCGGCATGCAGTACGTCCCCAACTCGGCCACCCAGTCGACCGACACGCTCCTGACGGAGTTCTCGGCCGACGGCGGCACGACCTTCTCGAAGCCGCCGGTCCTGATCGGCACCGGTTCGGCCCGCAAGGTCGCCGAGCCCACCAGCTACACCACCGTGCGCTGGACCGTGCTGGCGCCGATGGAGCCGGGGCAGGAGCTGCCCTTCTTCTACCGCGTCAAGGTCCTCGCGCAGTAGCGTCCTCGCCGGACCGCGGCCCCGGCCGCGGCCCGCAGGTGTTTCGTTCCGGAAACAAGGGAATAGAAAATTGAAAGGCCGGCGAGGGCGGTCCGGCCTTTCGTGGAGGGGTCACGTGTCTCTAGGAGGTGTTACGACGTTGCCCTGCAACGTCAACCCTAGCTCCGACCCCTGAGCGCCCCTTGAGCCCTTCATGAGGATCGTGAGGAAGATGATGCACGACGCCCGGCCGACGACGCCCGAGGGTCCGGCGACGTAGCATGCGGGATGCAGCTGCTCGCGGTCTATGCCCACCCCGACGACGAGGCCTTCGGTTCCGGCGGCACGCTGGCGCGCTATGCCGCAGCCGGGGACGACGTCCGGCTCATCTGCGCCACCCGCGGCGAGTCGGGCAAGATCACCGACCCCGACATCGACCCCGACGTCGACCTGGCCGAGTTGCGTGAGGCCGAGCTGCGCGACGCATGCCGTGCCCTGGGTATCGGCGAGCCGATCTTCCTCGGCTACCACGACTCGGGACGCAACGAGCGCACCCGTCACGACGACCCCAAGGCCCTCATGAACGTCGACGAGTTCGAGCTCGAGGCGGCCCTCCGGCCGTGGCTGGCCGAGTTCGAGCCGCAGGTGATGATCACCTTCGACCCCCACGGCGCCTACGGCCACATCGACCACATCCGCATCCAGCGGGCGGCCACCGCCGCCTTCTGGTCGGCGGGCAGCGTCACGCCGCGGCCGCCGCGGCGGCTCTACTACACCGCCATCGGCCTGGAGCGTATGCGGGAGATGCAGGAGGCGCGGCCGCGCAGCCCCATGGCCGGCCTCGATGCAGGCCTGTACGCGGTCAGCGAGGCGTCGTTCGCCGCCGTCCTCGACGTCGCTCCCTGGGTCGACGCCAAGGAGCGCGCGATCCGGGCGCACCGCAGCCAGGTGGGTCCCCGGTCGAGCTTCGCTCCCGCCGAGAGGGACGAGGCGGCCTGGCGCGCCTACCTGGCTCGCGAGACGTTCACCCTGGGCGGCGCCCGCGGCGGCTTCCCCGAGCCTCCCGTCGCCGACCTCTTCGACGGCCTCTAGCCGGCGCCGGCAGGCACGACCCGGTAGCGGACGTCGAAGCTGCCGCGCGTGGCTCGGCCTCTCAGGTCGACGTGGTAGGCGCCCGAGGTGGTGAGGGCCAGGTCGACGCTGCCCCGCTGCGGACCGGCCGCGGTCCGACTCCACAGCTCACGGCCGTCGGGCGACCTCACCTCGAGGGCCAGCGTGCCGCTCACGGGCTCGAGGTCGAAGGTCACCTCGAGACGGTCGTGGGTCCCGCCACGCACGGCGCGCGCGTCGACCCCGTCGAAGTAGCGGTAGCTGGCGGCGAGGTGGCCGGGAACGGACACCCCTCGCCACAGGACGCGCGAGGGGCCGTCACGGAGCACGAGACCGAGCGTCAGGCCGATGCCGGCAAGGACCACGACACTCACCACGATGACGATGCGACGGCGGGCTCCGAAGGGACAGGCGATGCGCACGCTGGGCTCCTCTCGGCGACGGCGCCGTGAACGGCGCGCCGGACCCGGGACGGCGCAGCATCGCAGCGGCCCGGTACCGGAGGCAAGGGACGGCGGTCCCGGTTGCGAGCGACGGAGCCGACACGCCTCGCCTCAGGCGGTCTCGTCGCGCTCCTTGAACTGCAGCTCGTACAGCTTGCGGTAGTAGCCGTCTTCCTGCTGGAGGAGGTCGGCGTGGCTGCCCTCCTCGATGAGCTTGCCCTTGCGCATCACCAGGATGCGGTCGACGTCCTGGATGGTCGAGAGCCGGTGGGCGATGATGATGCTGGTACGCCCCTGCATCAGCTTGTGCAGGGCGTCCTGGATGAGCTCCTCGGTCTCGGTGTCGACGTTGGCGGTGGCCTCGTCGAGCACCAGCAGGATGTCGGGGTTCTGCACCAGTGCCCGCGCGAAGGCGATGAGTTGCTTCTGACCGGTCGAGAAGCCGGCCCCGCGCTCGCGCACCGGCGTGTCGTAGCCGGCCGGGAGACGGCTGATGAAGCCGTGCGCGTTGACGAAGCGCGCCGCCTGCTCCACCTGCTCGTGCGGGATGCTGGCGTCGCCGAGGGTGATGTTGCTGCGTACGGTGCCGCTGAACAGGAACGGATCCTGCAGAACGATGCCGATGTGGCGGCGCAGCTCGATCTGGTCGTAGTCGCGCACATCGCGCCCGTCGATGCGAACGGCACCGCGCTGGACGTCGTAGAAGCGGCTGATCAGGCTGATGATGGTGGTCTTGCCGGCACCGGTGTGCCCCACGAAGGCGACCGACTCGCCGGGCCGGATGGTGAAGCTGACGTCGCGCAGCACCCAGTCCTCGGCGTCGTAGGCGAAGTGGACGTGGTCGAACGCCACCTCCCCCCGGAAGGCGGTGTCGAAGTGCGCGGCATCGGGGCGGTTGACGATCTGCTCGGGGGTGTCGATCAGCCCGAAGATGCGCTCCGACGACGCCATCGCCGCCTGCATGATGTTGAACTTGTCCGACAGGTCCTGCAGCGGCCGGAAGAACATGTTGGAGAACTGGATGTAGGCCACCAGAACGCCGATGGTGACCGTGCCCGACAGCCCGGGGCCGACGATCTCGAGCGCCCCGTAGTAGAGGATCATCGCCATCGACACCGAGGACAGGATGTTGACGGTGGGCCAGAACAGGCTGAACCAGCGGATCTGCTCGGCGTAGGCATCGAGGAGCTCGAGGTTGATGTGGTCGAAGCTGCGCTCGTTGCGGGCCTCGCGGTTGAAGAGCTGCACCGTGCGCATGCCCGAGAGGTTCTCGGCGAGGTAGGCGTTGGACTTCGAGGTCCGGAGCCGCACCGCCCGGTAGGCGTCGCGGATGCGGCGCCGGAGCATGTTGAGCGCCAGGAACAGCAGCGGCATCACCGTAAGGGTGATGAGCGCCAGCCGCCAGTTGATGCTGAACATGTACACCAGGAGGCCTACCACCATGCCGACGTCGGCGATGAGCCCCACCACGCCGTCGGTCATCATCGTCTGCACCGCCTCGACGTCGCTGGTGATGCGCGTGATGAGCCGGCCCACCGGGGTGCGGTCGAAGAAGCCCATGTGCAGGCGCTGGATCTTGCCGAAGATCTCCCGGCGGATGTCGTAGATGATGTGCTGGCCGAGCCATTCGACCAGGTAGGTGTAGCCGTAGCGCAGCGCGAACGTCGCCAGCCGCAGCCCCAGGTACAGCAGCACGATGACCGTCAGGCCGTGCAGGCGCTGGTCGAGGCTGAGGGTGTTGAAGGGGGCCCGGTCGGCCACGATGTAGCGATCGACGGCCAGCGCCAGCAGCGTGGGGAAGGCGGGCGTCAGGGCGCTGTAGATCAGCAACATCGCTACGGCCACGCCGAGCTGCAGGCGGTAGGGGCGCAGGTAGCCCATCAACCGGCCCATGATCTGCCAGTCGAACGACTTCTCGAAGGCCTCGCCGTCCTCGTCGAGGCGGCTCTCCTCGCGCATGCGTCGGCGGCGGCTCTGCCGCAGCCTCCGGAACTCCGCCTTCGCCTCCTCGACGGAGTACTCCGGCAGGTCCATGTCGGTGAGCGCGGCGAACGGCGCGTCGCGTGGGGGCGTGGCCATCACGCGGCCTCCAGGTCGGCTTCGAGTTGCTGACGGCGGTGCATGTCGGCGTACCAGCCGTCGGCCTCGAGGAGCTGCTCGTGCGTGCCCTCCTCGGTGATGCAGCCGTGCTCGAGCACCATCACGCGGTCGCAGTGCTGGAAGGCGCTGATGCGGTGCGCCACGATCAACGTGGTGCGGCCGCGCTGGACCTGCTCGAGCCCCTCCAGGATGCGCGCCTCGGTCTGGGTGTCGACCGCCGACAGGGCGTCGTCGAAGATGAGCACCCGCGGGTCGCGCACGATGGCGCGGGCGATGGCGGTGCGCTGGCGCTGTCCGCCCGAGAGCGTCACGCCGCGCTCGCCCAGCCGGGTGGCGTAGCCCTGCGGGAAGTCGCGCACGTCGCCGTCGAGCTGCGACAGCTCGGCCGCGCGCACCACCCGGGGCATCAGCGTCTCGTGGTCGGCCTCGGGGATGCCGTAGGCGATGTTGTCGGCGATGGTGTCGCTGAACAGGAAGGGCTCCTGCGGCACCAGCCCGATGAAGCGCCGGACCACCGCCACCGGGTAGCGGCGGACGTCGATGCCGTCGAGCAGGATGGTGCCGGCGTCGGGATCGAGGACGCGGGCGATGAGGTTGGCGATGAGCGTCTTGCCGCTGCCGGTGCGGCCGGTGATGCCCACGCTCTCGCCGGGCCGGATGCGGAAGCTGACGTCCTCGAGGGCCGGAACGCCGTCGAAGGCGATGCTGACGTTGCGGAACTCGATCTCGCCGCGCAGCTCGCGGAGGCCCAGGTCGGTGGCGTCGTTGTCGCGGATGCGGGGCTCGCTGTCGAGGATCTCGCGGAGCCGCCGCCACGAGGTGGACCCGCGCTGCGCCAGGTTGGCGATCCAGCCCAGCGCGATCAGCGGCCACTGGATGCCGTTGAACAGGAACACGAAGGCCGAGAACTGGCCGATGGTGAGGTTGCCGCCGACGCCCAGCACGTAGCGCCCGCCGACCAGCAGGAGCAGCGCCACGGTGAGCCCGAACAGCGTCTCCATGAGCGGCCCCAGCGGGCCGTCGACGCGCGTCAGCGCCAGGTAGCGGCGGATGTACTCGTCGTTGAGGCTGCGGAAGGTGCCCTGGTGGCGGTCTTCGATGCCGAAGCCCTTCACCACGCGCATGCCATCGAAGTTCTCCTGCGCCATCGCCGAGACGTCGCTGAACTGCTCCTGCACCTTCTGGTAGCGGTGGTGGATGATGCGCATGAACACGAAGAAGGTCACCGAGATCACCGGCATGATGATCAACGTCATCAGCGTCAGGCTCGGGCTCAACCGCGCCATACGGGTGATGGTGAAGCCGAGCAGCAGCACCGTGTTGATGGCCTGGAAGGCGCCCACCCCGACGAACATGCGCACCGCGTTGAGGTCGGCGGTGAGCCGCGCCATCAGGTCGCCGACGCGGTGGTTGTCGTAGTAGTCGGCGTCGAGCCGGGCGAAGTGGCGGAACAGGTCGCGCCGGACGTCGAACTGGATCTCCCAGCTCGCGGCCAGCAGGCTCCGGCGCACCACGATCATGGCGATCGACCCCGCCAGGGCCGTCCCCAGCACGGCGGCGACGTAGAGCCACATGTGCGCCACCGTCATGGTGCCCTGCTTGAGCGCATCGATCGCCATGCCGGGGATCACCGGCGTCAGCGTCGTGAAGAAGGCGTTGGCCACCATCATCACGATGCCCAGCAGGTAGGCCCGGGTGTGCCCGCGCACGTAGCGCGAGAGATCGCGTAGGGTCTGCAGCACGGTCCCCTCCGGAGGGACGAACGAGAGCGGCCCGAGGGCAGGAGCACGAGGACCCTCGGTCGGATGCTGTTCACGGTGCCGGGCGCGCGGCCTCGTCGGTCCGCCGCTCCTCCTCCGTGACGGGGGAGGGCTGGGCGGGAGGGCGTAGGCGGGGCGGCTCGTGGCCGGTCCCCATCCTGCGCGCCGACGCGGAGCGCCCGCAGCACACAGAGCCAAACGCAACTCTACCGCTTCCCGCGGCCCCTTGGGGCCGCGCGAGGCGACACTCGGCCCCGTCGATGAAGGACTAGGGCACGAACTCGGGCGAGCCGTAGGGCTGGCCGTTGAGCTCCAACGTGAACGTGACGGGCCCCGGATAGGTCGTCAGCCACGTGCCCCGCAGGGTCTGGCCGCCCTGCACGGTGGTGCGGTTCACCAGCGTGCGCGGGCCGTCGAGCGGCTGCGCGTAAACGGTGGCCACCTGTTGCGGGATGCCGGGCTGGATGGTCCAGGCGTACGGCACGTGCCTCAGCTCCGGCTGCTTGACCGTTGCGACGGCGCCCGGCGGCGTCAACGTGACGGGGTGGACGTTGACGGTGAGGGCGAGGGTGTGGTCGCCGGGGTCGGCGCCGGGCTGCGGGTCCTGCATCACCACGCCGGAGGGGAGTTGCGGCGACGCCACGGTGGTCGAGGTGACGGTGTAGCCAGTGGCGACGGCCTCGGCCTGCTGCAGGTCCATGCCGATCAGCGACGGGACGGTGGCCGAGCTGGCCGCCGAGGTCGGAGCGCCGGCCTGCACCACCAATCGCAGGATGGCCTCGCTGATGGGGATGCCGATGTGCGGCGCCAGCGACTGGTTGAGGACCTCCCCCGGGTAACCGTCGGGGGCGTGGATCTTGTCGACCAGGATCTGGTCCGGGCCGAGGCCCGCCACCGTCGCCAGGGCCTGCGCGTCCTCGACCGACAGCCCTACCAGGCGCGGCAGGAAGGTCTCCGGTTGCGCCGGGCCGAGGCTGACGAGCACGTCGACGGCCTGCCCCTCGGCCAGCTTCGAGGCGCTCGGCGCCGACTGCGCCAGCACCACCCCGGCCGGCGTGGAGGCGTGGATGTGCGCCACCACGCCCAGGTCGAGGCCCGCCTTCTGCAGGTCGGTGGTGACCTGGTCGGGGAAGGTCTCGCCCACGAGCTGGGGCACCTTGGTGCTGGCGAGCTGGCCCTGCGGCAGCGCGTAGCTGAGCTGCACCACGCGGCCCGGGCGGAGCAGCGTGCCGGCCTCGGGCTGGACCGAGAGCACCGTTCCCGGCGCTTCTGGGGACTCCAGCGGGGTCGGATTCGAGGCCAGGTCGAGGCGCGCCAGTGCCTGCTCGGCGGCGTTGACGCCCTGGCCCACCACGTTGGGAACGACCACCGTACGGCTGTTCGAACGGCGCAGGAAGCCCCCGACCAGCAGGGCGACCGAGACCGCCAGCAGCACGAAGGTCAGCGCCCAGGGGGCGAACGCAGCGGGCAACGCACGGCGCGCCGGGGTGCGGGCGGCGGGAGGCTCGTCGTCGGCCGGGCGAGACAAGGGCACGCTGCCGTCCCACGCCAGCCCGTAGAGCCGAGCGTGGCGGCCGTTGCGGCGGATGTCGGCGGAGGCGGCGTCGAAGCCGTGCTCGACCAGGGCCGTCCGGATGTCGCCGTCGTGCGCCTGCGCGGCGCCGCTGTCGCCGTGTTCCCAGGCCACGTAGTGCGCGCCGGGGCGCGAGATGACGTCGTACACGGCCGCCTTGCCGTCGCGCTTGAGGCGCTTGAGGAGGCGGCGGAGGCGCTCGAAGGTGGCCTCCTGGGTGGGCTCGAGATCGAACCACTCGATCCGCACCAGCGTGCCGTCGGGGGCGGTGGCCTCGATGAGGGTCCGCCCGCGCTCGGCGGCGGTCTGGCTGATGATCTCGTACTTCCCGTCCAGCAACGACACTTCGGTTCTCTCCCCGGGGCTGGGCCCGCGGTCGATGATACCCCGCGACGTATGAGGAAAGCGGGCGCCCCGGTTGGGGCACCCGCTCGTCGGACGCGTCGTCGGCTCCTGCTCGGGCGCCGTGCCTGCGGCGGCCCTAGCTGCCGGTCTCGGAGGCGGGCCGCGGCTCGATGGGGGGCGGAGCGTTGCGGCCGTGCTCGGTGGCGATGCGGCGGCGCTCCTCCTCGGCCCGGCGCTGGCGCTCCTCCTGCTCCTGGAGGCGGCGCTCGACCTCGTCGGCCTCGCCTACCATCCAGTCGCTGATCTCCTCCGGCGGGAGGCCGGACTGGGCCTTCTCGAGGGCCACGTGGATGAGCTTCCCGTCGATGGTCTCGCGCTTGAGCAGGGCGCTGGCCACCGCCTCCACCGCGCTCCAGTTCTCCTCGACGAGGCGTTCGCAGTCGCGGTAGGACTGCTCCAGGATGGTGGTGACCTCGCGCTCGAGCTCGCGCGCGGTCTCCTCGCTGAAGTCCTTGCGTCGGGAGATCTCTCCGCCCAGGAACACCGGGCCCTGGTCGGACCCCCAGGCCACGAACTCCTGCTCGCCCATGCCCATGTCGAGCACCATCTGCTTGGCGAGGTCGGTGGCCTGCTTGAGGTCGTTGCTGGCTCCCGACGAGATGGTGCCGGTGATGCGCTTCTCCGCCACGCGCCCGCCGAACGCCACCACCAGTTGGCTGCGGAAGCGGTCGACGTTGTAGAACATCTCCTCCTTGGAGAGCGGGGCCATGAAGCCCCCGGCGCCGCCGCGCGGCATGATGGTGACCTTGCGGATGTTGCCGAGGTCGGGCTGGGCCGCGAAGGTGACGGCGTGGCCGGCCTCGTGGAAGGCGAGGATGCGACGTTCGTCCTCGGTGGGCACCAGGCTGCCGCGCCGCAGACCGAGGGTGATACGGTCGAGCGCCTCGTTGAAGTCGGACCAGCTGATGATCTGCTTGTTGGAGCGCGCCGCGATGAGGGCGGCCTCGTTGGTGAGGTTCTCGAGGTCGGCCCCGGAGAACATCGGCGTCGCCTCCGACAGCCTGCGCAGGTTGACGTCGTCGGACACCGGCTTGTTGCGGACGTGCACCTTCAGGATGTCCTCGCGTTCGGATTGCGTGGGCAGCCCGATGGTGACCTGGCGGTCGAAGCGGCCGGGGCGCAGCAGCGCCGGGTCGAGGATGTCGGGGCGGTTGGTGGCCGCCACCACGATGACCGAGGTGTCCTTCTCGAAGCCGTCCATCTCCGACAGGATCTGGTTCAGGGTCTGCTCGCGCTCGTCGTGACCGCCACCGATGCCGGCGCCGCGACGGCGCCCGATGGAGTCGAGCTCGTCGATGAAGATGATGGCGGGCGCGGCCTTGCGGGCCTCCTCGAAGAGGTTGCGAACGCGACTGGCGCCGACGCCGACGAACATCTCCATGAACTCCGAGGCGCTCACCGTCAGGAAGGGCACGCCGGCCTCACCGGCCACGGCCCGCGCCAGCAGCGTCTTGCCGGTGCCGGGAGGGCCGACCAGCAGCACGCCCTTGGGGATCTCGGCGCCGATGCGGAGGTACTTCTGCGGGTTCTTCAGGAAGTCGACGACCTCCATCAGCTCCTGCTTGGCCTCCTTGTGGCCGGCGACGTCGGTGAAGTTGGTCTGGACCTTGTTCTCCCGGCCGTACAGCTTGGCCTTGGACTGGCCGAACTGCATGACCTGGTTGGGCCCGCCCTGGGCGCGCATGAACACGAACCAGAAGAAGGCCAGCAGCAGCGCGATGGGCAGGATCGAGCCGATGACGAAGCCGATCCATTGCGGCGGGTTGCGGATGGTGACGCTGCCGACGTTCTTCTGCAGCTCGGTGAGGAGCGAGTCGGTGATGATGGCGGTGGTGTGGAACGACTGGATGGTCTCGGGCTGACCGTTGATGGTCACCTGCGAGGCCGTCTTGAGCTCCCCGTCGATGTTGCCGTTGGTCCGGTCGACGGTGACCGACGCCACCTTGCCCTGCGCCACCAGGTTGGTGAACGCCGAGTAGTTGATCTCGCGGCTCGAGGTCCCGGAGTTGAACTGGTTGAACACGAAGATGCCCAGGATGATGAGCATCACGAGCAGCCAGGGATTGAACGATCGTCTCAACAGATCCTCCAGCGGGCGCGTGGTCGCGCCGCATGGGTCGGGCCCCGCACGGCGTGCACGGGGCTAGTCATCAAAGGGTAGCACCCATGAAGGAAGCCCGGCTGTAAGCCATCGGACCATGTTCGGGCGCCGGTCGGGGCGACGCCGGACCGATCGGGCGCAGGCGGTCAATGGAAGCTGTAGCTCTTGGGCACCGCCACCGTGCCGTTCTCGGTCACGGTGAAGCCGCGAGCGCGGTCCTCGTCGGGATCCACGCCGATCTGCGTGTCGGCCGGGATCTCCACGTTCTTGTCGATGATGGCGTTGCGGATGACGCACCCGGGGCCGACGTCGACGGCATCGAAGAGCACGCTGTTCTCGACCACGGCGTGGGAGTGGACGCGCACGCGGCGCGCCAGGAGCGAGCGGCGGACGGTGCTTCCCGAGAGGATCACGCCCCCGGCGATCAGCGAGTTGAGGGCGCGTCCGACGCGGCCCGCCTCCTCGTGCACGAACTTGGCGGGAGGGGAGAACTCGGCCGAGGTCCGGAGCGGCCACTGATCGTTGTAGAGGTCGAACTCCGGCTCGACATCGACGAGGTCCATGCTGGCCTCCCAGTAGCTGTCGAGCGTGCCGACGTCGCGCCAGTAGGTGTTGGGCCCGTCCTGGCCCGGGATGGGGTTGCGGGCGAAGTCGTAGGCGAACAGCCGGTACCCCTCCTCCAACGCCATCGGCAGCACGTTCTTGCCGAAGTCGTGCTCGGAGCCGGGATCGGCGGCATCGCGGTTGAGCAGCTCGACGAGCTTCTCCACCGAGAAGATGTAGTTGCCCATGCTGGCGAGGCAGTGGCTGGAGCGGCCGGGGATGGGGTTGGGGCTGGCGGGCTTCTCCTGGAACTCCTCGATGCGCCAGTCGTCGTCGATCTGTAGGACCCCGAAGCGCCGGCCGTCCTCGACGGGCGTGGGGTAGGCGGCGATGGTGACGTCGGCCTCGTGCTCGAGGTGGTACTCGATCATGTGGCTGATGTCCATCTTGTAGATGTGGTCGCCGCTGAAGATGGCCACCAGATCGGCGTCGTTGTTGTCGATGAGGTGGAGGTTCTGGTAGATGGCGTCGGCGGTGCCTCGGTACCACTCGGCCCCCAGCTCCTCGTAGAGGTACATCTGCGCCGGCGCCAGGGTGATGAAGTACTCCGACAGGAAACTGCCGAAACGCCAGTTGCGCTGGATGTGCTCGGTCAGCGACTGCGCCTTGAACTGCGTCAGCACGTACATGCCGAAGATCTCGGAGTTGATCATGTTGTTGAGCGCGAAATCGATGATGCGGTACTTGCTGCCGAACGGCACCGCCGGCTTCGTGCGCTTCCAGGTCAGGGGGTGGAGGCGGCTGCCCTTGCCGCCCGCCAACACCATGCCGATGGTCTTCAGCTTGCGCGCTGCCATGCTTCGTCTCCCCGGGGTCGTCGAGAGGGCGTCGGTGTGGGTTGTCGTTCCCCGATGATAGCCCAGGGGGCGCACCCCACGAGGGCGTCGCGGGCTACGCCAGCGGGCCGCTCGGGGCGGGGTAGGCTGGCGGGCGATGCCGGGACCCGCCCCCAGCCTCTACGATCACCTGCCGAGCGAGCTGCCCCTGCCCGAGGGCGAGCCCGCCTACCGGCGGCGGCAGCTCGCGCGCTGGCTGTACCAGCACGGTGCGCAGGACTTCGAGGTCATGACCGACCTGCCGCAGGGGTTGCGCGATGGCCTGGCGGCCGAGCACCGCATCTCACCGTTCACCGCCGTCGAGCGCTACCCCTCGCGGGACGGCTCGGTGCGCTACCTGTTCACGCTGGCCGACGGCAGCCGGACCGAGGCGGTCTACATGCCCTACGAGGACCGCAAGACGGTGTGCGTGTCGTCGATGGTGGGGTGCCCGGCGGGGTGCGCCTTCTGCGCCACCGGAGCGCTCGGCTACGGCCGCAACCTGACGAGCGGCGAGATCGTCGGTCAGGTGCTGGCGGTGGCCGCCCACGAAGGCGTGGAACCCCGGGCCATCCGCAACCTGGTGCTGATGGGCATGGGCGAGGCGCTGCTCAACTACGACCACGCGCTGCGCGCCATCCGCACCATGATCGCGCCGGAGGGGCTCGACCTGTCGCCGCGTCGCATCACCCTGAGCACTGTCGGCCTGCCGGGCCGGATCCGGCGGCTGGCCGACGAGGAGCTGCCGCTGGTGCTGGCCATCAGCCTGCATGCCCCCGACGACGCCACGCGCAGGACCATCATCCCGACGGCGTACGCTCACGGTGTGGCCGACATCCTGGATGCCGTACGCGCCTACCAGCAGGCGACGAAGCGGCGCGTGACCATCGAGTACACGCTGCTGCGCGGGGTGAACGACCAGGTCGCCCAGGCCCGCGCGCTGGCGGGTCTGCTCGACGGCCTCAAGACCCACGTCAACCTGATCCCCTTCAACCCCTGGCCCGCCTCCGGCTTCCAGGAGTCGACGTCCGCCGCCACCGAGCGCTTCCGCGCCGAGCTGGAGCGCCTGCGCGTGCCGGTGTCGGTCCGCTTCAGCCGCGGGCGCGACGCCGGCGGCGCCTGCGGCCAACTGGCGCTCAGCGAGGGAGCCGCGGCGCAGGCGGCGCCCCGCATCGCGCCCTCCCAGCACGCCTGAGCGCGGCGTTCCGCGCCCCGAGCGCGGCGGCCGCGGACGCCTTCGGCGGTCGGCCGCGGGCGGGCGGAGTGGCCCCGTCCGGGTGCCCCGACGGGACCGGGGTGGCCGGACGGAGCGACCGCCAGGACGCCGGTTTTTGCCGCCGTGAAGGGCATATCTCGTGGGGGATTTCACACGTCCGGGAGAGCCCACCATACTAGAGTGGACACCGGAATTATCGTTTCGCAGGCAGTCTATGCGATCTTCCGTAGGCACAGCGATCTGGAGGCTGGCATGAAGAGGTTGACGTGCAATCGGGGCTTGGGCAGGGCGCTCGGCGCATCGCTCGCCCTGTTGCTTGTGCTGTCGGCGGCGTGGGCCCAACCGTCGATCTCCGATCTGCGCGCGAAGGCCCAGGCCAACCCCAACGACGCCACGGTCTGGGTGGACCTCGGCAACGCGCAGTACCAGGCGGGGCAGTACGCCGACGCCAAGCAGAGCTTCCTCGAGGCCATCTCCATCGACTACGGGAACGGCGACGCCCACTACGGGCTCGGCCTCTCCGAGTACGCCAACGGCAACTACCAGGCCGCGCTGTTCGAGTTCAGCGAGGTCACGCGGCTCTATCCGAAGCGCTTCGACGGCCAGTTCAACAAGGCCGTGACGCTGGCCAAGCTGCGTCGTCCCAAGGACGCCGCGGCGTCCTTCCAGGAGGCCATCAAGGTGGCCGATTCGGTGGCCACCACCAAGGACAAGATCGACGCCTACCTGGGCCTCGCCGGCCAGCTCGAGCTCACCAACGACTACGCCAAAGCGGCCGACGCCTACGCCTCGGCCCTGCAGCTCGACCCCGGCAACGCCGACCTCATCCTGCGCCGCGGTCAGGCGCTGGAGAACGCGGGCAAGGGGCTCGACGCCCTCCCCGAGCTGACCGCGCTGGAGTCGAAGAGCAACGACTACCGCGTGAGCGCCCTGATCGCCGACATCTACGTCAAGCAGGGGCAGATCGACTACGCCATGTTCGCCCTCAACCGGGCGCTGAAGAAGGCGCAGGCGGCGGGCGACAAGTCGGCCGAGGCCAACATCCTGGTCAAGCTCGGCAGCCTGCAGAAGAGCCTGGGGCGTGACGCCGATGCTTCCAAGTCGTTCCAGCAAGCGGCCCAGGCCGACCCGCAGTCGTGGCAGGCGCTCTACAACCTCGGCGTCAGCTACCTCGAGGGGGGCCAGACCCAGACGGCCCTGAACCCGCTCGAGCAGGCGGCCAAGCTGGCGCCCGACAGCGGCGACGTCCACCTGGCGCTGGCGTCCGCCTACGACCAGCTGGCCCAGACCGACAAGGCCCTCAGCAACGCCCAGGCCGCCCTGACGGAGCTCAAGGACGACAAGCAGCTCACGCAGGCGCGCTTCATCGCCGGGCGTGCGCTCTACCGGCAGGGGAGCTACGCCGCCGCCGCCAACCTGCTCGACCAGGTGGTCCAGGCCACGCCCGACGATGCCCAGGCCCAACTGTGGGCGGGGCTGGCGGACTACCAGCAGCAGAAGTACGACAGTGCGATCCGCTACTTCGAACGGGCGACGCAGATCTCCCCCAAC
Organism: Deinococci bacterium; assembly: GCA_030149325.1. Classification (GTDB taxonomy): domain Bacteria; phylum Deinococcota; class Deinococci; order Deinococcales; family Trueperaceae; genus JASBRS01. The sequence goes on from JASBRS010000034.1 coordinate 23,995, forward strand.
AGCGTCGAGGCGCGCGTGGACCTGGGCGCCGCGTACCTGGCTGCCAAGCGCTTCCAGGATGCGGAAACGGTCTACCAACTCCTCGTGAAGCAGAACCCCAAGGACAGCGAGAGCTACTACAACCTGGGCTGGGCGCTGTACTCCCAGGACCGCCGTAGCGCGGCGCAGGATGCCTGGAAGTCCTCCTGCCAGGAGGGCTATCAGAAGGCCTGCGACGCGATTACCAAGTACCTCTAACGGTGCACTGCACTAGAATGGGATCATGGATTGGTTTCGACGTAACTGGCCCGACCTGCTGATCGGGATCGCCCTGGTCGCGGTGATCGCCGGCATCATCGCCACGCTCATCACCGGTGGCTCGTTCTTCCCCGTGGGGCAGGGCACCCGGACGAGCACCCCGCCGGCGCAGACGCAGAGCTCGGTCCCGCCGACCACGTCGCCCACCACGTCCTCCACTACGTCGTCCACCACCTCCTCGGGCTCGAACGGAGCGACCACCGCGAGCCCCTCCGGCACCTCGTCGAGCACGGCCACGAGCCCGAGCAGCAGCGCCTCCAACGGCGCCGCTGCGAGCGGCAGCACGGCGGGCTCGAGCGCCAGCTCGTCCGGTGGCGTGTCGGTGCTGCCGCCCAACGGCAGCAGCTCCAGCGCCTCGTCGTCGGCCACGAGCAGCGGCAGTGCCGCCCCCTCGACGTCGAGCACGGCGCCTTCCACGACCGCCTCGACGGCGAGCTCCAGCACCGCCACGACCGGCTCGTCGAGCACGGCCTCGACGGCGAGCTCCGCGCCCGCGGCCGCCAACGGCCCCGGTGCCGAGGCGCCCTTCCGGGTATCGGTGGGTGCGTTCTCGCACGCCGACTACGCACAGCGCCAGGAGGAGGCCTTCAAGAAGGCCGGCTACCCGGCGTTCCTGGCCACCCAGGGCGACCTGACGATCGTGCTGGTCGGCCCCTACCGCACGCAGTCCGAGGCCGAGTCGGTGGCCGCCAAGATCAAGACCGGTGGCTTCGGCGTCGATCCCGTCGTGTACGAGTTCAAGGGCACGCAGGACAGCGCCCCGCCGCCTGCCAGCGCGCCGGCCGCGACCAGCTCCGCGTCGTCCGGCAGCACCGCCTCGAGCGGCAGCTCGTCGAGCGCGGTGACGGCCCCGGCGGGCGAGCGCTACCTGCAGGTGGGCGCCTACGGCAGCTCGGATAGCGCCAAGCCGCAGCGCGACAAGCTTGAGCAGATGGGCTTCCGCGTCACCGAGCGCACCGAGGGAGGGCTCGTCAAGCTCCTCGTCGGACCCTTCACGGCCGATCGGCTGCAGCAGGTCCAGGCGCAACTGAAGGCTGCGGGGATCGACAGCTTCCCGCGCTGATGCGGAACATCCCGACGGCGACGGTCAGCCGTCTCGTCACCTACCTGCGCATCCTGACCGACCTCGACGACGCCGAGGTCAAGCGCACCTCGTCCGACGTGCTGGCCGAGGAGGCGCAGGTCTCGGCCTTCCAGGTGCGCAAGGACCTCGCCTACTTCGGGCGCTTCGGCACCCGTGGGGCCGGCTACAGCGTGCCCACGCTGCGGCGTGAGCTGCGGCGCATCCTCGGTCTGACGCGGCCCTGGAACGTGGCCATCATGGGCATGGGGCGCCTCGGGCAGGCCCTCGCCGACTACCCCAACTTCGATCAGTACGACTTCCTGTTGAAGGCGTCGTTCGATACCGATCCCAGCAAGGTCGGCCAGCACGTCGGAGGCGTCGACGTCTACGCCGTGGACGAGCTCGAGGAGCGCGTGAAGGCCTCGTCGATCGACATCGCCTTCCTGACGGTGCCGGCGCAGGTGGCGCAGCAGGCGGCCGACCGTCTGGTCGCCGCCGGCATCCGTGGCATCCTGAACTTCGCGCCCACCGTGATCAACGTGCCGGCCGGCGTCTTCATCGAGCCCGTCGACTTCCTGGCGGGTCTGAAGCGGCTCGCCTTCTACCTCCAGGGACCGGCTCCGAAGGAGCGCGTGGGCGCCTGAGCGCGACGGCGAGCCCCCGGGCGGCCCGGGCCCTGCAGCGCTCGGGCGGCGCGACCGGAACGGCGGTAGCGCCCGTATACTGGCAGGCGTTGTGTTCGACCTCATCCAGCCCGACCTGACGACCTTCGAACGGCGGCTGCAGGAGCAGCTCCACTCGTCGGTAGCCTTCATCGAGGCCATCGGCGACGACCTGGTCGGTGCCGGCGGCAAGCGCCTGCGCCCCAGCCTGAGCTTCCTGGCGGGGCGGCTGCTGGGCGCCGACGCCGAGGACAGCCAGCGCGTGGCGCTGGCGGTCGAGCTGTTGCACTCCGCCTCCTTGCTCCACGACGACCTCATCGACGACGCCCAGACCCGCCGCGGGGCGCAGGCGGCCTTCCGCCGCTACGGCAACGTCGTCAGCGTGATGTCCGGCGACTTCATGCTCGCGCGGGTGCTGGGGCTGCTGGCCGATACCGGCAGCACCGACTTCACGCGGCTCATGTCGCACACCGCCGCCGCCATCTGCGAGGGGGAGGTGCTGCAGTTCCAGACGGCCACCCTCGAGGACTACAGCTTCCAGGCCTACGAGGACGTCATCGAGGGCAAGACGGCGGTGCTGCTGGCGTCGGCGCTGGAGGGCGTGGCCATCCTGGCGGGGGCGCCCGAGGCCGAGCGCGCCGCGCTCCGAACGTTCGGCATGCGCTACGGCCGTGCCTTCCAGATGCAGGACGACTACCTCGACCTGCTCGGCGATCCGGCGCGCCTGGGCAAGCCGGTCGGAGGCGACCTGCGCGAGGGCAAGGCCACCTACGCCGTACTCTTGCTGATCCTCGAGCACGACCTGGCGGAAGCGCGCGACATCGTGCGCCGCCACGCCTCGCACGACGGCGACGTCCAGCGCATGCTGGCGCTGGTACTGGAGCACGGCGCCGACCGGCGCGCGCGCGAACGCATCCGCCAGGAGGCGGAGGCGGCGGTGGCGGCGCTCGCGCCCTTCGCCGACTCGCCGGCACGTCGGGCCCTGATCGCGCTGGCCGAGCAGGAGATCGCTCGGGCCCGCTAGACGTCCGGGCCGGGCTCCGGAGCGACGGGTGCACAATGGGCCCATGCCCGACACCGAGCCCCTGACGGGGTACGTCCCCACCAGCGACGAGGCCATCGCGGAACGCGCCATGGCCTTCTACGACAGCTTCCGCCTGCGGCGCAGCGTGCGCGCCTTCAGCGAGCGCCCGGTGCCGCGTGCCGCGCTCGAGGCCTGCCTGCTCGCCGCCGGCTCGGCCCCGAGCGGGGCCAACCAGCAGCCCTGGCACTTCGCGGTGGTGACCGACCCCATCGTCAAGCGCACCATCCGCGAGGCAGCCGAGCGCGAGGAGCGCGCCTTCTACGACGATCGTGCCCCGGACGCGTGGCTTCAGGCGCTGCGGCCTCTCGGCACCGACGCCGACAAGCCCTTCCTGGAGACGGCCCCGGTGCTGATCGCGATCTTCGCCCAGCCCTATCGCGTCACGTCCGCAGGGGAGAAGGTCCTGCACTACTACGCCACCGAGTCGGTGGGCATCGCTACCGGCGTGCTCATCACGGCGTTGCACCAGGCGGGGCTGGTGTGCCTGACCCACACCCCCAGCCCGATGGGGTTCCTCAACGAGATCCTGGAGCGCCCGGCCTGGGAGCGGCCCTTCCTGCTGCTGGTGGTGGGACACCCGGCGCCCGACGCGCGCGTGCCGAGCCTCGCCCGCAAGGCGCTGGGGGAGATCGCCAGCTTCCGGTACGAGGGCCCGGCCCGCCGCTAGAAGCCGGTGACGGCGGTGAGGCGCACGTTCACGGCGTAGTGGGTGCCCAGCTCGCCCGTCCGTAGGCTGGGGCCGAGCTCGAATCGGACGTCGGGATCGCCGGCGGTCCAGGTCAGGGCCGCCAGCCCCGCCAGCCGGGACGTCCCGGGCGCCAGCAGGCTGTCGACGAGGGACACTCCGGCGACCAGCTCGAGGCTGCCGTCGTCGCCGACGGGCACGCTCAGCTGCCCCAGCAGTTGTGGTACCGCCGGCGCCGTCGCCGCCCCGGCGGGCGGGGCGAAGGCGGCCTCGGCCGTCCACAGGGCGTCGCCGAGGTAGCCGCTGGCGCCCAGCGCGCCGCGGCCGCGCCACGGCTCGGCGAGCAGCCAACCCTCGCCGTAGACCACCGTCGTCCCCGCCGTGCCGCTGGCGCCGACGCCCAACGCGAGGTGGTCGAGGTAGACCAGGTGCCCCTCGAGCTGTGCGCTGGTGAGGTCGGCGCGGACGCTGAACGCGGCGCCGAGCGAGCCGGAACGTTCGAGCAGCGCTCCACGCACGCGCAGCGGACCGACATAGACGCTGGCGCGGGCGCCGGGGAGCCCCTGCCTGCCGCCGTCGGCGAGGTCGCGGTCGACCTGGAAGGGGACGCTCAGGCGGGCGGTCTCGAGGGCCAGGCGTCGGTAGCCGGCGCTGAAGTCCACCGGCCCCTCCCGCACCAGCAGATAGGCCTCGCGCAGGCCCGGCTCCCAGCTCGGCGACGTGCGCCCGGCCCGCGCCGCCTGGACGGCGGCGGCGCCGTCGAAGGCGGTCAGTGACGGCTGCAGCCGTAGCGTCGCCGTGACCGGGTCGAAGCGGAGCTCGGCGTCGATGGCGACCCCGGCGACCAGGCTGGCTTCGGCGGCGGTGGCGCTGGCGCTCGAGGCGATGCCGACGCTGGCCCCGAAGGGCACCTCCACACGCACCCGCATCTGCGCCCAGGCGGCGCCGGCCAGGGTCAGCGCCGCGCTCAGCGCGACGCTCAGCAGCGGCACGCCGAGCGTGCGCGGGGCCGGGCGCTCCACGGCGCCCGCATGCCGCGCGGCTGCCGGCCGGGTCATGCGCTGACCCGGGTCTCCTCGCCGGCCACGCGGCCGTCCTCGAGGCGCACGATGCGGTCGACGCTGTCGAGCAGCCGCGGATCGTGGGTACTGAACACGAAGGTGACGCCGTGCTCGCGGTTCAGGTGGCGCATCAGCTCGATCAGTGCGTGGCCGGTCTCGCTGTCGAGGTTGGCGGTCGGCTCGTCGGCCAGGATGATCTTCGGTTCCGCCGCGAGCGCCCGCGCCACCGCCACGCGTTGCTGCTGCCCCCCCGAGAGCTGGTTGGGCCGGCGGTCGGCGTAACCGGCCATGTCGAGGTCGTCGAGCGCCTGGCGTGCCCGGGCCTCGCGTTCGCGGCGACCCACGCCGCGCAGCTCGAGCACGAAGGCGGCGTTCTCCAGGGCGGTGAGCACGGGGATGAGGTTGTAGGCCTGGAACACGAAACCGAGGTTCTCCAGCCGCATGCGGGCGGCCGCGCGCTTGCCCAGCTTGTCGATGCGGGTGCCGTTGAGGTAGACCTCGCCGGCGCTCGGTGCGTCGAGCGCTCCCATCAGGTGCAGCAGGGTGCTCTTGCCACTGCCGGAGGGGCCGGCCACGGCCGTGAACTCCCCCTCCTCGATGGTGAGGTCGACGCCCCGCAGCGCCAGCGTCTCCACCTCCCCGCTCCGGTAGCGCTTGGCCAGGTTCTCGATGCGGTACAGGCTCATGGGGCTGTTCCTCCCGGGGGCGCGGCGCTCAGGCGGTGAAGCGCATGGCCTCGACGGGCTCGAGCCGCGAGGCGATCGACGCGGGCCACAGCGCCGCCAGGACGCCGGTGCCGAGGGCGAAGAGGACGGCGAACAGGACCTCGCTGGGATGGATGCTGGCGTAGAACACCGGGTCCATGTTGAAGCTGGCGTAGTACTGCTCGAGACCGGGGATGGTGAAGCCGCGCCCCATCAGGCCCACCAGCGGCAGGCCGATCGCCAGCCCGAGAGCGGCGCCGGCGCCGCACAGCAGCACGCTCTCGAGCGTGATGAGGCCCATCACACGGCGCCCGCTGGCGCCGAGGGACATCAGCACGCCGAACTCGTGGATGCGCTCGACCATCCCGAGGTAGATGCTGTTGACGACCAGCAGCCCGGCCAGCACGAAGAAGATGACCGAGACGATGGCCATCACGGGCCGCAGCGAGTCGAGGATGCGCACCAGGGTCGGGGACAGCTCGCGCCAGGTCTCGACCGACAGCGCCGGCAGCGCGGCCCGCAGCCGAGTGGCGGTCTCGGTGCTGGCGACGTCGTCCTGCATGCGGCGGATCTCGGGATAGTGGACCTCGATGCGCGATACCGCGTCGTCGGCGGCCACCGCCTGCGCGGCCGCCAGCGACAGCAGCGCCGTGCGGGCCGCTGCCACCGGATCCAGCACGTCCACCAGGCCGATGACGGTGAAGGAGCCGGCGCCGAACCCCTCGCTGCCCGGCGCGTAGAGCACCACCTCGTCGCCGATGCCGGCGCCGAGCGCACGCGCCAACCCGCGCCCCAGCACGATCCCGGTCGGATCGCCGGCACGCACGAAGCTCCCCTCGATCGGGTTGGTGCGCAGGTAGGCGGCCGACAGCGGGGCGGGCCAGTCGCGGCCGGATACCGCCACGGCGCGCGATCGCTCGCCGTGGATGAGCAGGCCGGGCACGTCCAGCACCCCGACCACGCTGGCGCCGGCAGCCTGTGCGCGGACCTCCTCGGTGATCGCCGCGGCGTTGCGCAGCAGGCCGGCGGAGACGTCGCGGACCTCGCGGTAGTCGGCCACGTGGAGCTGGATCTGGCCGGCGCCCTCGGTGAGGTTGCGGTACATGCTGTTCACGGCTGCCCCGCCGATGGAGTAGTACAGCAGCGAAAGGCACACCACGAAGGCCACCGCGCCGAGGCTGGTGAGGCTGCGCCGACGTTGCCGCCACAGGTTGCGCCAGGCCAGGAAGATCACGGCGACCGGCACCCCCGTTCCAGGGCGGCCTCGCTGAAGCAGCGATCGGGCACCGGAGTGACGGTGTCGATGTCGGTCCAGATCGCCGTCGTCCGGTAGCCCTCCTTCAGCAGGTCGACCACCTCGAAGCGCTCGGGGATGGTCCTGCCGTCGACCCGGGTGAACTCGGAGAAGGTCATGCGCCGGACCGCGGTGTCGCGCTGGTCGAAGTAGGTCAGCGTCAGCGGCGCGAAGCTCGCCGGATGGACGGTGAACACCAGCTTGCCGTAGGGGGTGGGCGCCTCGGGGTGCGGCGTGAGCTCGAGCGTGATGGCGTTGGCGTCCTGCGCCGTGACGACGGCGTCTTACTGGTCGCGGTACTCCTCGCCCGCCAGGTCGTCGTAGGACAGGTCGGAGCCCAGGAAGGCGTTGCTACGGCCCGACGGCGGGAGGCGCAAGCTACGGCCGAGGCGCGGGTTGTAGATGAGCAGGTTGGAGCCGATCGACAGGAACGCCTGGCCTGCCTCGCGCGGCGGCGCCGTGACCCGCGCCAACGAGCGCTGGTCCCCATCGGTGACGATGTCCATGCTGTACTCGGTGGTGCGGTCCGGGCGCTCGACGATGAGCTGGAGGGTCGCCCACTGGCGGACCCCACGAAGGTTCTCGACCATGGCGTCGAGCACCGACCGGGCGTCGAGCGTCGGCGTCTGGGCCACCGCGATCGAGGCGAGTGCGAGCACCAGGGCGACGCGCAGCGCACGACCGGGGAGAGGGGTCATGCTCGTCCTTTCACTCCGTCCGCATGGCTTCGGACGGATTCAACCTGCGCACTCGGCGGGCCGGGGCGAGGACGGCCAAGATCGCCGCCAGCGCCACCGTGGCGGAGGCGTAGAGGGCGTACTCGGGTCGCACCGCGGCGTAGACCTGGTCGGTCAGCGCCAGGCCCTCCAGGATGTCGCCGTAGGCGCCCACCAGCAGGGCGCCCAAGGCGTTGGTGGTGCTGAGGAGCCACAGCACCCCGTAGCCGACGACGAGACCGGCGAGCCAGCCGAGCGCGGTGGCGAACACCGACTCGAACGTGACGAGCCAGCCGAGGCCGCCCTGGTCGAGCCCGAGCGCCACCATCACGCCGAACTCGCGGGTGCGCTCGAGCACGCTCACCACCACCGTGGTGGTGACGGTGACCGCCGCGAACAGCGCGAACAGCAGCCCCATCGGGATCATCTGGATGCGCTCGGCCGCCAGGCCGCGTTGCAGCGCTCCCAGGAGCGCGCCTACCGGGTAGGCGTGGACACCGCTCGGGAGGCTGGCCTGCACGGCCTGCGCCGCAGCATCCTCGTGACCGAGCGGGACGTCGAGGGCCAGGCCGGTGGCCCCCGCAACGCCGGTGAGGGCACGCGCATCGGCCAGGTCGATCAGCGCCGTGTAGTCGTCGACGAGGGCCGTACCGGCGTCGATGATGCCCACCAGTCGCAGGCCCATCGCCGTCGGTCCGGCCAGCGCCGACACGTCGATGGCGACGCGTTCCCCCAGGCGCACGTCGAGGCGCTGCGCCAGCCCCTTGCCGAGCACGATCTCGCCCGGTCCCCGCAGCATCCGGCCGTCCGCGATCGACGCCGGGAGGTCGGACACCGACGCCTCCAGGGCCGGGTCGACGCCTCGAGCCATGACGCCCTCGCTGGTATACGGCGAGCGCAGCAGCGCACCGAAGTCGACGCGCGGGGCAGCGCCGCGGACGCGCGCATCGCGCACGGCCAGGCGCGCCAGCGCCTCGGGGTCGGCGAGGGCGTTGGAGGGGTCGGGGTCGTCGTGGTAGGCCTCGCGGGTGATCAGCACCGGCGCCGCGACCAAGCGCCCCTGGGCGTTCATGATCGAGTCGAGGAAGCCGTCGGTGTAGCCCCAGAAGAACACGATGGCGAGCGTCGCGTAGGCCACGACCACCACCAGCAGCAGGGTGCGCCGGCGCTGGCGCCAGAGGTTGCGCCAGGCCAAGCGCGCCAGGCCGCGAAGACCGCCCGGGCCGATGCCGGCCTGGCGAGAAACCGCTACCCCTCCGTTGGCGACGGTCACCTTGCGTCGAGGTTAGGGGGGCCGCCGAGCCCGGTCAAGGCTGAACGTCCCGCCGGCGAACGCGCCCGGCGTACGTCGGTGACGGCGCCGGACCGGCCGGGCGCTCCGCGACCAGGGTTCGCGCCGCGGCCTCGGCGCGGTCGGCGTCGGGGAGCGTCCTGTAGGCCGAGCGGTAGGGGATGGTCCTGGGCCCAGCATGCCCTGCCCGATGGGCGCCGTCGCAGGCGTGCGCCCCCGGACGATCTCACCGCGGACGCGGGGAACGCGCCTGACGGGCTACACTTGCTGCGATGGCAGAACTCGACAAGGAGCAGGTCTTCGACTTCTTCCGCTCCAACCCGGAGCGCCCCTGGCACGTCCAGGACATCCAGAAGCGCCTGCAAGCCGACGACCGCAACGCCCTCAGGAAGCTCCTCTCGGAGCTCGCCGACGAGGGTCGACTGATCCGTACGCGGAGGCGCACCTTCGGCCTCCCGCAGGAGATGAACCTCTTCATCGGGAAGCTGCAGGTCACCTCGGGTGGCTACGGCTTCGTGATCCCCGACAGCGGCGACAGCAAGGACCTCTTCATCCCCGCCAACAAGCTGGGCGGCGCGTGGGACGGCGACCGCGTGGTCGCCCGCCCCAACCCCATGGCCGCCGAGACCGACCGCGCCAACGGCGAGATCGTGCGCATCCTCGAGCGCGGCTACGACCACGTGGTCGGCACCCTCGAGTACGCGCGCGGCTACGCCATCCTGCGCCCCGATTCCCCGCGCTTGCGCGAACGCATCCTGCTGACGCCGGAGTCGGTGGGCAAGCTCGAGGGGGGCTCGCGCCTGGTCGCCCGCATGGTGTGGCCGGAGAGCTCCGGCGAGCGCGAGCCGTTCGGTGAGGTCGAGGAGTTCCTCGGCTCCGGCGACGATCCCGAGGTGGAGACCAAGGCGGTGATCGTCAAGTACGCCCTCAAGGCGGAGTTCGACGCCGATACCGTGGCCGAGGCCAAGGCCGTCCCGCCCAGCGTGGACGGCGAGATGATGGCGGGGCGGACCGACTACCGCCACGTGCCCACCTTCACCATCGACGGCGAGGACGCCAAGGACTTCGACGACGCGCTGTCGCTGGAGCGACTCGAGGGGCGCGGCAAGGACGGCCTGCTGCGCGTCGGCGTGCACATCGCCGACGTGTCGTACTACGTCGCCGAGGGCACCAGCCTCGACGCCGAAGCCCTGGAGCGTGCTACCAGCGTGTACCTGCCGGGCCGGACCCTGCCGATGCTGCCCGAGTCGCTCTCCAACGGCATCTGCTCGCTGGTCGAAGGGGCGCCGCGGCTGGCCCTGTCGGTGTTCGTCGACGTCACCCGCGCCGGCGAGGTCAAGGCCGTGCGTTTCCGCGAGACGGTGATCGAGTCCGATGCGCGGCTGACCTACGGGCAGGTGCAGGCGTTCAGCGACGGCGGACGCCTGCCGCACGGCAAGCGCAAGCTCGAGCGCGACATCAAGGTGCTCATCAACCTGAGCCAGGAGCTGCGCAAGGAGCGGATCGGCGCTGGCGCCCTCGACTTCGACTTCACCGAGGCCAAGGTCGACGTCGACGACTCCGGTGCGCTCCACCTCACGCCGGTCCGCAGCAACGCCGCTCGGCAGCTCATCGAGGAGATGATGCTGCTGGCCAACCGGCTGGTGGCGGAGGAGCTCGACAAGCGCGACGTGCCGGCGCTGTTCCGTGTCCACGAGGACCCCAGCACCGAGAAGGTGCAGGCGTTGCAGAAGGCGCTGGCTCGCCTGGGCTACACCCTCGACCTGGAGAAGGCGCGGCCGCAGGACCTGCAGCGCATCCTGCGCGAGGCGGCCGGCAAGCCCGAGGCGCAGATCGTCAACACGTTGCTGCTGCGCAGCCTCAAGCAGGCACGCTACAGCTCGGAGAACCTCGGTCACTTCGGGCTGGCGTTCGAGAACTACCTCCACTTCACCAGCCCCATCCGCCGCTACCCCGACCTGGTGGTCCATCGCGTGATGCGGGCGTTGCTGCAGCACCGCCTGTCGCCGACGCTCAAGGAGCGGCTCAAGACCGACTTCCCGAAGCTGGCGGAGCAGTCGAGCGACCGCGAGCGCCAGGCCGAGAGCGCCGAGCGCGACCTCACGCGCTACTACCACGCGCGCTGGGCCCGCGAGCACATCGGCGAGGCGTTCCACGGCGTGGTGAGTGGCGTCACCAACTTCGGCGTGTTCGTCAGCCTGCCGAACGCCGTCGAGGGGCTGATGCACGTCTCGCACCTCGAGGACGACTACTACATCTACCTCGAGGACTCGCTGATGCTGATGGGCAAGCACACCCGCAAGCGCTACCGCATGGGCGACCGGGTCGAGGTCAAGGTGTTCCAGGCCAACCCCACCCAGCGCCAGATCGATCTCATCCCGGCGAGCATGGAGATGCCCGAGGTGGAGGTCGACGAGGCGCCCCTGCGCCAGAAGCCGCCCCGCAAGCTCAAGGAGCCGGCGGTGGCGATGGCCGAGGAAGCGTCGGCGACCGGCGGCAACGGGCGCGCCGGCGGGCGCGGTCGGTCGGGCGCCAAGGCCGGCGCCAAGGCCGGCGCCAAGGCGGACGGCGCTGCGGAAGCCAAGGCCGCTGCGCCGAGCTCGAGCAAGGGCACCACGCGCCGCGGTCGCCGCTCCAAGGCCGGCGCCGCCAAGGCGGACGGCGCGGCCGATGCGGCCAAGGCGGCTACCCAGGAGGCGGCCGCCGGCAAGAAGGCGGCGGCTGCCAAGGACACGACCCAGGCTCCGGCCAAGGGCTCGGGCAGGGCGTCGCGGTCCAAGAAGCCCGCGGCCGCCAAGGGATCGGCGGCCGGCAAGCAGCCAGCGGCCGGCAAGCAGCCGGCGGCCTCGAAGGCGGCGCCCGCCACGGCCGCGGCCGAGGAAACGGCACCCGCCAAGCCCGCGGGCGAAGGCGGGACCTCGCGGCGCAGCCGTCGTCGTCGCTCCGGCAAGGGCGCGGCCCCGACCGCCGGAACGCCGTCCTCGACGGCCCCCGCCAAGGCGCCCGCCAAGGCCCCCGCCAAGGCCCCCGCGCCGGCCGAGCCGGCCCCGCGCGGGAAGCGTCGCAAGCGCCTGGTGTTCGGCGGGACCGGCAAGGGCTGAGCCAGCCCGCCCGGCGAACGGCGTCGGGGTCGACCGTCGCCGGCGCCGACACGAGAGGAGGACGTCATGGCCATGACGCCGCACGTACGCTGCAGGGCCTGCGGCGAGGTGTTCCCGAGCGAGGCCGGCATGGACGACGACGTCACCTGCCCGGCGTGCGGGCATCGGGGAAGCCCGGCGGGCGTGATGCGGCCGACCGGCTTCCCGAGCCTGGAGGTGTTCCGGCGCAACGTCGAGAAGTCGCGCGGCGACCGTCACGACGAGTGACGGAGCGTCTGTTACACTTGCCGAAATGATGACAACGCCTGCCCGGACGCGGTCCCACGGGCGAGCGAACGACGCTCGCGGGGCAGGCCAGCCTCTGCCGGTTCCGGCGCTCGACGCGTGAAGGGGGACGGGATGGACCAGGAGTACCGCTATCCGTTGACGCGCATCTGCCTGCGCAACGGAGCGCTCACCCTGCCGCGCACCATGCTGGGGTTGTTCCCTTCCGAGGGCCGCATCACCGCCGTCGACACGCGCCGCGACGAGGAGTTCGAGCTCGTCGCCGAAGGGCCGCGCACCGTCAGCGGCCTGCAGGCGTTCTTCGACGCCCACGACCTCGAGGTCAACGACGAGCTGCTGATCCGTCCGCTGGAGGACGGCCGCTACGCCATCACCCCGATGCCGCGGGCGCGCAAGCCCGACTACGCTCGGCCCAAGGCGATCGCCGCGCTGCTCGACGAGCTGGCGGAGGCCGAGCTGACGGCCAACGAGACGGAGCTGCGGGCGCTGTACCCCGACCTGCCGGCGGACTTCGACCTCCGCGGCGTGCTCGAGGCCGACGACCGCTTCGTGTTCTTCGAGGGGCGCTGGCACGCCCGCGCCGCCATCGAGCGGCGGATCGACGAGGAGCAAGCGGCGCGCAAGGCGTCGCGGCAGGTACGGGGAGCCAGCGACGCGGCCGGAGAAGCGGCGGCCGGGGCCGCCGAAGCCGTGCCGGTGCCGGTGCCGCGGGCTCGTGCCGCCGACGCCGGAGGCGGCCCCGCCGAGCCCGGATCACCGCGCCAGGACGCCCTGTGGGCGTCGACGTGGCAGGAGAGCTGGCGCTCGGAGGCGACACCGGCGTGGACCGGCGGCGACGCCGCGGCCGGCGCGCCCCCCCACAACGTGCCCGGCACGCCCACCGACGACGAGCGCTCGGCGGCCCCGTCGGTCCGCGAGCGGCGGGCCCCGCAGCGCGCCGTGTTCCCCGGCGATGCGGCGCTGACGCACGACGACGAAGACGACGAGGTCGTCGACCTCCAACAGGTGAGCCGTGCCCGGGAGCTGTTGCAGGCGTTCGGCTTCCGGGTGGAGTCGATCGGCCACGGGCAGTTGATGGCCCACGCCGAGCTCGGGCGACGCGGGTACACCGTGCTGGTGCACGCGCTCGGCTTCGGGCAGCGCCTCGACTGGGCGGCGCTGCTGGCGCGCCGCCGCGAGGAGGGCGCACGCTACCTGGCGGTGTTCGGCGATCGCCGCGACCTGCAGCGCCTGCAGGCGCCCTCGGAGCTGGCGCGCGCCACGCTGTGGTCGTGGGACGGCCTGCTGCGAGCGCGCACGCTGGCCGAGAGCGTGCCGGTGAGCCCGTTCGACCTCGAGGTGCACTTCGAGCGCGAGGGGCTGTTCGGCCATGGGCTCGAGCGCTTCGAGGCCGCGGTCGCCGGCCTGGTCGCCGAGCGCGGCGCCTTCTCGGAGGTGCTCAGTCACCTCGCCGGGTTGCGCGCCCCGACGGTGTTCCTGCTCGAGGATCTGGCCGGTGGCGGGACGCTCAGCCGCGACGCCGTGTTGAAGATCCTGGAGCGCCTGAGCGACGCGCCCTTCCACATGGTGGCGCGCGTCGGCCAGGGCGAGTTCTGCCTGCGACTGCCGGTCGGCGATGGCCTGAAGAACCTCGCCGACTACGCCTCGACGCTGCGCGGCCGGCTGCCGAGCCGCGGGCGCGAACGCCTGACCGGTCTGGGTGAGCCGGAGTGGATCCGCGAGGCCGCAGGCGCCGATGCCGATGCCGATGCCGGCGCCGACGCCGAGACGGGCCCCGACGATGCCACGGCCACCGATCCCGACGACGACCTCGAAGCCTGAGCCGGACGGCTCCGCCCAGGACCCTCTGTCGTAGCCGCCCGCAGGTCGCTCAGGCGTCCTGCAGTGCCCGCACCTCGAGCTCACCGCTACGCGCGGCCGCCATGGCGGCGACCATCCAGGTCGCGGCCTGCAGGGTGGTCGCGTAGGGCACGCCGTTCTCCAGCGCCCGCCGCAGCTCGCGCGTGTGCGCCACGTCGATCAGCAGGGCGTAGTCGGGGCCGTCCTCGGCGTCGCCGGGCTGCGCTCCCCGCACCACCTCGAAGCCCTGCTCGGCTAGGCGCTCGCCAAGTGCCTCCAGGCCGTCGCCGATGAGGCGCGCCGTGCCCTCGGAGGGCAGCGCCACGCCGGCGCCCAGCTCGGCCTTGAGGTAGGCCAGGGCGGGGTCGTGCGAGATGCCCATGCTCTCCCCGGTCGACCGCATCTCGGGACCGAGCACCGGCAGGATGTCGCGGAACTTCAGGAACGGCAACACCACTTCCTTGACGCTGTAGAGCTTCGGGTGCGGCATCTCGGTGAAGCCCAGCTCGGCGAGGCTGCGGCCGGCCGCGATGAGGGCGGCGTACTTCGCCAGCGGGTGGCCGATGGCCTTGGAGAGGTAGGGCACCGTGCGGCTGGCGCGCGGGTTGGCCTCGATCACGAACACCTCGCCGTCCTTGATGACGTACTGGATGTTGATGAGGCCGCGCACGCCGATGGCGTCGGCGAGCTGCACGCTGTACGCCTGCAGGGTCGCGATGACGTCGTCGGAGAGCGTCACCGGCGGGGTGATGCAGGCGCTGTCGCCGGAGTGGATGCCGGCGCCCTCGATGTGCTCCATGATGCCGGCCACCACCGTGGTGTCGCCGTCGGACAGGGCGTCGACGTCGACCTCGATGGCGCCCTCGATGAAGTCGTCGACGAGGATGCTGGGGTTGTCGGGGAGCTCGGCGTAGACCTCGTGGAGGTAGCCGTCGAGCTCGGCATCGTCGTGCACGACCTTCATGGCACGCCCGCCGAGCACGTAGCTGGGGCGCACCATCACGGGGTAGCCGATCTGCTGCGCCAGGCGCTTGGCGTCGGCCGGCGCGGTCGCCACACCGCCCTGCGGCTGGGGGATGCCGAGGCGGGTGCACAGGGCGTGGAAGGTGTCGCGGTCCTCGGCGGCGTGGATGGCGGCGGCCGGCGTGCCCCAGATGGGGACGCCGGCGTCGTCGAGCGGCCGCGCCAGCTTGAGCGGCGTCTGACCGCCGAGCTGCACGATGACGCCCTTGGGCTTCTCGTGCTCGACGATGTTGAGGACGTCCTCGTAGGTGAGCGGCTCGAAGTACAGACGGTCCGCGGTGTCGTAGTCGGTCGACACCGTCTCGGGGTTGGAGTTGGCCATGATCGTCTCGTAGCCGGCATCGCGCAGCGCCCACACGGCGTGGACGGTGGCGTAGTCGAACTCCACGCCCTGGCCGATGCGGTTGGGACCCGAGCCGAGGATGAGCACCTTGTCCTTCTGCGACGGCGCCACCTCGTCCTCCCACTCGTAGGTCGAGTAGTGGTACGGGGTGTAGGCCTCGAACTCGGCGGCGCAGGTATCGACCGTCTTGTAGACGGGGGCGCCGGCGTGCTCCAGACGCAGCGACCGCACCTCCGCGGCGTCGAGGCCGCGCAGGCGCGCGAGTTCGGCGTCGGAGTAGCCCAGCCGCTTGATCTCGCGCCACTGCTCCCAGCTCCAGCGCTGGGGTTCGGGGAGCCGACGCAGCTCGGTCTCGCCGTCGACGATCTCCTTGAGCTGCGCCAGGAACCAGGGGTCGATGCGCGTCTTCTCGTGCAGGACCTGCACGCTCTTGCCGCGCCGGAGCAGCTCGATGACGGCTCCGAGGCGGAAGGGGTTGGGGTAGAGCAGCGCCTCGAGCTGGGCGAGGTTCATGTCGCTGGTGGCCCCACGCACGTCGAGCTCGAGCGAGCGCAGCGCCTTCTGCAGCGACTCCTTGAAGGTGCGTCCGATGGCCATGACCTCGCCCACCGAGCGCATCTGCGTGCCGAGCTCGCGCGAGGCGCCCGGGAACTTCTCGAACGCGAAGCGCGGGATCTTGGTCACCACGTAGTCGATGGTGGGCTCGAAGGCGGCCTTGGTCTCCTTGGTGATGTCGTTGGGGAGCTCGTCGAGGTGGTAGCCGACGGCCAGCAGCGCCGCGATCTTGGCGATGGGGTAGCCGGTGGCCTTCGAGGCCAGCGCCGAGGAGCGCGACACCCGCGGGTTCATCTCGATGACGATGACGTCGCCGTTGGCCGGGTTGACCGCGAACTGGATGTTGGAGCCGCCGGTGTCGACGCCGATCTCGCGGATGATGGCGATGGAGTAGTCGCGCAGGCGCTGGTACTCCTTGTCGGAGAGCGTCTGGGCGGGTGCGACGGTGATGGAGTCGCCGGTGTGGACGCCCATCGGGTCGACGTTCTCGATGGAGCAGATGATGACGACCGTGTCGTTGTGGTCGCGCATCACCTCGAGCTCGTACTCCTTCCAGCCGAGTACCGACTGCTCGACCAGAACGGTGTGCACGGGCGAGTCGTGCAGGCCCTGGCGCACCACCTGACGGAACTGGGCCTCGTCGTAGGCGACGCCGCCGCCGGTGCCGCCGAGGGTGTAGCTGGGGCGGATGATGGCGGGGTAGCCGATGGTCTGGACGAACTCGAGCGCCTCGTCGAGGGTGCCGACCATCTTGCCGGCCGGCGTCTTGATGCCGATCTTGGCCATGGCCTGCTGGAAGCGCTGGCGGTCCTCGCCCTTCTGGATGGCCTCGTGGTTGGCCCCGATGAGCTCGACGCCGTGCTTCTGCAGCGTGCCCGCTTCCCACAGCGCCATCGCCAGGTTCAGGGCGGTCTGGCCGCCCAGCGTCGGCAGCAGGGCATCGGGCTTCTCGGCCGCGATGACCTTCTCAACGAACTCCGGCGTGAGGGGTTCGATGTAGGTGCGGTCGGCGACCTCGGGGTCGGTCATGATCGTCGCCGGGTTGGAGTTGATGAGGACGACCTCGTATCCGGCGCTGCGCAAGGCCTTGCAGGCCTGGGTGCCGGAGTAGTCGAACTCGGCCGCCTGCCCGATGACGATCGGGCCCGAGCCGAGGATCAGGATCTTGTGGATGTCATCGCGTCTGGGCATGGCAGTGGACGGCCCTCCGAACGCCCGGTGGGGAGTGTATCACGGTGTCCGGGCCGGTCCGGGCCGTGGGCGACCCGGGCCTAGGAGGCGCCGGCCGCGATCCCAGGAGGGCGTGAAAGAAATCCCGGAGCGCCGCATGCTCGGCCCATGGAGAGCGAGGTCGAGCGGTCGACGGAGGCGGGGCGGTTGAGCGTGGCGGAGTTCCTGGCGCGGCAGCGCGCCGGGGCGCTGGCGGCGGGGCCGCGGGCGGAGCTGATCGCCGGCAGGGTGGAGGTGCCGGGGCTGCCGCGTGCGGCCGACGTGGCGGCGGTGGTGGGGTTGGCCGCGCGGCTCGAGCCGCTGCTGGTGGGCCGCGCCAGGCTGGCCTTCCGGCCGGCGGTGCGGCTGGGGATCGACGATCTGCTGCGCCCCGACCTGGCGTTGCTCGATGCCTCACCCCGCTTCGGGCGCGGCAGCTCGAACTCCGGCGGTGAGGTGCTGCTGGCCGCCGAGGTGGTGCGCGGCCCCGACGCCAAGGAGAGGCGCGCGCCGCGCTACGCGCAAGGGGGCGTGCGCGAGCTGTGGCTGCTCGATCTGCAGCGAGGCTGGATCGAGGTCTACCGTGCCCTGGCGGGCGGCCACTACCGCTCGCGCACGCTCTGGTACCCGGGGGAGAGGATCGGGGTGGTGGCCCTGGAAGGCGTGCAGGTGGAGGCGCTGGCTCCGAGCTAGCGCGGTGCTAGAGGCCGGCCTCGTCGTCGGCGAGCTCGTCGTCACCGATGTCCTGATCATCGGCCTCGTCGTTCAGCTCCACCACGAACGCCTCGTCGCCCACTTCGACCTCGTCGCCCTCGTGGAGCAGGTGCTTGCGGCGGGTCTCGACGGCGCCGTTCACGCGCACCTCGCCCGCCTGAATGAGGCGTTTGGCCTGACCGCCGGTGGTGGCGATGCCGGCGAGCTTGAGCACGTCGTCGAGGCGGATGGCGGGGCGGTCGTCGTGGCGCGGGTCCTTGCGTTCTCCGGCAGCGTCGCCGCTGTCGGTGCGTTCGGTGGGATGGGGGTCCGACATGGCGTCAGTGTAGGGCCGGACGGCGCTCGACCGGGCGGATTGGCCCCGATCTACGGCCCCGCCCGGCCGAGAGGCGTGGCGTCGCTCGTGTGAACTCGCGGACGGGCCGAACGTGCGTGCTGGACGGCGATCCCAGGATGCGTTTCGAGCGCAGGCGACCGCGCCGAACCTGTGAGGTTTCCAACAGTCCCGTCCAGGACGGCCGAAACCGGCGCGCGAAGGCTCGTAGATTCAGAGTTCTGTAAGTCGAGCTTGGTTACCCTCCCCTCAGAAAGAACGAAACCCCCCGCCCAAATTCCGCCCTGGTGGGGGTCCCTTCGGAAGCGATGAAACCTGATCCTGTATTCGGGCGCTTGGGACAGGTGGAGCTAGTAGCGCGACCGGCCGATCCAGCAAGATCCGGAGGGAACGTCATGAAGAAGAGCATCCTGATCGCAGCTGCAGCACTCCTCCTGGGAACGGTCGGTATGTCGTTCGCGCAGACGACGGCCGCTCACGATGTGCACGTCAAGATCCCGAGTGTGCTTCGGATCCGGCTGACGACCGCTGCCGGCACCAGCCCGATCACGAATGGCGACGTCATGTTTGACTACAGCACCGCTGCCGGCCAGGCCGCGTACGAGACCGCAGTTGCCGGCGGCGGGAACTGGCTCAATCCGGTCGGTGCCGCCACGACAGGTGAAGTGTCCTTCGGGGACGTCAAAGTCTTCTCGAACTCGGCCAACGCCTGGAAGGTCAACGTTTCGGCGACCGAGTCTGGTACGTTTGCCCTCGGCAGTGTGCGAGTAACGCCTACCGGTACGATTGGGACAGGCGTCAACGCTCTTCCGGCGCAGTTCACTCTGTCGAGTACTTCGGCTACGATCGCCACGGGCGGGAAGACCAAGGGTTGGTCCAGCCTGGGATTCGGCGGAGGTGACTACCAGATCTACGTTGACGGTACCGAGGACCCGGGCACTACCGTGATCGCTGTGACGTACTCGATTGCCGCTCCCTAAGCGAGAAGGGCAAGGCCGCGTTTGAAGCGAACCGCCTTACTAGCCACGACTCTGCTGGCATCGCTGATATCCGTCGCACTTGCGACGGATATCGGCGTTTCACCTCCGCGCCTGAATATCGAGGCTGTTCCAGGCCAGACTGTGACAGAGACGGTTTCGGTGTTTTCGTCGGGAGCGGACGCGGCCGCCATATCGGTATCGAAGTCGGACTTTTCGCTTGGGTTGAACGGCGACCTGAACGTGTTTACGGCGGGTACCCTGCAATACAGCGCAGCTGACTGGATTCGCGTTGATACGGACGGCTTCACCCTACAAGCGGGGAAATCCCAAGCTGTGCGCGTTTCAGTGACAGTGCCTGAGAACGCCCATGCTGCCGGGACGTACAACGAGTTGGTCTTCTTCACCATCAACCCCGGTGAGCCACCCAAGTCGAGCGTAGGAATCGTCCCGACCACGCGAATTGGCGTTGTCGTTTACGTAACGGTGTCGGGCACTGAGCAGAATTCTTCGAGGCTTGCTGACATGTACGCTAGCGGCTCCGTTGTGCATGTCATCGTCGACAACCTTGGCAATACCCTGATGCGTGGTGTCGGAACGATAGACGTCCGCGATTCAGCGGGAAACACGGTGAAGACAGTTGCCGTCGAAGATGCTCCTATCCTTCGCAATGGTGAGAGGGACATTGCCGTACAGATGCCGGATCTCGCGAAGGGGTACTACGTCCTGCTCCTGCTTCTTCATGACTCTCGTGGTGGATTGCTGACTGGACAACTGCCCTACGAGGTGAAGTAGTGCGCTGCCATCGCGTTTCGTTGGTTGCCATTGCACTCGGACTCGCCAGCGTTGTCGTTGCGCAGACGATCCACTGCGTGCCCCCCAAGGACTGCAGCAACGGCGTGCAGTTCCTTCCGACCCAAGCTGAGTACGCGGCGGCTGTTGGCGGTACGCTGAGTTCGACCAGCCCCACCACGCCGATCGCCTTTCAGGTGCTGCAGGACAAGAGCAACGCCTACAGCTTGGAGGTCTCGCGGAGCCCATGGTCGTCTTCCATGGGGATGACCCTTGAGGCCCGCATCACGCTTTCGGGTCCGAAGACCTCTACGACAGTTCTGGACTGGGCGCCCGTCTCCACCGTACCGGCGACGCTCTTCACCCACGACGTCAACAAGACCGACGTCGCCGTTGAGTACCGGATCGGCATCGACGGGAGGGAGTTGCCGGGCACCTACACGACGACCGTGACATTCCGCGCCTGGGACGCCAACGGACCGAAGCACCAGGGGAAGAAGGTCCGGGATACGATCTCAACCGCCATCACCGTGACCATCCCCGCCTACCTATCGCTCCTCCTCGATGGCGTGCCCGTCGGCCAGACGGCGAGTGTCGACTTCGAGTACACCCCCTCGAATCTCGTGGCCTACCTCCAGGCCGTACAGACGGGTGCACTCCTGCCGATGACCAAAGCCAGCTTCAGTCGCCTGGCGATTTCCACGAACAACCCCACCGGTTACCGGGTCAAGGTATCCATCGTCGAGGCTGCCGGGCCGGCAGCGTCGACCCTGGATGCCTCCGACATCCGCCTGTTCGGGGGAGTACAGGCCAACGGCTACGTCTTCAGCAGCTCGTCGGCGACCGACGGCTACGTCACTTTGCTGGCACCCTCTGATTTCGGCCTCCACGTCGATGGCGGCGAAGCGGCGGGGGCCTACACCTTTACGGCCACGTACGTTGCGCAGCCCAACCCCTGAGCCCCGACCCTTTGACAGGTCCCCGATCACGGGGCGATCACACGGAACCGGACCTCGCCCTTCAATGTACGGCCGTCTTCGGTCGTGACCGCATAGCCGGCCGTGAAGGTTTCCGGAGATGCACTGCTGGGGAGCTGGAGTTCGGCGGTCCAACGGCCCGGCTCCGTCTCGCTGGCAAGAACCCGACCCCCGAACGGCGATGTGATTTCAACCTTAGAGGCCTGTAGGTATACGACCAGGCTCAGGTCCTGCATGGCACCGGGTTTGCCGATTCCAAGCGCCTTCGCTTCGACAACGGCCGCCGAGGGATCGATGACCAGCTGACCGTCGCGACTTGACGACGTTGACCTGGACGTCGCCACGATCTGGAAGCGCAGTACGCCACTCTTGGCGTCGCGGGGCACGGGGACCCTACCCACCCAATCGCCGGCGGAGGCCGTCAGCGGGCGCTCCGTGCCATCAATGATCACGTTCACGGTGTCGGCGTGACCCTGGACCTTCACGGTCACCAGGGGAGCCGCCCCCGGTGGCGCCTTGTTGATTTCGGTTTCGACCGAGCGGATGCGGAAGCTGCTGGCTCCGAACACCGGCGCGCTGACGGCCACGGGCTGCACAAGGAAGGTGATATGCCGAACCTGACCGGCCTCGAGCTGGACCGTGCGCGTGTCGCTTCCCTCGGCCCGGAAACCCAGGGGCAGGTTCGACAACTTCAGCGTCGCGCGGCCCGGCACGAGCCCGCGCGCCACGAAGCCCCCGTTGGCGTCCAACGTGAGAGCCCGCGGGCTTACCGAGGCAGTGGTCAGAAGGATCGTCCCGCCTCCGGAGCGTGGTGGCACGTCGGGCGTCCCATTACCGTCGCTGTCCAGGAGCACGCTGCCGGTGAGGCCCGCGGACGCCACCACGGGGAATTCGACCTTGGCTGTTTGCCGCTCGGCCAGCGTGATGGCGCGGTCCGTCCCGCCCTCGACCTGGTACTGGATGGGAAGGGTCGAGAGCTCGAGACCGAGCCTGATGTCGCCCGGGGGGAGCCGGACGTGGAAGCGGCCGTGCTCGTCGGTACGGACCCGGTACGAGCCGACGCGGACGGTGACGTCGGGGATTCCTGTCTTCCCGGCATGGACGTAGCCATTGATCGTCCCTAGCTTCCGCCCGCCAGTGGCGCTGACGACGTTCTCCGGGACGTCCAGGTCGAAGGCCAAGTGTCCGGTGAGGCCGAACCCGAAGCTGAGGGCAGCCGTGATCGTGTCGAGGCCGGCGTCACCGCTGACCTGTACGCTCCACGGTCCACCGTCCCACGAGAGGGCGCTGCCGATCCCGAGGGTCTGCTGCGTCAGGTCCCAGCCGGTGCTAACGCTCACGGCGGCCGGCCCGAAGCCGGCGGCGTAGCGCGCGGCCACGCGACCGGTGACGCTGCCGTCGCTCGGGGTGTACACCAGGTCGGCGTCGGCCCCCAGGGTGTTGCCGGGGCCCGCGACGTACGTCCAGGAGGTCGAACCGCGGATGCCCAAAGGTCCGCTAACGGTGGTGATCCCCAGGCTGTCGGCGGTCTGCCAACCGCCGTCCAGGACGGCGGCGTAGCCGAGCGCGGCGAAGCTCTCGTCGGTCCCGCCCTGCAGCTTGAGGTACAGGCTTCCTGCGATGGGGACGGGCAGCCGGAGCACGGTGCCGGTCTTGGCGGACCCCGTGGCCTGCGAGCCGATCGGGGCGGTCACGCTGCCGTAGAGGCTGGCGAGCCGGTCGGCGTACCCGACTGCGAACTGGAGTGTGCCGGTGTCGGTCAAGAGTCGCGAGGCACCTACCGACACAGTGGCGGTCCCGTGCGTGCCGGGATCGCGCTGACGGGCGCTTGCCGACCCCGACAGCGAGCCATCCAGCAACGTCGCCGTGGCCTGCCACCCGCTCTGCTCGTGGTCCTGACGGGCCGTCGCGGTCGCCATCGGCGCTCCCGCGTGCAGGCCGACGGCCCCCGAGTACGTGGTGTGCTCGTCCTTGCGGCCCCCGAACGCGTACCCGGAGAAGCGGTCGGCGCCGACCCAGGTCGCGCCGCCGCCCGCCGCCCACGGCCCGTCCTTGTAGCCGCCCAGGACCCCGAGCTCGCTGGGCAGCGCCAACCCCAGCGGAGGGCTTCCGAGCGCTCCGACCGATGCCAACCACCCCGGCGCGTCCAGCGACAGCGAGCTCGAGCCCAACCGGTCGCCGTACAGCAATCCCGTCGTTGTCAGATAGTCCGACAGCGACCCCTGCATCCGGACCGAGAATCCCCAGCTCCCGTTGGTGTCGATCGAGCCGCCAACGTCGGCGTGCAGCAGGATCGGAGGCGGGGCCGGCACGCCCTCCTGCACGACCCTCGTGAGCGCACGGGCGCGTGTCTGCCCGTCGACCACGAAGGCCGCTTCGTAGGTGCCTGCAACCGTCGCGGCCACCGTGATCGCCTTGCGCTCGCTCGGCCCGAGCGTGACCTTCCGGTCGAGCACGCCCTTGCCGTTCTGCGTCACCTGGAAGCTACCGGTCTCCTCGACGTTCCCCTGGTTGACCAGCGTGAACGTGATGCCGCCGGCCGACACCGGCACCGATGACGGCGCTTGGATCGCTAGCCCGCGCTTCTCGCCGATCGTCACGTGCACCGTGCCCTCACCGCGGGCGCCGCCCAGCGTCACCGTGAGCGTGACCTGGTCGACGGTCAACGCCGGCGCGTCGGCGGGGATCTCCACCGTGGCCGCCACCGGCGCGGCCACCCCGGCCGTCAGGTCCAGCGTTGGCGGCGGCGCCAGCAGCGGATAGCCGTGCTGCGAGGTGATCTCGACCTGGGCCTGGCCGGACGTCGGGCTGGTGACCACGTACACGAGCGTCACGAACGCGCCCGGCAGCGCCAGCCGGTCGGCGGGCGCACGCACGGCCATCGACCCCGCCTGCGCCAGCGCTGCCCCGCTGAGGAGTGTGGCGAGCAGGCAGGCGAAGGTCGTGGCGAGTCTCATCTGCAGGGGGCCCTCCGGCACGCGGTCGATGCCATCGTACCCAGCCTGACGGCTGCCGAAGCGCGTATTCCGCCGCTCTACGCGGCCCCCTAGGACGTTGGGTCTACTCGATCTCCACCACGCTCGGAGCCGCCGGGTAGCTCCCCAGGAACTTCACGAACGCCGCCTTGCGCATCAGCGCGGTGACGGCGGCAGCGACGTTGGGGTCGTCGACGTGCCCTTCGATGTCGACGTAGAAGAGGTAGCTCCACGGCTTGTCGCGGCGGGGTCGCGACTCGATCTTGGTCATGTTGATGCCGTTCTCGGGGAACTGCTGCAGGCAGGCCACCAGGTCGCCCGGCCGGTGGCGCGTGGCGAGCACCAGGCTGGTCTTGTTGACCTCGCTTTGTTTGGGGCGCTCGTCGGCCCCGAGCACGAAGAATCGGGTGTAGTTGAAGTCGAGGTCCTCGATGTTCTCGGCCAGGACCTCGAGGCCGTAGGCCTCGGCGGCGCGCTTGCTGGCGATGGCCGCCTTGCCCTGGCCGCCGTTCTCGGCCAGCAGCTTGGCGGCCCCGGCGGTGTCGAAGTCGGTGACGGCCTCGAAGTGATGCTTGCGGATGTAGCCCTGGCACTGCTGCAGCGCCTGGGTGTGGCTGTAGACGCGCTTCACATCGGCCAGCTTCACGCCGGGCTTGACCAGCAGGTTGTGGTGCACCCGCACGATCTGCTCGCCGACGACGTGCAGCACGGAGTCGGTGAGCAGGTCGTAGGTCTGGTTGATGGAGCCAGCGAGGCTGTTCTCGACCGGCAGGCAGGCGTAGTCGCAGTCGCCGCTCACCGCCGCGGCGAAGGCCTCCTGGAAGCTCGGGAAGCCCACCGCTTCGGCGTCGGGCGCGAACTTGAGGGCGGCCTCCTCGCTGAACGCCCCGGCCACGCCCTGGTAGGCGATGCGCGGGCGGCTGGATCGAGCCATGGCGGAGAGTCTAGCACCCTCGGCCTGGGCGTGCTCGCCGACCCGGCGACGTGGGAACGGGCAGCGGACGAGCCGGAGGGCGAGGCGCCTCGAACGAGGCGCCTCGCCCACCGGCCCCGCTCCCATGGTGAGGAATCGGGGGTCACGTGGAAACGTG
>JASBRS010000040.1 GCA_030149325.1 Deinococci bacterium
GGTTGTGGCGGCCGCTGGGCTCCGTCTTCCCGGCCGCGGGGGCTCCTTTCTCCGTCGACGCCGCTTTCGTGCTGGGACGGTGGCTGCTGGGGGCGCGGGCCCCGGCGCCGCGCCAGCGCTGGCGCTCGGTGGTCCTGCCGGCCGGCCGCTGGCTCGACTTCTGGAGCGGGTCGCCGGTCGGGGAGGAGGCCGAGGATCGGGCCCGCGCCGTCGTCGTCGAGGCCCGTCCGGGGCGGCCGCCGCTGCTGCTCCGGGAGGGGGCGCTGCTCCCCCTGGGCCAGGTGCGAGCCTCGACCTCCGAGCCGCTCTCGGAGTTGCGGCTGGTGGTGGCGCCCGGCGAGCGCAGCGCCTTCACCGTCATCGAGGACGACGGCACCTCCGAAGCCTGGCGCAGCGGGGGCGTCGCCCGGACCGAGGTGACGATGACGGCGGACGGCCGTGAGTTGGAGGTGCGCCTCGCCGCCCGCCAGGGCGGGTACGTCCCGTCGCCACGCGACCTGCGCCTGGAGCTGCGGCTGGGGACTCCCCCCGAGCGCGTGCGACTCGACGGCGAGGACGTCGTCGCGGCGTGGGACGCCGAGCTGCGGGCGGCCGTGGTGGACCTGCCCGACGACGGCTCGGAGCACCAGGTCACGGTGTCGCGGAGCGGTCGGGCGTAGCCTCGAGGCAGGAGGCGCATGCATCGTCGTCGAGGGCTCGTCCTGTGCGGCCTGGCGCTGGTGGCGCTGGGGGGCTGCCTGCCGATCCCACGCTCCCGGGCCCCGTTGACGGTGCCCCAGCCGAGCTACCGCATGGACCCGGCGGCGGTGAGTCTCGACACCTTCCGGGTCGAGGGCGCGCTCGAGCCGCACACCCCCCGCCGCTACGACGCCAGCTCCGTGGTCCGGCTGCGCGCCCACGAGGACGCGCGAGCGGTGCTGGTGCTCGAGCCCGGCCTGTTCGGCGGGGCCGGCAGCCTCGAGATCCTGGGTCGTCAGTTGGTGGCGGCGATCCCCGGCCTGCAGGTGTGGCTGGTCGATCGCCGCTCGAACGCGCTGGAGGACCACGCCGGCCTCGACGCCGCGTTGCGCTCCGGGGACCCGTCGATCGCGCTTCGCAGCTACCTCGGCGAGGGCGGGGCGCCCCCGACCTACGCCGTGCCCGACCGCTCGCGGATCGGGTTCATGGCGTACTGGGGGCTGGATGTCCACCTTCGCGACCTCGCCGCCATCATCGATCGGGCCCATGGCGTTGCTCCCGTCGTCTACCTGGGCGGTCACTCGCTGGGCGCCAGCCTGGCGGCGCTCTACACCGCCTACCTGCGCCCGGACGGGCGTCCCGGCGACGCCACGGTCGCCGGCCTGGTGCTGCTGGACGGCGCTCCAGGGCGGACCGGCACCTTCGACCTGCCGGACGCCAAGGACGGCCGTTCTATCTTCGGGCTGACGGTGGTGCCCTCGATCGCCGAGCTCGAGTCGGGGAGGGCCGCCCCCTACCTCGGCCCCGGCCTGGTGCCGCAGCGCATCCTGCGCTCGGCCGTCATCTCCCTCTACGCGCGCTTCGCGCCCGACGCGTTGGCGCCGCCGGAGCTGGCCGACTACCCGGTGACGGATCGGGCGCTGGCGGGGATCACCGCCGACGCCACCTACTCGGAGCTGCCCACCTTCGCGCCGTCGTTGGGTCACGCCGTCGGCGCAGAGACCTCGGGATACGTGCTGCCGTTCCTGCTGGAGGGCGCCTACGGGGCGGCCAGCCGGACCGTGATCGGGGCGCTGCCGGGGGTTCGGGCGGTGACCTGGACGGCCGGGGAGCCTCCGGCCCCGACCGATCTGCGCAGCTACGTGCTGTCGGTGGTCGGTCCCGGCTTCGATCGCGCCGAGTGGTACTTCCCGGCCCGCTTGCTGATCGACCTCAGCGCGCTCCCGGTGGGCCTCGAGGGCGTCTCCGGCTTCGAGCCCGCCTCGGCCGTCCACGTGCCCACCCTCGCCATCGGCGCGGGCAACGGCATGATCCGCGGTCGCGACGGTTTCGACGCCTACGCCAACGTCCGCATCGGATCGTCGTTCACCACCTACGTGGTCCCCGGCCTCACCCACATCGACCTGGTCTCGGCGCGCGCCGCTCCCGTGGTGACGTTGTTCGCGCACTGGCTCGAGGCCAACGGCCGCTGATCCGGGAGTCGGCGCGGGTCTCCGCGTCCGGGGCCGCCGGGCCCCGCAGCGCCTTGAGCGCCGAGGCGGGCCGGGTCCCGGGTCCTCAGGCCACGTCGCGCAGCGCCGCCGCGAGCCGCCCGCAACCGTCGTCGATCTCCTTGGCGTCGACGGTGAGGTGGGGGGCGATGCGTACGACGTTGCCGCGCAGGCCCCCGCGGCCGACCAGCAGCCCGCGCCGGCGGGCGGCCTGGAGGAGCGCCTCGGTACGCTCGGGGTCGGGGCGCTTCGAGCCGTCGGCGGCGACGATCTCGAGCGCCTGCATGAGGCCCATCCCGCGCACATCGCCGACGAAGGGGTGATCGGCGGCGGCGGCCTCGAGGTGCGCGCGCAGGCGCAACCCCTGGCGTTCGGCGTTGTCGGGGAGGTCGCGCTCCAGGATCACCTCGAGGGTGGCGAGCGCGGCCGCCATGCTCACGGGGTTGCCGCCGAA
Source organism: Deinococci bacterium (assembly GCA_030149325.1). Taxonomy (GTDB): domain Bacteria; phylum Deinococcota; class Deinococci; order Deinococcales; family Trueperaceae; genus JASBRS01. The sequence goes on from JASBRS010000040.1 coordinate 2,623, forward strand.
GGTCGCGAAGGTGGTGCCGGTGACGGCGTCCGCGACCTCGGGGGTAGCGATGGTGCAGCCGATCGGGGCGCCGTTCGCCATGCCCTTGGCGAAGGTCATGATGTCGGGCTCGATGCCCCAGTGCTCGACTCCGCACAGGCGGCCCCCGGTCCGCCCCCAGCCCGTCTGGACCTCGTCGATGATCATCAGGCCGCCGGCCTCCCGCACCAGCGGCTCGACGCGCCTGAGGTAGTCGCGGGGCAGCACCACGAACCCTCCGACCCCCTGGATGGGCTCGGCCATGAAGGCGGCGATGCGGCCACCCGGCAGCGTCTCCAGCGTCTCCTCGAGGTCCCGGACGCAGAGCTCGACGAGGGCCTCCTCGTCCAGGCCGAGCGGGGCGCGATAGCGGTCGGGGTTGCGCACGTGCCGCACGTCGCCGTCGAACGTCCCTCCCAGCCGCCAGCTCCCGTGCGCGGTGAGGCTCATGGTCTCCAGCGTCCTGCCGGCGTAGGCGTTGCGCAGCGTCACCACCGTGCGGTTGCCGGTCGCCATGCGGGCGGCGGTGACGGCGGTCTCGTTGGCCTCGCTGCCGCTCGAGGTGAAGAAGCAGCGCTGCAGCCGACCGGGGGTGAGCGCCGCCAGCTTCTCGGCGAGCCGCACCATGACCTCGTTGACGTAGAGCGTCGAGGTGTGCTGCACCCGCTCGAGCTGCTCGATTACGCGCGCGGTGACGGCTTCGTTGGCGTGCCCGACCGAGACCGTGAGGACGCCGCCGAAGAAGTCGAGGTAGGCGTTGCCGTCGATGTCCCAGACGGTGTGGCCGTGGGCGCGTTCGACCACCAGGGGATCGTCGCCGTAGTAGGGGTGGACCGCGGGGAAGAGGTAGCGGCGGTGCGCCTCGAGGATGTCCGCGGTTCGCTCGCTTCGGGGGACCGGCATCGCACCTCCAGGACGCCATCGGCAGCGGGGTGGTGGGGCCCGACGGGTCGCGCGCAGTCTAGCACCGGCGCCCGGGCGCACGCCGTGGCCGCGACCGGGCGCGGACCTCGTAGACTGGTACGCATGCTGGACCTGAGGACGATCCGTGACAACCCCGACGCCGTGCGCCGGGCGATCCGCGCCAAGCAGCTCGGCGGGGCCCTCGAGAGCCTCGAGCAGTTGCTGGTGGCCGACGAGGAGCACCGCCTGCTGCGGCGTGATCTGGAGGAGAAGCAGGCGCTGCGCAACGCCAACAGCAAGCGCATCGGCGAGCTGAAGCGCCGCGGCGAGGACGCCGACGGCCTGATGCAGGAGATGGCCGAGGTCGCCGCCGACGTCAAGCGCCTGGAGGAACGCGGCCGCAGCCTCGAGGCGCGCATCGACGAGCTGCTGCTCGAGATCCCCAACCTCCCGCACGACAGCGTGCCCTACGGCGAGAGCGAGCACGACAACGTGGTCGTGAAGGAGTGGGGCACGCTCCCGGAGTTCGATTTCGAGGCGAAGCCGCACTGGGAGCTGGCGGTGGCGGCGGGCTGGCTCGACCTGGAGGCCGGCGTGAAGATCACCGGGGCCGGCTTCCCGGTCTTCCGCGGCCCCGGAGCGCGCCTCGTGCGCGCCCTGGAGCGCTACTTCCTCGATCGCCTGGAGGCCGAGGGCTACACCGAGCTGGTCGTGCCGCTGCTGGTCAACGCCGACTCGGCGACCGCCACCGGACAGCTCCCCGACAAGGAGGGGCAGATGTACCAGGTGGCCGACGGCTACTACCTCATCCCCACCTCCGAGGTGGCGGTCACCAACCTTCACCGCGACGAGATCCTCGATGCCGACGCGCTGCCGCTCCGCTACGCCGCCTTCTCGGCGTGCTTCCGACGCGAGGCGGGAAGCTACGGCAAGGACGTCCGCGGGTTGAACCGGGTGCACCAGTTCGACAAGGTGGAGATGGTGCAGTTCACCCGCCCCGAGGAGAGCTACGAGGCACTGGAGAGCATGACGCGGACCGCCGAGGCGATGCTCGAGGAGCTCGGTCTGAGCTACCGGCGCCTGCTGATGTGCACCGGCGACATGGGCTTCACCCAGGCCAAGAAGTACGACCTGGAGGTATGGAGCCCGGGTCAGGGGCGGTGGCTCGAGGTCTCCAGCGTCAGCAACATCGAGGCCTTCCAGACCACGCGCCTGAAGACGCGCGCCCGCCCCGGCGGCGCGTCCGGCAAGGGACGGCCGGGACCGGTCCACACCCTCAACGGCAGCGCCCTGGCGTTCCCGCGGACGCTGGCCGCGGTGCTGGAGACCTACCAGACCGAGGACGGCAACGTCCGGGTCCCGGAAGCGCTGCGGCCCTACCTGGGGCGGGAGTTCCTGGCCTGAGCGGACGCGTCTCGGGCCGGCCCGAGACGCGCTCAGTCCTCGTCGATCGTGCGCGGCACGCGCACGAAGCCGTCCTGACCGGCATTCGCGAGTTCCATCACGCGCTCGCGCGGCAGGGACGGGGCGGCGACGTCGGGACGCCACGGGCGGTCGGGGACCACCGGCCGCACCAGCTCCTCCACTCCGTCGGTCGGCACCTCGGCGAGCTGATCGAAGTAGGCCAGGATGCTGGCGACGTCGTGGGCGAGGAGGTCGGCCTCCTCGGGATCGAGCTCGAGGCGGGCGAGACGCTGGAGGTGGTCCATGTCGACGTCGTGCGCGCTCATGGCAGCGATGCTAGCATCCGTCGTCGGCCGACGGCCTAGAACCATCGCTGCGCCAACTGGTAGAAGACCACCACCAGCAGCAGCGAGGGAAGCAAGGCGGCCACGCGCAGGCGCTTGATGTCGAGCAGGCCCAGGCCCAGCGCCACGATCAACAGGCCGCCGACGCCGTTCACCAGGAGCACCCTGGGGTCGTGGGCGGGGTCGGGGACGAGGGTGGCGAGGAGCCCGGCGGCCAGCGACAGCCCGCCCTGGTAGACGGCGATCACCGCGACGGAGAAGATCACGCCGAAGCCGAAGGTGGTGGCGAGCGCCAGCGAGGAGAAGCCGTCGAGCGCCGACTTCAGCAGCAGGAAGCTGGTCTCGCCGGAGAGCCCGTTCTGGATGCTGCCGATGAGGGCGAGGGGGCCCACGCAGAACAGCAGGCTCGCCGCGATGAACCCCTCGGTGAAGCGTCCACGGCCCCTGAAGCGGCGCTTCAGCGCCTCGCCCAGCGCCGCCAGCCCCGCATCGAGCTGCCACCATTCGCCGAGGGCGCCGCCCACGGCCAGCGCCACCAGGCCCAGGAGGATGCCGGGGGGGTGCGCGACCCGCGTCAGGTCGAAGGCGTTGTCGATGCCGATGAACAGCACCACCAGGCCGATCGCCTGCATGACGACGGTGATGATGCGCTCGGGCAGGCGACCCCGCAACAGCAGCCCGAGCGACGATCCGAGCAGCACCGTGGCGATGTTGACGATCGTCCCCGACGTCTGATCGAGGAGGGACATGTTGGGCCGGATGCTACCACGCGCACCGGCGCGTTCGGCTAGGGCTTGGCGGCGTGCTGCTGCTCGAGCCCCCACAGGTAGGCGCGGGTGGTGATGCCACGGTCGTGGATCTCCTTGGCCGCGGCCGCGCCGAGGTAGCGGTAGTGCCAGGGCTCGTAGGCGTAGCAGGTCTCGGACTCGTACCCCTTGGGGTAGCTCATGGCGAAGCCGAAGCGCCAGGCGTTCTCGGCCACCCACGCCCCGGTCGGCGTGGCGGCCCAGTCCTGGAAGTCCCACGGCGCCTGGCCGCCCTTGGCGCGGATATCGAGGGTCGTCCCGAGCTGGTGCTCCGAGTGGCCGGGCCGCGCGCTGGTCTTGAGGGCGTAGGCGTAGCCGTCGACCTTCACCCAGTACTGGAAGGTGGTGACCTGCGTCTGGTACGAGCGGTAGGCGCTCTGCACCGCGATGGGGTGGCCCGCCGCGGCGGCGGCCTCGGCCATCGCCTTGAGGTGCGGGATCACGAAGGCGCGGAGCTCGCCGCCCCCGCCGATGCCCGCCTCGCTCGTGGGCACCAGATCGGGCGGGCTGTAGCCTGCCGGCAGCAGGAAGTGGGTGTCGACGAGCGTCAACCCCCACTGGTCGTAGCCCGTGAAGGCGGTCGGCACGTCGGCGACCTCGCAGGTCGGCAGGGGGGCGGACGACGGCGTCGATTGCGCCATGCCCGACGGGAGGGCCAGCAGGGCCAGGAGGAACGGGAGGAACCTTCGCACGGCGCCACGCTACCATCCCGGTCTGAGCCGTCCGTTAGCCGTCCGGCGGAGCCGCCCGCAGCGGCCAGCGTACCAGCGCCTGGTAGCGCGCGCCTTCGGGGTGCAGGTGGCTTCGGTAGAGCACCACCTCGGTCACCGGCCAGGCGGCCGAGCTCTCGCGGAAGGCCTCCAGCGCGGCGGTCACCTGCTGCCGCGGGGTCTCGCCCAGGTCGGCGACGCGGGCCAGGGTGAGGTGCGGCACGAAGCGCGGGCCGGTCGGCTGCGTCAGGAGCGGCGCGAGGGCGAGCGCCAGCTCGGCCTGGAGCGCCGCCAGGCGCGCCCGGTCGTCGTCGATGCCCAGCCACAGCACGCTGGGGCGCCAGGGCGTGGGGAAGGCGCCGAGCCCTGCCGTCGACACGCGGAAGGCGGCGTGCGCGCGCACCACCGCCCCGGCCCGGCGCTCGACGAGGTCGGCGTCCGCCGGGGCCACCTGCCCGAGGAACAGCAGCGTGAGGTGCGTGCTGGCCAGCTCCGGATAGCGCGCGCGCAGCCCCGGCAGCGCTCGGCGAAGGTGATCGACCGCGCGGCGCGCTTCGCCCAGCACGCTCTCGGGGGGCTCGAGCGCCAGGAACAGGCGCAGGCTCATCGGCTCCGCCCGGCGCGCGAGGGGGCCGCGGGGGGGATGCGCCCGACGTCGCGCAAGTACGCCAGGATGCCGTCCTCGAGGTCCTTGGCGACCGCGTCGGGTCGCTCCAGGTAGGCGCGGTCGTGGGCGTTGCTGAGGTAACCCATCTCCACGATCAGTCCGGGGGTCCGACGGGCCAGCGCGTGGCGGAAGCGGCGGGCGTTGAAGGCGTAGTACTTGAGCATGTCGATCGAGACGTTGCGGTCGTCGTCCCCCAGGGCGCTCTCGTACAGCACGGCGCGGTCGATGTCGAGCTTGAGCAGGGGATCGCGGGGGTTGCGGAGCGGCAGGAAGTGGGCGCTCTTGTAGCCCTCGCGCGTGGGGTCGGCGTTGGCGTCGGCGTGGACCGCCAGCACCAGGTCGGCGCGGTAGTGCACCGGCACGGTGGTGTCGAGCACGTCCACCTCGAAGCCGTCGTGCCGGAGGCGCGCGGCGAGGGCGCGCACGATGGCGTGGTTGACGTCGACCTCCTCCACGCCGTCGACCGTCGCGCCCGTCAGGGCCCGGAGCTTGGCCAGCTCCTTGGGAGCGGCGGCGGCGTCGAGGTGGCCGACCTGCAGGCCGATCCGCACCGGGCCGCGCAGGCCGTTGAGCAGAGAGCGCAGCGGCGCAGCCACCGCGGCAGGGACCCGGCCGCCGTCGGACAGGGCGATCGCGACGTTCAGCCCGAGCAGCAGCACCAGCGCCGCCAGGAAGCTGGCGCCCAGCCACAGCCGTCGCCGCCGGCGAGCCGGCGGACGGTCGTCGTGCGCTTCGGGGCCTGCCTTGGCGGACTCGGGGTTGGGGTCGGAACGACGGGGCCCGCGGAGCAGCGGACCTTCCTGGATGGGATCGCGGCCCAACACGCTCCCTACGGTACACGAGCCGGCGCGCCCGCGGGGACGGCCCCGCCGGCGGTCGGCGCGGGGCTCAGGGGCGCTCGCCGGTCAGCCAGAACATCACGTGTTCGTCGACGTTCTCGAGGTGGTCGCCGAGGCGCTCCAGGTAGCGAGCCACCGCCAGCAACTGGGTGGCGCGGCCGATGGTCTCGGGGTCCTCGATCATGTAGGTGAGCAGCTCGCGTTGGATCTGCTCGTAGAGGTCGTCGATCTCGCGGTCCATGGCGTGGGCGCGGCGGGCGGCCTCGACGTCGGCCTCCGCCATCGCCTTCATGGTGGTCTCGATCATGGTGCCGAGCACCTCGAGGATGCGCTGCATGTCGAGGTACTTCTTGAGCGGCGGCTGTTCGGCCAGCTTCACCGCTGCGCGGGCCACGTGCTCGGCGTAGTCGCCGGCGCGCTCGATGTCGGCGAGCGACTGGTAGGCGGCGCCGAGGAAGCGCAGGTCACGGGCCGCCGGCTGTCGCCGTGCGATCACCGTGAGGATGCGCAACTCGAGCTGAGCCTGCAGGGCGTCGATCCGTTCGTCGTTGGCGACGCAGCGCTCGGCCGAGGCCAGGTCGGACTCGATCAGCGCGCGACGGGCCAGCTCGCACCCCTCCCGCACCTGGCTCAGCATGCGGACCAGCGAGGCGTTGATGTCCTGGAGGTCTTGGTCCAGCTGCGTCATGTCGGACGGCCGCATCATACCGCACAGTCTGACGCCCTCCGGTCAGGGCGTCGTCAGGCCGGGTCTGACGCCGCCATGACGACGCCTCCGTATCATGGGCGCATGCCGAGGCGGACGCGGGCGGTGGGGTCGTGAGCGGTGCGACCGTGCTGCTCGTCGAGGACGACGAGACGGTCCGGGAGCTGGTGGCCTACCACCTCTCGCGGGCTGGCCTCCACGTGGTCGAGGCGGGCGCCGCCGAGGAGGCGTGGGGTCGTCTCGACGACGCCGATGTCGTCGTCCTCGACTGGATGCTCCCCGGCGAGTCGGGGCTGGCATGGCTGGCGCGCCTGCGGGAGGTGCGCGGGCAGGAGCTGCCGGTCCTGATGCTCACGGCGCGTGCCCGCGAGGTCGACCGGGTCGAGGGCCTGGAGCGCGGCGCCGACGACTACCTGGTCAAGCCCTTCAGCGCCGCCGAGCTGGTGGCGCGGGTGCGGGCGCTGCTGCGCCGCGCACCGCCGGGCCACCGCCTCGAGCTCGGATCGCTGACGGTCGATGCCGACGAGGCGCGGGTGACGCTGGCCGGACGCGAGCTCACGCTCACGCGCCGCGAGTACGAGCTGCTGGCCTTCTTGGCCGCCAACCCCGGCCGCGTGTTCGAGCGATCGGAGCTGCTCGACCGCGTGTGGGGCGAGGACTTCGTGGGCTCGGAGCGGACCGTCGATCAGCACGTGGCGCAGTTGCGGGCGCACCTCGGAGCGGCCTGGATCGAGACGGTGCGGGGTCGTGGCTACCGGCTGTCCGACCCCGAGCGGGCGGGCTCCGGCCGGGGCCCGGCGTGAGCGTGGCCCCTCCGGACGCGATGAGCGCGGCGCTCCTCGACGCGCTGGAGGAGGGGGTGGTGGTGGTCGACGGCGGGAACGTGGCGTTCGTCAACCGTGCCGCTGCAGCCCTGCTGGAGGTGGACCCCCGCCAGGCGGCGGGGCGGCCGCTGATCGGCGTGCTGCGCGACCATCGCCTGGAGGAAGCGCTGAGCGAAGGGCGTCCGGTGGAGATCGAGACGCGCGGCCGCCGGATCCGGGCCGTCCCCGTCACGGGGGCACTGCTCCTGCGCGACCTGACGGAGCTGAGGCGAGCGCAGGAGGACGCCCGTGAGCTGCTGGCGGTGCTGTCGCACGAGCTCAGGACGCCGGTGACCGCCATCCGGGCCACGCTCGAGGCCCTGCAGGACGAGCCCCCCGAGACGCTGCGAGCGCGCTTCCTGGGGCGCGCGACGCAGGAGTCGGAGCGACTGGTGAGGCTGCTGGAGGACCTGACCGTGGAGGTGCGACCGCCGAGGGAGCGCAGCCTGGTCCTGGACGAGCTGGTTCGCCGCGCCGCCGGCGTGGTGCAGCCGGCGCTGCAGCGGCACGGCGTGCGGTTGCGCCTCGAACTCCCCGACATCGAGCTCTGGGCCGACGAGGACAAGCTGCTCCAGGTCCTCATCAACCTCCTCGAGAACGCCGCCGTGCACGGACCCGACGGCGGCGAGGTGACGGTGGCCGTGGAGGCGGGGGTCGATCAGGTGCGGATCGAGGTGCGCGACGAAGGCGAGCCCCTCGACCCCGCACGCGTGGCCGAGCTGTTCGAGCCGCACAGCCAGGGGGACTCCGCCAAGGCGAAGGGCACCGGTCTGGGCCTCTACATCGTGCGCTCGATCGCGCAGCGCTGGGGTGGTGAGGCCTGGGGCGGTCCGCGGCACGACCGCCCGGGTCGGCCCGGCAACGCCTTCGGCGTCAGCGTGCCGCGGGCGCGCCCCGTGACCGGATCGTCGTGAGGTCGAGGGCGCGCGCCGCCTAGCCGGCGTCGCCGTCGTCGGGGCCGAAGCCGGGCAGCGGCTCGAGCTCGCGGTGGCGCGGCCTGCGCGCCAGCACCCGCGGGAGGTCGGGGTAGGTCAGCTTCATGGGGTCGCGGCCGTCCACCGCCAGCTCGGGTGTGCGCAGCGGCGAGGGCTCGTGCGGTGGCGCGATGCGGCTGCGGGGGAAGGCACGCTCGTAGGCGGCCGGCGGCAGCAGCGCCAGAAGCGCCGCGCTGAGCAGCACCCCGGGGATGGCCGGTTGCTGTTGCGCCCACACCCCCGCCAGGGTGACGGTGTGGCGCTCGGCCTCGAGCAGGGCCACCCCCGCCGTCCCCCAGGCCAGCAGGTAGGCGAGGACGGCGTTGAAGGGTCCGGCCCAGCGGCTGCTGCGCGGCGAGGGGTAGATGGCGAGCCAGCCCAGGACCGCCAGCTCCAGCGCGACCACGGCCTGGTGCCAGGTCGGCGCGGTGCCGTTGGCCTGGAGCCCCGCTACCAGGGCGGCGATCGCGACCCCGACGCCGGGGCCGTAGGCGAGCGCCACCACCGCCAGCGGGAAGCGCTCGAGCCCCGTGAGCAGCCGCGTCCAGGTGGACGGGCCGAACGAGGCCGTCACCTGCGCGGCGACCAGGCTCAGGGCGAAGGCCAGCAACACCGCCCCCAGCACCCGCAACAGGATGCGCGGGCGGATGAGCACGGCGACGTCCCGGCGCACCAGGCCGGTCAGGAGCGACACAACGGCGAGGAGGAGCGCCGCCAGCAGAGCGTAGGCGAACACCGGGTCCTGCTGGACGGAGGCGAGGGCGCGTTGCAGGGCCGTCATGGCCCCAATCTACCACAGCCGGTGTGGCAAGGAACCGCGTCAGGGACGGGATGCAGTGCCGGGACCGCGGTCCTGGAGGGTGGTCCCGAAGGGCCCCTCGTCGAAGTCCCCGTCGCGCGCCATCGCCGCCAGCCGGGCGTAGGCCGCGCGCCACGCGGGCCGCCGCGCCGTCCTCGCGCCGACCGCCCCCCAGATCCGCAGGACGCTGCGGTGCAGGCGCCGCAGGACGGCGGGCAGGTAGCGACGGCTCATCTGGTAGCCGCCGCGCAGGCCCTCGAGCAGGAAGTCGGGGTCGTCGGGGGTCGAGCTGCCGCCCAGGTGCACCACGGGGGCGTCGACCAGGCGGCACTGCCAACCCGCGGCGCGGGCGCGCAGGCAGTAGTCGAGGTCCTCGTTGTAGAAGCGCAGGCTGGCGTCGTAGCCGCCGACGGCGTCCACGGTGGCGCGCCTCAGGAGCTGGAGACAACCGGACAGCCACGGCACGCTCACGCTGCCTCCGGGTCTCGCCGCCAGCCGCAGGTAGTTGGGGTGGTAGAGCGGCCCGAGGTCCTGGCGACGTCCCGAGGGTGTCCACGCCAGCGGTCCCAGCACGCCCGCGCGCGGATGGGCCATCGCGTCGGCCAGCAGGCGCGTGAAGGTGTCCGGCTCGACGTAGACGTCGGCGTTCATGACGGCGATCCAGGGGGCGTGAGCGTGGCGCAGGCCGACGTTCACGGCGTGGGCGAGGGAGTGGTTCGGGGCCCGCACGATCGTCAGCTCGGGGTAGCGGCGCTGCAGCGCGGCCAGCACCGTGGGGTCGGGAGCGGTATCGACCAGCAGCAGCTCGGCCCCGGGGGTGGCCGGCACCAGCCGCTCGAGGCATCGGGCCAGCACCTCGGGCGTGCGGTGGTGGATCACGACCACGCTCAGCGTCCCCGGCATGCCGTCCAGCATGGCACGCCGGCGCGTCGGGGTCGAGCGCCGGCGGGGTCTCGCGCGAGTGACAAAAAACTCATGCTCCTTCCCGTACACTGAGAGCGATGGACCTCCCCACAGATTCGCGAGTCGCTCCGCGCCGCTACCGGATCGGTGTGGCGCTGGGCGGCGGAAGTGCACGCGGCTACGCCCATATCGGTGCGCTCGCCAGCCTCGAGCGCCACGGCTTCGCCCCCGACATCGTCGTCGGGACCAGCTTCGGTGCCGTCATCGGGGCGCTCTACGCCAGCGGCCGTAGCCCCGAAACGATGCATCGGGAGGCGGCCGCCATGCGGCGCCGCGACGTCTTCCCGTACATCGCCGACTTCGGGCTGCACAAGGGCGCTCTGTTCGATGGGCGTCGCCTGGAGGCCTACTTCGATGCCATGGTCGAGGGACGGACGTTCGAGGACCTGGTGCGGCCGCTGGTGGTGGTGGCCACCGACGCCGACACCGGCGAGCGCGTGCTGCTGTCGCGGGGCCGGCTGGCGCCGGCGCTGCGGGCCAGCGCGTCGATCCCCGGACTGTTCGCGCCCGTCGTCATCGACGGACGGCGCCTGATGGACGGGGGCATCGGCTCGCCGGTGCCGCTCGACACCCTGCGGGACTACGACGTCGATCTGGCGCTCGGCATCGGGGCCGGCATGGAGGCCGAGGACTCGCGCGCCATCCGCGCGGCCCGGCGCTTCCTCGGCACGCAGGTGGGTCGTCGGCTGCATCGGTCGCTGGGGCAGGGCGAGGGGCGCAACGTGGCCGCCCGCCTGGGGCGCGCGTTGGCCTACGCCGCCGACGGCTGGCTGCGCGACGGTCCCGACGACGCGGCGCTCCACGTGCACACGCGTCCTCCCATCCACTGGCTCAACTTCCATCGCGCCGAGGCGGCCATCCGCGCCGGCGACGAAGCGCTCAACCGCTTCATCCCGCGCATCCGTCAGGCGATGGCGGCAGGCGCCGCGCTCTAGCCAGCTACTCTCACGCCGGCGTAGCCGGCTACAGGATCGACTTCCCGAGGAGGCTCGCCGCCATCTCCACCATGATGGCGGCGGTGCGATTCTGGCTGTCGAGGATCGGGTTCACTTCGACCAGATCGAGGCTGGTGGTGCGGCCGGAATCGGCCAGCAGCTCCATCAACAGGTGGGCCTCGCGGTAGCTGAGGCCGCCGGGTACCGGCGTCCCCACCCCCGGGGCCAGTCCGGGGTCGAGCGCGTCGGCGTCGAACGAGACGTGCATGCGGTCGAGGTGGCCGAGCCGCTCGACCGCCTCGGCGGCCACGCGCGCCATCCCGCGCTGGTCGATGTCCTTCATGGTGTAGGCGTGGATGCCGAGGTCGCGGATGAGGGCGCGCTCGCCCTCGTCGAGGCTGCGCAGGCCGATGAACACCAGGTCCTCGGGCCGGAGCACCGCGCCGCCGCCCCAGATGCCGGTGAGCCGCGGGTCGCCCTCGCCGAGCAGGTGGGCCAGCGGCATGCCGTGGATGTTGCCGCTGGGGCTGCTGGCGGGGGTGTTGGGGTCGGCGTGGGCGTCGATCCACAGCACGCCGGTGCGGCGACCGGCGGCGACGCCGGCGATCGTGCCCATGCTGATGGAGTGATCGCCGCCCAGCCCGAGCACGAAGGCGGTGGGGTCGAGGGTGCGGAGTCTGTCGTAGGCGGCGTGACAGGCGGCCGCGATGGCGTCGGCGTAGTGCAGGCCGTTGCGGCGCGGGACCGCCTCGGGCACGGGGACCTCGACGTTGCCGAGGTCGGTGACGCGATGGCCCAGGTCGGTCAGGGCGGGGGCGAGCCGTGCCAGGCGCAGGGCGCTGGGCCCCATGTCCACGCCGCGGCGGCCGGCCCCGAGGTCCATGGGGATGCCGAGTATGCTGATGTTGGCCACGCCGGAAGATAGCACGGAGTGCGTCCAGGACGCAACAAGTGCAACTGTATGCAGACCTGCATGATGGATATGCAGGATGCTATGCAGCTACCGCCGTCGTCTCAATCGGCCGCCGGCCGGTGCCAGTAGCGGCCCTCGTCCTCCAACAGGGCGTAGGCGGCCTGCGGGCCCATGCTGCCCGCGGGGTAGTAGCTGGGCTCGGTGTCCGAGCCCTCGAGGCGTTCCAGCAGCGGCATCACCACCCGCCACTGCGCCTCGACCTCGTCGGCGCGCATGAACAGGGTGGCGTCGCCCAGCATCACGTCGAGCAGCAGCGTCTCGTAGGCGTCCGGGACCGGCCGGTCGAAGCTGCGCCCGTAGTGGAAGTCGAGATCGATGCGATCGAGGTCGATGCCCTGCCCCGGGCGCTTGCCGTTGAAGCGCAAGACGATGCCCTCGTCGGGCACGATCCGCAGCACCAGGCGGTCGGCCCGGAGCGGTGCGGGCAGGTCGAAGGGCACGTGCGGGGGCGTCTTGAACTGCAGCACGATCTCGGTGGCCTTGGTCTCGAGCCGCTTGCCGGAGCGGAGGTCGAAGGGGACGCCCGACCAGCGCCAGTTGCGCAGCTCGAGCTCGACCGCGGCGAAGGTGGCCTGCCGCGAGCGCGGGTCCACGCCCTCCTCCTGGCGGTAGCCGAGCATGCCGTCCTGGGCCGTGTACTGGCCGAACACCGCGCGCTCCGGCCGGGCGCAGCGCAACGCCGAGAACACCTTGACCTTCTCGTCGCGCACGCTGCCGGCGTCGTAGCGCGCGGGGGGCTCCATCGCCACCAACGCCACGAGCTGCAGCAGGTGGTTCTGGAAGACGTCGCGCAGCACCCCCGCCGACTCGTAGAAGCTGCCGCGGCCCTCCACCCCCATCGGCTCGATCATGGTGATCTGCACGTGGTCGACGTAGCGGTTGCTCCAGACCGGCTCGAAGATGCTGTTGGCGAAGCGCAGGACCGCCAGGTTCTGCGCCGTCTCCTTGGCGAGGTAGTGGTCGATGCGGTAGATCTGCTCCTCGCGGAAGTGCTCGAGCACGTGGCGGTTGAGCTCGCGGGCGCTCTCGACGTCGTCGCCGAACGGCTTCTCGATGACGAGGCGCGACCAGCCGGCGTCCTCCCGGTGCAGGCCGGCGCCCGCCAGCCCGCGCACGATGGCCTCGTAGGTCTCGGGCGGGGTGGCGGTGTAGAACACCCGGTGGGTCGGGTCCCAGCTCGCCAGACGCTCCGCCAGGCGGGCGTAGCCGGCGTCATCGCGGTAGCCGCCCTGCACGTAGTGGATGCGGTCCCTCAGGCTGTCCCAGGCGGCCTCGTCGAGGGGGGCGGCGTGGTCGGCGAGGGCGGCGCGCAGACGCTCGCGCAGCTCCTCGTCGCTCAGCGGGCTGCGGCCGTAGCCGACGATCAGGCTGGACGGGTCGAGGGCGCCCTGGCGGTGGAGCTGGAACAACGCCGGCAGCAGCTTGCGCGCCGCCAGGTCGCCGGTGATGCCGAAGATGACGAACGCCGTGGGCGGCGCCTTGCGGGGCGCCCTGGGCACGTCAGGCCCCCTTGACCGGATGGCCGCCGAACTGGTTGCGCAACGCGGCCACCACCTTGGCGCTGAAGCCGTCGTCCTGGCGGCTGCGGAAGCGTGCGAACAGGGCGGCGCTGATGGCCGGGAGCGGCACGGCGTGCTCGACGCCGAAGTCGACCGTCCAGCGGCCCATGCCGTTGTCGTCGACGTAGCCGCGGATCTCCTCGAGTCGCGGGTCGTCCTCGAGGGCGCGCACCAGCAGCTCCAGCAGCCACGAGCGCACCACCGCGCCGTGCGTCCACAGCTCCGCGATGCGTTCGAGGTCCAGCTCGGCGTGCGGGTACGCGGCCAGCGCCTCGAAGCCCTCGCCGTAGGCCTGCAACAGGCCGTACTCGATGCCGTTGTGGACCATCTTGACGAAGTGGCCCGCCCCCACCGGACCGACGTGGGCGTGGCCCTGCGGCGGCGCCAGGCTCTCGAGCAGCGGGGTGATCAGCTCGACGGCGCCGGGCTCCCCGCCGACCATCAGGTTGTAGCCCTCCGCGAGCCCCCAGACCCCGCCGGAGACGCCGGCATCGACGAGGCGTACGCCCTTGCGGGCGGCCTCCTGGCCGCGGCGCAGGCTGTCGGTGTAGTGCGAGTTGGCGCCGTCGACGATGACATCGCCCTGGGCCAGACGGTCGAGCGCCTCCCGGAAGGTGGACTCGGTGGCCTCGCCCGAGGGCACCATCAGCCACACCACCCTCGGCGCCGCCAGCTTCTCGACCAGCTCCGCGATCGAGGCCGCCGCGGTGGCGCCCTCGCCGGCCAGCATCTCGACCTGGCCGGCGTCGAGGTCGGTCACCACCAGGTCATGCCCGTCCTTCATCAGACGACGCGTCATGTTGGCGCCCATCCGTCCTAGACCGACCAACCCTAGCTGCATAACGACCTCCCTTGCCGGCGCCCCGTCGGCGCCGTCCCGATGCTAGCAGGGGCCGGCGCGCGTTCCTGTCGGGTGCGCGCCGTCGAGGACGCGCCGTCTCGGGGCCCTCCCACCCTCCGGGAGGACGTCTGCGACGCGTGCTAGACTGTCGCGGTTGCGAGTCGGGAGCGAACCGCGCGGGGGCGCTCAGGCGCCGTCGCGCGACCCCGCCGGACGCCGGGAGGACGTACGTGGACATCCAGGAAGCGATGGCGCTGCTGCGCCGGGGCGCGGACAGCATCGTGCCCGAGGACGGCCTCGAGGAGAAGCTGCGCCGCGCCGAGGAGGAGGGGCGGCCGCTGCGCGTCAAGCTCGGCGTCGACCCGTCGAGCAGCGACCTGCACCTCGGCCATGCGGTGGTGCTGCGCAAGCTGCGGCAGTTCCAGGACCTCGGTCACCTGGTGGTCCTGATCATCGGCGACTTCACCGCCACCATCGGCGACCCGTCCGGCCGCAGCAAGACGCGACCGGTGCTCACGCTGGAGGAGACCCGCCGCAACGGCGAGACCTACGTCGCCCAGGCCACCCGGATCCTCGACGCCGACCCGGCACGTCTCGAGATCCGGCACAACTCCGAGTGGCTGGCGCCGCTCGGCTTCGGGGACGTGGTGCGGCTGGCGTCGACCTACACCGTGGCGCGCATGTTGGAGCGCGACGACTTCACCAAGCGCTTCCAGGAGGGCACGCCCATCAGCGTGCACGAGTTGCTGTACCCGCTGGCCCAGGCGTACGACTCGGTGGCGGTGCGCGCCGACATCGAGCTGGGCGGCACCGATCAGCTCTTCAACCTGCTGGTCGGGCGCGACGTGCAGCGCGCCCACGGGCAGGAGCCCCAGGTGGCGTTGACCACGCCGCTGCTCGAGGGCCTGGACGGCGTGGAGAAGATGTCGAAGTCGCTCGGCAACTACATCGGCATCGCCGAGCCGCCTGCGACCCTGTTCAAGAAGGCGATGCAGGTGCCCGACGCGCTGCTGTTGCGCTATGCCGAGCTGGGGACGCTGCTCGACCTGGCCGACCTGAGGGCGCTGGCGGCCCGCGACGTCGTCGCCGCCCACCGTCTGCTGGCACGCGAGCTCGTCCGCATCTACCACGGCGAGGACGCCATCGCCGATGCCGAGGAACGCTACGACCTGGTGGCCAAGGGGGGCATCCCCGACAGCATGCCGGAGGTGCGCGTGCCGGCCGAGGAGTTCCGCGACGGCCGCGTCGGCGTGTTGCGGCTCGCCACCCTGGCCGGCCTGACGGCCTCCAACGGCGAGGCACGGCGGCTCATCCAGAACCGCGGGCTGCGCATCGACGGGGAGCCGGTCGACGACCCGCAGCTGTGGTTGGCGTTGGACCGGCCGCGGGTGCTGCAGAAGGGCAAGGACGCGTTCGTGAGGGTGCGTTCCGCCTAGTCGTCGGCCAGCACGAACGCCAGCGCCGACCGCAGACGCTCGCCGAAGTCGACGGGGAAGGCGTGGCCCAGTCCCGGAACCACCTCGATACGGGCGTCGACGCCGGCCGCGGTGACGTCGGCGTGGGCGCGCTCCACCGTGCCTCGCGCGAAGTCGGAGGTGCCCGTCAGGAAGACCCCGCGCAAACCGCGCCGGGCCGCACGGGCGGCGGCGGCCAGCAGGGTGGCGTCGAGCTCGGGGGCGCCCACCACGGCGATGAAGCCGCGACTCTCCAGCGGCGATCCGCGCAGCGCCAGCGACACGGCCAGACGCGCTCCCTGGGAGGCGCCGGCCAGCACCACGCGCTCGCGGTCGAAGGTCCGTTCCCGCTGCAGCGCCGCGACGTGGGCGCCGATCTCGGCCTCGCTGTCCGGGCCCCACGCGAACTCGTGCGGGCCCTCCACGTGACGGCCTTGGGGCGCAGCCAGGATCGCCCCTTCGTCGATCGCGGTGCGCCAGTGGTGGAGCGTCTCCTCGGCGTCCCCACCGCGCGTGTGCAGAGCGACCAGCAGCGGGGGGTGAGCGGCCAGGGACGAGGCGGCCGGCGAGCGCACCCGCAGCTCCGGTCGGGCGGTGGCCTGTTGGGCGTGGCGCCTCTGCTCGCAGAGGTCGAGGACGCGGAGCAGCCGGGGGTGCTCGCGGATGGGCTCGAGGTCGGGATCGCTCCGCAGCCGGTCGGGGTTCGGCCAGCGTCCGGCCTCGAGGCTCGCCTCGAGCGTGGAGAGCGCCTCGTCGGGCCGACCGAGCCGGCACTGCAGGCAAGCGATCCAGTACTCGGCCCTGGCGGCGCGCGTCGGGTGCCGCCGCCGCGTCTCGAGCGCCAGGCCCAGCGCTCGGGCGTAGTCCCCCGCGCCGTAGGCGGCGAACAGGGCCTCCTGCGCCGTCATGAAGTCGTCGGCCATGGACCAGCTTAGGTCCTCGCCGGCCCTGGGGTGGCGAGGACCGGCCCGGCGCTAGATCGCCAGCACGCCCGCCAGCTCGACCAGTTCCCAGTCGATGTCCTTGTGCTTCTCCCAGACGTCCTTGAGGGGCACGCGCTCGATGCCGCGCTTGTCGACGCCCACCATCACGCCGCTGCCGCCGTCGAGCAGGGTACGGACGGCGTGGAAGCCGAGGCGCGAGGCCAGCACGCGGTCGCGCGTGGAGGGGGTGCCGCCGCGCTGGGTGTGCCCCAGGATCACCGTGCGCACCTCGTAGCCGCAGCGTTCGCGCACGCGCGCCTGCAGGTTCATGGCGCCGCCCTCGTAGGCGCCCTCGGCGACGATGACGATGCTCGAGCTCTTGCCGCGCTCCTGCGCCTTCACGATCATGTCGGCGACCTCGTCGGCGCCGGTCTTCACCTCCGGCAGCAGGATCGCCTCGGCGCCGCCGGCCACGCCGACGTGCAGGGCGATGTGCCCGGAGTGACGGCCCATCACCTCGACCAGGAACAGGCGATCGTGGCTGGCGGCGGTATCGCGCAGACGGTCGACGGCGTCGAGCGCCACGTTGATGGCGGTGTTGAAGCCGATTGACACGTCGGTGCCGTAGATGTCGTTGTCGATGGTGGCGGGGATGCCCACCACGGGGAAGCCGTGCTCCTCGAAGATCCTGTAGGCGCCGCGGAAGCTGCCGTCCCCGCCGATCACGACCAGGCCGTCGATGTCGTGAGCGGCCAGGTTGGCGGCTGCGGTAGCGCGGCCCGCGGGCTCCATGAACGGCTTGGAGCGCGCCGTGCGGAGGATGGTGCCACCGCGCTGGATGATGTTGGCGACGCTGCGCGCCCCCACCTCGACGATGTCGTTCTCGATGAGGCCCTGGTAGCCGCGGTAGACCGCGGAGATCCGGAGCCCCTCGTACACAGCCGTGCGGACGACCGCGCGGATGGCCGCGTTCATGCCGGGGGCGTCGCCGCCGCTGGTGAGGATGGCCAGGTGCTTCACAAAGGACCAGTATAGCCCTCCCTCGGCCGCGAGCTCGCGCGCCCGCGCCGGCGGCCGAGCGGGGGGCGCTGGCGGCTCCGCGCAGGCGTCGTGGAGCGCCTGGGACGGCCTCCCTCCGGGGCGGGACGAGCGCCGTGCTGGCGCTGTCCGTGGCCCGGTCGTGATGTTTGTCACGAGGGACGAATGTCCGGTGGTTCCCCGTTCGCGGAGTGTGTCATCATCGAAGCCAAATGAATATCGTCGCGCTCAACGAAACCGTCGCAGGAGAGAGGCGCGTGGGGCTCACCCCCCAGGTCGTCGACAAGCTCGTGCGACTCGGGATGTCGGTGACGCTCGAGCCGGGCGTCGGAGGTTCACTCTTCCTCGCCGACGAGGCCTACGCCAAGGTGGGAGCCAGCTTCGAGGCCGACAAGGCCAAGCTGCTGGCGGAGGCCGACGTGCTCGTCGGCGTCAACAAGCCCACCGCCGAGGTGATCGGCGGCCTTCGGGAGGGGGCCGTGACCGTCAGCTTCCTCGATCCGTTCCGCAGTGCGGACACGGTGAGGGCGCTGGCCGACGCCAAGGTCAGCGCCTTCTGCATGGAGCTGATCCCACGCACCACCTACGCCCAGAAGATGGACGCGCTGTCGAGCCAGGCCAGCCTGGCGGGCTACGCCGCCGTGGTGATCGCGGCCGAGCGCATCGACAAGTCGCTGCCGATGATGAGCACGCCGGCCGGCACCATCCCGCCGGCGCGGGTGTTCGTGGTGGGCGCCGGCGTCGCCGGCCTGCAGGCCATCGCCACCGCCAAGCGCTTGGGGGCCCGGGTCGAGGCCTACGACACCCGGCCGGTGGTGAAGGAACAGGTGCAGTCGCTGGGCGCCCGTTTCGTCGAGATCGACCTCGGCGAGACGGGCCAGACCGAGCAGGGCTACGCCAAGGCGCTGACCGAGGAGCAGCTCGAGATGCAGCGCCAGCAGATGGCCAAGATCTGTGCCGGCGCCGACATCGTGGTGACTACGGCGCAGGTGTTCGGGCGTCCGGCCCCCAAGATCATCTCGGCGGCCATGGTCGCCGGCATGCGGCCCGGCGCCGTGATCGTCGACCTGGCGGCGTCGACCGGCGGCAACGTCGAGGGGACGAAGTCGGGCGAGGAGGTCCGCAGCGACAACGGCGTGCTGATCGTCGGTCTCGAGAACTTCCCGGCCGAGGTCGCGCGCGACGCCAGCCAGATGTTCGCCAGCAACGTCTACTTCCTGCTGGAACACGCCTTCGACAAGGAGGCGGGGAGCTTGAAGCTCGATACCGAGGACGAGGTGGTCGGCGCGGCCCTCCTCACCCACCAGGGTGAGGTCCGCGACGCGCGCGTCCGCGAGGTCGTGGAGGGATCCAAGTGACGATGCTCCTGCTGTTGTTCATCTTCGTGCTCTCGATCTTCCTGGGGCTCGAGCTGATCGGCAAGGTGCCGTCGCAGCTCCACACGCCCCTGATGTCGGGCTCGAACGCCATCTCCGGGATCAGCATCGTCGGTGCCCTGGCGGCCACGGCCATCCACGGCACCTTCGGCACCATCCTGGGGGTGCTGGCGGTCGCCTTCGCGACCATCAACGTCATCGGGGGCTACCTGGTCACCGATCGCATGCTGGCGATGTTCAAGACCGGCAAGAAGGACTAGGGAAGCGTCATGGACACTGTCATCAACCTTTCGTACATCGTCTCCGCGACCCTGTTCGTGTTCGGCCTGAAGATGCTCGGCCGGGTCGAGACGGCGCGCCGCGGCAACATGGTCTCGGCCATCGGCATGCTGCTCGCCATCGTGGCCACGCTGCTGCTGGGCGGGCTCGACTACACCTGGATCATCGTCGGCCTGGTCGTCGGCGGCGCCGTCGGCTGGTGGGCCGCTGCCGCCGTCAAGATGACGCAGATGCCGGAGATGGTCGCGCTGTTCAACGGTTCCGGCGGTCTGGCCTCGATGCTGGTCGGCTGGGCGGAGTACATCCGCGACCCCAACCCCGACCTGGTGACCTCCATCGCCATCTTCTTCGCGGTGCTCGTCGGCGCCGTGGCGTTCACCGGATCGGTGATCGCCTGGGCCAAGCTGGCCGAGCGCATGACCGGGAAGCCGATCCTGTTCAAGGGGCAGCAGCCCGTCAACGCCCTCATCGTCGGCGGCGCGCTG
The DNA here is from genome assembly GCA_030149325.1 of Deinococci bacterium. Taxonomy (GTDB): domain Bacteria; phylum Deinococcota; class Deinococci; order Deinococcales; family Trueperaceae; genus JASBRS01. The sequence continues at coordinate 22,482 of JASBRS010000040.1, forward strand.
GTGCTGGGCATCATCTTCGTCATCACGCCGCCCACCAGCTACGGGCTGCTGCTGATCGTCATCCTCCTGTCGCTGATCCTCGGCGTGCTGGCCGTCATCCCCATCGGCGGCGCCGACATGCCGATCGTGATCTCGCTGATGAACAGCTACTCCGGGGTCGCCGCCCTGGCCGCCGGCTTCGTCATCCAGAACAACGTGCTGATCGTGGCCGGGACGCTGGTCGGGGCCTCCGGCCTGATCCTGACGAACATCATGTGCAAGGCGATGAACCGCTCGCTGGCCAACGTGCTCTTCAGCGGTTTCGGCGCCGTCACGACGGCGGGCACCATGAAGGTCGAGGGCGAGGTCAAGCCCATCACCGCCGAGGACGCCTACTACATCCTCGAGGCCGCCAGCTCGGTGATCTTCGTCCCCGGCTACGGCATGGCCGTCGCCCAGGCGCAGCACGCCGTCAAGGAGCTGGCGGACATGCTGGAGAAGAACGGCGCCGAGGTGCGCTACGCCATCCACCCGGTGGCGGGCCGCATGCCGGGCCACATGAACGTGCTGCTGGCCGAGGCCAACGTGCCCTACGAGCAACTGGTCGAGCCCGACGACGTCAACCCCACCATGGAGTTGGTGGACGTGGCCGTCGTCATCGGGGCGAACGACGTCGTCAACCCGGCGGCGCGCGAGGACACGACCAGCCCGCTCTACGGCATGCCGATCATCAACGTCGACCAGGCGCGCACGACCTTCGTCCTGAAGCGCTCGATGAACCCCGGCTTCTCCGGGGTCGACAACCCGCTGTTCTTCAAGCCCAACACGCGCATGCTGTTCGGCGACGCCAAGACCAGCATCAGCACGCTCGCTTCCGAGTTCAAGGAGGCGGCCGCGGCGGCCTGAGCCGACGCACCGCCGGGTTCGTCCGACGCGCCCCCCGCGGAAGCGGGGGGCGCGCTCGCGTGTCGGCTCCGCGCGGGCGACACCGCACGCCGGCACGACACGCGACAATGCGCAGCTAGAGGAGGCCGTCATGCCCGATGTTCCCGCCCCCACCTTCACCATCCGAGGCGACCTGACCGTCCATCGTCTGGGCTTCGGCGCCATGCGCATCACCGGCCCCGGCATCTGGGGCGATCCCGCCGACGGCGCCGAGGCGCGCCGCGTGCTGCGGCGCCTGCGAGAGCTGGGCGTCGACCTGGTCGACACCGCCGATTCCTACGGGCCGTTCGTCAGCGAGGACCTGCTGCGCGAGGTCCTGCACCCCTACCCCGGCATGGTGATCGCCACCAAGGGGGGCCTCACCCGCCACGGACCCGACGTGTGGAAGCCGGTCGGCCGGCCGGAGTACCTGCGTCAGTGCGTGCTCATGAGCCTGCGCCGGCTGGGGGTGGAGCGCATCGACCTGTGGCAGCTCCATCGAATCGATCCCGCGGTGCCGGCAGGGGAGCAGTTCGACGTTCTCAAGCAGATGCAGGAAGAGGGGCTGATCCGCCACCTGGGCCTCAGCGAGGTGACGGTGGAGGAGATCGAAGCGGCCCGCCGCTACTTCCCGGTCGCGACCGTGCAGAACCGCTACAACCTCGCCGACCGCGCCAGCGACGACGTCCTGGAGTACTGCGAGGCGAACGACATCGGCTTCATCCCGTGGTTCCCGCTGGCGGCCGGGCGCCTGGCCCGGCCGGGGAGCGTGCTCGAGCGCATCTCCCACGACCTGGGGGCCACCCCGGGCCAGGTGGCGCTCGCCTGGCTGCTGCGCCGTAGCCCGGTGATGTTGCCCATCCCCGGTACCGGCAGCGTCGCGCACCTGGAGGAGAACCAGGGTGCGGCACGGCTCGGGCTCGACGACGACGCTTTCCGGGAGCTCGACGAGCGTGGACGTGAGGCGTGGCGCGCGGACCAGGGAGCGTGAGCACGACGCGCCACCAGCGTGCTGAGAAAACTTGACATAGAGACACTCAAGTTCCTATCATCGGCAGCATGGATGCCGAACGTTTCACGGAGACGGCGCTGCGGGGCGTGACGGGGGCCCAGCACATCGCCACCACGCGCCAGCACGCCCAGGTGGGCGCCGTCCACCTCGCGGCCTCGCTGCTGGCCGACCCCGAGGGGCCCAGCGCGCGTCTGGTCGAGCGCGCCGGTGGCGACAGCGGCCAGATCCGGGCCGCGCTCGACGCCGAGCTGGGGCGCCTGCCACGCGTCACCGGCGGCGAGGGGCCGACCGTGGCCCCCGAGCTGGGCAACGCCTTCCAGCAGGCCGACGCCGTCGCTCGCGAGTGGGGCGACCGCTTCATCGCCGCCGACGCCCTGCTGGTGGGGCTGCGGGAGAAGGGCGGCCGTGCCGTCAGCGCCTTGCCGGAGGGCAAGGCCCTGCGCGAGGCGGCGCTGGAGATCCGCGGCGGCCGCACCGTCGAGAGCCGGACCGCCGAGTCGAGCTTCGAGGCGCTGGAGCGCTACGGCATCGACCTGACGCAGCGCGCCCGCGAGGGCAAGCTCGACCCCGTCATCGGCCGCGACGACGAGATCCGCCGCGCCGTCCAGATCCTGCTCCGCCGCACCAAGAACAACCCGGTGCTGATCGGTGAGCCGGGCGTCGGCAAGACCGCCATCGCCGAGGGGCTGGCCCAGCGCATCGTGCACAAGGACGTGCCCGAGGGCCTGCAGGGCAAGCGCATCCTCCAGCTCGACATGGGGAGCCTGCTGGCCGGAGCGAAGTACCGCGGCGAGTTCGAGGAGCGCCTCAAGGGCGTCATCCAGGAGACGGTACGCTCCGAGGGCGAGATCGTGCTGTTCATCGACGAGCTCCACACCATCGTCGGCGCCGGCAAGGCCGAGGGCGCGGTCGATGCCGGCAACATGCTCAAGCCGCCGCTGGCGCGCGGCGAGCTGCGCATGATCGGCGCCACCACCCTCGACGAGTACCGCAGCATCGAGAAGGACGCCGCCCTCGAGCGGCGCTTCCAGCCGATCCTCGTCGACGAGCCCAGCCTCGAGGAGACCATCAGCATCCTACGCGGCCTCAAGGAGAAGTACGAGGTCCACCACGGGGTCCGCATCAGCGATCCGGCCATCATCGCCGCCGCCGGCATGGCCCAGCGCTACATCGCCGACCGCCGCCTGCCCGACTCGGCCATCGACCTGATCGACGAGGCGGCAAGCCGCATCCGCGTGCAGCTCGACAGCCTTCCCGAGGAGATCGACGGACTGCGGCGCCGCAAGCTCCAGCTCGAGATCGAGCAGGCCGCGCTCACGCGCGAGGACGACCCCGACTCGGCCCTGCGCCTGCAGCGCATCGAGGAGGAGCTGCACGCCATCGAGGGCCAGATCGAGCGCGCCCAGTCGGACTGGGAGGCCGAGCGCTCGGTGCTCGAGGAGCTGCGCACCTCCCAGGAGCAGCTCGACGCCGTGCGCACGCAGATCGACCGTGCCGAACGCGAGTACGACCTCGAGCGGGCGGCGCAGCTGCGCTACGGCCAGTTGCCTGAGCTCGAGGCATCCCTGCGCGACCTCTCCGGGCGCCTCGAGGACGCCACCTACGTGCGCCTGGAGGTCGGCGAGAACGAGGTCGCCGAGGTCGTGAGCCGCACCACCGGCATCCCGGTGGCGCGCCTCGTCGAAGGGGAGCGCGAGAAGCTGCTGGAGCTCGAGACCGCCCTCCACGGCCGCGTGGTGGGGCAGGACGAGGCCATCGGTGCCGTGGCCGACGCCATCCGCCGCTCGCGCGCGGGGCTCTCCGACCCGCGCCGGCCCATCGGCTCGTTCATCTTCCTGGGCCCTACCGGCGTGGGCAAGACCGAGACCGCCAAGGCGTTGGCGCAACAGCTCTTCGACACCGAGGAGAACCTCGTCCGCCTGGACATGAGCGAGTACATGGAGAAGCACACCGTGGCCAAGCTGATCGGGGCGCCCCCCGGCTACGTCGGCTACGACGAGGGCGGGCAGCTCACCGAGGCGGTACGGCGGCACCCGTACAGCGTCATCCTCTTCGACGAGATCGAGAAGGCCCACCCCGACGTGTTCAACGCCCTGCTGCAGGTCCTCGACGATGGCCGGCTCACCGACTCGCACGGCCGCACCGTCGGCTTCCGCAACACCGTGGTCATCATGACCAGCAACGTGGGCAGCCCCCAGATCCTCGAGGCCAGCCGCACCGGCGCCGACGCCGCGCAGCTCCGCGCGACGGTGCTGGGGCTGCTGCAGCAGAGCTTCCGGCCCGAGTTCCTCAACCGCATCGACGACATCATCGTGTTCCACGCGCTGGCACGCGAGCAGGTGGAGGCGATCGCCGCCCTCCAGCTCGACGACGTGCGGGCGCGGCTGGCCGACCGGCGCATCCGCCTGGAGCTGTCGCAGGCGGCCATGGACGAGCTGGCGCGGCTCGGCTACGACCCCGCCTTCGGGGCGCGGCCCCTCAAGCGCGCGGTACGGCAGTACATCGAGACGCCGCTGTCGAAGCTCATCATCGGCGGCGAGGTGACCGATGGCGCCACCGTGGTGGTGGAGCCCGCCGCCGACGGCTTCCGCTTCGAGACGCGCCACCCGGAGCCGGCGAACTGACGCTCGACCCGCGTCGTGGCGGCCCCCGGGCTCCGGCGCGACGGGTATCATCGGCCCCATGACCGAGCTGCTGCTGATCGTGCCGCACCCGGACGACGAGGTCTTCGGGTGCGGCGCACTGTTCGCGCGCATGGCCGCCTACGGGCGCAAGGTGGCGACGCTGACGCTCACCCGTGGGCGGGCCGGACGGTCGCTGGAGCTCTGCGACCGCGACGACCTCCCCGACGTCCGCGAGGCGGAGCTCCGCGCCTCGCTGGCGGCCCTGGGGGTCGAGGACGTGACCCTCCTCGACCATCCGGACTTCGTGCCCGACGAGAAGCGCGGGCTCGAACCGCACCCCGGCCTGCAGGTCGTGCCCGAGGCCGACATCGTCCCGGCGATGGCCGAGGTGGTGGCGCGCACGCGACCGCGGGTGCTGCTCACCTTCCCCCCCAACGGCAGCAACGGCCACCCCGATCACGTCACCGCCCACCGGCTGGCGTGGCGCGCCGTCGAGGCCAGCGGGGTCGACGTCGAGCGCGTCTACTACTTCGCCAGCGACCGGCCCTACAGCGGCACCGAGCGCCCCGGATTCCTTCCCCCCGACGTCATCCGCGCCCAGCACCTGGCGCCGACCCACGCGGTGGAGGCCGGCCGCTACCTCGAACCCAAGCTGCGCGCCATGGCGCAGCACCGCACCCAGGCGCTGTCGGTTCTCGACTTCATGGCCCGGTTCACGAGGCGGCTGTCGGTGGAGTCCTTCCACCGCGCCCGGCCGGAGGTCGCGCCCGACGCCGGAGTGCACACCGTCACCTGGCTGTGACGCGGCGGCGGGTGCCCTCGGCCCCCGCCCCACGAACCCGGTGTCGGGCCTTTTACATCGCCCAGGACGCACCTGCGTGGTAGCTTGAGAACGTGATGTTCCGCAGGCCGCGCGGGGTGGACCTCGAGCCGGCGCAGCGCGCGCTGGCCCAGGGGCAGTACGATGTCGCCTTCGCGCTGCTCGAGGACGCCGCTCGGCGCCCTGCGGGCCGCGCCGCGCAGGGGATGGTGTGGCTGCAGCTCGCCGCGGTGTACGCGCTGTACGCGGAGGAGGGGGTCGAGAACGGCACCCCCGCACTGCGTCGGGCGGTCGCTGCCGATCCCAACCTCGCCGATCACCCGCTCTACCGCGCCCTCTACTGGGAGTTCGCCGCCTACGGCGGCGGTTCGGTCGGCGACGTCAAGCGCGGGGTTCGGCAGGTCCCCGGCGATGCCGACGGGGTGGCCGCTTACCACGCCGGCAGTGCGCTGCTCGCGGCCGGTGCCCCCAAGAGCGCGGCGAAGCGTCTCGCGGCCATCGACGCCGAGCTGTTGCCGGAGTACCTGGTGTGGCGTCGCTGGTCGCTGCTGGGGCAGTGCCGGGAGGCGCTGGGCGACTGGGAGGGCGCGGTGGAGGCCTTCGACCAGGCGGTCGCGTTGGCCCCGCGTGCCGAGGGGGAACCCGAGCGCCTGAGCCTGGCCGGCGCCTACCTCGAGCAGGGCGACCCCGGCAGGTCGCTGCAGGTGCTCGCCGATGTCGACGAGGACGCGCTGCGTCGGGAGGAGCGCGCGGTAGCGCGCTACCTCGCGGGCCGGGCCAACCTCGAGGGGGGCAACCCCAACCTGGCGCTCACGCTGCTGCGTGAGGCGCACGCGCTCGAGCAGGGCGATGGGACGGAGCCCCTCGACACCTTCCAGACGTCGCTGGCCACCGCCCAGGCGCTCACCGCGCTGGGTCGCTACCCCGAGGCCAACCGCGCCTTCTCCGAGGCGCTGGCGAGCGCCCCCGCCGAAGACCTCCCCTACGTCCGGCACGAGGCCGCCTACGCCCTCATCGAGAGCGACGAGGTGGCGGCGGCCGAGGAGCTGCTGACCGACGTCGTCAGCGACCCCACCTACCCGCATCGTGCCGACGCCCTGGCCGATCTCGCCGACGCCCGCTTCAAGATGGGGGAGTTCGACGTGGCCGAGGAGCTGGCGCAGCAGGCGCTCGAGATGGGGGCGACGGCCGCGGCCTGCCTCTGCCTGGGGAGCATCAGCTACGAGTACTTCCGACTCGACGACGCCATCCGCTGGTTCGAGCAGGCCGTCAGCGCCAGCCAGCCCGGCGATCCGGTCTGGGTCAGCGCCCAACAGCTCCTCACCGACGCCATCGCCTGGCGCGGCGAACGCATGGCCGATCGCGTGCTCACCCACGCCCGCGCCGCCCTCGAGTACACCGACCCGTCCAGCGAGTGGTACCTGCCCCTGCGCCGCCACCTGGCCGCCGCCCAGCGGGCGCTGGGCGGTCACGACCGCCTGCTGAACTGAAGCGGCGGAGGAGGAGCGGCCGTGGAGGGCTTGCTGCTGGCGGAGGTGCTGGGCCCGCTGATCGCAGCGCTCCCGTTGGAGCGCGGAGGCTGGCGCTTCCCCGATGACCGCACGGCGGTGTTGCCGTTGCCGACGTGGGACGGCGGGCATGGCCTGTGGCTCGTCAGCCGCCCCCCCGACCCCCGGCTCGCCGTCGTCGACGACGTCCCCAACGTGTCCCCACCGCGCACGCCGTTCCAGGAGCAGCTCGTCGCCCGGGCCGCCGGCCCCCTGACAGCGGTGCGTCAGCAGGGGCTCGATCGCGTGGTGGAGCTCGATTTCGGGCCGAGCGAAGGCTTCGTGCCGCGGCCGGCCGTGACGCTGGTGGTCGAGCTGACCGGCCGCAACGCCAACCTGCTGCTGCTCGACGAACGCCGCGTGGTGCTCGGGGTCGAGCGCGTGGTGCTGGCCGATCGCAACCGCTACCGCGAGCTGCGGCCCGGGCTCGTCTACCGTCCGCCCCCTCCCTACGACAAGCTCGATCCGCGGACGGCGACGCCGGAGCAGCTCACGGCGGCGCTACGCGGCCGCCGGCTCAAGGAGGTCCGGTCGGTCCTCGATGGCGTCGGCTCCGACCTCACGGCGGCGCTGGCCGCGGGCTGCGGCGTGGACGTGACGGCGCGCCTCGAGGGCGAGGCGCTCGAGGCCGTGACAGCGGCCATCCCCGAGCTGGCCGCGGCACCTGCGGCGTGGCTGGCCGCCAGCGGCCCGCGACCCGGCCCGCAGGAGGCACGTCGGCGGCAGCGGCGCGAGCGGGCCGAGGCGACGCTGCGCGCGGTCTACCGGAGACGGCTGGAGCTGGCCGAACGCCGGCTGGCGGATGCCGAGCGGGCGACGTTGCGGCTGGACGAGGCGGAGCGGGCACGTCGCGAGGCCGATCTGCTGATGGCGTTCCCGGGCGCCGTGCCCGCGGGAGCGGCGCGCACCGTGTTGACCGACTTCGACGGCGCCGGGGTCGAGCTGGAGCTCGACCCCGGCCTCGACGCCTTCGCCAACGCCCGCAAGCGCTACGACCGGGCACGGCGATTGCAGGAGCGGGCCCGCCGCGCGACGCAGGAGCGGCCCGACCTGGAGGAGCAACGTCGCCGGGCCGAGCACGACCTGGCGGGCCTGGAGCGCCTGCCCGACGACGTGCTCGAGCGCCTGGCCGCGGAGGCGGAAGGGGGCCGGCAGGGGCGCGCCCGTCCGTCGGGCCCCGGGGTGCGCTTCGAGGGCCCGCACGGCTTCGAGGTGGTGGTGGGGCGCAACGCCCGTGAGAACGAGGCCGTGACCTTCGAGGTGGGCCGGAGCCGGGATCTGTGGCTGCACGTGCAGGGCATGCCGGGGTCGCACGTGCTCGTCCGCTCGGGCGGACGCGAGGTCCCCTTCGACACGGTGCTGTTCGCGGCGCGGCTGGCAGCCGGCTTCTCCGCCGCCCGCCAATCGGACAACGTCGCGGTCGACTACACCCAGCGCAAGCACGTGTGGAAGGTCAAGGGTCAGCCTCCGGGGACGGTGCACTTCAGCCACCAGCGCACGGTGTACGTGACGCCCGCCCGCGACGACACGACGGCTGCGGCCGCCGATGGGCCGCCACGGCCGGAAGCCGACGGCTGATTCCCACGCGGGTCGCGCACCGCCCGCTCCCTGCCCCACGCGCCCGGTAGACTGTGCGCCATGTCCGCGCCCGCCCGTCGCTCGCTGCTCGCCGCCGCGGGCATCCCCGGACTGCTCATCGCCGTCCACGCCACCAACGACGCCTTCTCCGCCATGCTGGCGGCGTTGCTGCCCACGCTGCAGCAGCGCTTCGGGCTGTCCGAGGCGACGCTGGCGGTGTTCGTGGCCACCCTGTCGTTCAGCTCGGCGATGACGCAACCGCTCTTCGGGTCGGTCGCCGACCGCGTCGGGCGGCGCACCATGGCGGCCCTGGGGATCATCACCAGCACCGCCCTCCTCAGCCTGGTGGCGGTGGCCCCGACCCCGGTGACGCTGTTCTTCCTGCTGCTGCTCGGCGGACTCGGTTCGGCAGCCTTCCACCCCGCCGGCACCAGCCTGATGCGCGTGCTCGGCGAGCGCTTCAAGGACCTGGCCGTGGCCCTGTTCAGCAGTGGCGGGACGCTCGGGATGGCGTTCGGGCCGGTGGTCATCCTGCTGATCGCGCGCACTGTGGGCCTCGACTACGCCCCGCTGCTGATGATCCCGGGCCTGGTGTTGGGGGCCCTGCTGCTCACCGTGCTGCCGCGTGTCGATGGCGTCAAGCAGGCGCGCCGCATCGCCTTCCTCGACCGCAAGCTGGTGATGAGCCCGGTGGGGGTGTTGAGCCTGGTGGGCATCCTGCGGAGCCTGGCCTTCGTGAGCTTCAACAACGCCATGCCCCTGTGGCTGGCGCAGGTGCGGGGCTTCGCCCCCGACGCGCCGGTGATCTCCTGGACGCTGGCCGCCTTCGCGCTGTCCGGGGGCCTGGGGGCGATCGGCGCCGGGGCGCTGTCGGCGCGGCTGCCGCGGCGCCTGCTCATCGTGGGCACCATGCTGGTGGCCCTGCCGGCGCTGATGGCGGTGTTCGCGCTGCCGGCGGGCGGTGTCGCCTACTACCTGATGGTGACCGTCGGCGGCGCGGCCGCGAACGCCTCGGTGCCTCTGCTGATCGTCAGCGCCCAGGACCTGGCGCCGGGATCGATGGGCGCCGCCACCGGCATGCTGATGGGCTTCACCTGGGGCACGGCGGGCGTGCTGTACATGGCCGAGGGACTGCTGCAGCAGGCGATCGGGCTCATGCCCGCCATGATGCTGGCGTTCCTGTGCCTGCTGCCGGCGGCCGCGCTGGCCTACCTGGTGCTGGCGCGAGCACGCTCGACGGTCGTCGCCTAGCGGCGACCGCCACGCCCTGCGCCGTCGAGGCCGCGGCCCACCCCGCGGCGTCTAGGCGCGACCTCCCGAACCGAACAGACGGATCCGCTGGCGCACCACCTCGCGCATCTCGTCGCGGGCCGGCCCGAGGATCTTGCGCGGATCGAACTCGGCCGGCTTGTCACGCAGGACCTCCCGGACGCGGGTGGTGAAGGCGAGCCTGAGGTCGGTGTCGGTGTTGATCTTGGCGATCCCCTCGGTGACGGCCTGACGGACGTCGTCGTCGTGGATGCCGCTGGCGTCGGCGAGGCTGCCCCCGGCGGCGTTCAGACGCTCCACGAGCGTGGTCGGCACCCCGCTGGCACCGTGCATGACGAGCGGCTGCCTCACCCGGGCGGCGATGTCGCGGATGCGCTGGTGGTCGATGAAGGGCCGTCCCTTGCCCTTGTTGGCGCCGTGCGACGTCCCGATGGCGATCGCCAGGTAGTCGGCGCCGCTGGCCTCGATGAAGCGCTCGGCCTCGTCGGGGCGCGTCAGAAAGGCGTCCTCGGCGCTCACCACGACGTGCTCCTCGACGCCACCGAGGCGCCCGATCTCGGCCTCCACCGTCACGCCCACGGCGTGCGCCGCTTCGACCACGCGGGCGGTCTCGCGGATGTTGACCTCCTCGTCGGCGTGCGACATGTCGATCATCACCGAGGAGAAGCCGGCGCGGATGGCACGCAGGCAGGAGGCGTAGGACGAGCCGTGATCGAGATGGATGGCGACCGGGACGCTCGCCTCGCTCGCCATGGCGTGCACCAGATCGGTGAGAGGCTTGCCGCCGTACTTCATGGCGCCCTCGGAGAGGGCGAGCAGGACGGGGCTGCGTTCCTCCTCGGCGGTCTCCAGGATCGCCTGGGTGATCTCCATGTCGTTGGTGTTGAAGGCGCCGACGCCGTAGCCGTGTTCGCGCGCCGCGCCGAGGATCTCGAGTCCGGTGACCAATGCCATGACCCGAGTATACCGTCCGTGACAGGGACGCCGTCCAGGACGGGAGCTACGGGACGCCGGCGGCGGTGTCAGGCGCGGTCGTCGGGCTCGGCGCCGGCGTCGGTCGGGTCGTGGCTGCCGCCGTCGCTCGACGGCGCGCCTCGCTCGGGCGTCGGGCCGGTCTTCGGGTAGCCCGCCTTCGGAGTCGCCGGAGGGGCCGTCCGGCCGCTCACCAGGCCTCCGGCGAAGGCGAGGGCGACCGACGGAAGGATGGTGGCCACATGCGCGGGCGACACCAGCAGCAGCGACGCCAGCAGCAGCAGCGACGAGCCCCAGCGCCCGGCCATGCGGCGGCCCGGGCGCAGGTCGGGATCGGGGCGGAGGCCCAGCAGGTGGCCGCCCAGGAACGCCAGGCCGAGAACGATGAAGTACCCCCACAGGGGGACGGACTGCAGCACGCTCATGCGTGACCTCCCAGCTCCGGCAGGGCGGCCTCGACCGCCCGACAGGCGGCACGCACCGCCGAGGGCACGTCCCACGCGCGCCGGTCGCGCTCCCCCACCACGTTGCTGATGCCGCGGACCTCCGCGAAGGCGACGCCCATCGCCAGACATACCTGGGCGGCGGCGGCCCCTTCCATCGACTCGACCGCCACGTCGAAGCGGCGCTGGAGACGATCGGCCTCGTCGAGGCTAGCCGTGACCCGCTCGGAGGTAGCGAAGCGCTGCGGCGGCAGGCCGGTCGCCGCCGCCAGGTAGCGTGTGAGCTCGGCGTCGGTGGGCATCTCGTTGAAGTGCGCGGGTGGACCCGCCAGCAGCGGGAAGCCCAGGGCGTGCATGTCCTGCCAGGCCGCGCCCTCGCCGGCTCCGCAATCGACGTGCACGTCGACGGCGGCCGCCGCCGTCATGCCGACGCTGAGGAAGCTGCCCACGTAGGTGCCGCCGATGCCGAGCTGGACCACCGACGACGGCTGCCAACGGTCCAGCGCCAGCGCCAGTCCCGCTGCGGTGTTGACCTTGCCCACGCCGAGGACGGTGAGCACCAGCTCCCGAGCGGCGGCGTCCGCCCGCCAGGCCTGCCCCCAGGGGGCATCGGCCGGCGTGGCCCGCAGCGAGGCGACCAGCGGCTCGAGCTCCATGGCGGTTGCAGCGACCAGCAGCAGGGGAGGGGTCACGGGGCGGACGGGCGTCTCAGGCGGCCGCTGCCGGCATGTCCAGCAGGGCGCGCACGTAGGCGGCGGCGTCGTACGGCTGGAGGTCCTCGGGACGCTCGCCGACCCCGATGAACTTGATCGGCAGGCCGAGCTCGCGAGCGATCGGCAGCAGGATGCCGCCCTTGCCGGTACCGTCGAGCTTGGTCACGATCACGCCGGTCACGCCCACGGCCTCGTGGAAGCGCCGCGCCTGCTCGAGCCCGTTCTGGCCGGTCACGGCATCGAGCACCAGCCAGACCTCACGCGGCTCGCCGGCGTCGGCCTTGCCGATGACGCGCTGGACCTTGGCCAGCTCCTCCATGAGGTTGTGCTGGGTGTGGAGCCGGCCGGCGGTGTCCACGAACAGCAGGTCGATGCCGCGGGCGGCGCGCGCCCGGGCGGCGTCGAAGGCGACCGCCCCCGGGTCCGAGCGGTCGGGGCCGGTGATGGTGGGGATGCCCAGGCGCTCGCCCCACACCGCGAGCTGGGCGCTGCCCGCCGCCCGGAAGGTGTCGCCGGCGGCGAACATCACCGAGCGTCCGTGCCCCTGGTAGTACTGGCCGAGCTTGGCGATGGTGGTGGTCTTGCCGACGCCGTTGACGCCGACCATCATCACCACCCGTCCGCGGACCTCGACGACGTTGCGGTGGACGTCGAGGTCGAAGCCGACGCGACGCAGCTTCTGACGCATGCGATCGGGCTCGAGCTGGTCGAGCAACGCGCGCTCGAGCGCTTCGCGGAACGAGGTCCCGCGCTCGCGCTCCGCCCGGGCCTCGCGCACCACCTCGGCCGCCAGCTTGGCGCCCACGTCGGCGCCGATGAGGGCGAACTCGAGGTCGTCCCAGTCCATCTCCCAGTCGCTGCCGGCGTCGGCCGCCAGCACCGAGCGGGTGCGGGCCAGGCCGTTCCGGAGCCGGTCGAACCAGCTCATCCCGGCGAGCCCCGCTTGGCGGGGGTCGTCCGCGCCTTCGTGGCCGTTCCGCCCTTCTTCGGGGCGGTCCCCGCGGTGGTCTCGGCTGCGTCGCCGGCGGCCGCCGTCTCGTCGGCCGGCGCCGTGGCAGGTGTTCCCGGGTTGGCGGGTGCGGCCTTGGCCCGGCCCGCCGAAGTCGCCTTGGCGGCCGAAGCCGCTTTGGCCGCCGAAGCGGCTTTGGCCGCCGAAGCGGCTTTAGCCGCCGCTTTCTCGGCGTCCGCCGCGCGCTGCGGGTTGTCGTCGGGGAGCCCCTGGTTGATGGCGCTCAGCGCCTGCCCGATGCGCTGCAGCACCCGACGCTTGCCGAGGATGGTGACGAGATCGGTGACCCCGGGCGCGCTGGTGGTGCCGGTGAGCGCCGCCCGCAGCGGCTGCAGCACCTTGCCCATGCCCACGCTCTGCGCCTGCACGTAGTCGTGCAAGAGGTCGTCGACACCGTCGTAGTCGAAGAACTCGAGGATGGAGAACTCGCGCTCGAGATCCTCCAGGTACTTCTGGCCGCCCGCCAGTTGCTTGCGGGCCGAGTCGTCGTAGCGCACCTCGTCGGTGAAGAAGTAACCGGCGCCGTCGGCGATCTCGACCAGCGTCTCGGCGCGGGGGCGCAGCACGTCGACGACGTCGAGCAGGTAGTCGTGGTCGTCCCAGCGGTAGCCGCGCTCCTCGAGCAACGGCGTGACCCGGCGCGCCACCTCGTCGAGCGACAGCAGGTCGCGCAGGTACTTGGCGTTGAAGTAGCGCAGCTTCTTCAGATCGAAGACCGGGCCACCCAGCGACACGCGTTGGATGTCGAACGCCGCCACCATCTCGTCGACGCTGAAGAACTCGCTGCCGTCGGCCATGCTCCAACCCATGGTGGCGAGGAAGTTGAGCAACGCCTCGGGCAGGATGCCCTGCTCGCGGTACGACGCCACCGAGGTGTCGAGCTTGCGCTTGCTCACCTTGCTCTTGTCGGGGTTGCGCAGGAGCGGCATGTGCACGAAGCGGGGAGCGGGCCAGCCGAAGGCCTGGTAGAGCAGCACGTGGATCGGCGTGCTGGTGATCCACTCCTCGGCTCGGATGACGTGGGTGACGCCCATGAGGTGGTCGTCCACGACGTTGGCGAGGTGGTAGGTGGGGTAGCCGTCGCTCTTGAGCAGCACCGGGTCCCGGATCTCCTGGTTGAGGATGCTGACCTCGCCGCGGAGCTCGTCGACGAAGACGGTGGCGCCGTCGTCGGGGGTGAGCAGGCGCACCACGTGCGGCTCGCCGGCCGCGGCGCGCTCCTCCTGGTCCTGCCTGGGGACGGAGCGGCCGCGCCCGTCGTAGCCCAGGGGCCGGCCGAGCAGCTTCTGCTCGGTGCGCATGGCGTCGAGCTCCTCGGCCGTCTCGAAGGCGCGGTACGCCCGACCGGACGCCAGGAGCTGCTCGACGTGCTGCCGGTAGATGTCGGTGCGTTCGCTCTGGCGATAGGGGCCGGCGTCGCCGCCGATCCCCGGACCCTCGTCCGGGGCGATGGAGAGCCACGAGAACATCTCGAGGATGCGGGCCTCGGCCTGCGCATCGTAGCGCTGGCGGTCGGTGTCCTCGAGTCGGAAGATGAAGCGGCCCCCGTGCCGCTTCGCGAAGGCGTAGTTGAACAGGCCGATGTACGCCGTCCCGACGTGCGGGTCGCCGGTCGGTGACGGTGCAATCCGCGTTACGACAGTCATGGAGGCGCCTCCTCTTCGGAGTATTGTAGCCCAGCGTCGCGGCTACCGATGTCGGTGCCAGGGGCGTCCCCGGCGCACTTTCCCGTGCCTTCGTGCCCCTCCCGGGGCGCGCTCAGCGCAGGGCGAGATGGATGAGGGTGACCAGGGAGATGGCCCACAGGTAGGGCGCGAACGCGCGGAAGCGGCCGCGTCGCAACACCGCGAACAGCACCATCAACGCCAGGTAGCCGGTCACGAACGAGGCCACGAACATCGCCAGCACCGGGCCCAGCGCGATGTCGGCCGCCTGGATGTCCTTCACGCCCAGCACCGTCACCCCGAGCGACACCACCAGGTACATGAGGAACGACAGGCGCGGCGCCAGCTCGGCGTCGGCGCCGCGGCCCAGGAAGGTGGCGATGGTGATGCCCGAGCGCGAGATCCCGGGGATCACCGCCAGGCCCTGGGCGATGCCGCCCAGGAAGGCGTCGAGGAAGGTGACGTGCGCCACGTCGTGCTTGGGTCCGCTCTTGGGGGCGAACCACAGGATCACGCCGGTCACGGCCAGCGCCAGGGCCACCGGGAACGGCGCGTTGAGGCTGTCGAAGACGCCCTTCAGCCCCAGTCCGATGATGGCCGTGGGGACCGAGCCGACGAGCACCAGCAGCGCCGTGCGCCAGCCGCTCCGGCGTCGCGCCTCGGCCGAGCCCAGCCCGGCCACGAAGCCTCCGAGCGCCATGGCGACGTCGCGGCGAAGGTAGATCAGCACCGCCAGCAGCGTCCCGGTGTTGGTCGCGATGTCGACCCACAGCTTCAACCCCGAGCCCCAGCCCAGGAAGTAGTTGGTGAGCACCAGGTGGCCGGAGCTGGAGACGGGCAGGAACTCGGTGAGCCCCTGGACGATCCCCAGCACGGTGGCTTGGAACAGGGTCATGGCGTGCGGTCCTCCTGGAGGGGCCGGCGCTGGCCGCCGGTCCGGACGCGGGGCCCTCGCCCCCAAACGACGGGCGAGGCGTTTCCCGAAGGGAACGCCCCGCCACAGCCTCGATCCGATGAGGACACCGGCAGCCCGCAGGCCACGCTGGCCCTCACGAGGTCAGCGCTTGCTGTACTGCGGAGCCCTCCGAGCCTTCTTGAGGCCGTACTTCTTGCGCTCGACGATACGGGCGTCGCGCGAGAGGTAGCCGCCCTGCTTGAGGGTGGCGCGGAAGTTGGGGTCGACCTCGAGCAGCGCGCGCGCCACGCCGAGCTTGATGGCGTCGGCCTGGCCGCTGGGCCCGCCGCCCTTGACCGTGATGACGGCGTCGTAGCGGCCGGCGGTGTTGGTGGCCTTCAGGGGCTCGAGCGCCTGCACGCCCACCAGGATCCCCCGGAAGTAGTCCTGGAACTCCCGCCCGTTGACCGTGATGTGCCCGTTGCCGGGGCGCAGGAACACCCGCGCCACGGCCGACTTGCGGCGTCCGGTTCCGTAGTACTGGTCCATCAGGCGACCTCCAGGGCCTTCGGCTGCTGCGCCTGATGCGGATGCGCGTCGCCGGCGTAGATCTTGAGGCGGCGGATGAGCTTCCGGCCCAGGCGCGACTTCGGGAGCATCCCCCACACCGCGTGACGGATCACGCGATCGGGGTGGCGCTCCAACATCACCCGCGCGGTGGTGGTCTTGAGGCCACCCTGGTAGCCGGTGTAGCGGGTGTAGATCTTCTGGTCGAGCTTGCGGCCGCTGAACACGACCTTCTCGGCGTTCACCACGACCACGAAGTCGCCCAACGCCTGGTTGGGGGTGTAGTCCGCTCTGTGCTTGCCGCGGAGACGCGACGCGATCTGGGTTGCGAGGCGGCCGACCGTCTGGCCTTCCGCGTCGATCACGACCCAGTCGCTCTGAGTCTCCTTGGGGAAGTAGGTTTTCACACTCGTCACGTCCTTCGGAGGCTTGCCGGTTTGATCGGGGCCGACAATGCGCGAAGCCAAACGCGAGCTTAGCACGCTCGCGGTCGGGCGAGCAAGCGGCGTGGCGGCGGCGTCGTCGATCCGGACCGACCGGGCCAGCTCAGCGCCTCCGGGCCACGACCTCGTCGCCCTCCGTCTCGCCGGTCTCGCGGAAGCCGAGGCGGGCGTAGAGGCGTCGGGCACGCTCGTTCGCCGGATCGTAGGAGAGGGCGAAGTGGCGCTGGCCGTGCGTCGAGCCCAGGTAGCGCAGGGCCGCGTCGATGCCGGCGCCGCCGACGCCGCGCCCCTGCCGGGAGGCGTCCACCATCACCCCGCCCAGCCAGCAGGCGCCGTCGCTCGGATCGACCGCCGACATCAGGAAGCCCACCACCTCGCCGTCGAGCGTCATCGCCAGCGGCGCCCACCCGACCTCGCTGTAGCAACACAGCGCCAGGTAGTAGCTGGGTTCGGCCACGAAGGCGCGCTGGTCGGGGGTGACGGAGAGGGCGGCGACGTCGCGCCAGGTGTCGGCCGACACCGGGGCGACGGCGACGGCCGGCGCGCTGGGGTCACGGTCGCTACGAGGGAGCATGCCCGGAGTGTAACGGTCGCGCTCGCCGGGCGGCGCGGACGGAGCGGTAGAATGCCGCACAGTTCCGGGAGGGCCGTCATGAAGCTTGCGCTGCGCATCATCGCTGGGGTCGTCGTCTTGCTCGTGCTCGTGGCAGCAGGGGGCTACCTGTGGATGCGGACCTCGTTGCCCAAGGTGCGGGGCAGCGTCGAGGTCCAGGGCCTGCACCAGAGCGTCGACATCGTTCGCGACGCCAACGACGTGCCGCACATCTACGCCAAGGACAAGGCCGACGCCGTCTTCGCGCTCGGCTACGTCCACGCCCAGGACCGCCTGTGGCAGATGGACTTCCAGCGCCGTGTCGGAGCCGGTCGCCTGTCGGAGGTGCTGGGCGCCGCCACCCTCAAGACCGACGAGTTCCTGCGCACGCTCGGGGTGTACCGGGCGGCCCAGCAGGCGCTGACGCACCTCGACCCCGAGACGCGCGGCCTGCTCGACGACTACGTGGCCGGCATCAACGCCTACATCGCCGACCACAAGGGGGCGTGGCCGCCGGAGTACGTGGTGCTGGGGGTGAAGCCCGAACCGTTCACCGCCGCCGACGTGATCGCCTGGGCCAAGATGATGTCGTGGGATCTCTCGGGCAACTGGGACACCGAGTTGCTCCGGGCCCGCCTGATCGCCAAGCTCAAGCCCGCGGACGCCCAGAAGCTGATCGCCACGTTGTGGCCCGGCTACCCCGCCGACGGTCCGATCGTCCTGCCCGACTTCCGCGCCCTGTACCGCCAGTTGCCGTTGAACGCCCTGGCCTCGGCATCGCCGGCGCCGTCGCCGCCCGGTCTCGGCTCGAACGACTGGGTGGTGTCGGGGGAGCACACCGCCTCCGGCAAGCCGCTGTTGGCGAACGACCCGCACCTCGAGCTCGACGCCCCCTCGCTGTGGTACCTGGCGCAGATCAGTGCGCCCGGACTGAACGTCATCGGGGGCACCCTGCCGGGGACGCCGGCGGTGCTGTTGGGGCGGAACGACCGCATCGCCTGGGGCTTCACCAACACCGGGCCCGACACCCAGGACCTGTTCATCGAGAAGGTCGATCCCAACGATCCCACGCGCTACCTCACGCCGACGGGAAGCGCGCCCTTCGAGACGCGCCGCGAGGTCATCCACGTCAAGGGCAAGCCCGACGTGGTGCTGAACGTGCGCAGCACCCGGCACGGCCCCGTCATCTCCGACGTGGCGAGCGACGCCGCCACGGTGGCCAAGGAGCAGGGGGCCGGGATGGTGATCGCCATGCAGTGGACGGCGCTCGAGCCCGACGACACCACCATCCAGGCCGTCATGAAGATGAACACGGCGCAGGACTGGGGGCAGTTCACCAGCGCCCTCAAGGACTTCGTGACGCCCGAGCAGAACATCGTCTACGCCGATGTCGACGGCAACATCGGCTACTACGCGCCGGGCCGCATCCCCATCCGTCGGTCGGGGCAGGGGACGGTGCCGGTGCCTGGATGGACCGGTCAGTACGACTGGATCGGGACGGTGCCGTTCGACGCCCTGCCGCACACCTTCGACCCGTCCGACGGGCAGGTGGTGACCGCCAACAACCGCGTGGTGCCGTCGGGCTACCCGTACTACCTGACCCGCGACTGGACGGTGCCGTACCGCGCCGAACGCATCCGCACGCTCCTCGCCGGGACCCCCAAGGTGACGCTGGCGACCATGGAGCGCATCCAGGCGGACCAGGTGTCGCCGTTCGCCCAGGCCTTCCTGCCCACCCTGCGCGCGGTCCAGTCCGACACCGAGCTGGCGCGCCAGGCGCAGGCGCAGCTCGTCGGCTGGGACGGCGCGATGGCGCGTGACAAGGCGGCGCCGCTGGTGTTCGCCGCCTGGTACCGGGCCTTCTCGAAGCGCGTCTACGCCGACGAGATGGGCGACCTCTTCGACGCCTTCTTCGGCTTCCATCCGGAGTTCCTGCAGGAGGTCCTGAAGAGCGATCCCAAGTGGTGCGACGACGTGCGCACGCCGGGCGTCGAGACCTGCGCCCAGGACGCCAAGCTGGCGCTCCAGGACGCCGTCGACCAGCTCGCCAAGAGCTACGGCAAGGACCCCTCGAAGTGGCGCTGGGGCGACGCCCACCAGGCGTTCAGCGCGCACCAGGTGTTCTCGCAGACGCCGCTGCGCGGGCTGTTCGACCTGCTCATCCCCAACGGCGGCGGTGCCTACACCATCGATGTGGGCCGTTACGACATGGGCGACACCCAGCATCCGTTCCGTCAGATCGTCGGTCCGGGCTACCGCGCCGTGTACGACCTGGCGAACCTCGACGCCTCGCGCTTCATCCAGACCACGGGGCAGTCGGGCAACATCCTGTCGCCGCACTACCGCGACTTCCTGACGCGCTGGCGCGATGTCGCCTACCTGCCGATGAGTCTGGCTCGCACCGACGCGGAGAAGGGGCGCATCGGGACGCTGACGCTGACGCCGGCGCCCTAGCGGGCGTCCTGCGCAGGGATCTCGGGCTCGAGCCCAGGATAGGGGCGCCCACGCTGCGTGGCCCTCAGGCGGTGGCGCAGCCCCAGGCTCTCGAGCAGCGCCTCGGTGGCCTCGGCCAGCGACGGTCCGTTGCGCGTGAGGAGCAGCGCCCAGCCGGGGCGGCCCAGCGGCCGCGCGCGCAGGCCGGGGGGCACCTTGGCCGGTGGGATGATGAGGTCCTCGGAGGGGATGGCGTCCTCGCGGCCGTGCTGTACGGCGACCGCTGCCAGGACGTAGTAGAGCGCGCTGCGCGAGGCGACCGGCAACGGCTCGCCGTCGAAGCTGCAGCGCAGCCGGCCCCGCAGGTTGGCCACGCTCTCGGCGTGGAGCAGCAGGTCCTCGAGGCTGATGTCGGTGAGAGCGTCCGCCTCGCGCACCCATCCCAGCTCGGTGGCCTTCAGGGTCACGGCGACCGCCCGCCGCACGGCGCGCTCGTCGATCGCATGGCGCTCGCGCAGCAGCTTGCGCTGGCGCAGGAGCTCGAGCACCTGCCCGGGGTCGCCGCGAGGTCCCCCCAGCATCCGCCGCAGCTCGTCGGTGCCGACGTCCCGCGACAGTCGTGCCAGCTTGTCGGCCAGCCAGTCCTGCTGGAGTAGCGAGCGGGCCAGCGCCACGCGCCGCTGAGGGTCGGGGCCGCCGGTCTGGAACAGGCGAGCCATCACGCTGGGGAAGACGTCGTCGTAGAGCCCGAAGCCGTAGGCGTCCTCGCCTCGCAGCAGCAGTTGCCAGTCGCTGCCGTTGGTGTGCAGGGAGAAGACCCCGTCGACGCCGTCGTTCCAACCGAGTCCGCGGGCCAGCGGGACGCCCACGCCGTACACGGTCACCACGGCGTGCTCGCCGTCGAGCCGGATGCGGTACTGCAGGCAGGCGCCCTCGGCGCTGCCGCGCACCACGCCGAGATCGAAGATGTCGACGCCGCAGGCCTGGAGGAGCGGCAGCAACGCGACCTGGGCCACCCCCAGGGCGTCCGGGCGGGGCTGGACGACCAAGCGCTCCTTGGCACGGGCCACCGTGGCGAGCAAGGAGGGCGCGCCGGGGTCGGTCGGGAGCGTGGTGAACGTAGGGTGCCCCATGGCGTCAGGTCTCGTACCCGAGCATAGCGGGCGAACGGCGCGAGAACGCCGACGATGTCTCGCCGGCCGCGCTGGCGCAGCCTCAGCCGGCGGGCCGAGCCAGTCCCTGAGGCAGCAGGCTGCGCACCTCGCCCGCGCTCCTGCGCCCCCAGCCCAGGGCCAGTCCGGCCACCGTCACACGCACCCAACCGTCGGGGCCGCCGTCGGCGAACGGCTCCCGGGCGAGGTAGCGCGCCAGTCGTGGGTCCTCGGGTTGCAGGTCGACCTCGTTGCCGCCGGGCGGTGCGGCCATCGCCAGCGCGTGGGCTGGCTCGAAGCGGCGGCCGCGGTAGCGTCCGAGCACCACTCCGGCGCGCAGCAGGTGCACGCCGTCGGCGGCGGGAAGGTCGCGGGGCGCCGCCAGCAGGCGATCGTGGTGCAGCAGCAGGGCGTGTTCGGGGAAGGGGACGCTCCCCAGCACGTCGTCGGCGAAGGCGTGCCAGGCGGCGAGGGCGGCGGACGGCGCCGCCGTGGCGCGGCCGTAGCCGGCGCCCGACGACCGCGAGCTCGGGGCCCCGACCGACGCTGCCTCGTCGGTCGCGTCGACCTTGCGCAGCAGCGCGACGAAGTGGCCGTCGCCGGGCTGCCGGTGCGGCCAGATCCGCGCCGTCGCGGAGCTCGGGAGGCCGGCGCTGGCCCGTCCGGGGTCGAGACCCGGCAGCTCGAAGGGCTCGGGGCGGAACTCCGGATGCGCAGCGAGGAAGGCGGTCACCGCCCCCTCGTCCTCCGCCGGCTCGAAGGTGCAGGTGCTGTAGGCGAGGAGGCCGCCCGGCCGCAGCAGACGAGCGGCCGCCTCGAGCAGGCGCCCCTGGGTGGCGACGCAGCGGTCGACCAGAGCGGGCGTCCACTGCCCGCGCGCCTCCGCGCTCTTGCGGAACATCCCCTCGCCGGAGCACGGGGCGTCCAGCAGGACGCGGTCGAAGGTCGCTCCCCAGGCCCGGGCGAGTCGCTCGGGCTCGGCCTGCGTGACGACGGTGTGGCTGGCTCCCCAGCGCTCGACGTTGGCAACCAGCGCCCGCGCACGTCGCGCATCGGGGTCGTTGGCGACCAGCAGCCCGCGACCCCGCATCAGGGAGGCCAGGTGCGTGGTCTTGCCTCCCGGTGCCGCCGCCAGGTCGGCCACGCGCTCTCCGGGGCGGGGCCGCAGCACCTCCGCCGGCGCCATGGCGCTGGGGTCCTGAAGGTAGAACGCGCCGGCCTGGTGGAGCGGGTGCGCCCCGGGCGCGCCGTCGGGGTCGGGGAGCAGGAAGCCGTCGGCGCACCAGGGGATGGGCACCAGCCGCCACGGGAGGCGCTCGTGAAGCGCCTCGGCCGTGATCTTGAGGGGGTTGGCGCGAAGGCCGCGTACCGCCGGAGCCGCCAGCGCGGCGAGGAGCTCGCGGGCCTCGGCGTCGCCGAGCAGCTCGCGCATCCGGGTTGCGAACGCCGACGGCATCCCGTCGGCGTCCGCGCCCCGGCGGGGGGCGCTCAAGACCCCTCCGAGCCGCCGCGGCGCGCTCCCGCGACGCTCGCGCCGCGCTTCAGGACTCGCGCTCCAACTCGGGCTCCAGCGCCGCGGCGTCGCTGCCCAGTTGGCGGATCTCCTCGATGAAGCGGTCGACCGAGTCGAAGTCGCGGTAGACGCTGAGGAAGCGGATGTAGGCGACGTCGTCGAGGGACTTGAGGAACTGCAGGGTGCGTCGACCGATCTCGTCGGAGGCGACCTCCGGAGCCTGCACCTCGTCCTCGAAGCTGTAGGCGAACTCGCGCAACTGCTTCTCGGTGACGGGACGCTTGTTGCAGGCGATGCGCAGCTTGTCCAGCAGCTTGTCGGGGTTGAAGGCCTCGTGGCGACCGGAGCGCTTCCGCACCATCAGCGCCTCGAACTGGGCCCGCTCGTAGGTCGTGAAGCGCCGGTGGCACGCCGCGCACTCGCGACGGCGGCGGATCGCCGCGCCCTCGTCGGACGGCCGCGAGTTGATCACCCGCGTGTCGTCGGAGGAGCAGAACGGGCACTTCATGGTCCCACGCTACGCCGCGTAGCCGATGGCCTTCAAGCGCGACGCGCGGCTCACGGCAGGCGGTGGCGCGGGGTGTCCGCGAGGTCGCCCTCGAGCTCGCCGTCGTCCTCGTCGACGTGGTGCCGGCGCAACGATGGGGCGGCGTGGAAGCGGTCGAAGGGATCGTCGGCGAAGTCGTCGGCCGGCACCGCGTCGTCGTCCGGCGAGCCCTCGCCGTCCTGCACGTCGTCGCCGTCCAGCGAGCCTTCCGCGGCATCGTCTTCGTCGTCGTCTGCGTCGTCGTAGAGGCCGGCCTCCAGGTCGTCCTGGCGCACCCGATCGTCGAGGGCCGCCCGCACCTCGGGCAGCAGCGACTCGGTGACGCGCGGTGGAGGCGGCAGCTCGACGAAGACCTCCTGCCCCGACACCCCCGACGACGCATCGGAGCCGAGGAAGCGGACGCTCTCGACCAGTGCGGCGTCGTGACGCGGGTCCGAGGCGGTGCGGGACGGCACCACGAGGTTCGCGCGGGGGCGCTCGAAGCGCTCGCAGAAGCTCCGGACCAGGTGCGACAGGGCCCCCTGGACCGCGGCCATCTGCGGCTGCCGGTGCACGGCGGGCGTGATCAGCACCACCCAGCCGCGGTCGAGCAGGCGGGCGGCGGTCTTGAGCGTGAGGTAGGCGCTGCGCAGGTCCTCCGCCACCAGCTCGGCGAACTCGCCTTCGCCCAGCTCCTCGAACGGGGTGTGGCTGACCTGGCTCGAGACGTGGACCACGCCCCCGAGCGCACCGAAGATCTCGTAGACCTTGTGGAACGCGCCCAAGACGTCCATCTGGGTGGTCATGTCGGCCTGGATGGGGATGGCCTGGCCGCCGAGCTCTTCGATCTCGGCGGCGGTCTTGGCGGCCAGGTCCACGTCGCGATCGGCGCACACGACGTCGTAGTCGGCCTGACCGTAGGCGAGCGCCACGGCCCGTCCGAAGCCCTGGCCGACGTTGGTGACCAGGACGATACGGGCTGGTTCCATGCCTCCCAGGATACGACGTGGTCGCGCCCGCATGCAGCCCGCGCGGGGCCGGCGGCCTGTGAAGCGTTTAATCCCCGCCGGACCCGTGGGCGCGGTACAACCGAGGCGGACGCTCGGTCCGACAGGTCGCGGCACCCGACGGGTCCCGGCGTCGACCGGACCGCGGACCCCCGCGAGGTGCGGCGAGCTACGCCATCGCACCGCGCGGACGTTGGGACGAGGGGGAAGCCCCCGAGAGCGCCCGGCATCGGCCCCCGGATCGGGGGCGGGACGCCGCGCGAGGGAGAGGACCTCATGCTGGGACGTAGCAGCAAGAAGACGAAGCAGGAGACGACGGCCAGCGAGCCGTTCACCTACATCCACCGCGGAACCAAGCTGGTGGGCGACCTCGAGGCCAGCGGACGCGTGCGCGTTCACGGCGCGATCCACGGCAACGTGAAGGTGAGCGGTGTCCTGGAGGTGGCCGAGGCCGGCGTCATCGAGGGCGATCAGGTCGAGGCCGACGAGGTGAAGATCCTCGGCAAGGTCCGCGCCAACGTCGACGCCAAGGGCAAGATCGAGATCTGGAAGGACGGCCAGCTCGAGGGCAACGTCCGTGCGGCCGCGCTCGATATCGAGGAGGGCGCGTCGTTCACGGGGCGCAGCGAGATGACGGCGGGGCGGCGCGGCGGGGCCGCACGCCTGCCGGAGAGCGCCTCTCCGTCGCGGCCGGCTTCCCTGGGCGGTGAGGAGCCTGCTACGCTGCGCGGCGACCCGAGCTCAGGCTCGGCGGGGGACGACACGGTGCCGGCCGAGGAGCCCGCGGCGAACGAGAGCTGAGCGCCGTCGGCGTTCGGGGCGGCTTGAGGCTGCGGTGGGCGCGACTGCTAGAATGGCGCGTGCACGTACGGTCGACGACACGACGTCGCAACCCCTGGAAGGCGAGGAGGCCGCATGGCGCTTGAACGTTGGTTCCGCCGGAACCGGCCCACGCGCAAGGAGGACGACAACGCGCCCGCCGGCCTGTGGCTGAAGTGCGAGGCGTGCAGCGCCCAGATCTACCGCAAGGACCTCGTCGCCAACGCCTACGTGTGCCCCGAGTGCGGGCACCACTACCGCATGCCGGTGGAGGCGCGCATCGAGTTGCTGGCCGACGCCGGTAGCTTCGAGCCGTGGTCGGGCGGCATCCAAGCGGAGGATCCGCTGGGGTTCGTCGACACCCAGCCCTACCCGGAGCGGCTCGAGAAGAACCGGCAGAAGCACGGCCGCCCCGACGCCATCGTCACCGGAGGGGCGACCCTCGACGGCGAGGCGATCGGCCTGGTGGTGATGGACTTCCAGTTCCTGGGTGGCTCGATGGGTTCGGTGGTGGGCGAGGAGATCGCCCGGGCCGCCGAGCGCTCGGCGCAGGAGGGGCGCGCGCTGGTGGCGGTGACCGCCTCCGGCGGGGCCCGCATGCAGGAGGGCGCGCTGTCGCTGATGCAGATGGCCAAGACGACGGTGGCGCTCGAGCTGCTCGCCGAGCGCGGCCTGCCGTTCGTGAGCGTGCTCACCGACCCCACCACGGGCGGCGTGACGGCGAGCTTCGCCACCCTCGGCGACGTGATCTACGCCGAGCCCGGGGCGCTGATCTCCTTCGCCGGCCCGCGCGTGATCCAGCAGACCATCAAGCAGGACCTTCCGGAGGGCTTCCAGCGCTCGGAGTTCCTGCTGGAGAAGGGCATGCTCGACGACGTGGTGTCCCGCAAGGCGCTCAAGGAGCGTCTCGCCGTGACGATCCGCCTGCTGCGCGCCGGGTCCGTGGCCCGGGAGCGCGAGAAGGGGGTGGGCCGTGCCGCTGCCCTTTGAGAAGCCCATCGAGGACCTGGAGATCAAGATCGAGGAGATGCGCGCCTACGCCGGCGAGCAGGGCATCGACCTCAGCGACGAGATCACGCTCCTGGAGCAGCGGCTCGAGCGCCTGCGACGCGATACCTTCGACAACCTGACGCGCTGGCAGCGGGTGCAGGTGGCGCGGGCGGCCGGACGGCCGACGGCGATGGACTACCTGCAGGGCGCCTTCGACGGCTTCACCGAGCTCCACGGCGATCGCACCCTGGGCGACGACCCCGCCATCGTGGCGGGCCTGGCCCGGCTCGGCGAGCGCAGCGTGGTGGTGATCGGGCAGCAGAAGGGGCGCGACACCAAGGAGAACATCCACCGCAACTTCGGCATGGCCCACCCCAGCGGGTACCGCAAGGCCATGCGCATGTTCGATCTGGCCGACAAGTTCGGGCTGCCGGTGATCACCCCGATCGACACCCCCGGCGCCTACCCCGGCATCGCGGCCGAGGAACAGGGCCAGGCCTGGGTGATCGCCGAGAGCATCCGCCGCATGAGCCGCCTGCAGGTGCCGGCGATCAGTGTGGTGATCGGCGAGGGCGGCTCGGGCGGCGCGCTGGCGGTGGGGGTGGCCAACCGCGTGCTCATCCTGGAGAACGCCATCTACTCGGTGATCAGCCCGGAATCGTGCGCCGCCATCCTGTGGCGCGACGCTGCCGAGGCGGAGAAGGCGGCCGAGGCGCTCAAGCTGACCGCCTACGACCTGCTCGAGCTGGGGGTCGTCGACCGGGTGATCGACGAGCCGGTGGGGGGCGCCCACAAGGATCGCGAGGAGACGATCCGGCGCGTGCGCGAGGCCATGCTGGCGGAGGTCGCGTCGCTGATGCCGCTCGATCGCCAGGCGCTGGAGGCGCAGCGCCGCGAGCGCTTCCGCGCCCTCGGTCGTTTCCGCGACGCCGCCTGAACCAAGCCGTCACGTCGATCTAGAAGGAGCCGGCCTGGCCGCGCTGGGGCCGATGGGGTCGTGGTGCCCGGTACGAGGGGATCTCAGCCGGCCGCGGCCGCGCGCAGCTCGGCGATGGTCTCGGCGACCGAGCCGTGCCCGCCGAACACCGCGCTGCCGGCCACCAGGATGTCGGCGCCCGCCGCCACTGCGGGCCCGGCCGTGGCGCGGCCGATGCCGCCGTCGACCTCGATGCGGCAGTCGGGGCGGAGCTCGTCGCGCAGGCGCCGCACGCGGGCGATGCGCTCGAGGCTGCCCTCGATGAAGGTCTGCCCGCCGAAGCCCGGGTTCACGGTCATCAGCAGCACCAGATCGAGGTAGGGGAGTGCGTCCTGGAGCACGTCCAGCGGGGTCAGCGGGTTGAGGGCGAGGCCCACCCGGACCCCCGTCTCGCGCACCTGCTGGAGCAGACGGTGGAGGTGGGGGGCCACCTCGGCGTGCACCGTGATGCCGTCGGCCCCTGCCTCGGCGAAGGCGTCGACGAACGCCTCGGGGCGCTCGATCATGAGGTGGACGTCGAGCGGCAGGGTGGTCACGCGCCGCGCCGCCGCCACCACCACCGGTCCCATCGTCAGGTTGGGGACGAAGTGGCCGTCCATCACGTCGATGTGGATCAGATCGGCGCCGCCGGCCTCGGCCGCGCGGATGGCCCCGCCGAGGTCGGCGAAGTCGGCGGCCAGGATCGAAGGGGCGACCTGTACGTTCACGCCGGGGAGTATAGCAAGCGCGCTTCCGGCTGCGGAGCGGCAGCCGGAAGCGCGCGATGGAGCAACGTCGTCAGGCGACCGTGGCGACCGGCTCGAGCACCGCCCGGACGGAGCGCTCCAGCAGCTCCAGGCCCTCGTCGAGCTCGGCGTCGCTGAGCTTCAGCGGCGGCAGCAGGCGGATCACGTTGCCGTAGGTGCCGGTGGGCAGCAGCATCAGCCCCTGCTCGCGGGCGTGCGCCACGATGGCGGACACGGCGGCCGCATTGGGCTCCCGCGTACCCGCCTCGACGAACTCGATGCCGATCATGGCGCCGCGGCCGCGGACCTCGCCGATGGCGGGGAACTCGCGCTGGAGTGCGCCGAGCCGTTCGAAGGCGCGCTCACCGATGGTGCGGGCGCGCTCGAGCAGCCCCTCCTCCTCGATGACGTCGAGCGTCGCCAGGGCGGCGGCGCAGCTCACCGGGTTGCCACCGAAGGTCGAGCCCAGCATGCCGGGACCGATGGCGTCCATGATGCTGGCCTTGCCGATCACGGCGGAGAGCGGGAAGCCCGACGACAGCGCCTTGGCGCTGGTCACCAGGTCGGGCTCGAGGCCGTAGGCGTCGACCGCCCACATGGTGCCGGTACGACCGATGCCGGCCTGCACCTCGTCGTCGATCCACAGCGCGCCGATCTCGTCGGCGTAGGCGCGCAACCCTGCCAGGAAGCTGCGCGGCGCGGGGATGAACCCACCCTCGCCGGCCACCGGCTCGACGATGAAGGCCGCCACCTCGGACTCGCCGATGGTGGTCTTGACCTGGTCGCGGAGCGCATTCAGGGTACGGGCGCCGACCTCCTCGGGATCGTCGAGACCCCAGGGGTTGCGGAAGGCGTAGGGGTAGGCCGCACGGTAGACCTCGCTGGCCCGAGGCGCGAAGCCCGCCTTGTAGGGAACGGCCTTGGCCGTCAGCGACATGGCCATGTGGGTGCGGCCGTGGAAGGCGTGGGTGAACGCCACGATGCCGGCCCGACCGGTGTAGGCGCGGGCGATCTTGACGGCGTTCTCCACGGCCTCGGCGCCCGAGTTGACGAGGAAGGTGCGCTTGGGGCTGTCGCCGGGTGCCAGGGCGTTGAGGCGCTCGGCCAGGGCGATGTAGCTCTCGTGCATGGCCACGGCGAAGCAAAGGTGCTGGAACGACGCCGCCTGCTCCTGCACCGCCGCGATCACCTTGGGGTGCGAGTGGCCGACGTTCATGACCGCGATCCCCACCGAGAAGTCGAGGTAGCGCCGACCGTCGGCGTCCCAGACGTAGGCGCCCTCCGCCCTCACGGGGTAGAAGGGGTGGGTGCTGTAGGCGGCGGGCGCGACGGCGTCGCGTCGCCGCTGGGCGAGGCTGGCGTTGCTCATGGGCGTCCTCCTTCGACCGGGTGAGCTTCGATTCGTTCGGGGATGGCTTAGGAAACCTACGATCCGTAGGTGACCGCAGCGGACCACGCTCGCTTCCTAGGCGTCGCGTGCATATCCTCAGCGCATGCTATCACCCGGCGGAGGCGCCGTGAACCCCCTACACCACGGCACACCGGCCCGCCGGGGCTCCCGTCGGCAGCGCCCCGCCGTAGCATGGGTCGTGATCCCTGGAACGTCCGGCCCCGACGACGCGCGCGCCCGTGTGGCGGTGAAGGCGACGTCGCCGTCGCTGCTCGCTGCGGCCGAGGCGCTCGCCGCGAAGCTCGGGCTGAGGTGCGTGGTCAAGGGCGACGAGCCCGTCGAGGCGTGGCTCGAGCTGGGGGAGGAGGGGCTGAGCCTGCGGGCCGCCGGCGGCCCGGCCGTCACCGTGACGCCCCGCGCTGCGGTGCAGCGGCCGCCGGGTGGACGCGACCTGCTGCGGCGCGCGGTGGGGCGCGTGTCGCCGGACGCCTGGGTGGCAGACGCCACCGCCGGCCTGGGCGTCGACGCCTTCCACCTGGCCAGCCACGGACTGCGGGTGGTGCTGATCGAGCGCTCGCCGTTGGCGGCGGCGCTCCTCGAGGACGGTCTGGAGCGGGCCCGGTCGGGCCGGGAGGGGCCCGACGCGCGCCGTGCCGCGGAGCGCATGCGCCTGCTGCAGGGCGACGCCCGCCGTCTGCTCCCCGAGCTCGAGCCCGCGCCCGAGGTGGTGGTGCTCGACCCCATGTACCCCCGCAGCGGCAAGCGCGCCCGCCCCGGCAAGGGGATGGCGCTGTTCCGCGAGCTGGTGGGGGAGGACGCCGACGCCGCCGGACTGCTCGAGGTCGCGCGCGCGGTGGCGCTCCGGCGGGTGGCGGTCAAGCGCCCGTTGCGTGCGCCCCCGCTGGGGGCCGATGCCGGCGGGGCGGCACCGAGCGGCAGCGTGGTGGGTACCACCACCCGCTTCGACCTCTACGCGGGTCGCGGCCGCACCACCTAGACTGGACCTCGGCGGTCGCGGCACGCTCGCGGTCGCTGGAAGCGAGGTAGGCATGGCATCGGTGGAGCGTGTGGCCGTGCTCGGCGCCGGCACCATGGGGGGCGGCATCGCCACCCTGCTGCTGGCCAGCGGCCTGGAGGTGGCGGTGTACGACGTGGTGGCGGAGGCGCGCGAGCGCGCTGCCGCCCGCATCGCCAAGCGCAACGAGCCCGAGGCGGTCGAGCGCCGCTTGCGGCTCACCGGAGACCTGGGCGAGGCGGTGCACGACGCCGACTTCGTGATCGAGGCGGCGCCGGAGCAGCTCGAGCTCAAGCGCAGCCTGTTCGCCGACCTGGACCGCCTGGCACCGCCGTCGGCGGTGCTCGCCAGCAACACCAGCGAGCTCTCGGTGACGGCCATCGCGGCCGCCACCCAGCGTCCCGACCGGGTGGTCGGCATGCACTGGTTCAACCCGCCCGAGCGCATGGCCCTGGTGGAGCTCGTGCGGGCGGTGCAGACCTCCGAGGCCACCCTGGAGCAGACCCGCGCGCTGGCCGAGCGCTGCGGCAAGACCACCGTCACGGTGGCCGACCGTCAGGGCTTCGTGACCACGCGCGCCGTGGCCGCGCTGTTGCTGGAGGGCGTGCGCATGCTCGAGGAGGGGGTCGCGAGCGCGGAGGACATCGACGCCGCGGTGAGGCTGGGGCTCAACCACCCCATGGGACCGCTGGAGCTGTCGGACTACATCGGGCTCGACACCATGCTGCTCATCGCCGAGTCGATGACCGAGGCGCTGGGGGAGCGCTTCCGTCCTCCCCAGCGGTTGCGCAAGCTGGTCGAGGCGGGCCGGCTGGGGCGCAAGACCGGCCAGGGCTTCTACGACTACCGCGACGGCGGCTGACGGACGGGAGCGTCGAGCAGAGAGAACGCCTCCCGTGAGGGAGGCGTCGTGGCTGGCCCACAGGGATTCGAACCCCGACCGACCGGACCAAAACCGGTTGTCCTGCCATTAGACGATGGGCCACCGCGCCGATCCGGCGTGGCGTGCCGGGCAAGGCAGAGTGTATCCGCGGAGCCCAGGAGTGTCAAGGAGAACCGTCGTAGACGGCGTTCGTTGGGATGTCACAGGGCGGTAGCCAACCGCCGGGAGAAGAAAATGGCTGGCCCACAGGGATTCGAACCCCGACCGACCGGACCAGAACCGGTTGTCCTGCCATTAGACGATGGGCCAGCGGGACGAACCCGAGTGTATGGAAAGCGCGGCCGTCCCGTCAAGGTCCGGCGCACCCGACCCCTTCCGGCGACGCCCCCGGGGCTGGTAGGGTATACTCTCGACGCTCCGAGGCCGGAGCGGACCGCCCCTGGGGCGGCCCACCGACCGGCCGGCACGACGCCCGGAGAGGTGCCGGAGTGGTTGAACGGGACGGTCTCGAAAACCGTTGTGTGGCTATGCTGCACCGTGGGTTCGAATCCCACCCTCTCCGCCAATCGGGCCGTTCCGTCAGGAACGGCCCTTCGCGTGCCGCCAAGGCGCAGCTCGGTTCGCTGCCACGGCGCAGGACAGGAGTGAGCCATGCCCGTGACCGTCGTCGATCATCCGCTGATCCAACACAAGCTGTCCGTCCTCCGGGACCGTGACACCAACGTCCGCGACTTCCGTGCGCTGGCGACCGAGATCACCATGCTGATGGCCTTCGAGGCGCTGCGCGACCTGCCGCTGGAGGACGCCGTGGTCCAGACGCCGGTGGCGCCGGCGCACGTCAAGCGACTGGCGGGCAAGAAGCTGGCGCTGGTGGGCATCCTGCGGGCCGGGCTGGTGATGGTGGACGGCATCCTGGGCCTGGTGCCCAACGCGCGCGTCGGCCACATCGGGCTCTACCGCGACCCGGCCACGCTGAAGCCCGTCGAGTACTACACCAAGCTCCCCAGCGACATCGCCGAGCGCCACGTGTTCCTGCTCGACCCCATGCTCGCCACCGGCGGCAGCGCCGCCAAGGCGGTGACGGTGCTCCAGGAGCACGGTGCCTCGTCGATCAAGCTGCTCTGCATCATCGGCGCGCCGGAGGGCATCGAGGTGGTCCAGACGGCCCACCCCGATCTCGACATCATCCTCGCGGCGCGCGACGAGCGGCTCGACGAGCACGGCTACATCGTGCCGGGCCTGGGCGACGCCGGCGACCGCATCTACGGCACGCGATGACGTCTGGGTCGTGGCCCGCGGCGGTCTCCCGGTCGTCTCGCCTGCCATGCTGGGCCTTCCCGCCGCGGCCTAGAATGGTGCCGTGAGCCCCACCCTCATCGCATCGTTGCCGGGCGCTTCACTGGCCTTCTTCACCGCCCTGGTGGCGGTGGGCTGGTTCGTTCCGCGGGTGCGCCGCTTCGCCCTGCGCATCCACGCCGTCCAGGAGGGCGGCGGCTCGCACGGCAAGGGCGTGCGGATGCACGTCGGCGCGGTGCCCAACATCGGCGGCATCGCCATCCTGGGCGGCTTCCTGCTGGCCGTGCTGGTGGGCAGCCTGGTGGCGCCCGCGCTCATCGACCCCTACCGCGTGCAGCTCCTGGCCATCGGCCTGGGGGCCGCCCTCATGGCGCTGGTGGGCTTCATCGACGACATGTGGGAGGTGCCGCCGGCCATGCGCCTGGCGTCGCAGTTCGTGGCGGCCGGCATCCTGGTCGTCAACGGCGTCAGCATCGGCTTCGTCACCAACTACTTCGGGCCCAGCACCTACCTGTTCGTGCCCGAGCTGGTGTCGGTGCTGGGAACGCTGCTGTGGGTGGTCGGCTTCACCAACGCCTTCAACTTCATCGACGGCCTCGACGGCCTGTCGTCGGGCATCGCCGCCATCTCCAGCATGAGCCTGCTGGCGGTGGCGCTGCAGTTCCCGGAACGCGGCGCGGCGGTGCTGCTGCTGGCGGCGCTGGCGGGCTCGGCGCTGGGCTTCCTGCGCCACAACTTCAGCCCCGCCAAGATCATCATGGGCGATTCCGGCGCCTACCTGCTGGGCTACGTGCTGGCGGCGGTGAGCGTGCTGGGCGCGCTCAAGGTGACGGCGGCGGTGGCGGTGGTGGCGCCCATCCTGGTGCTGGCCCTGCCGGTGGTCAACATCACCCAGGTGACGGTGCGCCGGCTACGGCGCGGCTCCAGCCCCGCCGAGGCCTCCAACGACCACATCCACGACCTGCTGCGTGCCCGCTCGGGCTCCAAGCGCGGGACCGTGATCCTGCTGTGGATCGCCACCCTGGCGCTGGGGCTGGTGGGCATGATGCTGTCCAACACCCCGCCGGTCCTGACGCTGTTGACGCTGCTGGTGACGGTGGTGATGATCGGCGGCGTGTCGCTCCTGCGGCTGGCCGAGGTGCGGCGCGAGCGCCAGGGCGTGCTGCCGTGAGCGACGGCTCGGCCGCACGCGTGTGCGTGGCCTTCGGCACCCGCCCGGAGGCGCACAAGATGGCACCGGTGGTGCGGGCGCTGGAGGCCGCCCCGGGGCTCGAGCCCGTGACCCTGGTCACCGGCCAGCACCGTGAGCAGCTCGACGACTCGCTGCGCATCTTCGGCATCACGCCGGTCGCCGACCTGGCGGTGATGACCGAACGGCAGACGCTGCCGGAGCTCACCGCCCGCATCGTGCCGGCGGCGGCCACGCGGCTGCGCGAGCTCGCCCCCGACTACGTGCTGGTGCACGGCGACACCCTCACCACCTTCGCGGTGGCGCTGGCCGCCTTCTTCGAGGGCCTGCCGGTCGCGCACGTCGAGGCGGGGTTGCGTTCGCACGACCTCGCCCAACCCTTCCCCGAGGAGGCGAACCGGCGGCTCACCGACGTCCTCACCGACCTCGACCTGCCGCCCACCGAGCTGGCGCGCCGCCACCTGCTGGCCGAAGGCAAGTCGCCCGACGCCATGGTCGTCACGGGCAACACCGCCGTCGACGCCGTGCGCATGGCCCGCCCGCAGGCGGCGTTGCCGCGGCCCCTGCCCGACGGTCCGGTGGTGGCGGTGACGATGCACCGGCGCGAGAACCTGCCGGTGATGGCCGAGCTGGCCCAGGCCCTGGCGCGGGTGGCCCGCGACCACCCCGAACGCACCTTCGTCTACCCGGTCCACCTCAATCCGGCGGTGCGCGAGGCGGTGCGGCCCGCTCTGGCGGCCCTCCCCAACGTGCTGCTGGAGGAGCCCTGGGACTACCTGGGGATGCTGGCGCTGCTCGACCGCAGCGAGCTGATCGTGACCGACTCGGGCGGCATCCAGGAGGAGGGAGCCGCGCTGGGCGTGCCGGTGGCGGTGCTGCGCAACGTCACCGAACGCCCCGAGGGCGTCGACGCCGGCGTGCTGCGCCTGCTGGGGAACGACCCCCAGGAGGTCGAGCGGGGCCTACGGGAGCTGCTCGGCGACGGCGCCGCGCTCCAGGCGATGCGCGCCGCGCCCAACCCCTACGGCGACGGACGCGCCGGCGAACGCGTGGCGCAGGCGGTGGCGTGGCGCCTGGGGCTCGGCCCTCGCCCCGCCGACTGGCGCTTCGTGGCCGGGACCGGGGCCCGCGGCGATGGCTGAGCCCCCCGCCTCCTGGTCCGGCATCGAGCACCGCCTGACGTTCACGCGCCCGACCCCGGGGGCCGAGCCGGAGGCCGCCGGCCGATGGCGCCTGCGCTGGCGTGGGCCCGCGCTCATGGGTGTGCTGAACGTGACCCCCGACAGCTTCAGCGACGGCGGGCGCCACCGCGACGCCAGCGCGGCCGTCGAGGCGGGGCTGGGGCTGTGGCGCGAGGGCGCCGCCTTCGTCGACGTCGGCGGCGAGTCGAGCCGGCCCGGCGCCGAGGGGGTGCCGGCCGCCGAGGAGCTGCGGCGCGTGCTGCCGGTGGTGGCGGGGCTGAGCGCCGCCGGCGTGAGCGTGAGCATCGACACCGTGAAGCCGGAGGTGGCGCGCGAGGCGCTGGCCGCCGGCGCCTGCCTGGTGAACGACATCCGCGGGCTCCGCGACGAAGCCATGCGGCGCGTCTGCGCCGAGGCGGGAGCCCCGGCGGTGCTCATGCACATGCAGGGCGAGCCCCGCAGCATGCAGCGCGCGCCCCACTACGACGACGTGGTCGACGAGGTCGAGGCGTTCCTGCTGGCGAACGCGCGACGCGCCCTGGACGAGGGGGTGCCGGCGGTGGCGATCGATCCCGGCGTGGGCTTCGGCAAGACGGTGGCGCACAACCTGGCGCTGCTGGCCGCGACCGCGCGCCTGGCAGGGCATGGCCTGCCCCTGCTGGTCGGGGCGTCGCGCAAGAGCATGATCGGCAAGCTGGTCGGGGAGCTCGGTCCCAGCGAGCGACTGCCCGGGACGCTGGCGCTGCACGTCTTCGCCGCCGAGCGCGGTGCTGCGCTGCTGCGGGTGCACGACGTGGCCGAGCACGCCCAGGCCCTGGCGGTGCGGGCCGCCCTGGCGGGCGCGGAGGGGGCCGAGGGGCATGGATAGGATCGTCCTGGAGGGGCTGGAGTTCCACGGCTACCACGGCGTCTTCGAGGAGGAATCGAAGATGGGCGCGCGCTTCGTGGTCGACGTGGAGCTGCGGCTCAGCCTGCCCGAGCGCGACAGCCTGCGGCAGACCGTCGACTACAGCCAGGTCTACGAGCTGGTCAGGGGCGAGGTCACGGAGAAGCGCTACAAGCTCATCGAGGCGCTGGCCGCCAAGATCGCGCGTGCCCTGCTGGCCTCCGAACCGCGGGTGGAGGGCGTGACGGTGCGGGTTCACAAGCCCCACGCCCCGCTCCCCGGGGTGGTGCGCGACGTCTACGTGGAGGTCCACCGCGAGCGCGCCTGACGCCGAACGGGGGGAGGAGGGCGCGGCCGACATCGCCCTGGTGGCGATGGGCAGCAATCTCGACGATCCCCTCGCGCAGCTCCGCCGCGCCGCCGCGGGGCTCGAGGCGCTGGCGCGGACCACGCGGTTCTCCTCGATCTACCGCACCGAACCGGTCGGCGGGCCCGCCGGACAGGGCGCCTACCTCAACGCCGTGGCGGCGCTCGAGCCGCACCCCGCATGGTCGACGCCGGAGGCGCTGTTGGACGCACTGCTCGCCGTCGAGCGGGCCCAGGGCCGGGTGCGGCGCGAGCGCTGGGGGCCACGCACCCTCGACCTCGACCTGCTGGCGTGGGGTCCGTCGCTGCGCTCGTCGGCGGGGCTGACGCTGCCGCACCCGCGCATGATGGAACGCGCGTTCGTGCTGGCGCCGCTGTGCGAGCTGGTCCCGGAGTGGCGCCATCCCCGCAGCGGCGAGGGCGCCTGCGCGGCGCTGGAACGGCTCGGGTGCGAGGGCGTGCAGCGCACGCGACTGGCCTGGCGGCCACGGTAGACTGGGCCCCCCATGCGCCTGTTCGCCATCGCCGATCCCCACCTGTCGCGCGCCGATCCGAAGCCGATGACGATCTTCGGGCCGGGATGGGAGGGCCACCCCGACGCCTTCTTCCGCGGCTGGCGCAGCGTGGTGGACGACGACGACCTGGTCCTGGTGCCCGGCGACGTGTCGTGGGCGATGCGCTTCGACGACGCCCTGCTGGATCTGCGCGACATCGCCGATCTGCCGGGGCGCAAGGTGCTGCTACGCGGCAACCACGACTACTGGTGGCCGTCGATCTCGAAGCTCCGCCGCGACCTGCCGAAGGGCATGTATGCCGTTCAGAACGACGCCGTCGTCGTCGACGGGGTGGTGGTGGCGGGGACCCGGGGGTGGGTCTGCCCGGGCAGCCGCGGTTTCGGGGAGCAGGACGAGCGCATCTACCGGCGCGAGGCCGAGCGCCTGGCGCTGTCGCTGCGCGCGGCCGAGCGGCTCGAGGGCGACTACCGCGTGGTGATGCTGCACTTCCCGCCCACCAACCCGCGCCTCGAGGCCTCCGAGTTCACGCGGCTGATCGCGGCGGCGGAGCCGGATGCGTTGGTGTTCGGGCACGTCCATGGCGAGCCGGACGGCGTGCTGGAGGAGCTGGGGTCGGTCGACGTGCACTTCGTCGCGGCCGACGCGCTGGGCTTCGTACCGCGCCTGATCTGCGACCTCGGTCTACGACGCCGAGCGCCCCTGGAGGCGCTCGGCGCGGAACGTACCTGAAGGGATCTCAGGCGCTGGCGCCGCCGTGCCCGGTGGGGGTGGGCGTGTCGCCCGCGCCGGCAGGGAGCGGCCGGCTGGCCTCGTCGCCGTTCAGGCGCCGGTAGTGGGTGATGGCGTCCTGTCCCTTGGCCCAGGTCAGGCACACGACCTCGGCGCCGAGCTGGCTGGGGAAGTCGACGAGGCCGCCCTCGACGTCGCGGATCCGGACGCCGAGGCGGTCGAGCTCGGCCTTGCTGGTGTGCACCACGCCCAGGAGGAAGGCCACCTCGGTGGCGATGTTGCGCGCTTCCAGGCTGCCCTCGGGGAGCCCGGTCAGGCGCTCGCGGAGGCGCGCCAGGTCGGCGGCGGCGCTCTGCAGGGCGCCGAGGTGCTCGTCGACCACAGGGAGGAGACGGGTCGCTTCGTGAAGGGTGAACAGCCTGTACATAACGCCTCCTCTCGGTCATGAGGATACCGCTCGGGAGGGGACCCTCTCTGTCACCATTTATACATAACCTGAGCCTTCTACGCTAAGGTCGCCCGTCCCGCTCGCCGAGCCCCGGGGGGCCGAGACCCCCTCTGGTAGACTTCGTCGGGACCGTGACGCCGCGGTGGCGGCCGTCGGTCGCGTCCCAGCCGCCGCTCCGGCGGGTGGAGTGGGGCGCTGGGAGGATACGATGAAGCACTCCGGCATCCTCGTGGTCAACGCGGGGAGCTCGAGCCTCAAGGTCAAGCTGTTCCCGTCCCGGGACGCCGTCCTGGTGGAGCGCATCGGCGGCGAGAGCCGTCTCGCCTCGAGCTTCGGCGCCACCTCGGAGCGCCCCGTGGCCCGGCACGACGAGGCCCTGCACCTGGTCCTGGAGGTGCTCGAGGAGCGCCTCCCCGAGGGCGGCATCGCCGCCGTGGGGCATCGCGTGGTCCACGGCGGCATGCGCTTCTCGGCGCCGGTGGTCATCGACGACCCCGTGGTGCGGATCGTCGAGGAGCTGGCGACGCTGGCGCCACTCCACAACCCCGCCAACCTCGAGGGCATCCGGGCGGCGCGCGCGCTGCTGCCGGACGTGAAGCACGTAGCGGTGTTCGACACCGCGTTCCATGCCACCATGCCGCCGCGCGCCTTCCTCTTCGGGCTGCCGATCGAGCAGTACCGCGCCCACCGCATCCGGCGCTACGGCTTCCACGGCCCCAGCCACGATTTCGTCACGCGGCGAGCCGCCGAGGTCCTGGGACGGCCGCGCAGCGAGCTGAAGCTGGTGTCGCTGCACCTGGGCAACGGGGCCAGCGCGGCGGCGGTCGACGGCGGCCGGAGCGTCGACACCAGCATGGGGTTCACGCCGCTGGACGGGCTCCTGATGGGGACGCGCAGTGGCGCGCTCGACCCAGGGGTGCTGCTGCACCTGTTGCGCGGCGGCATGAGCGTCGACGAGCTCGACGCCATGCTCAATCGCGAGTCCGGGCTGCTGGGTCTCTCGGGGGTCTCGAACGACATGCGGGACGTGCGCGCGGCCGCCGAGCGCGGGCACGAGGACGCACGCGCGGCGCTGGAGGTGTTCGCCTACCGCATCGCCAAGACGGTGGGCGCCTACGCGGCCGCGATGGGCGGCCTGGACGGCATCGTGTTCACCGGTGGCATCGGCGAGAACGACGCTCGCATCCGCAGCGAGAGCCTGCGCAGCCTGGAGTTCCTCGGCGCCCGACTCGACGAGGTGCGCAACGCCGAGCACGCCAAGCGCATCTCGTCGGACACCTCGTCGGTGGCGGTCCTGGTGGTCCCCACCGACGAGGAGCGCATGATCGCGCGCGCCACGGCCGAGCTGGCCGGACTCGCGCTCGAGGGCGTGGGTGCCCTCCAGGAGGAGACGGCATGAAGACGTTGGGCCTCGACCTGGGCGGGACCAAGATCGCGGCGGCCGTCGTGGACGACGGGCGCATCCTCGATGCCACGCGCGTCGACACGCCCCAGACGGGCTTCCCCGACGTGGCGGCGGCGCTGGAGCGCGCCGCGCGGACGCTGCTGGAGCGCGGCCACGGCGACGTGGCGGCGGTCGGGGTGGGGTCGCCGGGGCCGCTGGACTACCGCAACGGCACGGTGCTGTTCGCACCCAACATCGCCGGCATGGAGGACGCCCCCATCGTCGCCGAGCTCGAGCGCAGGCTCGAGCGCACCATCGTGCTCGAGAACGACGCCAACGCCGCCGGCCTGGCCGAGCACCTCTTCGGCGCGGCGCGCGAGCTGGAGTCGAGCCTGTACCTGACGATCTCCACCGGCATCGGCGGCGGGCTGTTCATGGGCGATCGCGTCATCCGCGGCGCCCACGGGCTGGCGGGGGAGGTCGGGCACATGACCTTGCTGCCCGGCGGGCCCATCGGGGGGGACGGCCTGCTCGGGAGCCTGGAGGCGATCGCTGCCGGCCGCTCCATCGCGCGCGATGCCAGCTACGGCTACGGCCGCGAGATGGACACGCGCGAGGTGTTCGACCGCGCCCGCAAGGGCGAGCCCAAGGCCCTGACCATCGTCGACAA
Organism: Deinococci bacterium; assembly: GCA_030149325.1. Classification (GTDB taxonomy): domain Bacteria; phylum Deinococcota; class Deinococci; order Deinococcales; family Trueperaceae; genus JASBRS01. The sequence continues at coordinate 61,625 of JASBRS010000040.1, forward strand.
CGCTGCACGCTTCACCGGCATCGGGATCGCCAACCTCGCCAAGATCTTCGATCCCGAGGGCTTCGTCATCGGCGGCGGCATGAGTCAGGTCGGCGCGTTCTACCTCGACCGCATCCGGGCGGCCACCGCGGAGTACCTCCGCGGCTACCCCGAGGCCGACATCCGGCTGGCCGAGCTGGGGACCGACGCCGGGGTCATCGGCGCGGCCGCGGTGGCGGCGCAGGCGGTCGGCTAGCCGGCACCCGAGGGGGACGAGCTGCCGAGCGGCTGGGCCGAGCGCACCGCGATGCGACCGTCGGGGAGCAGCGTGCCGGTCAGGTAGACGGGGACTGCGGGCAGGCGCTCGAGCCCGGTGAGGATCACGCTACGGCCGTCGTTGAGCTCGGCGCGGACCGTGCCGTCGGCGAGCGCCGTCAGGCGCTGGGCCACGAACGCGGTCGGCGGCGGCGCCGTCACGGGGCAGCAGGCGGTGCTCAGCAGCAGCAGGCCCAGCAGCGCGAGGGCGAGAGTCCCGCGTCCCGTGCGCACCTCAGGAGTGCCCTCGCGCCTCGACGGCCGCCGGCGTCGGCGCCGGCTCGACGTCGCCGGTCGCCTCCCCCTCGCCGTCCTGGGCGTAGTCGGGGTTGGCGCGGATCTCCGGCGGGCGCGGCATCCGCCGGGCGTCGACCGCCAGCATCGAGAAGCGCGGGTCGTGGGCCCGCTCCTTCCATACCCGCGGCTTGGCGGGGATGCCCAGCCCCACCACGTGGGGCTCGAGGTCGTGGGTGGCCAGCGCCATCGCTCCCAACATGCTGTCGTCGGACAGCACCGTGCCGGCGAGGACGGTGGCGTGGTAGGCGACCCGTACCCCGCGGCCGATGACGGTGCGCTTGAGCGTGACGTCGGGCGCTTCGAGCAGGTCGTGGGTGTGCGAGTAGATGTTGGCGTAGTCGCTGATGCTGGCGCCGTCGTGGATCTCGACGCCGCCGATGTCGTCGATGAGCACGTGGCGGTGGATGACGACGTCGTCGCCGACCTCGAGGTTGTACCCCACCGACAGCTCGACGTTGGGGAAGATCTTCAGGCCGCGTCCGGCGCGCGCGAGAACGCGCTCGGCCAGCATGCGCCTGAGCGGCACGCCGCTCGCGACCGACTGGCCCAGGGGTGTGGCATCGAGCGTCCGCCACAGCCACAGGAGCGGCTTGACGCGGGCGAAGCGCTGGGGGTCGGTGGCCGCGTAGTACTCGGCCTCGAAGCGGACGTTGCGGGGGTCGAGCGCGAAGGCCGCCATCGGCGCGTCCGTGGCGAGATCCTCGAAGCTGCAGGCATGGAGCTGGCGCGCCAGCGTCTCCCGCACCACCTCGTTGCGATCCTGCGCCGGGTCGTCGAGGCGCTCGGCCAGCTCGCCGAGGAAGCGGTGGAGGTGCGCCGCCGCCTCGGGGGCGAGCGGGCGTTCCATGAGCCAGGGCATCGTGCCCCAACGTTAGCCAGCGACGTGCGGGTCCTCGTGTCGGTCTCGATACGCTTGGCCGCGTGGGGGCGACGCCGTCAGGGGCGGCGTACGCCGACGATGCGGCCCTCGGCGGTGGTGCGGAGCTCGACCGCGGCGCCGAGCACGTCGCGCGCCCGCTGCGTCAGGGCGTCCGGCGCGGGAGCAGAGCTGCCGTCGTGCACGAGGACGGGGCGGGCGTCGAGGGCCAGCGTCGCCGTTCGCTGCAGACGGCGCGCCACCGCTTCGACGGTCCAGTCGTCCTGGTAGAGGGCCTTGAGGGCCATCAGGGCGGGTCGGCCGCCGCTCGCCTGCACGCCGTCCTCGCCCGGCCGGCGGACCCGCACGGCGCCGTGCAGCTCGGCGATGGCCCCGTAGAAGTCGTCGATGAACTCGTCGAGGAGGTAGGTCTGCCGGATCAGCTCGCGGGCCTCCGGCACGGCCTCCTCGAGGTCGTCCTCATCGGGGTCGGCGACGTCGACGGCGGAGAACACCTCGAGCAGGCGCTCGGGCAGGTTGTTCCAGCGGTAGAAGCGTTCCTCGGCCGCGGCCGGCACCACGATGAGGGTGCCGAGCGGCACGCCTGCATCCGCCAACCGAGCCAGGTCGGCGAGCTCGGGCTCGGTCGCCAGGAGCTGCACCGGCGTTCGCGCGAGGGTCATCGGGGTGGCAGCGGAAGCATCGGCGTTCATGGCTCCATGCTACGGCGCGCAGCGCCGCCACGGCGTCGCCGGGCCCCGTGGCGAACGTTAAGAATTCCCTTGGGGACGGCGCTTGTGGCTCACAGGCCGTTCATCGGTCGTGGTAGACTTCGGCCGTGGTGGACGATCCCAGGACGGCGACCGAGGCGCGCGCCCAGGCGTACCGGCGCAAGCGCTTCCGGCTCATGGCCGTGGCCGCGCTGCTCCTGGTGGTGACGGTCTTCGCGGCCATCTCGGTGCGGGACTACTTCACCGTCGGCGAGGTCGACCTCCCCGACGTCCAGGGCATGGCCTACCCCGATGCCGCGCGCGTCCTGCGCCAGGCCGGGCTCGACCCCGAGGCCTACAGCGAGGACGTCCCGGGTGCCGGCCTCAACGTCGTCACCACCCAGGCGCCGGCCCCAGGAGCGGGCGTTCGCAAGGGACGGATCATCCACGTCGGGGTGAACACGCCGCCCGCGGCCACCGAGGTGCCGCCGCTGGTGGGCCTCAGCGAGAGCCAGGCGCTGCAGCGCACCCACGAGCTCCACATCCAGGTCACCTCGCTCGACTACCGTACCGATCCCAAGCCTTCGGGTCAGGTGGTGGCGCAGACGCCCGAGCCCGGGACCGTGCTGAAGCAGGGGCAAGACCTGGCGCTCACCGTCAGCACGGGCCCGCAGCGGACGCCGCTGAAGGTCCCCGACGTCTCGGGGATGCCCTACGAGGCCGCGGTGCGTCAGCTCGAAGCGATGGGCTTCACGCAGGTGGAGGCGCTCCCCGGAGGCGTCAGCTTCGACAAGGTGGGCGACGTGATCGCGCAGCATCCGGCCTCCGGCGCGGAGGTCCCGCCCGGGACCCCGGTCGCGGTGTTCTACGCGCTCTCCGGCCGGACCATCGTGAAGGTCCCGGAGGTGGCGGGCCAGCCGCTGTGGCGGGCCCAGTTCGCGCTCGAAGCGGCGCAGCTCAAGGTGGGGCACGTCACCTACGTCCAGGAGGCGGGCAAGCCGCAGGGCGTGCTGGAGGTCCAGCCGTCCAGCTACACCGTGCCGGGCACGCCGGTGGAGATCAAGGTCAACGGCACCCCCGCCTCGCAGCCGCTGTCGCAGGGCGCCGGCAGCGGGATCGGCGGGCTCGATGCGGGCCCGCCCGGCGGAGGCGGAGCGTCCGCCGGCACCCGTACCGTGCCGTTCACCTTCGACCCCGCCTCGATGGGCCTGCGCCGCCTGATGGAGCAGCCCTACCGGCTCAAGCTGGTGGTGCGGGACGCTGCCGGCGAACGCACCGTGCTCGATCGCCAGATGAAGGCGGGCGAGTCGGTGTCGATGACCCTCCAGGTCGAGGGGAGCAGCCCCCTGCTGCAGACCTACATCGACGGCGTGTTCTTCCAGGCCTGGCGTCCCTGACGTCGGCGGCGATCGCGCTCTCTCACAGGTGGGCCCGCAGGGCGCCGAGCCCGCCGCGCACGTTGATGACGTCGAGGTAGCCGAGGGCCTCCAGGTACAGCCCCGCCAGCTCGCTGAGCAGGCCGCGTTCGCAGACGAGATAGACCGGTGTATCTCGCGCGACGCCGGGCGGCTCGGCGCCCGCCTGGATGGACGCGAGCGGCACGCTGAGACTGCCGGGGAGGCCGTCCCGGCCGTGCTGGGCCGGGGTCCTCACGTCGACGAAGACGGCGCCGGAACGCAAGGCCGCGAGGGCCTCCTCGGGCGGGACGCTGCGCATGCCAGGAGGGTAGCGCGCCGGAGGCCCCGAGGTGCCCGGAAGCCTCGCCGGGAACGCACGAGCTAGTGGGAATTGTCGCTGCGGAGCGGACTTCGGGCCGGAACACTGGGTCTTGTATACTCGCTCGAGACGGAACCGACGTGGACGGAGGAGGTTGTCCGTGAGCCAACCCGAGATTTCACCGCTGGCACGGAGGCTGGCGGAAGAGAACAACGTCGACTGGCGTGGCCTCCATGGCAGCGGCGCGGGAGGCAAGGTCGTCGAGCGGGACGTGCTCGAGTACCTGGCACGGGTGATGGCGGGGGAGGAGGACATGAACCCCACGCCGGAGCCGGTGCCGGAGGGCATGGAAGCCTGGCCCGAGGAGGACATCCGGTCGTTCCAGAGCGAGATGCGCGCCTCCAGCAAGGGCGTCGGGCTGCATGAGATCCAACAGGAGCTGTCGGCTTCCGACCGCCTGGGGAGCGACGACCCAGCCACGCCGGACGCGTCGTACGGCGTCGCCGCCGACATCGACGACGACCCGTTGCTCGAGATCGACGAACCGGAACCCGCCGCGGACCTCGCGGGTGCGCCGGCCGAAGCCATCAGCGAGGACATCTTCCTCTTCGAGGAGGACGACAGCCCGACCGGGGGCCTCCCCGACGTGGAGGCCCCCGCCGCGGTCGGTCCGGACGTCGTCGACGCCGACCTGCTGCTCGACAGCGACGAGACCCTCGGGTGGGACGGCACCCTCGACGACGGGCCGAGCGACGACACCGCCCTGTGGACCGACGCTCGCTCCGAGCCCGTGAGCGGCGACCTGCCGGACGTCTTCGGCAGCCCTCCCGCCGACGTCCCGGCGGACCTCCCCGGCTCCGGCTTCGCCGATGCCCCCGCACTCGACGACGAGCTCACGCTCGAGAGCCCGAGCGCGGCGGCACCGGCCCAGGCCGACGATCTGGACATCGAGCCGCTGGGGGACCTCGACGCCGAGGTGCCCCACGAGGCCGGCATGAGCGGTTGGGCCGCCCCCGAGGCGCCCGTCGCCGAGCCGGAGGCCACGGCCGAGGACGACGCGGTCGACGCCGAGGCGGCCGCCCTCGACGCGGAGGAGCCGCAGGCCGAGCCGACCCCGATCCCCGCCTGGAACGACGCCACGGATGCCGACGATGCCGAGATCGCGCCCGCCTCCGAGGTGGCGGCACCCCTGCCGCCGGATCTCGGGGCCGAGCCTGGCGCCCTGCCCCTGGTGAGCTACGGCACGCTGCTGCGGCGTCACGTGGACGTGACGGCGTTGGCCGGCGCCCAACTGGCGGTGGGCATGGAGATGGGCGAGAGCGAACCGCTGTCGCCGGCGCCCTTCCTCTTGCGGGCGGCCGCCAAGGCCGTGGCCGACGGCGGCTGGGGCGACGGGACGGTCGCCATGGTCGCGATCGATGCCGAGGGCATCCGGGTCGGGACGGTCGGCGATCCCGGCGGGCGGTCGTTCGTCGACCTGGCACGTTCGCTCGGTGCGGAGCTGGCGCAGGCCGGCGCTTCCGGCACCGCGGCGTCGCTGGCGGTGGCCGACATGTCGGCGCTGGAGGTCGACGAGGCCGTATTGCGGCTCGAGGCTCCGCTCCTGACGTTGGGACGCATCCTCTACGACAACCAGCGCGGGAGCTACCGCAGCACCCTGTCGCTCTCGGGCGACATCGCCCCCGAGGAAGGGGCGCGCCTCCTGGCGCGCGTCGCCGAGCTGCTCGACGCCCCCGTCCGCCTGCTGGTCTGAACCCTCACGTTCACGGCGCGCCCGGCCGGCATGCCGGGCGCGCCGCGTTCGTCGATCGGTCGGTTGCCGTGGGTCAAGCGGGGTCGGTCGGGAGGAGCCACCACAACACCAGGTAGCCCAGCCCCGTCACCCCGATCGAGGGCACCAGCGAGATCGCGAAGATCGCGCGCACCACCCCGGGCGATGCGTCGACGTAGGCGGCGATGCCTGCGCACACCCCGGCGATCACGCGCTGGGAGCCCGAACGCCGCAGCACGCGGGTGGTCTCGGGCCGGCGGGCGCGCCGTTGGTCGTGGGGGAGGACGTCGCGCGGATGCTCCGGCGCGGCGGTGCCGTCGGGTCGGGTGTTCACGTCGTCTCCTTGGGAACGCGCGGGACGCGCAGGGCGAGCGATGCGTCACGCAGGGCGGCGTGCACGCGCGCCTCGAGCTCGCGGACATCGAGCTCGAGGTAGCGGTCGGGGACGAGCGCCAGATGCCGCAGCGCCTTGGCGTAGTTGCGCCGTCCTCCGCGCGCACTGTGCAGCACGCGTGCCTTGTGGAGCGCCGCCGCCAAGAGGATGATGCCGCCCAGGAAGTGCTTCTCCACCCCGGAGCTGACGCGCCAGGCGTCCTCCAGAGCCTCGTGGGCGTCCCAGTAGCGGCCCGACTCGAACAGGTCGACCGCCCTCAGCAGGGCCGGATCGTCGCGATCCACGCCCCCCAGTATAGGCGCGCCGGCGCGCGTCGCCTCCGCGGCCTGGGGTAGGCTGGGGCGTGACCGATGCGTCCCGTTCCTCGCGCGCTCCGGGGGCCCAACGCGTGGTCGTCGGCGTCACCGGCGGAAGCGGACTGGTGTACGCCCTCGACCTGCTGCGGAGCCTGCGCGCGGCGCCGGTGGAGACCCACCTGGTCGTCAGCTCCGGGGCGCGCCAGGTCGCCCCGACCGAACTCGACGAGGGGCTGGCGGCCCTCGAGGCGCTCGCCGATCACGTCCACAAGGACGCCGACCTGGGCGCCCCCATCGCCTCCGGCAGCTTCCGCGCCCACGGCATGGTGATCGTGCCGTGCAGCGCCGGGACGCTGGCCAAGGTGGCCGTCGGCTTCACCGACACCCTCATCGCACGGGCCGCCCACGTCACCCTCAAGGAACGGCGGCGGCTGGTGCTGGTGGTACGCGAGGCGCCGTACTCGCGCCCCATGCTCCAGAACATGCTCGCCGCCAACGACGCCGGAGCGGTGGTGCTGCCCGCGTCGCCCGGCTTCTACCAGCGGCCGCGAACCCTCGACGATCTCGTCGGCGGCATCACCGCACGCGTCCTCGACCAACTGGGCATCGAGAACCGGCGTTCACCGCGGTGGAAGGACCCGGATGCCTGACGGCGGGCACGTGGCCGGCCTGCTGGCGGCCGCCGGCCAGGGGCTGCGGCTGGCGGCAGGGCCCAAGGCCTTCGTCACCGTCGGCGGGCGCACGCTGCTGGAGTGGGCCGTCCTGGGGCTCGAGGCGGTGTGCGACGAGGTGATCGTGGCCGTGCCCGGGCCCGACCTGGAACGGGCGCGAGCGCTGGTGCCCGGGGCGACGGTGATGGCAGGCGGGGCCAGCCGCCAGGAGACGGTGGCGCGCCTCGCGGCCGCCACCACCGCCGAGCTGGTGCTGGTCCACGACGCCGCGCGCCCCTTCCTGCCGGTGGAGGTAGCGCAGCGGGTCGTGGAGGCCACCGTGCGCCACGGCGCCGCCACGGCCGCGCGCGCCCTCGCCGACACCGTGGTGGACATGACGAGCGGCGTCACCCTCGACCGCGACCGGCTGCGTGCCGTGCAGACCCCGCAGGGCTTCCAGCGCGCGTTGCTGGTGCGCGCGCACCACGAGGCGGCCACCCAGGCGGCCGTCGCCACCGACGACGCCGCGCTGGTGCGCCGCCTCGGGGTCGAGGTGGCCTGGGTCGAGGGCAGCCCGCTGCTGACCAAGATCACCACGCCCGACGACCTGCCGCTGGCCGAGGCCCTGTGCCGGCTGTGGCTCGAGGCTCGGGAGCGGACGCGACCGACGTGAGCGCCGACGAGGCACGATGGGAACGAGCCCACGCCAAGGTCAACCTCGGCCTGTCGGTGCTGGCCCGGCGCGGCGACGGCTTCCACGAGATCGAGACCCTGATGGCACGCATCTCGCTCCACGACGAGATCCGATTGGAGCCCACCGACGGGGGCGTGGAGCTGACCGTGGAGGGCGCCGAGCTGCCCACCGACGACGGCAACCTGGCCGTGCGAGCGGCGCGCGCCTACCTGGCCTCCGCCGGCAGCGACGCCGGCGTGCGCCTGCACCTGCGCAAGCGCATCCCGATCGCCGCCGGCCTGGGGGGTGGCTCGTCCGACGCCGCGGCCGTGCTGCGGGGCCTGGACGCCGCGATCGGCGCCGACGTCGACCTGGCCGCGCTCGCCAAGGCGCTGGGCTCGGACGTGCCGTTCTTCCTGGCCGACGTGCCGGCGGCGCTGGCGCGCGGTCGCGGCGAGCGACTCGAGCCCGTCGACCTGCCGCCACTCGACCTGGTCGTGCTCTCGCCGCCCGAGCCGGTGTCGGCCGCCGAGGCCTACGCGGCGCTGCAGAGCTTCACCCCGCGCCTGAAGCTGGGGCCGCTCCTGGAGCGCCTGCGACGCGGCGAGGAGCCCGCTCTGGTCAACGCCCTGCAGCCGGGGGTGGTGCGCGCCCACCCGGTGGTCCGCGAGGCGATCCGGGCGCTGCGCGACGCCGGGTTGCGGGGGGCCGGGATGTCGGGGAGCGGGTCGAGCTGCTTCGGGCTGGCGACCGACGCTGCCGAGGCCGAGCGCATCGCCGCTCGGTTGGAAGCGGCGTACCCCGCCTGGTCGGCGGTGGCCGTGCGCAGCGTGTGACCGGGGGCCGTCGGCCGGCCCGTCAGCGGCGCCGGCCCTCGCGTCGGGGGAAGTCCTTCTGCTGGTCGACGTCGTCCTGGATCAACAGGTCCTCGCCGGCGAGCGACTCGACGTGGTGGCGCAGCTCGTGGGTCAGCGTCTCCCACAGCTCTTCCTCCCAATCGAAGCCGGGGTCGCCCGCAGCGATGGCCGCGAAGGAGCCGTAGTACAGGGCGATGTGGCGCCCGAGTCCGGGGTTGCCACCGAGGAAGTCGTCGGTCCCGGGGTCGAGGTACTCCCCGAGCCGGTAGACGTCCTCGTAGTCCTCCTCGGGTACGGCGTGCTCGAACACGTGCACACCCTGGAGCCCGCGCAGGAAGTCGTCGGGGATGTCGTCCACCATGGCTTCGGCCGCCCTCTGGAAGGCCTCGAAGGTCATGGCTCAGTCTACGGCCGGCCCCGGCGCGGCGCCGTGTGTTGCCCTGCGCTCAGTCCGCGGCCGCGGCCACGGGGGCCAGCGTCAGCGGCGTCCCGGAGGCCGCGCTGTCGTAGGCGCGGAGCACCAGGCGCACCGCCTCGCGGCCGTCCTCGCCCGTGCAGGCGACAGGCGCTCGGCCGGCGATCGCCTCGAGGAAGGCGGCGATGTGGCGGGCGTGGGGCCCGCCGCCGGCGAACTCGTAGGTGGTGACGTCGGTCTCGCCCCAGGTGGTGCCCGGCGAGGTGCGGTGGCTGTGCCGCAGCACCGGCGGCCCGAAGCGGTTGGTGTGCTCCAGCGCCCCCTCGGTGCCGTACACCCAGAAGCCCTCCTCCCAGCCGGTGGCCGTCCATGCCGTCTCGACGCTGCCGAGCGCACCGCTGGCGAAGCGCAGCGACACCACGGCGGTGTCCTCGACCTCGACGTCGTACTGGAGGGTGGCGGCGCGGGCGTACACCTCTTCGACCGGGCCCCCGAGATAGCGCGCCAGGTCCATCAGGTGGCAGCCGTTGTCGAGCAGCGTGCCGCCGCCCGACGACGCCCGGGTCGCGAACGATGGCCGCACGCCGAGGCCGGCCCAGTCGTGCGCCTGGCGCAGCCGCAGGTAGGTCACGCGGCCGATGGCGCCCTCCTCGATGAGCTCCCGGGCGCGCTGGGCGGCGGCGCTCGAGCGGAGCTGGTGGTTCACCTGCAGCAGCACCCCGGCGCGCCGACAGGCGGCGATCATCTCGTCGGCGAGCTCGATGGAGAGCGCGATCGGTTTCTCGACGAGCACGTGGACGCCGGCCTCGGCGGCCGCCAGGGTGGCGGGGTGGTGGACGGCGGTCGGGGCCGCGATGCTGACCACGTCGAAGCCGCCGTCGGCGAACATGGCGTGGTAGTCGCGGTAGCGGCGCTCCACCCCCCACGCCTTCGCGCGCTCGGCGAGCGATGCCTCGTTGACGTCGCACACCGCGACGATGCTGGCGCCGGCGGCCCGGTAGGCGGCGACGTGGCTCTGGGAGATGGCGCCGGTGCCGATCACGGCGACGCGCACGGGTGCGTCCATGGGGTTCCTCCGCGGGGGACGGGCGGGCCTCGCCGGGGGCGAGCTCAGCCGATGTGGTCCTTGGTGGGGTTGGGGACGGGCTCGAAGGCCTCGACCTGGATCGGCCGGGTCCGCTCGATGCGCACGGTGCGGGCGGCGTAGGCGGCGGCGTTGGCGAGGATGCGCCGGACGTGCGGATGGCGGTAGGTGGGGTAGGCCTCGTGACCGGGGCGGAAGTACACCACGCGCCCGTGTCCGCGCCGCCAGGTGCAGAGGCTGCGGAACACCTCGCCGCCCTGGAACCACGAGATCATCAGCAGCTCGTCGGGGGTCGGCACGTCGAAGCGTTCGCCGTACATCTCCTCCTGCTCCAGCTCGAACTGCTCGGGGATGCCCTGCAGCAGGGGGTGGGAGGGCTCGAGGTTCCACAGCCGTTCCTTCTCGTCGGCCTCGCGCCAGCGCAGCCAGCCGCTGGTGCCGAGCACGCGTTGGAACACCTTGGAGACGTGACCCGAGTGGAGCACGACCAGCCCCATCCCCTCGAGCACCGCCCGGTGCACGCGCTCGACGACCTCGTCGGCGACCTCGGCATGGGCTCGGTGGCCCCACCAGAACAGCACGTCGGTGGTGTCGAGGACCTCCTGGCTCAGCCCGTGCTCGGGTTCGCGCAAGGTGGCCGTCCGGATGTCGGCGTCGAGGTGCTCGGCCACCGCCGAGGCCACCTCGGTGTGGATGCCGTCGGGGTAGATGGCGCGCACGACGGGGTTCTCCACTTCGTGCAGGTATTCGTTCCAGACGGTGATCCGCGGTCGGCCCATGGTGTCCCTCCGGGGCGCGGGGCGCGCCCAACCCGAGAAGCATACGTCCGCGTGCGGTGGCGCCGTCAAGGCCCCTTCGGCGCCCGCTCCGGAGCCGCCGGGATGCGTCTGGCGACCCGCCCTACCGTGAGGCCCTGGACCAGGATCGAGAACACCACCACGGCGTAGGTCATCGACACCAGCAGGTCGCGTTCGGACCCGGACGGGAGCGACAGCGCCAGCGCGATGGAGATGCCGCCGCGCAGGCCTCCCCACACCAAGGTGCGGACCGTCCAGGGCGGGAACGCCCAGCGGCGCCGCAGCAAGGTGATGGCGCTGCCGGCGCTCACCCAGCGCGCCACCAGGACCAGGGGGACGGCCAACAGGGCCAGCGGCCACGGGTAGCCGCGTGCCAGCACCAGCACCTCCAGCCCGATGAGCACGAACAGCACGGCGTTGAGGATCTCGTCGACGAGCTCCCAGAAGGTGTCGAGGTGCTCGCGCGTGATGGTGCTCATCCCCAGCATGCGGCCGCGGTTGCCGATGAACAGGCCGGCGACCACCATCGCCAGCGGGCCCGAGGTGTGGAGCGCCTGGGCCAGGGCGTAGCCGCCGGCCACCAGCGCCAGCGTCAGCAGCACCTCGACCGAGTAGGCGTCGACGGCGCGAACGAGCCGGTAGGTGAGGTACCCCAGCAGCAGCCCCAGGCCCAGACCGCCGACGGCCTCGCGCAGGAACAGCACCAGCGGTGCGCTGCCGCCGCCGTGGCCCTCGGCCGTCCCCAGGAAGCTCACGGCCGCCAGGAACACCACCACGCCGATGCCGTCGTTGAACAGGCTCTCGCCCACCACCAGGGTCTCGACGTCGCGGCGCACCCCCAGCCGCCTCAGGATGCCGAGGACGGCGATGGGGTCGGTGGGGGAGATGAGGGCCCCGAACACCAGCGCCCACCCCCACGGCAGCGCGTAGCCGAGCAACGAGGCGCCGACCGCGATCAACGCGCCCACCACCACGGTGGACACCAGCACCCCCACCGTGGCCAGCACCAGGATCGGCCAGCCTTGGCGCGCCAGGTCCTCCAGGTCGACGTGGAGCGAGCCTGCGAACAGCAGGAAGCTGAGCAGCCCCTCCAGCAGCAGGGCATCGAAGTTGAGCGATCCCAGGAAGGCCTGGGCCCAGTGGGTGAGCCCGCTGTCGCCGAACACCAGCAGGCCGATGGAGGTCAGCAGGGCGATCAGGGTCACGCCGATGGGCGTGGGCAGCTTGAGCCAGCGTTCGTTGACGAACCCGAACAGCGCCGTCACCGTGAGCACCAGCGCGAAGGCGTCGAACAACCCCATGCCGGCGATTCTACGCACTGGGCTGGCACGGCGAGGCGCGGACGCCGCTGGGCTCCGCTTCCTCACGCGATTCCCCACTCAACTCATGGCTCCGGCGGGTAGCGTTCGACCGTGCTCCGGATACGCAGCGAGAGGCGCGTGGACGCGGCCGCCGTCCACGCCGTGCACCTCGCCGCCTTCCCGACGGCGGCGGAAGCCGAGCTGGTGGCGTCGATCCGTGCCAGCGGGCTGTACATCCCCGATTTCTCGATCGTGGCGGAGCTCGAGGGCCGCGTGGTGGGCCACGCCCTGATGAGCCACGCCGACCTCGACCACCACGGCGTGAGGTTGCCGGTGCTGGTGTTGGCGCCGTTCGCGGTGCATCCGGCCAGCCGCGGCCGCGGAACGGGGACCGCCCTGATGCACGAGTGCCTGGGCCGCGCCGACCACGCCGGCGAGCCGCTGGTGCTGCTGGTCGGCCACCCCGGCTACTACCCGCGTTTCGGCTTCGCGCCGGCCGGCCGCTACGGCATCCGGCCGCCCGAGCCGATGTCGGACGCCGTGCTGCTCGCGAAACGGCTCAGCGGCTACGACCCGACCTGGCGCGGGCAGTTGCGCTATCCGGCGGCGTTCGAGGTGGTGATGGACGACCTCGAGCGGCCGCTGCCGCCGTCGGCGTCGTCCTGAGGCCGGCCGCTCCTGCCGGCCCCGACGGTTCTTGGCTGCTTCCCGGGGTGCCGGCGCCGCGGGCCGGTGTACCGACAACGACTCATAGAACTCATCCGCCTATCATCTTCCGCTAAGCTGTCGACAGTCGGCAGTCAGCAGGACGCGGGAGGCGAGGGCTTCGAGTGGACGCGTTGTCTGGGGTCACCGCGGGACCGAGCGTAGGCGAACAGGTCTACGTGGCCCTGAGGTCGCTGGTGCTCTCCGGCGACCATCCGCCGGGGGCCCACCTGAGCGAGGTGGCGTTGGCGCGCCAGCTCGAGGTCAGTCGTGCCCCGGTTCGCGAAGCGCTCGAGCGCCTCGCCCAGGAGGGCCTGGTGGTGCGGATCCCGCGCCGCGGGGCCTTCGTTCGCCGCTACGGCGCCGGCGAGGTCCGCCAGCTGATGGAGCTGCGACGCATCCTCGAGGCCGCCGCGAGCGCGCTCGCCGTGGACAGGGCCAGCGACGAGGCCCTCGCCGAGGTGCGGGCCCTGCTGCTCGGTTCCGAGCGGGCGGTCACCCGCGGCGAGGCGTACCCCGCCGACAAGGACTTCCATCTGGCGATCACGGCCTTGTCGGGGAACCGCGAGGTGGTCCGGGCGGCGGCCATGGTGTACGACCAGCTGCGCCTGGCGAGGACCCTCGCCGCACGCCGCAGCGGTCGCGCCCAGCGGGCCTGGAGCGAGCACGCCGCCATCCTGAACGCCTTGGAGGCCCGGGACCGAGGGGCCGTCGAGGAGGCCGTGGTCGCGCACCTGCAGGCGGCCGAGAGCACCATGCTGGCGTCGATCGACGAGGTCGACGCCGGGAACGACGCAGCTAGGCGGGGGACGCTCTCCGCTTGGTCGAATGGGAGGTCACGATGAAGGTACGTACGCTGGCAACGATGGTGGCGACGCTCGCGCTCGCCCTGGTGGGGAGCGCCTTCGCGTTCTCGCCGAACAACGTCGAGTGCATCGCACCGGCCGATCCCGGGGGTGGTTGGGACTTCACCTGCCGGTCGGTCGGCAAGATCCTGTACGACCTCAAGGACGTGCCGCAGCCCGTCAAGGTCACCAACATGGCGGGCGGAGGCGGCGGCGTGGCCTACGGCTACGTGATCAGCAAGCGCAACACCGACAACGACCTGCTGGTCGCGGCGAGCACCGCCACCACCACGCGGCTGGCGCAGAACCAGTTCGCCGGCATGACCGAGAACCAGGTGCGGTGGGTCGCTGCGTTGGGCGCGGATTTCGGTGTGATCACGGTGGCGAAGGACTCGCCCTACCAGAGCCTCAAGGACCTGGTCGACGCCATCAAGGCCGATCCCACCGCGGTGAACATCGGCGGCGGTAGCGCCGTGGGCGGTTGGGACCACCTCAAGGTGCTGCTGCTCATGAAGGCGGCGGGGATGACCGACGTCAAGGGCGTCAAGTACATCTCGTTCAACAGCGGCGGCAACGCCCTCACGCAGCTCCTCGGCAACCACATCCAGGCCGTCACCGGCGACATCTCGGAGATCAAGGGGCAGCTCGAGGCCGGGAACATCCGCGCCCTGGCCATCCTCTCCGACCAGCGTCTGCCCGGGGATCTGGCCGACATCCCTACCGCGCGCGAGCAGGGCTACGACGTGGTCGGCGCCAACTGGCGCGGCTTCTATGTGCCCGGCGGCATGTCGGACGACGCCTTCGGCTTCTGGCAGGACACCATGCAGGCGCTGTACCAGTCAGACGAGTGGAAGGCGGCCATGGAGCAGAACGGCCTGGCGCCGTTCTGGATGGGCGGTAGCGCCTTCAACGACTTCGTCAACACGCAGATCGCCGACCTGCGTCAGCTCTCCAAGGAGATCGGGCTGATCCAGTAACGCCTCGGTCGGGGGCGCCCGGGGGCGGGCCCCCCCCCCCCCCCCCACCCCGCCGCGGCGCCCGCCCGCCCCGGGAGCGCGCCTGAACGCAAGCAGAACCCCGCCCCAG
>JASBRS010000048.1 GCA_030149325.1 Deinococci bacterium
GACGTGCTGCGCGCGGCCGCGGCGGGCCGCACGGCGGGAGTGGCCGGCGTCGCCGCCTCGCGCTGGGCGAGCTTCGAACGGAGCCTCGATGCCGGGGCGCTGCAGGCGGCGCTGGCGTCGGCCGCGCGCTACCTGGCGCGGACCGGCGGCGCCACCCCCACGCTGGGCGATCTCGTCGCTCGCTTCCTCGGTGCCGTCTGGCGCACGTCGCCGCTGGCGGCGGGACCAGCGCCGCTGCGCTACCGCAGCGTGGCCGACGGCCAGGTGGCCGAGAGCGGCGTTGCCGACGTCGCTGCGACGGGCCTGTCCGAGCTCGCGACCGCCCGCGCCGCGGCGGCGCCCACGCCGGCCGCGCCGAGGCTGTCGCTCCTCGATCTCAGCCGCAGCCGCGTCGACCTGAGCGGCGAGCTGCCCGGCGCCGACGACGGCGCGCTCGTCCAGGCCGTGGTGGGGCGGCTCGAGGCGGGAGCCGAGGGCGCCCCGCGGCTGACGCTGCGCCTGGGGTTCGACCCGCGGGTGGAGCTGGCGGCGGCCGCGGCCTGGGCCGACCGCGTGCTGGCCCTGGCCGAGGACCCGGCGGCCCTGGCGCTGCTGTACTGAACGCGCCCCGGACCGAACGGCGTCACTCCGCCACGTCGTCGGCGTGCCGGCGCCGGTGCGCCCGCACCTTCATGCGGTTGCCGCACACCTCCATCGAGCACCACGAGCCCGACCGGTTCCGCGAGGCATCGTAGAAGGCCCAGCGGCAGGCGTCGTTGCGGCACACCTTGAGCCGCTCCCAGGTCCCGTCCTGCATGGCGTGGTGCACGAGCGTGGCCAGGATGGCGAGGGCGCCGGTGACGCCGCCGGTGGCGGGCTCGAGCCGCGTCCGACCGCGCTCGTCGAAGGCCAGCCGCAGCGGCGCGGCGCTGCCGAGCTCGCGCAGCACGCGCACCGCCTCGGGAGCCACGGGCTCGCCGTGGTTGGCGGCCAGCAGCTCGCGCAGCGCTTCGCGGAAGGCCACCGCGGCCTCTCGATCGTCCTCGGTCACCGCCTCCGAGGCCGCGATGAGGCCGTGCCGCACGAGCCAACCCGCGAGCCCCTCGGCGCTGTCGAAGTCGTCGTTGCCAGCCTCGATATCGACCGTGTTGACGAACCCCTGGACGAAGCGCAGAGGGTCCGGGGCGGGTTTCTCGCCGAGCCTGAGATCGTCGGGGTGTCGCATCTTGTAACCAACATAGCATGTTGACAAGTTACGGGAAACCAGTATATGGTGAACGGAGGTTACAAGACAGCCGGGACGGGAAGGGAGCCGAGCATGCTGCACGGCCAGGACTGGATCCAAGAGCGTCTCATCCGGGATCGGATCGAAGCGATGCGCGCAGAGCGAGAGCGCGACGGCAGGCTGGCCCGGAGCGTCGAGCCAGAACGGCAACGCCACCCGTTCGCCGGGCTACGGGCGCGCCTGACGGCGGCGCTCGGCCGTGTGGCGACCCTCCGGCGGAAGCGGGGGCGGGCCGGGGACCGCGACGCCTCCGGGGCCTGCGACGGGGCCGCGCGACCCGCCTAGCCAGGCGCCGGACCCGCTGTTGGGGGCCGATCCCGCCGGGCGTCAGCCCGCAGCGCTCCCCACCCGCTCCTCCAACGGTCGCCCCTCGACGCGCTCGCGCATGGTCAGCACCGCCACCCCCGCGATGGCCAGCAGCGCCGCGTAGGTCGACAGCGCCAGCGGGAACGACACCGCCAGCAGCACCCCGCCGAGCTGGGCCGCGACGATGCCGGCGGCGCGCGCCATGGCGCCCGCGAACCCCATGCCGCTGGCCCGCACCTCGGTAGGGTAGACCTCGGGCGTGTAGGCGTACAGCGCGCCCCAGGCCCCCAACAGCGAGAAGCTGAGGAGCAGGCTGGCCGCGATCACCACGGCCGGGACGGTGGAGACGGCGAACACCATGCTGGCCACGGCGCTCCCCAGCAGGAACACGGCCACCGTGGCCCGCCGTCCGATGCGCTCGACCCACACCGCCGCCAGGGCGTAGCCCGGGACCTGCGCCAGCGCCAGCAGCACCAGGAACCAGAAGGTGCGCAGCACCTCGACCCCCTGGCTCAGGAAGATGGGGCGCAGCCAGGTGAAGACGCCGTAGTAGCCGATCGACAGCGCGAACCACACCACCGCCAGCGTCAGCGTGCGCCGGCGCAAGGCCGGTCCGAAGAGGGAGGTGAGCGGATTGCGGGCCGCCCGGGGCTCGTGCCGGAGCTTCGCCCCCTGCCACGCCACCCCGTTCACCTCGGCGACGCGCTGCAGCACAGCCTCGGCCTCGGCGGTCCGGCCGCGGAGCATCAGGAAGCGCGGCGACTCCGGCACCCACAGCCGCACCCAGAAGCCCAGCAGGCCGGGCACGGCGTTGATGGCGAAGATCCAGCGCCAGCCGGTCTGGGGCATCGCCGGCACCACCGCCCACGCGATCAGCGCGATGAGCACCGTGCCGAGCGCCCAGAAGCTCTCCAGGTAGACCAGGAAGCGGCCGCGCCGGGCCTTCGGCAGGTACTCGGCCGTGAGCGCGTAGTCGACGGGCAGGGTGCCCCCGACGGCGGCCCCGACCAGGAAGCGGGCGGCCAGCAGCAGCCCGAAGCTGGGCGCGACGGCCGAGAGCAGCGCGAACACCGCGTTCATCGCGATGGTCACCAGGAACACCGTGCGGCGGCCGAGCACATCGGCCAGGGCCCCGAAGCCCCAAGCGCCCACCAGCATGCCGAGGAAGAACAGCGAGCCGACCAGGCCCGCCTCGCTCCGAGGCAGGCCGAACGTCGTGATGATGGACGGGATCACGAAGCCGATGGCGATGATCTCCATCGCATCGCTCGCCCACACCAGCCCGTTGATCCCGAACAGCCTCCACTGGAAGCGGCCCAGACCGATCCTCTCGATGGCCTGGTCGACCGTGGAGACGTCGCCGTGGATCGTCATCGCGTGCCACCCTTCCGAGCGCCGAGGCTCCCCCCGAGGCTGCTCCGACCCCCGAGCGATTGTAGACGGCCGGCGGCCCCGACCGCGCCGCGCAGCGATGTGCAACCGGGCCCCTTCAAATCCTGGGGGACCAGGGGTATAGTGGCCTCACCACGGAAAGGAGGTGGTCCTAATAGACGGAAACTCTGAGACCAGTGGAGGTACCCGCCGAGGGTAACTCAGGACCGCCTTCTTGAGTTGAGGAAGGAACCGCAGGGTTCCCTCTAGATTCTGGCGGGCAACCGACGCGCTCCCCAGCAGCCGCTGGGGAGCGCGTTTCCGTTGGCGCACCGCGCCTCACACGGGGCCCGCGCTCGCCACCAGCAGCATCACCTCGTGGCGCAAGCGCGACGGCGCCGAGGCCTCGCCCGAGGGGGCGAGCAGGTAGCGCCGCACCGGCGCCGGCGCCGCCTCCAGCATGGCCCGCAGCGCCGCCTCGTTCTCCGCCGAGGTGCGCGCCCGCCGGAGCCACGTCTCGAGCTCCTTGGGGCGCCAGAAGCGTTCGAGGTGGACGGGCTCGAGCCCGGCCTCGCCCGCCCAACCCAGCCAGCGCGACACCGGGTACGCCTCGACGTGGCTGGGGTCGCGCAGGCGTTCGACGTCGTTCATCCCCCGCGCCGCCGCCACGTCCTCGGGCGCGATGTTGTCGATCAGCCCCAGCACCCCGCCGGGCGCCAGCACCCGCCGCGCCTCGGCGAGGAAGGCCCGCGGGTCGGCGAAGTGGTGGGCGGCGATCCGGCAGGTGACGACCTCGAAGGCCCCGCCGTCGAACGGCAGCCCCTCGGCCGCCGCCCGCACGAACCGCACGCCCGCGTCCGGCGCCGCCTCGCGCAGGTGCGCCTCGGCCGCCGCCAGCATCTCGGGCGTGAGGTCGCTGGCGGTCACCACCGCGCCCGCCCGCGCCAGCGCCAGCGCCGTGTGCCCGCCGCCGGTGGCGACGTCGAGCGCGGGCCGCCCGGCCAGCGAGCCGAGGCGCGCGGTGATCGCCTCGATCAGCCGCGCCAGGTCGTCGCCGGCGGCGTGGATGGCGCTGTGGACGTAGGCCTCGGCGGTGGCCGCGAACTGCGTGCGCGCGCTGTCGTGGACGCGGGCGCGATCGTCCGCGTCGCGGCCGCCGCCGTCGGGCACGGCCGGCCTAGCGCTCGCCCAGCAGCCGCCAGGCGCTCGGCAGCGATCCGACCGCCAGCAGCAGCTTGAGGGCGTCGCCGAGCAGGAACGGCATCAGGCCGAGCGCCAGGGTGTGGCTCCAGGCGCCGCCGAGGACGCCGTGCAGCCACAGCAGGCCGGGCAGGTAGATGGCGGCCTCCGCCAGCAGCATGGCGGCGACGGTGAGGCCGTAGCTGCGGTCCCAGCCGCGACGCGCCAGGGCGCCGAGCAGGGCCGCGGCCAGCACGAAGCCCACCAGGTACCCCCCGGTCGGCCCCATGAGGTGGGCGACGCCTCCCTGCCAGCCGGTGAACAACGGCAGGCCCAGCGCGCCCAACGCCACGTAAGCGGCGGTCGTGGCGGTGCCGAGGCCGACGCCGTAGGCGGTGCCGAGCAGCAGCACCCCCAGGGTCTGGCCGGTGAAGGGCACGGGGCCGATCTGCAGGCGCACCTGCGCCAGCAGCGTCAGGAAGGCGACGCCGGCCACGAGCTGCAGGACGGCACGAACGGCCGTCCGGTCCTCGCGGGCGGGGAGCATGCGTTGGATGAGCGTCTGGGGGAGCGCTCGGGTCATCATGGTCTCGACCTCCACGGGGCGCGGGGGCTGGGCCCCCCGCGTCGCCGCCGAGTATACAGGCGCGCGCCGCCGGGCTCCCACCCGGGCCTCCCTATACTGGCCTCGTGCCCATCGATCCCAACGAGACGCGCGTGTCGGAGTGGGTCACGACCGTCGACACCGTCTTCCCCAACCAGGTCAACCCCGTCGGCACCCTCTTCGGGGGCGTGGTGCTGCAGTGGATGGACGTCAACGCCGCGGTGGCGTGTGCGCGCTTCTGCCGGCAGGTGGTGGTGACGGCGTCCACCGAGCCCGTCGACTTCCGCAACCCCATCTACGTCGGCGAGATCGTCGAGGTGAGGGGCCGCGTCGCCTGGACCGGCACCACCAGCATGATCGTGCGCTGCGAGGTCCACGGCGAGAACCCCATCACCGGGGAGCGCCGGCTGTGTACCATCGGCCACCTGAACTTCGTGGCCATCGGCGAGGATGGCCGACCCACCCCGGTGCCGCACCTGCGGGTCGAGACCGATCTCGAGCGGCGCCACTGGGCGACCGGCGAACGCGTCCGGCAGGACATCCTGCGCCGGCGCCGCCCGTCTGCCGACGGCGACGGCCCCGGCCGCTGACCGACGCCGCGAACCCCCGCCACCACGCGTGGACGGCATGACCTGAGCGAGCGGCCGGCGCTGCTATGGTGGGTCGTTCCGGGCGCCGCGCGCGTTCGATCCCAGGAGGCAGCATGACCGAAGCCACCGTCCAAGGCACCGACGCCGCCCTCGAGCGGCGCGCCGTCAACGCCATCCGCGCGCTCACCATCGACGCCACCCAGGCCGCCGGCGACGGCCACCCGGGCATGCCCCTCGGGGCCGCCCCGCTGGGCTACGTGCTGTACCGCCACGCCATGGTCCACAACCCCCACGACCCGAGCTGGCCGGACCGCGATCGCTACGTGCAGTCCGCCGGTCACGGCTCGATGCTGCAGTACAGCCTGCTGCACCTCACCGGCTACGACCTGCCGATGGCGGAGCTCGAGCGCTACCGCCAGTGGGGCAGCAAGACCCCGGGCCATCCCGAGGTCGGCCATACCGTGGGCGTCGAGACCACCACCGGCCCGCTGGGTCAGGGCATCAGCACGGCCGTCGGCATGGCGCTGGCCGAGGCGCACCTGGCCGCCCGCTTCAACCGCCCCGGCCACGAGGTGATCGACCACCACACCTACGTCATCGCCTCCGACGGCGACCTGATGGAGGGGGTGTCGAGCGAGGCGTCGTCGTTCGCCGGCCACCTCGGGCTCGGCAAGCTGATCGTGCTCTACGACGACAACGACATCTCCATCGACGGCAGCACCGACATCACCTTCACCGAGGACGTGAGCGCGCGCTACCGGGCCTACGGCTGGCACGTGCAGTCGGTCGAGGACGCCAACGACCTGGAGGCCCTGCGCGCCGCCGTCGACGCGGCCCGGAGCGAGCGCGGGCGCCCCAGCCTCATCCGCGTGCGCAGCATCATCGGCTACGGCGCCCCCCACAAGCAGGGCACCCCCAAGGTGCACGGCTCGATCCTCGGCGACGAGGAGGCCGCGGCCGCCAAGCGCAACCTGGGCATCGACTGGCCGGCCTTCACCGTTCCCGACGACGTGCTCGCCCACTACCGCGAGGCGGTCGAACGCGGCGCGCACGCCCAGCAGGCGTGGGAGGAGCGCATGGCGGCCTACCGGCAGGCGCACCCGGAGCTGGCCGCCGAGCTCCAGCGCACCCTGGCCGGCGACCTGCCCGAGGGCTTCGACGCCGAGCTGCCGAGCTTCGAGCCCGGCGGCCAGCTCGCCACCCGCAAGGCCTCGCAGCAGGCGCTGAACGCGCTCGCCTCCCGGGTCCCCGAGCTGCTCGGCGGCTCGGCCGACCTGGCCGGCTCGAACCTCACCGACATCGACGGCGCCGCCGCCATCGCCACCGGGGACTTCGGCGGCCGCATCGTGCACTTCGGCATCCGCGAGCACGCCATGGCGGCGATCGCCAACGGCCTGGCGCTGCACGGCGGGGTGCGCCCCTTCGTGGCCACCTTCCTGGTGTTCTCCGACTACCTCAGGCCGGCGCTGCGGCTGTCGGCGTTGATGGGTCAGGACGTGCTCTACGTCTTCACCCACGACAGCATCGCGCTCGGCGGCGACGGCCCCACCCACCAACCGGTCGCCCACCTGATGGCGTTGCGCGCCATCCCCAACGTCACCGTGATCCGCCCCGCCGACGCCAACGAGACGGCCCAGGCGTGGTCGGTGGCACTACGCCACCGCGGCGGACCGGTGGCGTTCGCGCTGACGCGCCAGAACGTCCCTACGCTCCCGGTACCGGAAGGCAGCGTGGCCCGGGGCGGCTACGTGCTCTCCGAGCCCGACGGCGACGGCCCGCCCGACGTGCTCCTCCTCGCCACCGGCTCGGAGGTCTCGCTCTGCCTCGAAGCGCAGCGCACGCTGGCCGACGAGGGCGTGCGCGCCCGCGTCGTGAGCCTGCCGAGCTGGGAGCTGTTCGAGATGCAGGACGAGGCCTACCGCCATCGCGTGGTGCCGCCCGAGGTGCGCGCCCGCGTCACCGTCGAGGCCGGCGCACGCCTCGGCTGGGAGCGCTTCGCCGGCGACGACGGCGAGATCCTGGCGGTCGAGGGCTTCGGCCGTTCGGCGCCTGGCGCGCAGGTGATGGAGGCCTACGGCTTCACCGCCGACCACGTCGTCCGCGCCGCCCGGGCAAGCCTGGCGCGCGCCCGCCGCGACTGAGCCGGCCCGGGAACGGCCTGCTCGCTCCCTCGCGCTAGGACGTTCGCCCTATAGGCGGCGACCGCCCCGCCCCTATAGTGGGATGTGCTCTGTGCCGTGACGTCGGGGGCGTCCCCGACTGCACCGTCAGGAGGTCCCATGAAGCTCGTCCGAATCGCCGCCGTCGTCCTATCCCTCGCTCTCGTCAGCGGCGCCCTGGCCCAGTCGCTGCGGCCGCTCCTGCCGGCCGAGACGGTCGCCGCGGTGGGCGTCCAGGGGCTCAGCCAGCAGCAGGCGAAGATCCAGCCGTTCCTCGACGAGTTCGATCGCATCGGTGTCGCCAAGGCCTTCCAGGACGCCTTCGCCTCGACCGAGCAGCAGGCCGAGCAGTCGGCCAACCTGCCCGACGTGACACGGCTCCCCGCCGACCTGCAGGGGCTCAGCCTCCTCGACGTGGTCGGCAACGAGGCCTACCTGGCGGTCTCCGTCAAGCAGGGGGCGTTGATCCCGGCCGTGACGTTCGTCGCGCGCGTCGACGCCAAGGCCCAGGCCGCCGTCTCGAAGATGATCGCCGACGAGGCCGGCAAGGCCGGCGTGCAGAAGCTGACCGAGGGTAGCCTCGACTTCTACGTCGACAGCGTCGACAACGGCGACGGCACCACCACCCCGATCGCCTACGCCCAGGACGGCGCGTTGGTCGCGATATCGAACGACACCGACGTGCTGCGCGGGGTGCTCCGGCGCCACCAGGGCTCCAACGAACCGTCGTTCACGAGCGCCCCCGGCTACGCCGCAACGCTCGGCAAGCTCGGCGACGGCCAGATGATGACCTACTTCGACTTCGCCCCGCTGAGCGCCGTGGTGCAACCGCTCCTCGCCGCCCAGGGCATGGACGCGCTGGCGACGCGCGTGTCCGGGATGCTCGAGACGCTGGGCGCCACCGCCGGCGTCAGCCGCCTCACCGCCACCGGCGTCGAGACGCACAGCCTCCAGAAGCTCGGCGAGGCCGACAAGGATCCGGCGCTCTACGCCCTGCTCAGCTCGCATGCCCCGGCCTCCGAGGGCCCCCTCGCCTTCGTGCCCGCGACGGCCCTGAGCGTGGCCACCAGCAACGTGGCGCTGACGTCGTGGTGGGACTACCTCGGCGGTCTGGTGGCGAGCGTGCCGCAGCTCGGCGTGTCGAACGTCGACGAGTTCGTGCAGAGCATGGTTGGCATCGACCTGCGCGCCGACCTGTTCGACTGGATGGGGCAGAACGTGGCCACCATCACCACGCCCTCGCCGCCGCCGGCGGCGGCCGGCCTGCCCACCAGCGATCTGCTGGGCGGCTCGCTGTTCGTGCTCGAGGCCAAGGACGCCTCCGCTGCCAGCAGCGGCCTGGCCGATCTGTTCGGCAAGCTCGCGACCCAACTCGCGTCGCTCACCGATCCCTCGGGGAGCGGGACGCCCGCGGCGCCGGAGACCCACCAGGTCGGCGGCGTGACGGTCACGACCGTCACCATGGCCCCCGGTGTGACGCTGGCGTACGCCGTCACCGACGGCATGGCCTTCATCGGCACCAGCCCCGCGGCCCTCGACGCCGCGCTGCAGGCCAAGCAGGCGGGCACCGCGCTGCCCGCCGTGCTGGCGGCGCAGCGGGGTCAGGTCCCCTCCGACGCCCACAGCTTCACCCTCACCGACGCCAAGACCAGCATGCAGAACAGCGCCGCCTCGCTCGTAGCCGGCATCCAGACGGCCGCCGGCATGGGCGGGTCGCAGGGCCTCGACATCGCCAAGGTCACCGCCGCGACCGACGCCCTCAAGCAGTTCCTCGACTTCGTCGCCGGCAAGCTCGGCGGCGCGGTGTCCTACAGCCAGGTCGCTTCGGGCACCCTCAGCAGCAGCGGCATGACCCAGGTCGCCTGGTAGCCACGCCGCTCCCTGCTCCACCGAGGGGCGGGCCGCTCCGCGGCCCGCCCCTCAACCTTCGCGATCCTCGGCCAGGGCCGACAGCTCCCGCCACAGGCGGTCGACCCGCGCCTCCAGCTCCTGCAAGCTGCCGTCGTTGCCGACAACGAAGTCGGCGCGCGCCGCCTTGTCGGCGAGCGGCATCTGAGCGGCATCGCGCGAGCGGACCTCGGCCTCGCTGAGCCCGCTCCGCCGGACCACCCGCTCGACCCGACGCTCGATCGGCGCCGTCACCACGATGACGGCGTCGAGCGTGTCCTGCAGCCCGCCCTCGTAGAGCAGCGGGATGTCGTGCACGATCACGCGCGGGGGCTCCGGAGCCCGGCTCAGCTCACGCTCGCGCTCGGCGGCCGCGCGCCGGACCCAGGGGTGGACGATGGCGTTCAGCCGGCGGCGCGCGCCGGCATCGCCGAACACCCTCGCGGCGGTCGCAGCGCGATCGAGGTGGCCGCCCTGCACCAACGCCTCCCCGAGCTCGCGGGCGATGCTCGCCAGCACCTCGGGGTCCTCGGTCGCGAGGCGAGCGAGCTCGTCGGCGTCGAGCACGGCCGCTCCGCGTTCGGCCAGAAGCCGGGCCACCGTCGACTTGCCGGAACCGATGTTGCCGGTGAGGCCGACGCGCAGGGGCGTCATCCCGCCGCCCCCCCGTGACCCCAGCTCGGGGGAGCGCCCCGGCCGAGCCGTACTGTAGGTGGGATCATGCGCTGGCCGCGCCGCCAACCGCTCCCGGAGCGCATCGCCATGCCTCAGTCTACGCTCCTGCCGAGCGCCGGCTACCTCGTGGGAGGCGCCGTCCGTGACCTGCTGGCCGGACGGACGGCGCGCGACTTCGACTGGCTCGTGCCCGACCCTGGCGCCGAGGCGCTGCGAACGGCGACGGTGCTCGGGGCCACCGCCTTCGAGTTGGACCCGGTGCGGGGCCACTGGCGGGTGGTCAAGGGCGCGACCACGCTCGACTACACCCCGCTGACGGGCTCGCTGGAAGCGGATCTGCGCGCCCGCGACTTCACCGTCAACGCGCTCGCCGCCGACCGTGAGGGACGCCTCGTCGACCCGGTCGGCGGCCGCGCCGACCTCCGTGCGCGGCGCCTGCGCATGACCTCCGAGACCGCGCTCGCGGCCGATCCGCTGCGACCGCTGCGCGGCGTCCGCCTGAGCGCCACGCGGGGCCTGACCTTCGACGACGCGACGCGCCGGGCCGTCGCGCGGATCGCCCGGGCCCAGCACCAGGGGCAGCGCCCGCTGCCGGCCTGGGAACGCGTCCGCGACGAGCTCGAGCTGATCCTGGCCGACCCCTCGGCGGCGCGCGGGCTGGTGCTGGCCGACGAGCTCGGCCTGCTGGCGGTGGTGCTGCCGGAGCTGACGGCCTGCCGCGGCGTGGACCAGGGCGGCCTCCACCACTTCGACGTCCTGCGTCACTCGTTGGAAGCGCTCCACCGTCTCGTCACGGGCTTCCCCGACGCCGGTCTCGAGGTGCGCTGGGCGACGCTGCTGCACGACATCGGCAAGGCCGAGACGCGGGAGGTCGGCGACGACGGGCGCGTCCGCTTCCACGGCCACGCCGAACGCGGGCGCGAGCTGGCCGAGGCGGCCCTCACCCGCCTGCGGCTGCCGCAGGCGACGGTGCGTCGGGTCGGCGCGCTGGTGCGCTACCACATGCAGCCCCTGCCCGGCTCCGAGCGCGCCGCCCGGAGGTTCGTGCACCGCCGGCGGACGCTCCTCCCCGACCTGCTGCAACTGATGATCGCCGACCGCGAGGCGGCGCGCGGGCCGCTCGCCAGCGAGCCGCTGCGGCAGACCTACCGCATCGCGGTGTCGCGGGTGCTGGCGATCCTGGCCGAGACGCCGCCCCCGGCGCCGCTGCTGAGCGGGGACGAGGTGATGACCCTGCTCGGCATCGACGCCGGTCCGAGGGTGGGGGAGGCGTTGCAGTTGGTGCAGGAGGCCCACGCCGTGGGCGACATCGCCACGGCCGAGGACGCAGCGGCGTTGCTCGAGCGCTACGCGGCGGCCCAGGGATGGCCGGTGCGCCGCGCCGGCGCCCGCCCCGGGGCCGACGCCGGACCCCACCCCGACGTAGACTGACGCGTGCGCCGCCGCCACCTGGTCTTCGTCCCCAGTCTCGTGCTGGGCCTCCTCGGCGGCGCGTGGATGGCGCTCCACCCCTACCCCTACCTGCCGCGCGTCGGGCTCGTCTGGCAACTCGTCGCCGGTCTGGCGCTCGGAGCCGTGCTGCTGGCGGCCGCCGGGCTGCTGGAGCGCACGCTGCCCTCGTTCCGCTTCGCCAGCGCCCTGCTCGAGCAGGCGCTCCGGGGATTGGCGTTGCCGCCCTCGACGGCGCTGGTGCTGGCCGCCGCCACCGCCGTGGCGGAGGAGCTGTTCTTCCGCGGCGCGCTGCTGCCGCTGGTGGGGTTGCTCGTCCAGGCGCTGCTGTTCGGCCTGCTGCACCCCGTGCCGCGGCGGGCGTGGGCCTACCCCGCCTTCGCGGTGGTCGCCGGCCTGGCGTTCGGCGGCCTCACCCTGGCGACCGGCAGCCTGCTGAGCCCCATGGCGGCCCACTTCGTGGTGAACGTGCAGGGATTCTGGCAGGTGCGCAGCCGCGAGTCCGGCCTGCCCTGAGCGGCGCCTACCGAGCCCTAGTCGAGGGTGCGGCGGATGCGCTCGACGGCCTCACGGAGCACCTCGGGCTCGGCCACCAGGGCGAAGCGCACGTACCCCTCGCCCCGCTCCCCGAAGGCCCGCCCCGGCGCCAGCGCCACCCCGGCGCGACGCACCAGGTCGAGGGCGAACTCGAAGGAGTCGCGGCGTCCGGCCGGCAGCGAGGTCCACACGTACATGCTGGCCTGGGGCGAGGGTGTGGTCCAGCCCGCCTCGTTGAGCGCACCGACCAGCGCGTCGCGGCGCTCGCGGAAGCGCTCGGCGTCGGCCAGGAGGCGCTCGCGCGGCTGCTCCAGGGCGGCGACGGCCGCGCACTGCGCCCCCAGGTAGGGGTTGAAGTCGATGGCGCCCTTGACCCTCGCCAGCGCCGCGATGGCATCGGCGTTGCCGACCGCCCAACCGACGCGCAGCCCGGCCAGGTGGAAGCTCTTCGAGCAGGAGTAGAGCTCGATCCCGGTCTCGAGCCCGCCCGGCCGCGCCAGCAACGAGGGCGCCCGGTAGCCGCCGAACACCGTGTCGACGTAGGGGAAGTCGTGCACCAGGAGCGTGTCGTGGGCGGCGGCGAAGGCGATGAAGTCGTCGAAGGCGGCCTCGTCGGCCACCCCTGCGGTGGGGTTGTTGGGGTAGCTCACCACCAGCGCGCGCGCCGCGGCTGCGTCGGCCGCGGGAACCGCAGCGAGGTCGGGGAGGAAGGCGTTCTCCTCGAGCAGCGGCAGCACCACGCGCCGTACCCCCGCCAGCTCCGCCGCCCCGTAGTACGAGGGGTAGGCGGGGTCGGGCATCAGCACGGCGTCGCCGGGGTCGGCCACCGCCTGCAGCAGGTGCGCCATGCCCTCCTGCGATCCGATCAGGGGGAGCACGTGCAGGTCGGGGTCGAGCTCCGGGGCCTCGGGGTAGCGGCGGGCCACCCAGCGCACGACCGCCTCGCGCAGCGGGCGGGTGCAGGCCTCCAGGCAGTACCCGTAGCTGGCCGGATCGTCGGCCGCGGCCCGGAGGGCCGCGACCGCGGCGGGAGGAGGCGGCAGGTCGGACGAGCCGATCGACAGGTCGATCACGTCGACGCCGCGGGCGCGCGCTTCGGCCTTGGCCGCGTCCATGGTGGTGAACACGCTCGCCGGCATGGCGCGCGCCCGCGCGGAGGCCCAGCGTCCCAACGCCATCGCCTACCCCGCCTCCGGCACGCCCACGCGCCCCAGCTCCCGCTCGAACGCCTCGCGACCCTCCCCGACCTCGTCGCGGGGCAACGCTCCGGCCTCCAGCTCGTCGTCGCTGCGCGCGGCCAGGGCACGGTAGAAGGCGCGGCCGCGCGCCGCGGCCTCGTCGCCCGCCCCGAAGCGCTCCAGGGCCTCGAACAGCAGGTCCTCCGCCTCCGCGAAACGCCCGCGCGCCTCGGCGTAGGCGAAGCGTCGCCAGTGGTTGGCCTCCGGCAACGCCGCGCCCGCCAACGCCCCCTCCAGGTCGCGGATACGCGTGTCGAGGTCCTCCTCGTCGAGGCCGGCCAGGGCCGCCTCGAGGTAGAGGTCGAGCGCCTTGAAGCGGTCGACCTCGGCCGAGCTCCGGGCCGCCACCGGGTCGTCCCCCTCGCCGCCCTCCTGCAGGCGCGCGTCGGCCAGCGAGGCGTCGATCTCCAGCAGGCGCGCCAGCAGGTAGCCGCGCTCGCGGTTGAAGCGGGTGGGGGCCCCCAGGATGGCCAGCAGTTGCTCCGATGACAGGCGGGCCACCAGCGCTCGGCCCGAGCCCGTGAGCTCGCGGTAGGCGCTCGCCAGCTCGCGTTCGGCCTCGTGCAGGGCGCCCGGCACCCGGCCGGTGAGCACGCGCGCCGCCACCTCGCCGATCTGGTCCAGCATGCGCAGGATGAGGTCGTCGCGGATCGGCATGCCCCAGCCTACAGCGCGGGACGCGGCCGGTAGACTACGCCATGCCGCCGCGCACGGGACCCGTCGCGCTCGCCTCGGCGCTGCTCCTGGGGCTGGGCTCCCCCGCCGTCGCCGCCTGCCCCCCCGACGGCGGGCTGACCGCCATCGCCGCCGTCCAGGGGAGCGGCACCCGCTCGCCGCTGGCGGGCCGTGAGGTCCGGGTGCAGGGGGTGGTGACCGCGGACGTCCCCGGCCTGGGCGGCTTCTTCGTCCAGGACCCGCGTCCGAGCGGCGACCCCAGCGCGTCCGGCGGGCTGTTCGTGCGCCTGGCCGGGAGCGCGGTGCGGTCGCCGCCGGTCGGGGAGACGGTGCGCGTGGCCGGCACCGTGGCCGAGGTGGGCGGCATGACCGAGCTCACGGCGCCCACCGGCCTCCGGAGCTGCGGCCGCGGCACCCTGCCGGCGCCCCGGCCGATCGGGCTGCCGCTGCCGGGGCCCGCCGGCTGGGAGGCCCTGGAGGGCATGCGCGTGCGCATCGACGTCCCGCTGACCGTCACCGACGTCTACCAGGTCGCACGCTACGGCGAGATGACGCTGGCCGCCGGCCGCCTCTTCGCCGCCAGCCAGGGGGCGCCGCCGCCGGCCGGCGGCGGCGGCAGCGTGGTGCTCGACGACGGCAGCGACCAACGCGACCCGCGGCCGGTGCCCTACCGCTTCCCGGACGGTCTCCCGCCTCGCGTCGGCGATCTCGTGCGCGGCCTCACAGCGGTGGTGATGGAGGCCCATGGCGGCTACCGGCTCGAGCCCACCGCCCCGCCCGAGCTGGTGCGCGCCAACCCCCGCCCGCCCGCCCCGGCCGCGGTCGGCGGTGACGTCGAGGTCGCGAGCTTCAACGTCCACAACCTCTTCACCACGCTCGGCGACCGGGGCGCCCGCTCGGCAGCCGAGCGTCGCCTGCAGCGCGCCAAGGTGGCGAGGGTGCTGGCCGGCCTGCACGCCGACGTGATCGCTCTCGAGGAGGTGGAGAACGACGGCATGCGCACCGAGCGCGCGCTGGTCGACGCCGTCAACGCCGTGCTGGGGTCGGACGCCTACGCGGCCGTTCCCGACCCCGCCGCCGGAGTGGGGACCGACCGCATCAAGCAGGCGATCCTGTACCGGCGCGACCGCTGGACGCTGCTCCGATCGGCCTCCGACCCCCGCCCGGTGTTCGAGCGCGCGCCCGTCGCCGCCACCTTCCGGAGCGCCGACGGGACGGTCCTCACGGTGGTGGCCGTCCACCTGAAGTCGAAGGGCGGCTGCCCCGCGGCCGGCGACGTCGACCGCGGCAACGGCTGCTGGGACCTCCGCCGCAACGCCCAGGCCCAGGCGGTGATCGACTTCGCCGCGGAGCTCCAGCGCAGCAGCGGCAGCCCCGACCTGGTGGTGGCGGGCGATCTCAACAGCTACGCCGGCGAGCCGCCGCTGCAGCTCTTCCGGGCCGCCGGCTACCGCAACGCGGACGCCCTGGTCCCGGCCGCGCAACGCTACAGCTACGTCTACATGGGCCGCTCGGGCACCCTCGACTACCTGCTGGCGAGCCCCGCCCTGGCCGGGCGGCTCTCCGGCGCGACGATCTGGCACATCGACGCCGACGAGCCGCCCCTACCCGGCACGCCGGCGGCGTCGGACGACGTCTACCGCACGTCCGATCACGACCCGGTGCTCCTGGGGATCCGAGGCGTGCCCTAGGCGCCGCCGAGCCTGCCGGACGGCCCCGCGTCGTCGGTGGGGATCGGGGTCAGTTCGCGTCGCGCCGGGTGGGGTCGACGCCGGGCTTGACGGCCAGCCAGACCTCGCTGCTCGAGGCCGTGCGCGCCGCACGCTCCTCGTGCACCGTCTGGCGCACGCGCTTCTTCTCGCGGCGCAGGATCTCGCGCTCGGCGGCGATCAGCTTGACGATGTCGCGGTGGCTGGAGGTCCCGGCGAACAGCGCGCGCTCGTAGCGCGTCACCAGCGCCTGCAACTCGGTGTCCGAGAAGCGCTTCATGGAGCGAGACCCTTCCTTCATGTCCCGACGGTAGCAGCCGGCACCTAACGGGCTTCTTACGGGGGCCCCGCGCGACCCGGGCATGGGCCCCGGTCGGCCTCAGGGCGGATCGTTGTCGGGGGCGCGGGCCGGCGCCGAGACCTCCCCGCCGGGGGCACGCGACGTCGCCTCCCGCTGGGCCTCGGCGGCGCGCTCCTGCGCCTCGCGTTGCAGCCGTCCGTACCACAGCAGCCCCGCCCCCACGACCAGCAACAGCAGCGCCGCGCCGTAGCGGCGCAGGAGCAGCAGCAGCACGGCCAGCATGACGGCGGCCGACCCCAGCGACGAGGGGCGGAAGCGGCCCATCACGCCGACCCCTCGCGGTCACTCCCGCCGAACGGACAGGGGACCTGCATCGTCATCGTGCCTCCAGCCTAGCAGGCGCCCCCCTTCAACCTCCGGCGAGGACCCCCGTCAACAGGTAGCCGAGCAGGTAGCCGAACGCGGCCACCCCGAAGCCGACCACGAACATGTCGAAGCCGCTGCGCAGCCAGGGCCTGCCGGTGAACACGCTGCGCGCGGCCCCCACCACGAAGTGCATGGCCATCGCCACCGCGAAGGCGCCCCAGGCAGCGGCCACGCCGCCGCCGAAGAAGAACGGCACGATCGGCACCAGCGCCCCGAACACGGTGGCGAGACCGGTGGTCGCCCCCTCCACCAGGGGGGAGTCGGCCTCCTCGCTGATCTTGAGCTTCTCCCGGGTGAGCTCGCGCAGGGCGACGTCGGGGTCGGCCATCACGCGACGGGCGGCGCTCCGCGCCTCGTCGGCGGTGAGCCCCTTGTCGGCGTAGAGGTCGGCGAGGTAGTCCTCCTCGCGCTCCGGGAACAGCACCAGCTCGGCACGCTGGGTGTTGATCTCGTTCTGGTCGACCTCCCGCTGACTCTGGGCGGCCAGGTACCCGCTCGCCGCCATCGACAGCGACGACGCCAGCAGACCCGAGAACCCGCTCAACAGGATCACGTCGCGGTGGATGGCCGCGCCCAGCATGCCGGCGATGAGGCCGAAGTTGGCGGTCAGGCCGTCGTTGAAGCCGTACACCAGGTTGCGCAGCCGGCCCCCGGAGTCGACGTGGTGCCAGGGATCGCCGGAGCTGCCGCTCAGGCGCCCCAGCACACGGGCGTGATGGGCGGACTCGCGGGCGAGGCGCGCCATCCAGGGTGCGTCGACGCCGGCCTTCGCTTCCTCCAGGAAGCGCGCCACCTCGGCGCCCTCGTGCTGGGTTGCCAGGGCCAGGATCAGCCTCGTCCCCAGCAGCCGCGCCAGCAGGGCCAGCCCCCGCACCCGCAGCGACGGCCGGAAGGCCGGGGTCTCGTCCAACAACTCCTCGAAGACGCGTCGGTGGGCGTCCTCCTCCTGCGCCAGGCGCTCCAGCGTGGCGCGCGCTTCGGCGCCGTTCACGCGCGGCGCGAGCTCGCGGTAGAGGAAGGCGGCGTCGGCTTCGTCCTGCCAGTGCTCGAGCAGGCGCTCGCGCGTCGGGGCCGTAGGGCCTTCGGGGGGCTTCGCGTCGTGGTCCATGTCGTTCACCGTCCCTCCGTTCGTCCGCCGTCCGGCGGCGTGACCTGCACCGACCATAACGCTGCGTCGGCGGTCCAAACTGGACCATGGCGACGCGACCGCCCACCGAGGCCGAGGCCCTGCGCCACGCGCTCGACCGCTACCGCGCGTCGCTGGCCGACGCCCCCGTGAGGGGCCTGCTGACCGAGGCGAGCGGCCTCCCCGGGCCCCGCGCCAACGTCGACCTGGCCGTGGACTTCGCCAGCGAGGTCGCCGACCGCGCGGCCGCCGAGCCGGCGCCGTGGTGGGACCTGTGCCGAGGCCTGGCGGCGGTGACGGCGCGGCGCGCCCCGAGCGGCGACCCGGGCGAGTTCGTAGCGCTGTGCGGCACGCTGGGCGTGGCTGCGGTGGGCTCGGTGGTCGACGAGCACACCGCCGAGGCGCTCGCGGTCGCCCGCAGCGCTGCCGCCGACCCGCGCTGGCGCGTCCGGGAGGGCGCCGCCATGGCGCTGCGGCGCCTGCTGCTGACCCACCGCGAGGCCACCCTAACGGTGCTCCGGAGCTGCCTGGAGGGCGGGCGCGCCCTGGAGCTGCGCGCCGTCATCGCCACGCTGGCCGACCCCTCGGTGCTCCGCGATGCTGCCCTGGCCGACATCGCCGTGGTGTTCCACCGTCAGGTCCTGCGCAAGCTCCTGGCGTCCGACGTGCGGGCCGCCCCCGCCACCGTCGTGCTGCGCCAGGCGCTGGCGACGGGCCTCAGCCTGGTCGCGACGGTCCGTCCCGACGACATCTTCGGCATGGTGGAGGACCTGATCGTGGTGCGGGACGTCGACGCTCTGTGGATCGCCCGGGAGACGCTGCGGAAGACCGCCCTGCGCGAGCGCTTCCCCGAGCGCGTGGCGACCCTCGAACGCACGCTCGCCGAGGCCGGCGGCTGAGTCCCGCCGGTCAGCTCAGGCGCAGCAGCACTTCGACGGCGGCATCGTCGAGGCGGCGCGCCTCGCACGCTTCGGTGTCGCGGCAGGCCATCAGGTAGCGGAAGCGCCGCCCGGCCGAGCCGGGCACCTCCGAGCGCAGCATGTGCAGGTGTTCGCGCGGCGAGCTGGTGTGGCACAGGTCGCAGCAGAGCTGGTCGCGGGCGGCGCCCGTCCGCTCGATGGGGGTCATCACCAGCCGCTCGAAGCCTTCGGCATCGACCACGCGCACGGCTCCGGCGTCGTCCCGCTCCAACCTGTAGGCACGCTCACGAGGGATCAACCGCGCCGGAGTCGCGGGGAAGAACTCCTCCACGATCTCCAGCGCGGTGTAGGTGGGCTCGGATTCCTCACTCACCGCAGGGCGAGTATACCGCCGGGCCCGGGCGCCGCCCCGGGCGACGTGGCGGCGGCCGGACTCAGGCTGCCGTCTGCCGGCGCCGACCCCCCACGCTCAGCAGGCGCCACGCCGTCGCCAGCAGCGCCAGGGCCGTGACGGCCGCGGCCGTCAACGCGGCGGCGCTGACCACCGGCTCCGCTCGCTGCTCCACGGCGATGCCGACGAAGGCCCAGACCAGAACCATGGCGTAGGCCAGGTCGCCGCGCCGGGCCAGCATGAGGACCCCGAGCAGGGTCGCGATGGCCAGCAGCAGGACCGTCCAGGTCACGTCGGCGATCCCCCAGCCGCTCCATCCCGCGTGCAGCAGGGCACCGGAGATGTTGGCGATGGTCGCCACACTGATCCACCCGAGGTAGATGCTGAACGGCAGCCGCACCATCCAACGCTCGGCCGCTCCCCTGGGCGCCCCGTCGTCGAGGCGGAGGTAGATCACCAGCAGGGTCGCCAGCAGCGCCAGCATCACGGGCACCGTCCAGTA
Organism: Deinococci bacterium; assembly: GCA_030149325.1. Lineage (GTDB taxonomy): Bacteria > Deinococcota > Deinococci > Deinococcales > Trueperaceae > JASBRS01. The sequence goes on from JASBRS010000048.1 coordinate 19,310, forward strand.
GATCGCCAGCAACTGCCAGAGCACGAGCCATACGCTGTTCAGGACCCCCGACAGGGCGAACCACCAGGCGATCGAGCGGACCCGCTGGTTGCCGACCAGGGGCGACACCGCCTGCGCCACGGCGTAGATGCCGAGGCCGAGGTAGATCACGCTCCAGATCGAGAACACGTACGGCGCGGGCACGAACAGCGCCGGGTAGAGGTCGGACACCTCCCGTGTGGTCAGCCCGCCGATCGGCAGGCTGATGGCCAGGTAGTTGACGATCACCGTACCTACGTACGCCAGGATGACCGCCGTCTGTGCGACTCCGAATCGTCTCATGTTCCCCTCCCCACGTTCGCTAGCTGCTCATGCCACGTAACAGCGCGGCGGTCTCGATGGCCGCCATCGCGACCTCGAAGCCCTTGTTACCCGCCTTGCTGCCCGAGCGCTCCAGGGCCTGATCCAGCGTGTCGGTGGTGAGGACGCCGAACAGCACCGGCACGCCTGTGTCGAGCGCCGCCCGAGCGACCCCGCCGGCCACCATCGACACCACCGCGTCGTAGTGTCCGGTGGCGCCGCGGATCACCGCACCGACGGTGACGACGGCGGCGTAGCGGCCGCTCTCGGCCAGGCGCTTGGCGACCACCGGGATCTCGGCGGCGCCGGGGACCCACGCCACGTCGACGGCGTCCTCGTCGGCGCCGTGACGGCGGAAGGCATCGAGGGCTCCGTCGAGCAGCCTGCGGGTGACGAGGTCGTTGAAGCGGCTGGCGACGACGGCGAAGCGCACGCCGCCGGTCTCGAAGGACCCTTCGTAGATCGTCATGGCCCAAGCGTAGCAGGCGGCCACGACGCAGGACCGTCAGCGGACGCGGCATCTCGCCGCGTCCGCGGAGACCCCGGAAGTCCCGGAGGGGCTAGGGCAGGAACACGTCCAGAACGATGTCGTTGACGTTGTTCTGGACGGCGTAGACCGGCTTGTCCCCGGGGAAGCGGACGGTGAACACGTTCCACCCCTTGGTGAGCTGGAGCTCGGTCCCGCCACCGGTCAGGACGGCGTCGCGATCGACGTACAGCAGGGTGAAGAAGCCGACGGGGTTCTCCAGGCTGGGGACGCCGATGAACCACGGGTCGGTGACGCGATCGAAGACGCCGTTGCCGTTCTTGTCGACGTACATGTTGATGCGCCCGACCGCGAACATCACCTGGTCGGTGGAGCCGGCCGCCGCTGGACGGACGGTGTACTCGTTCTGCAGCCCGGGCAACAGCACGCCACCGCTTCGGAAGGGACGGAGCTGGTCCTGCGGGATCGGCTTGGCGGTCAACTTGAACGTACCGCCGACCGGCGCCACGCTGGCGACCTCCAGGCCCCAGACGTTGTTGTTGTCGACCACGTGGATGGCAACTCGGGTGCCATCCGGAAGGGCTTGCTCGCTCTTGACGATGCCGCTCAGTTCGGCACTCTGTTGGGCGAACGCCGCCGACGCCAGCACCAGCACGAGCGTGAACACGAGTCGTCTCATGGCATTCTCCAAATCAGCACAGCTTAGCACGCGACCTCTAGCGGGCCACCCGCGTATCGCGTCCCTTACGACGGGTCCACCCGTCGTGGGCGCGATGCGGGGCTCTGCCGTGACCGCACATTCATAACACACGCAGGCATGAGAACCGGGCCGACTCGGGGACCTCTCCCGCCTTCCCAGCCGGGCACCGTGCCCCGTCGGCTCAGGCCCCGTACCCCTCGGGGTGCGCCTGCGCCCAGGCCCAGGCCGAAGCCACGATCGATTCCAGGTCGGGGTGGGAGGGACGCCACCCCAACTCGCCCTGGATGCGCGCCGAATCGGCGACCAGCACCGGGGTGTCGCCCGGACGCCGGGGCGCCGAGACCTCGGCGATCGGCCTGCCGGTGACCCGCCGGCACACGTCGATCACCTCGCGGACCGAGAAGCCGCGACCGTTGCCGAGGTTGTAGGCGCGGGCCTCGCCCTCGACGAGCGCCTCCACTGCCAGGCGGTGGGCCTCGGCCAGATCGAGCACGTGGATGTAGTCCCGCACGGCGGTGCCGTCGTCGGTGGGGTAGTCGTCGCCGAACACGGCGATGCTCTCGCGCTTCCCGGCCGCCACCTGCAGCACCAGCGGGATCAGGTGCGTCTCCGGCCGGTGGTCCTCCCCGAGGCGGGCGCTGGCGCCGGCGGCGTTGAAGTACCGCAACGTCACGTAGCCCAGGCCGGCGGTGCGGTTCAGCCACGCCAGCATGCGCTCGGTCAGCGCCTTCGACTCGCCGTAGACGTTCTCGGGCCGGACCGTCGCGTCCTCGCCGATGGGCACGCCGTCCGGCGTGCCGAACAGCGCCGCCGTCGAGGACAGCACGAAGCGGCGCACGCCGTGCGCCAGCATGGTCTCGAGCAGCGCCAGGCTGCCCGCGGTGTTGTTGCGGAAGTAGCGCAGCGGCTGCTGCATCGACTCCCCGACCAGGGAGTAGGCGGCGAAGTGGAGCACCGCGTCGATGCCGTACTCCTCGAGGGCGAACCCCACCATGTCGGCATCGGCCACGTCGCCCTGCACGAAGGCGGCCCCCTCGGGGACGGCGTCGCGATGACCGGTGGCGAGGTTGTCGAGGACGGTCACGTTGTGACCCCGGGCGATCAGGAGTTCGCTGGTGACGCTGCCGATGTAGCCGGCACCGCCGGTGACCAGGAGGTTCATGCCGGTAGTGTACCCAGCCGGCGCCATCGAGCGCCGTTCAGTACGGCGTCCAAGGGTGTAGGGTTGTCGTTCCGGGGGACGGACGGCGTCCCCCGCCCGCCGTATGATGGCAGGAGTCATCCAGGAGGTTCGCATGGCGGTCCCATCCAAACCCGCACCGTCCAGCACGTCGGCCGTGGACACCGGGCTGATCTGGTTCGAAGGTGGCCTCGTCGCCCCCGAGGAGGCCAAGGTCTCGGTCCTGACCCACGCACTCCACTACGGCACCAGCGTCTTCGAAGGCATCCGCGCCTACGAGACCGAACGCGGCGCCGCGGTGTTCCGCCTGCGCGAGCACAGCCAGCGCCTGCTCGATTCCGCCAAGATCCTCGGCATGCCTGCGCCGGTCACCGTCGAGGAGATCGACCACGCCATCCTCGAGACCATCCGCGCCAACAAGCGCCGGTCGTGCTACATCCGGCCCCTGCTGTGGTACGGGGCGGAGTCGCTGGGCGTGAACCCCGGCCGCAACCGCGTCCACTTCATGGTCGCGACCATGCCCTGGGGCATCTACCTGGGCGAGGAGGGCGTGCAGAAGGGCGTGGCGCTGATGACCAGCTCGTGGCGCCGCAGCGCCGGGGACATCATGCCGACCAAGTCGAAGGCCGGCGGCAACTACGTCAACTCCGTGCTCGCCAACCAGGAGGCGCGCGAGAACGGCTTCGACGAGGCGCTGCTGCTCGACAAGCAGGGCTTCGTGGCCGAGGGCTCGGGCGAGAACCTGTTCATGGTGAGGGGCGGCGTGCTCTACCCCATCGCCCACTCGGTCAACCTGCGCGGCATCACCCGCGACAGCGTCATCAAGATCGCCGAGCACATGGGCACCGAGGTGGTCAGCACCATGGCCACGCGCGACGAGCTGTACACCGCCGACGAGGTCTTCATGGTCGGCACCGCCGCCGAGGTGACGCCCGTCGCCTCGATCGACCGCCGTCCCATCGGGGCCGGGGTCGCCGGCCCGTACGCTTTGGCCATGCGCAAGACCTACCTCGACGTGGTGCACGGTCGCATCGAGGCCTTCGACGACTGGCTCACCTACGTCGACGGACCCGCCGCCTAGCCCCCGGCGCGGCGCAACTGGCCCTCCAGGCGTTCGCGCCAGGTCGCGGTGAGGCCGTTCGAGGCCAGCGCTCGCCGCAGGCCGGCGACGTCGCCCGGTTCCCGGTAGCGCAGCCGGTTGAGTTCGGCGATCGTCACCGCGTCCCGCGGACGCTCGACGACCTCGATGGCCGCGGGGGCGGTGAGCTCGCCGCCCTGGAGCACCCGGAGCAGGTAGCCGGTGGCGCCGCTCTCCCGCATCCAGGCGTTCAGCGACCTCTCGCCGTTGAGCGCCGCCGGCATGCTGCAGGGGACGCGGGGCTGCACCACCTGCAGCAGGACCTCGCCGACGCGCCACACCTCGTCGATCGCGGCGTCGTCCTCGAGGCGGCCGGCCACCCTCAGGTTCTCGCCGAAGGCGGGCACCGCGAGCTCCCGGCCGAGGCGCTTGCGCCACAGGGCGTAGTGCTCCGCCGGGTAGACGCACAGCGCCATGTCCGGACCGCCGTGGTTCTTCCGATCCGCCTGCTCGTCGCCGTCGATGCCGAGCTCCCCGACCCGCGCCGTCTCCAGCGCGCGCTTGCGGATGGCCGTGGTGGCGGCCCCGCCGTCCAGATCGAGTCGTTCGATGCGTCCCGCGTAGAGTCCCTCGAGGCTGGCCATGCTCTCGAGTATGCCAGCCCGAGTCGCCGGGGCGCACCGTAAGATGGCGCCATGGAGGTCCCCTACCGTCCCCGTCGCATCGGATTCGTCGGCCTGGTGGAAGCCAACGGCTGGCGCCTGAAGCTCTACAGCATCGTGCACCACAGCAAGGAGCCGTCGGAGGCACTGCTCGCCGCGGCGCGGGACACGGCGTTGGCGGCGCTGCCGCAGCCGGCGCGCTCGCCCGACCGCTACGGCGTGGGCTTCGTCGCCGTCCACCAGGGCAGCAGCTACGACTTCGTGACCGTCGCGCACTGGGCCTACGAGACGGAGCTGCGCTCGCAGACCTACATGCGGCCCTCGAGCGGGAGCTTCGCGCTCGAGCCGGTGTCGGGGTCCGAGCTCTCGGCCGACGTCTGGGACCTGCGTCTGCTGGCCTTCGAGCGCGACGCCTGGGTCGAGACGGTGTTGCGTCCCGACGACGCCGATCTCGACGCCTACCTGGGGCGGACGTTGGAGGAGGAAGCCTAGGCTTCCGATCGCGGCCCCGGCGTGACCCTCCTCGCCCTGGCGCTCGTCCTCACCGCCGCCGTCCTCCACGCCAGTTGGAACCTGCTCGCCAAGCGCGCACGCGGGGGCGCCGTCTTCATCGGCCTGTTCGCCACCCTCACGGTGGTCGCCTACGCCCCGGTGGTGGCCGCCTACGTCGTCCTGGTCCACCCCGTGCTGCGGTGGGTCCACGTGCTCTTCGCCGCGATCAGCGCCGGCCTCCACGTCGGCTACTTCGTGGTGCTGCAGCGGGGCTACCGCAGCGGCGACCTGTCGGTGGTGTACCCGCTGGCGCGGGGGAGCGGGCCGGCGCTGGCCGCCCTGCTGGCGATCGTGGTGCTGGGCGAGAGGCCGGGCACCCTCGGCATGGTCGGCGCGGGCCTCATCGTCGCGAGCGTGTTCGTGTTGACGGGCGCGGGGCTCCCCGGCCGGGGCGGCTCGAGCGCCGTCGGCTACGGCCTCGCGACCGGCCTGTTCATCGGTATCTACACCGTGTGGGACGGTTACGCCGTGGGGCACCTAGGGGCTTCGCCGCTGCTCTACAGCTACCTGTCGGAGGCGGGCCGGGCGCTGCTGCTGGCGCCGCTGGCGCTGGCACGCAAGGAAGAGCTGGCGCGGCTGTGGCGCCACGTCCGGGGCGCGGCCTGGGGCATCGCGCTGCTCAGCCCGCTCGCCTACATCCTGGTGCTGACGGCGATGACGTTCACGCCGATCAGCCTGGTGGCCCCGGCCCGGGAGATCAGCATCCTGATCGGCACCGTGATGGGAACGAAGCTGCTGGCGGAGGGCCAGGGGGGCCGCCGGCTGGTGGGCGCGACCGGCATGGTGGCGGGCGTGGCCCTGCTGGCGCTGGCCTGAGTGCTGCGGCCGCGTGCGAACGTCGACGATGTCACGGTCCCGGCCGAGGGGCCTTCCTAGAATCCGCTATGGACGCCCCGGACCTGCTCTCCGAGTTCCAGGATCGTCACGCCGACCACCTCGTCTACGAGGGTCCCTACCGGCTGCTGGCCGACGAGGCGCTGGAGCGCGCCCACGCCGACCTCGCCGGCCTCTTCGAGGAGTGGCGGCAACGCATCTACCACTTCGACAACGACCTCGGCGCTTCGGCCGTCCTGTACCGGCCGATCCGGCGCCGCGGCATGCGTTGGGACCTCATGGTGGCGCGCTTCCGCGGCGACGATCCGTTCGCCTTCGTGCGCGCCGGCGCCTTCCGCCGCGACCTCCGCTGGCGCGACGTTCAGGCCATCCTGGACAGGATCCGCGAGGGCTGAAGGGACGGCGCGGCGGCCGAGTAAGATTGTCGAAAGCGGACCTCGACTACCCTGCTGGCATGAGGCCGTTCCCCTTCGTTCTAAGGGCCCTGACGGGGCTGTCCATCGCCCCCGTCGGCCGCAACGAGCCCCCCGCAGCACCGCGCGTTCGCGGCCACGCCGCCGCCTTCGGCGCCAGCGGGCCCGACATCGAAGCGGCCCTGCGCGGTCTGGAGATGGAACGCATGGAGTCGATGATCCGCCACTACCGCGGTCGGCCGGCTCGCATCGAGAACCCCTTCGCGGCCTTCCCCACCCGCTCGGTGTGGCTCGGTCGCATCATGAACGACGACTGACGGACCCCTCGAACCAAGGACCCGCGGCCGGTCGGCCGCGGGTCCGTTCGTCTAGGTTGTCCGGGGGCGCCCCCGTAGCCGCCCGCGCCTTCTAGGCGAGGACGTCGCCCGGCTGCGGAGCCAGCGCGTCGGCGAGGCGC
>JASBRS010000056.1 GCA_030149325.1 Deinococci bacterium
GGCCCCCTCGCCTCGCGCGCGCTCCTCGGGGCGCCGGCCATCGAGATGGGCGGCCCCGCCCCACGCCTGGGGGGGGCCCGCGACGGAGGGAGGGGCTTACCAGCCCGCGCCCTTGATGCGCGTGAGTTGCTGCTTCAGTCCGGCGAGGGCCTGGTTGGCCTGGGCCTGGCCGGTGAGCACGTTGTGCACGGCCGTCCAGAAGGCGCTCGAGACCTGGTTGTACTTCTGCTTGGTCACGGTCGCCGGACGGGCGACGGCGCTGGCGAAGACCGGCTTGAGCTGGTGGATGAAGGGGTTCTGCTGCTCCACCTGCGGGGCGTCGTAGATCGCCAGACGCGAGGGCAGGAAGCTGCCCTGGACGGCGCGGTCGGTCTCGACCTGGGCGCTCGTCAGGTACTTGACGAGATCGGCGGCCGCAGCCTGGTGCTTGGAGAAGCGCGAGACGGCGAGCTGCCAGCCGCCCAGCGTGGCGGCGTGCTGGCCGTCGGCCGTGGCCGAAGGCAGGGCTTCGACGCCGAACTTGTCCTTGATCGGGCTGTCGGCGCTCTGGCCGGGGGCGTAGGCGTAGGGCCAGTTGCGCATGAAGGCGGCGTTGCCGACCTGCCACACGCCACGGGCATCCTCTTCCTGGTAGCTGGTCACGCCGGGAGGGGAGATGGTGCCGACCCAGCTCTTGGCCATGTTGATGGCCGCGGCGGCCTTGGCGTTGTCGATCGTGATGTTGCCCTTCGAGTCGACGATGGTGCCGCCGCCGTAGGAGTACACCCACTCCAGGGCGTCACAGGTCAGGCCCTCGTAGGCGTTCCCCTGCCACACGTAACCCCAGAACTTGGAGTTGCCCGCGGCGCGCTCGCCCGCCTGGATCTTCTGGGCCATGGTGGTCAGCTCGGCCCAGGTCTTGGGCGGGCCGGAGAAGCCGTACTTCTTCAGCAGGTCCGTGCGGTAGTAGAGCAGGCCGGCGTCGTTGAACCACGGGATCGCCACCTGCTTGCCGCCGACGTTGTCGTTCTGGATGAGCGCCGGGATGTAGGCACTCAGGTCGCTCTGGCTGAAGTACTTCGACAGGTCGACGAAGTAGTCGCCGAGGATGCCGGGCCACACGACGTCGATCTGGTAGACGTCGATGCTGTCCGACTGCGCCGCCAGCTGCTGCTGGTAGAGCGCCAGGCGGTCGGTGGAGGAGTTGGGCGTCGACACCACGACGACGGTGTTGCCCGTCTTCTGCGCCCACGCTTCGGACTCGCTCTTGCACAGAGCGAGCTCGTTGCCGACGGCACCGCAGGAGATGTGGAGCGTCACGCCTTGGGCGAGCGCCGCACTACCTACGAGACCGGCGACCATTACGACGATGGCCAGCCACAAACGCTTCATGGGTCACCTCTTTCTGTTGTTGTCCCACGTCATCCGCGGGACGGCCCAGAGCGACCGTCGGTGCACGCCGCGGCCACGTATGCGTGACCATGCCGGACGTACTACCTTTCCCCACGGAACGATCGCCTGTTCCGGCGCACTATAACCACAGCTTCTCATGAGTAGCAAGCGCCGCAGACTCGTGCCTGCGGCGCTTCTTGTGCACCGACGAAAGTACAACATGGAAGGATCTGGGGGTAGGTGGGACCCCGCGGATCCTAGGGTCGAGCGGTCAGCCCTTGACGGCTCCCGCTGTGAGGCCCGCCACGATGCGCTGCTGGAAGATCAACACCAGCGCGACCAGCGGGATCGTCACCACCACGGCCGCAGCCATGATCTCGCCGAACGGCTCCTGGAACGACACCTGACCGGTGAACAGGGCGATGGCCACGGGGACGGTGCGCGCCTTCTCGTTGATGACCGTGAAGGTGAGCGCGAAGAGGTACTCGTTCCAGGCCTGGATGAACGCCAGCAGACCGGTGGTGACCAGCGCCGGCGCGGTCAGCGGCAAGAGCACCAGGCGGAACGACTGCATCATGGTGGCGCCATCGACCTGGGCGGCTTGGAGCAACGACACCGGCAGGCCGCGGAAGAACGACGTCAGCACCCAGACCGTGAACGGCAGGGTGAAGATCATGTACGACAGGATCATCGACGGCATGGGGGGCAACCCGAGAACTCGGATGACGGCGTACAGGCCCGCCAGCACCGCGATCTGCGGGAACATCGTCATGGCGAGGATCACGTAGAGCGACGGCGTCTTGCCGCGGAAGCGCATCTTGCCCAGGGCGTAGCCCGCGAACGACCCGACGACCAGGCTGAGTGCCGTCACCGAGGTCGCGACGATCGTCGAATTGAGCAGTGCCCGCAGGAAGCGATCGTTGCTGAACACGCTGCGGAAGTTGACGAACGTCGGGCTGTCGGGCCACAGCGTCGCCGGTGTACGGATGAGCTCGCTCTGCGTCTTGAGCGCGGAGATGAAGGCCCAGTAGAACGGGAACATCAGGTACACCAAGATGCCCACGACGAGGACCCAGAACAGGATGCGGCCGATGAGACTCGATCGTCTGCGGCTCATTCCTTCTCCACCCCCAGGGTGCGGATGTAGAGGACCGCGAACACGAAGATGAGCACGAAGATCACCACCGACGCCGCGGACGACATCCCCAACTCCCGCTGCCCGATCAGCAGGTATTGCGCGTAGCTCGCCATCGAGAAACGCTGATTGGCGAGTACGATCTGGAAGATATCGAAGACCCGTAGCGAATCGAGCGTCCGGAAGATCAGGGCCACCGCCAGGGTCGGCGACAACAGCGGGAGCGTGATCGTGAAGAACCGACGGATGCGCGATGCGCCGTCGACCTCGGCCGCCTCGTAGAGCTCTCCCGGGATGACGGAGAGGCCCGCGAGAAGCAGAAGGGCCATGAACGGCGTCGTCTTCCACACGTCCATGACGATCATGCTCGGGAGCTGAAGGTCGGCCTGACCGAAGAAGTTGATGGAGCCGTCCCCGATGCCGAGGTAGGACAGAACGGTGTTGAACAGGCCCGCCCTGGTGGGTTGCAGCATCCATTCCCAGATGCGTGCCGAGACCGCGGTGATCACCGCCCACGGCACCAGCATGGCGGCGCGCATGCCGCCCCTGCCCGGGAAGTTCGAGGACAACGTCAGGGCGATCACCAGACCCAGGATGGTCTCGAACAGCACCGCGATGACGGTGAACACGACGGTGTCCCAGATGGCGCGGACGAAGGCCGAGGACACCGCGCCTACGACGAAGCGCTTGCCGAGGAGCCCGAACTCGAAGACGGCGCGGTAGCGGTAGGGCTGCCGCGGTAGCACCCGCACCCAGCTCTCGTACTGCTTGACGCCGTCCTTCGTCACGACGGCGCCGCTGGCGTCCCGCTGGACCGGGAGTTCACGGATGGTGACGGACAGCAGTCGGCGGTAGTTGTCGAGCCCGACGTAGCGCGTGGGCTCGCCGCTCGCGAAGCGGGCGTTGGTGAAGCTCGACCAGATGACCGAACCGAAGGGATAGAAGGCGATCAGGATGAGGATGACGAACGAGGGGATGAGCAGAAACAGCGCCGTGCGCTCCTCCATGCGGGCCAGGAGCGAGCGCCCTCGGCGGGCTCCGGGGGAGCCTCCCCGCTGCGCTTGGGCCATGCCGACCTCCCGGGGTCTGGAGTGGTGCAACATCGTCGGGGGCCGGGCTCGGAAGCCCGGCCCCCGGACGGTCTAGGGGCGGATCGTGATCAGGGCTGACCGGTAGCGAAGCCGGTGATGTCCTGCAGGTCGAGCTCGAGCAGGGCCATCGCGTCGGTGGCGTTCTCCTTGCCGGTCAACACGTCGTGCACCGCGTTGAAGAAGGCGGTCGACACCTCGTTGTAGTTGGGGGCCGTGGCCGTCGACGGGCGGGCCACGGCGTTGATGAAGACGTCGTAGAGGCTGCCGAAGAACGGTGCCGCTTCCAACACCTGCGGATCCTTGTACAGCGACATCACGGTGGGGTTGAAGCTGCCCTGGATCGCACGGATCTTCTGCTCCGCGGGCGAGGCCAGGAACATGGCGACGTCGGCCGCCACGTCGGGGTGCTTGCTGTACTTGGAGACGGCGAGCTGCCAGCCGCCCAGGGTCGCGGCGGGCTGACCGCCGGGGCCCGCCGGCAACGGCGAGACGTCGAACTTGCCCTGGATGGCGCTGTCGGTCGCGTTGCCGAGGCTGTAGGCGTACGGCCAGTTGCGCATGAAGGCCGCGTTACCCGCCTGCCACATGTTGCGGGCGTCCTCCTCGCCGAAGCTGGTCACGCCCGGCGGCGAGATGGTGCCGACCCAACCAGCCGCGCGATCGACGGCGTCGATGGCGTTCTGGTTGTTGATGGTGATGACCTTGTCGGGGCTGATGATGGTGCCGCCGTTGGAGGACTTGATCCACTCGAGGGCATCACAGGTCAGCCCTTCGTAGGCATTGCCCTGCCACACGAAGCCCCAGAAGTCGGGGTTGCCCGCTGCGCGCTCCCCGTCCTGGATCGTCTTGGCCATGCTCTGCAGTTCGTCCCAGGTGGTGGGCGGACCGGAGAAGCCGTATTTCTGCAGCAGGTCGGTGCGGTAGTAGAGCAGCCCCGCGTCGGTGAACCACGGCAGGCCGATCAGCTTGCCGTCGACCGTGTTGTTCTTCACGATGGCGGGGAAGTGCTGGTCGACGACGTCCTTGGGGACGTACTGGTTGAGGTCGATGAAGTGCTCGGCCAGATCGCCGGGCCAGATGACGTCGATCTGGAAGACGTCGACGTCGCTCGACTTCGCCTCGAACACCTGCAGGTACACGCCGAGGCGGTCCTGCACGAAGTCGGGCGTGTCCAGCACGTTGACCGTGACGCCGGGGTGGGAATCCATGTACCGCTGAGCCGCCGCCTTGGTGAGCGCCAGCTCCTGACCCACGTTGCCGGCGGCAACGGTGATCGAGACTTGAGCCCAGGCCAGGCTGCCTACGGCGGCCGCGACCAGGAGGGCAACGATGGCTCTCCTCATGTAACACCTCTCTCTGCTGAAGCGCCGCACGTGACCACGGCGCGGTCAACCAGGAACGTCCGCTCCCTCCGCCGGGAAGGCGGAGGCAGCGCTACCCCTCCAAGGGTCGATTGGACATCCGCGCCCACGATAGCAGCCGCCCGACGGGGGCGCTAGGACGGAAGTACCGACACCGTGCTGGGACGGTGGGCGCAGCCGTGCCATGGAGGTCGTGGGAGCCGACCGGCGTCCGGCGTCGGGGAGGCCCGCACGGGCCGGGGCGTGCCTGGTTCGGACGGAAGAGCGCCGGGCTCAGGCCAGGGAACGCCCGACCATGCGGGTGATGATCTGCTGGAACTCGATCTCGTGGAACGGCTTCAGCAGCACCTCGGCGCGGGGTCGCCGGGCGCGGCCGAAGAGCCCGCCCTTGGGCTCCTCGTCGACCAGCAGCAGCACCGGCAGGTGGCTCTGGCCGCTCTGACGACGGAGCTCCTTGACCAGTTCCCAGCCGGCCCCCTCCTGATCGTCGACCACCAGGGCCGAGGGATGGACGTCGGGGAGCACGCGCAGCGCGTCCTCGTAGTCCAGCGCCACCTCGGCGCGCAGGCGGGCGCGCTGCAGCGACAGCCGCAGCAGGCGCTGCAGGGCGCTGCTCGGCGAGACCGCCAGCACCAGCGGGTCCTCGACCTGGAACGGCTGCGGCTCGATGACTCCGAGCGACTGCAGCTCGAACAGGATGTGCAGCACGTGCCGCTCGGTGAGGTCGAGCTCGGAGGCGATGGAGCGCGCCGTACGCTTGCCGTCGACGTAGCCCAGCACCTCCCAGGCGCCGCTCGGCATGGCCACCTTGGTGGGGTCGCCGTGGCGCACGAAGACGGTGTCGAGGTCGACCACCCCGCCCTCGAACTCGTGCAGCCGTTGCGCCACGGACATCAGCAGGGTCATGGCCTCGACGGCATGGCTGGTGGGCGCCTGGGAGGCCCAGCCGGAGCGCTCGGCGAAGTTGAACTGACCGTCCGACCAGCTCATCAGCTCGGACACGACCTCGAGCACCTGGCGCTCGAGCGCCTGCTTGAGGTCGTCCTCGCCGATGAGCCCCATCTCCACCGCCATCAGCCCGAGCGGCGTGCCGGCGTTCTCGACGTGCTGCCGGCGCAGGATCTCCTGGACCTCGTGGGTGGTCAGCAGGTCCATGCGCACCAGGATCTCGCCGAGGTGCACGCCGGGCGAGATGTGGGCGTACTGGATGCCCCCCACCTCGAAGTAGATGCGCGCGCGTGCCTTGCCGCGCATCACCGTCAGGATGCCCGACTTCTGGCCGGTCGCGACGATCTGGAAGACGTCGGAGAGCGGGACGTTGCGCAGGCTGCCTTCGATCATCCGGCGATCAACCGCCTTCGTGGAACAGACCGGCCGGCGCCGCTGCCAGCGGCAGGCCGAGGTGTCGGTAGGTGGCGTCGGTGGCGATGCGGCCTCGGGGCGTACGTTGCAGCAGGCCCCTCTGGATGAGGAAGGGCTCGTAGACCTCCTCGAGCGTGGCGCGATCCTCGCCGACGGCGGTGGCGAGGGTGTCGAGTCCCACCGGGCCGCCCGCGAACTTCTCGACCAGCGCCTGGAGGATGGTGCGATCGCGGCGGTCGAGACCGGCGTCGTCGATGCCGAGGGCGCCCAGCGCCGCGCCGGTGCGCTCCAGCGTGATGCGCTCCTCGCCGGCGACGTCCGCGAAGTCGCGGACGCGCCTCAGCAGGCGCTTGGCGATGCGCATGGTGCCGCGTGCACGCCGCCCGATCTCGAGGGCGGCGCCGGCGTCGAGCTCGAACCCCAGGCGCTCGGCATCGCGCGCCACCGCCTCCGCCAGCTCGGCGTCGGCGTAGTAGTCGAGGTGCTCGATGATGCCGAAGCGGCTGCGCAGCGGGCCGGTGATGAGGCCCGGCCGCGTGGTGGCTCCGACCAGGGTGAAGCGCGGGAGGTCGAGGCGGATCGAGCGAGCGGCGGGCCCCTGACCCAGCACGATGTCGATCTTGAAGTCCTCCATCGCCGGGTAGAGGTGCTCCTCGGCGACGCGGCCGAGGCGATGGATCTCGTCGATGAACAGGACGTCGCCGTCCTCCAGCGCGTTGGTCAGGATGGCGGCGAGGTCGCCCGGCTTCTCGATGGCGGGACCGCTGGTGACGCGGATGCCCACCCCCAGCTCGGCGGCGATGATGTGCGCCAGGGTGGTCTTGCCGAGCCCGGGCGGGCCGTAGAGCAGCACGTGGTCGAGCGGCTCGTCGCGGTTGCGGGCCGCCTCCAGGTAGACCTCGAGCTTCCTCTTGAGCCGCCTCTGCCCGACGTACTCCACCAGCGTCGCTGGCCGCAGTCGCGCGTCATCCACGCGCTCACACTAGCATGCGGCTCCGCGTGCCCGACATGCGGAACCTTACGCCTGGAGCGCGTCGTCGCGGGCCTGCACGCCGTGCAGCGAGGCCGCCGCGTCGCGGCCCAGCGGCGGCAGGGCATCGGCGCCGGAGGCCACCCGCGGTTCAGGGTCGAAGTGCACGTCGACCCGCCGGCCGTCGGCGAGCAGGTAGGCCACGCCGTGCTCGTCGACCAGCTCGCGGCTGCCAGGGAGTGCCAGCAGCGGGCCGCGGACGTTGTCGAGGAAGCGCACGCGGGTGGTGGGCGCGAGATCGCGGAGGTGGAGTTGGAAGATGCGCTGGCGGCGCAGCGCCACCTCCAGCCACCGTCCCGACAGCCAGCGCTGGCCGACCCACAGCGCCTGCACCAGGGTGCCCGCGGCCATCGCCAACCAGGCGCCGGTGACGCCCAGCGGCGTGTGGAGGGCCAGCCACCAGGCGGCCGGCAGCGTCACCAACCAGCGCCCGACGAAGGTGCCGACCAGGCCCGGGCGGGTGTCGCCGGCGCCGCGCAGGCCCCCGGAGAGCACCATGAACACCGCCAGGACCGGCAGGGCCGCGGCGTTGATGCGCAGGTAGGCGACGCCCGAGCCCACCACCACCGCGTTGCGGGCGGGCTCGAAGAGGGCGATCCACCACGGAGCCCCGACGAACAGCACCACGCCGATCGAGCCCATCACCACCAGACCGAAGACGAGGGCCGCCGCGCCGCGGCGTCGGGCGAGGCCGGCCTGCCAGGCGCCCAGCGCCTGGCCGACCAGGCTGGTGGCGGCCACGCTGATGGCGACCCCCGGCATGTACGCCAGCGATTCGATCTGGATGCCGATGGCCAGCGCCGCTGCCCCCAGCGTGCCTGCCGGCGACGACGTCACCACGCGCAGCAGCAGGAGCCGCGACAGGGTGTAGGTGAGCCCCTGCAGGCCGGCGGGCGCTCCGATCCCCAGGATGGCCGTGAAGCGCCGCGGGTCGAGGCGGCCCTCGATCGGCCGCAGACGCAGGACCGAGCGACCGAGCAGCAGCAGCGTCACGCCCGCCGCCCCGCCCACCGACCAGGCCGCCACCGTGCCGATGGCGGCGCCGGGGACCCCCATCGCGGGGAAGGGACCCGGGCCGAACATGAACAGGTAGTCGAACCCCACGTTGAGCAGGCTGACCGTACCCCCCAGCGCCAACGGCGTGGAGGTGTCGCCCGCACCCTGCCACAGGCTCGCCAGCGCGAGGTTCAGGAACAGCGCGGGGGTTCCGAGGAAGAGGATGCGGAGGTATCCCGAACCCAGCCGCACCGCCTGGGGATCGCCGGCCGAGTTCATGAACGCCAGCAGCGGGTGGGCGACGAGGAGGCCGAGAACGGACACCGCCAGCGACGCCGCCAGCGCCAGCACCAGGGCGTGGCGCACCACCGCCGAGAGCTCGTCGGCATCGTGGGCGCCGCGCGCCTGCGCGGCCAGCGCCATGCCGCCGGCGGTGACCACCTGGGCCGCCAGGATCATCAATAGCGCCACGCTGCTGGCGAGCCCGACCGCAGCCACCGGGATGGCGCCCAGTCGCCCCGCCATGAACACGTCCACCACGTTCACCAGCGTCTGCAGCAGGTTGGTGAGGATGACCGGCAGCGCCAGGCGGGCGACCGGCCGGACCAAGGAGCGGAGGCTGGCGTTCTCGTGCACGGGCCCATGCTACGTTGCGGGCCCGGCGCCGTTGCGGTGGCCGCGCCGGTGGGGAGGCCGGTCGTGCGCGCCCCCGGTCCTTCGCCGGAGGGGAGCGCGGCCCGCTGCGGGCGTCGGACGGGGGCCGCCGCGGCACCGCGAGGGCGGCGTTGGCCTGACGACGCGGGCAGGTGCGGTACCCTTGGTCCCGGTGCCGCGGCGCGGGTCGCGCCGGCGGCCGAGCGCGGAGGTCGATGGATGCAGACGCATCGGGTACGGATCGGGGATCAGGAGCGTGAGCTCCAGGTGGTGAACGTTGGCAGCGTGGCCGTGGCCCTGCTCAACCTGCTGGGCGACACCGAGCTGACCGAGGCGGCGGCGGACGAGCTCGCCCGCCTCCTCCCCGCCGAGGTGGAGACGCTGGTCACGCCCGAGGTGAAGGCGGTGCCGCTGGCGCACGCCATCAGCGTGCGGACCAAGATCCCCTACGTGGTCGCGCGCAAGACCGAGAAGCCCTACATGGTGGGGGCCATCAAGAAGACGGTGGTGAGCATCACCACGGGCAAGCCCCAGGAACTCGTCATCGACGGTTCCGACGTGGGCCGTCTGCGCGGCCGGAAGGTGGCCGTGGTCGACGACGTGGTGAGCACCGGAGGCACCCTGCAGGGGCTCCGGGAGTTGCTGGTCGAGGTCGGGGCCGACGTGGTCGCCACCCTGGCGGTGTTCACCGAGGGCGGCGAGCGCGACGACGTCCTCGCGCTCGGCCATCTGCCGCTGTTCCCGGCCGACGCTGCGGACTGACCCAGAAGAGCCTAGGAATGCCGCCCCAGACGCGATCCGTGGCGGTGGAGGCGGCGTGCTATGGTGGGGCCGGAGCGGGAGCGGAAGGTCGGACGACATGGCGCCTGAAGCCAAGGAGCTGATCCGGGAGCGTCTCAACATCGCCGACGTCGTCGGCGAGCTGGTGGCGCTCAAGCCGGCCGGGCGCGGGCAGATGAAGGGGCTGTGCCCGTTCCACAGCGAGAAGACCCCGTCGTTCCACGTGCACGTCGATCGCGGCTTCTACTACTGCTTCGGTTGCCACGCCAAGGGCGACCTCTTCGACTTCGTGATGCAGACGCAGGGGGTGCCGTTCGGCGACGCCCTGCGCATGCTCGGCGAGCGCGCGGGGGTCGAGGTGGGGCCGAGCGGTCCGCGCGACGGCCGCCGCCGCGATCTCTTCGACGTCAACGCGCTGGCCTCGGCGTACTTCCGCGGCCAGCTCGACGGCGACGCGCGCCGCTACCTCGAGGGCCGCGGCCTGACGCCGGAGAGCATCGAGACGTTCGAGCTGGGCTACGCCCCCGACGGTTGGGACGGACTGCTCAAGTACGCCCTCACCAAGGGCGTGCGCGACGACGACCTGCTGGCGGTGGGGCTGCTCAGCGAGAACGAGCGCGGGCGGCGCTACGATCGCTTCCGCGACCGCGTGATGTTCCCCATCAAGGACGCCATGGGCCGCGTCGTCGGGTTCGCCGGCCGCGTCCTCGGCGACGGCCAGCCCAAGTACCTCAACACCCCGGAGACCGAGCTGTTCCACAAGGCGGAGCTGCTGTACGGCCTCGACCGCGCCCGGCCCGCCATCCGCAAGAGCGGCGAGGCGATCGTGGTCGAGGGCTACATGGACGTCATCGCCCTGCACCAGACGGGCTTCGGCAACGCCGTGGCGGCGCTGGGGGCCGCCCTCACCGAGCGGCAGGCGGAGCAGCTCGAGCGCCTCGACGCCAAGCGCGTCTACCTCGCGTTCGACGCCGACGAGGCCGGCCAGCGCGCCGTCCTCACCGGCCTCGATCAGGCCGTGGGGCGTCGGCTGCTGGTGCGGGCGGTGCAGGTGCCGCACGGCAAGGACCCGGCCGACGCCGTGCTGGGAGGCCACGCCGACGCCTTCCGGGAGGCGCTGGGAAGGGGCCTGTCGGAGGTCGAGTTCCGCTTCCGGCGGGTGTTGGAGCGCTTCGATCGCTCCACCGTCGAGGGGCAGCGCGCCGTGCTCGAGGAACTCGGTCCGGTGCTCACCCCGCGCGACGTGTTCGACCCCGTCGCCACCGAGATGCGGCGGCTGGTGATCGACCACCTGGGCATGGAGCCGGCGCGCCTCGACGCCTGGATCGAGGCGAACCGCCGGCATCAGCGGCCGCTGTCGAGCACCCAGGTGCGCGGCATGCGCCGCCGTCACGTCGAGGTATCGCAGGTGCGTGCCGTCGAGCTCGAGGTGGTCGCTCTGCTCCTCAGCCGCCCCGGCGCCCTCAGGAAGCGGCTCGAGCACGTCATGGAGGCCATCCCCGCCGAGCTCGACGACTCGGCGCTGCGCGACTTCGATCGGCTCTGCCGCGACCACGACGACGACGCCGAGCAGGTCCTGCTGGCGTACCGCGAGCGCGAGGAGGGGGCGCTGGTGTTCGAGCGGGTGCTGGCGCTGTCCGAGGAGGACGACCTCAGGATCGACGTCGAGGCCGCCTTGAGCCAGGCGCTGTCGCGCCTGCGCGAGTTCCATCTGGAGCGCCAGAAGGAGACGTCGCGGGCGCGCCTGCTCGATCGGCGCGAGGAGCTCGGACGCCTGCTCGAGGCGTCCGGCCTGGCCGACGATCGGCGCCCCGACCTGTACGCCGAACTCCAGCAGATCCACGCCATGCTGTCGGCGCGCGAAGCCGAGCGTCGCACGCGCGTGCCGGCGCGCCGAACGCGCGGCAAGCGCCGCTCCTAGGCCCCGGATCCGACCGGGTTCAGGCGGCCGCGTGCCGCCGGCGGGCGCGGCGCCGCAGCTCGCGCAGGCGCGCGGCGGCGGAGGCCAGGATGGCGCTGCCGTTGCTGCCGACGCCCGGTAGCGGGTCGAGCAGCACCCGGTC
>JASBRS010000058.1 GCA_030149325.1 Deinococci bacterium
CCGCCTCCCCCGCCCCGCACCCCGGCGATCCGGCCCCCGACCACACGCACCAGACCCCCCGGGGGCCGGGGGGCCGCCCCCCGCCGGGGCCCCCGCCACCGCCCATGGGAGGGAGTGGAGAGAACTTGCGGGACCTACCGATTCTCGCGGTCTTGTGGGTCGTCCTCAGCGCCATCGGTGAGTGGGTCATCCAGATCCTCGTCAACCACTGGCCGCTGATCGCCTCGGCGCAAGGGGAGATCACGAAGGGTGCGTTCATCTTCCTCTTCCGCGTCGGCGCGGTCGTCTTCATCGGTCTCGTGCTGGTCATCGCCTACGCGATGATCCGCTGGCGGGTCCCCGACGACGACACCACTGACAGCCCCCATCAGTACCGGTCCTCGTGGCGCTTCGTGGTGCCCTGGATCGTCATCTCGTCGTTGCTCAACGGCCTGTTCATCATCTACCCGGGCATCACCGGCCTCGCCGACCTGTGGGGCATGGCCGTGGCGGCTTCCGCGAACCCCAACACCCTCGAGGTCGATGTCAACGCGCAGCAGTGGAGCTGGCACTTCAGCTATCCCAAGTACGGAATCTTCGATACCACATCGCTGGTGCTGCCCGTCGACACGCCGGTCAAGTTCGTGCTGAAGTCCCAGGACGTGATCCACTCGTTCTGGGTGCCCTCGTTCGGGATCAAGAAGGACGTCATCCCGGGGGAGACGCGCGTGCTCTACGTGACGCCCAACAAGATCACGTCCACCAGGGACAACCTGCTGACGCGCGTGCAGTGCGCCGAGCTGTGCGGCTCGGGGCACTCGACCATGCGCGCCGTCGTCCAGGTCGAGTCGAAGAGCGATTTCGAGAGCTGGGCCCAGCAGAACGGCTCCGGTTCGATGCGCTCCACCGGCAACGCTGCCGGGACGAGCTGAGGGTGGGGCATGACGAGCTACGGTTCTTCTCTTAACGTCGACGTCGTCGGGAGGTTCGCGGCATGAGCGCTCACACGGACCATCGCGCCGGCTTCTTCGAGATCATCTGGCCGATCCTGCGCGCCACCCTGTTCGCCGGCATCGGCTACGCGGTGGGCGCGTTCGGGCTGGCGCTGATCCGCGGCGGCACCTGGATGGACCAGGTCAGCATCGTGACCGGCTTCGCCTTCGGGCTGGTCGGCTGGATCCTCGGGGGCGGCGCCTTCGAGGCTTGGATCCGCCCCTGGTTCGGCTACAAGAACACCTGGAACGAAGGGCACGGCATCGTGCGCTTCTTCCGCTACAACACCGACCACAAGGTCATCGGCATCCAGTACATGTGGGCGGCCGGCTTCGCCTTCTTCGCCGCCGGGCTGGTGGCGATGGGCATCCGCGCCGAGCTGCTGACGCCGCAGGTCGACTTCTTCACCAACCGCTCCTGGTACAACACGGCGGTCGGCATCCACGGCTCGCTGATGCTGTTCTCGGTGTCCGTGGTCGCCATCGTGGGCGGCTTCGGCAACTACTTCGTGCCGCTGATGGTGGGCGCCGACGACATGGTGTTCCCGCAGGTCAACGGCATCAGCTGGTGGTTCGTGCTGCCGGGCATCATGGCCCTGCTGCTCAGCCCCTTGCTGGGCGGCTTCGAGACGGGCTGGACGGGCTACGCGCCGTTGGCCATCACCGACGAGGCCGGACAGCTCTTCTACTACTTGGGGGTGTTCAGCCTCGGGGTCTCGTCGCTGCTGACCGGGGTCAACGTCATCGGCACGGCGCTCTACATGCGCGCGCCGGGACTGACCTGGAATCGGCTGCCGATGTTCGTGTGGGCGATGCTGGTGACCAGCGTCCTCAACATCATGTGGGTCCCCGTGGTGGGCACCGGCATGATCATGGGCGTCATGGACCGCGTGGTGCCCACGGCCTTCTTCGGGGCCAACGGCTTCCCGCTGCTGTGGCAGGACCTGTTCTGGCTGTTCGGTCACCCCGAGGTCTACATCATCATGCTGACGGCCTGGGGCTTGTGGCTCGAGATCATCCCGGTGTTCAGCCGCAAGACGCTGTTCGCCTACCGCTGGGCCGTGATCGGCTTCATCGCCATCGCCCTGCTGTCGGGCACGGTGTGGGTGCACCACATGTTCACGGCGGTGTCCGAGGCGCGGCTGATCCCGTTCATGACGGACACCGAGATCATCTCGATCCCCACCGGCTTCATCTACCTGTCGCTGATCGGAACGCTGTTCCAGGGTAGGTTGCGGCTGACGACGCCGATGCTGTTCGCGCTCTTCAGCGCGCTGAACTTCCTGGTCGGCGGCGGCACCGGCATCTTCCTGGCCGACGTACCGTCGGACTACCAGCTCCAGGACACCTTCTTCGTGGTGGCGCACTTCCACTACACCATCCTCGGCGGCATGATCTTCGCCTGGTTCGCGGGCCTCTACTACTGGTTCCCGAAGTTCTCCGGGCGCATGTACAACGAGTTCTGGGGCAAGTTCAGCGCGTGGTGGATGCTGGTGTTCTTCAACCTGACGTTCTTCACCATGTTCGTCTC
This sequence comes from Deinococci bacterium, assembly GCA_030149325.1. Classification (GTDB taxonomy): domain Bacteria; phylum Deinococcota; class Deinococci; order Deinococcales; family Trueperaceae; genus JASBRS01. Next base: position 2,503 of record JASBRS010000058.1, read on the forward strand.
CGGTCTCGAGGGGATGAACCGGCGCATCGCCAGCTACCTGCCCACCCTGACGAACCTGAACGTGTTCACCTCCATCAACGGCTTCCTCTTCGGTATCGGCTTCTTCGTGCCGCTGCTGAACTTCCTGCTGTCGGCCTTCCGTGGCCAGCGCGCACCGAACAACCCCTGGGGCGCCAAGACGCTGGAGTGGGCGACCACCTCGCCGCCGCCGCACGAGAACTTCGAGACCATCCCGGTGGTCACGGAGGACTTCTACGGCTACGGCGACGCCAAGCAGCCCGAGCAGCCGCTGTTCCCCAGCCCCCGTCCGGGTGGCCAGACGACGGGAGATGATTGAGCGTGCCGGCACCGGTCACCTACGACAAGCTCACCGCCCGCCAGCTCCGCATGTACCGCGGGTCGCTGTGGCTGATCCTGCTGAGCGAGGCCATGATCTTCGTCACGGTCTTCGCCGTGCGCTTCCTGATGGCGTTCGCGCAGCGCTCGGCCGACGTCAACCAGATGCTCGGCGGCCTGCTCACGCTGCTGTTCGTGATCAGCATCTTCCCGGCGCGTAGCGCCGTCCGGGAGATCCGCCAGGGGCGCAACGACACCGCCATGCGGTCGCTGCTCACGACGACCCTGCTGGGCGCCGCCGGACTGATCGGGGTGGTCGTGGACTGGTTCACGACCAAGCTCGATCCGGCCACGCGCTTCGGGGAGTCGTACTTCCTCGCGACCGGCTACCATGCGCTGCACATCTTCATCGGCGTGATCGTGCTGTCGGCGCTCACGTCCTCGGCGCGCCGGGGTCGGTTCAGTGCCGCCAACCACTGGAGTGTCGAAGGCGGCGTCCTGTTCTGGTACTTCGTCGTACTGATGTGGGTGTTGCTCTACCTCATCTACTTCTGGATCTGAAGGCGAGGCGACGATGGGATACGAGAAGCTGCAGTTCGCGCTGCCGGTCACCCCGGGGCTGCCCATGTGGTGGTGGTTCGGTTGGCTGCTGGTCGGCTCCGTGACCGTCTACGCGCTGTTCACCTGGTGGTACTCGCGCGAGGCCTACCGGGAGGACGAGCTGGCCGGCCAGGAGGGCGCGGAGGGCGAGCGCCAGGCCGGGCCCCACAGCTAGGGCGGCACGCCCTCGGGGACCTGGCCGACGCCGACAAAACACGCCCACAGACGTCGCTGGCGCTTGACGCGTCAGCGACGTTCTGCTAGCGTGTTTGCAACAGATGGTGCGTTCTGTGCCGATACGCAACACCGCGCGCCATCGCCCCGAGGAGAGCCCATGCCAGCGCAAACCCTACGGTTCCTCTGCCCCAACGGGCATCTGGGCTTCGCGCCCTTGAAGACCGACAGCTTCTTCCGTGGGGTGCGGTCCCGGCCGGACTTCATCCTGGCGGACTCGGGTAGCGACGATATCGGCCCGGGTCCGTTGGGAAGCGACACGTCCACCAGCCCGCAGGAGTGGCAACGGCACGATCTCGAGCACATGCTCCTCGCTGCCCGCGACCTCGAGGTACCGATGATCATCGGCTCGGCGGGGGACACCGGCGCGAACAGCCGCGTCGACCTCTACGTCGCGATGATCCGTGACATCGCGCGGCGCCACGGCCTGGCCCCGTTCCGGATCGGCTGGTTCTACTCCGAGGTGCCCGCGTCGCTGGTGCGCGCGCGCATGTTGGCGGGCGAGGCCATCACCGGGCTGGACGGTCGCCCCGACCTGGCGCTCGCCGAGCTCGAGGCGACCGACCGCATCGTGGCGGTGGCGGGCGTCCACCCCTACAAGGCTCTGCTCGATCAGGGCGCGGACGTGATCATCGGCGGTCGGAGCAGCGACAGCGTGATCTTCGCCGCGCCCGCCATCCGCGCCGGCTACCCGGAGGCGCTTGCCTACTACCTCGGCAAGGTCCTCGAGTGCGCGTCGTTCAACGCCGAGCCCTATGGAGGCAAGGAGACGGTGATCGGCGAGATCTCGATGACCGACGTGAAGGTCACGGCGATGCACCCGGCCCAGCGGTGCACGGTGGCGTCGGTGGCGGGCCACGCCATGTACGAGCGCTCCAACCCCTTCTACGAGCACGTTGCGGGCGGCAGGCTCGACATGACGCACTGCTTCTACGAGCAGAGCGACGAGAAGACGACGCGCATCACCGGACCGAGCTTCACGCCGTCCGAAGAGATCCGCGTGAAGCTGGAGGGTTCGGGCAAGGTCGGCGAGCGCTACGTGGGGTTCGTCGGGATCCGTGACCCGTACACCGTGGCGCACGTCGACGAGGTCATCGATTGGGCGCGCCAGCAGGTCCGGGAGCGCTTCGGTGACGACGGCTATCAGCTCCACTACCAGGTCTACGGCCGGAACGGCGTGATGGGCGACCTGGAGCCGCTGAAGGATCGACCCGGGCACGAGCTGGGGGTGCTGGTCTTCGGGGTCGCCCCCACCCGCGAGATGGCCGAGGAGGTCACCATCACCGGCACCCGACAGATGTTCTATGCCCGCTTGCCCGAGGTCAAGGGCACCGCCGGCGGCGTGGCGTTCCCGCTCGACGAGGTGGTGCGCGCCAGCCCCGCCTACCGCTGGACGCTGAACCACACCATGCGGGTCGACGATCCCTTGGAGCTGTTCCCGCTCCACCTGGACGAGGTGCGACCGTGAGCGTCGGAGTCCGCCGGCGCTTGGGCGAGCTGGCCAAGACCGTGAGGAGCAAGAACGCCGGCGTCGACAAGATCACCTTCGACATCATCTTCAGCGACCGTGACACCTACGAGCTGGTGAAGCGCAGTGGCGTCCTGACGATGGCGTCGGTGGCCGCGCTCTACGGGATCGGTGAGGATCGGATCTCCGATTTCGTGACGTTCGATCCGGCGTTGGCCATCAAGTTCACCATCTACCGCCCCGCGCCCAGCGGCAGCCCAGGCGACGCCGATATCTTCGGCGCACAGCAGTACGCGCCGCTGCTCGACATCGAGGTCCCCATCGACTGATGAGCCCGGGTAGGATGGACAGCCATGGACAGCCTAGCTGAGTTGCGGTCGCGGCTGGAAGGGCGCTCCGGTGAGTTCTCGCCCTCCGAGCTGCGGCTCGCCAGCGACCTGATCGAGCACCCCGACCAGTGGGGCTACCTTGCGAGCACGCAGCTCGCCAAGCGCCTCGAGGTGCACCGGTCGACGATCGTCCGGTTCGCGCAGCGGGCGGGGTACGCGGGCTTCCCGGAGCTCCAGGCGGCGGCGCGGGCCGCCTACCTCGGCTCGGTGTCGGCGGCGCCCGAGCTGGTGCTGCTGGAGACGCGGGCGAACGGCGGGGGGCTCATCGGGGACATCTACCAGCGCGAGCTGGCCAACCTGCAGGAGAGCTACCGCAACCTCTCGGCCGACGACCTTCAGCGGACCGCGCAAGGGCTGGCGCGCGCCGGGCGGGTGCTGGTGTTCGGTCGTCGGTTCTCCTATCCGATCGCGCTGTATCTGAGCCTGGCCCTGCGCACCATGCGCAGCGGGGTCGACCTGGCCCCCGAGTTGGGGGGCACCGCCATCGACCTGCTGTTCGACCTCGGGGAGGCCGACTACGCGCTGGTGGTGTCGATGCGCCGTACCTCGGCGGAGGTTCAGCGGACGCTACGCTACCTGGCCGCCAAGGGCGTGCCGCACACCCTGCTCACCGATACCAGCCCGGCGCGGGACTTCCCCGACGGCGCGCGGGTCCTCCGTGCCCACATCGGCGGTGCCGGGGTCCTGGACTCGTACACCGCACTCACGAGCGTTGGCCATGTGCTCCTGAGCCTGGTTGCGGCGGCCCTTCCAGCGGCGGAGGAGCGGCTGGCAGCGACCGAGCGGGCCTGGCGCACCTTCAACCGCGACTGAGGCTCAGCCGCCCGCTGCGCGTGCGACCAGCCATGCGAACGGCGCCCCGAAGCCGGCATCAATCTCGGCCAGCCACTCCGGGTGGAACTGTGTGCCGAGGACACGCCCGTCGTCGGACTCGATCGCTTCGATCAGGCCGTCGTCGGAGTACGCCACGGCGCGGTAGCCCACCGGCAGGACGTCGATCGCCTGTCGATGGAAGCTGTTGACCCGCACCATGCGCGGCAGTGCGCGCCCCAGCACGCTGTCGGACTCGAGCCGGGCTCCGTGCGTGGCCGTCTGGGGAGGGAGCGTCTGGTAGTGGCGGCCGCGGTGCTCCGGTAAACGCTCCAGGTTCGTCTCCAGCCGACCTCCCTCGGCCTCGGCCAGGGTCTGCACCCCCCTGCAGATGCCTAGAATCGGCATCGCCTGCTCGCGAGCTGCGCGGGCGAGATCGACCTCGAAGTCGTACCGCTCCGGATTGGTTTCGCGCAGGCTGGGCGTCGCGTCTCCCTCGAAGACGCGTGCCGGGACGCGGCCCCCGCCGCTGAACAGAATGCCATCCAGCGCCCCCAGCACGTCACGGGGTTGCCCGGAGTCCTCAGCGCGGGTCGGGATCAGCAGGGGAGTGCCGCCCGCTCGGACGATCGCCCGCGCGTACTGCCCCGTCAGCTGGAACCGTGTCTCGCGTTGCCCCTCGGGACCGACATCCTCGTAGGTATGGACGGTGATGCCGATGCGCGGTCTCACGGGCGTAGCCCTCCGTTCGGATGTGCGTCGCCCTTCACGAGACGACCTTGCGATGGGGGTCGAGGACCTCCTGGAGGCGCTCGCCCAGGAGGTTGATGGCGAGCACGAGCACGAGCAGGGCGATCCCGGGGATGGTGCTCACCCACCAGGCGATGAACAGGACGTTGCGCCCGTCGGCCACCATCGACCCCCACGCGGGGATGCTCGGGGGGATACCGACGCCGAGGAACGACAGCGAGGCCTCGAGGACCATGAAGTAGCCGACGCGCAGGGTTCCGAGCACCAGGATCGAGGGCACGATGTTGGGGAGCATCTCCCGGAAGAGCGTGCGCGCTTTGCGCTGCCCGAGGGCCCGTGCCGCCTCGACGTACTCGGTGGCGCTCTGCGCCAACGCCTCGCCGCGCGCGAGCCGGTAGAACTCGACCCAGCCCTTCAGCGACAGCGCCCAGATCAGGTTCCAGAAGCCCGGTCCCAGGAACGCCATCATGCCGATCGCGAAGATGAGGTAGGGGAAAGCCTGCAGCAGCTCGGTCAGCCGTGCCGTCACGGTGTCGAAGGGGCCGCGCAGGAAGCCGCCGAAGGCGCCGAGGAGGGTGCCGAAGAGCGACGTGACGCTCACCGTGAGGATGCCCACCAGAAGGCTCACGCGGGCGCCGTAGAGGGTGCGCGAGAAGATGTCGCGTCCCAGGGCGTCGGTCCCGAACCAGTGGTGCACGCTCGGCGGGGTCAGCCGGGCGGCCAGGTCGGTGGCCGCCGGGGCGTAGGGAGCGAGCAGCGGTGCGAACACGGCCATGGCGATGTAGGCGGCCACGGTGAGGCTCGCGATCCAGCCCACGGGCCGTCGGAGCACGCGTCGCACGGTCGCTGCCAGCGCTCGTGCGGCGCGCACGAGCGGGACGCTCGTCAGCGGGCTGGCCCGCTCGGCGCTCACGATCGCACCGCACTCCGCACGGCCGGGGCGCGGCTCACAGCACGATCCTGGGGTTCAGGACGGTATAGAGTACGTCCACCACGAGATTGACGGCGACATAGGTGATGGCGTAGAGCATGACCGCCGCCTGCACCACCACGTAGTCACGGGCGAAGATCGAGTTGACGACGAGGCGGCCGACGCCGGGCCAGGCAAAGATCGTCTCGACGATCATGTTGCCGCCCAGCAGCTCCCCGATCTGAAGGCCCGCCACCGTGACCGCCGGGATCAGGGCGTTGCGTAGGGCGTGCTTCACGATCACGGCGCGCTCGCGGACGCCCTTGGCGCGCGCCGTCGTGACGTACTGGCGGTGCAACGCCTCGATCATCGAGGACCGGATCACGCGGGCGAGGACCGCTGCGAACACCACACCGAGCGTCAGCGCCGGAAGGATCAGGTGCCTGACGGCGTCCACGAACGCGCGGAGATCGCCAGCGAGCAAGGTGTCGATCAGCATGAAGCCGGTGCGCGGCTCGACCAGCAGCGTGGAGCTAATGCGTCCCGAGGTGGGCAGCAGATGGACCTCCACCGCGAACAGCAGGATGAGCAACAGGCCGAACCAGAACGATGGCATGCTGATGCCGAGCAGCGCTCCGGACAGCACCACGCGATCGAGCCAGGAGCCCTGGTAGATGGCGCTCAGCAGCCCGACCGGGAGCGCGATCAACACGGCGATCAGCACGGTGGCAAGGGTGAGCTCGATGGTCGCGGGCAGGGCGCCAGCGATCATCGATGCCACCGTCTGGTCCTTGACGATGGAGGTCCCCAGATGGCCCTGCAGGAGCTGGCCGAAGAAGTGAAGGAGCTGGCTCCCCAGGGGTTGGTCCAGGTTGAGCTCGTGCCGCAGCGCGTCGATCTGCAGCTGGCTGACCTGCGTGTCGCCGAGCATGATCTCCACCGGGTCGCCCGGTAGGAAACGCAGGAACAGGAAGGCGAGAACGGCGACGCCGACGGCGACCGGGATGGCGGAGAGCAGGCGTTCGAGGATCTTCAGAAGCCGCATGCGCCCTCCTTGGCGCGTCCCCGGCCCCATCTCACCATGGCGAGAGCGTCGGGGGCCCCCGCCCCCACGCCCGGGGGCCCCCCGGCGGGGGCC
>JASBRS010000084.1 GCA_030149325.1 Deinococci bacterium
GCGCGCATCCTGCGGGCCGAGACGGCGCCGGTGGCGCTGGCGGCGGCCGTGCTGGTACCGGACGCGTTGTGATGCGGGGGCTTGCGAGGGCGCGCCTGGTGGCGATGGCCGTGGTGCTGGGGGCGGGCCTGAGCGCCTGCCAGCCGCTCTACCTGCCGCTGGTCCCCGAGCGCCTGCCGGCTCCGGAGCTCACCCAGCTCGGGGACGGCAGCTCGTTGACGCTCCAGGGGGGCGTCCCCACCCTCCGGCTGGTGCTCGCGCGCGTGCCCGAACGGGGCTGGCTGGCGGTGCAGTGGTTCGCGCCCGACGGCCGCGAGGCCGCCTCCGACAGCGTCTGGATCGCCCCCGCCGATGAGGGAGAGGGCCGCACCCTGACCCTGCCGGCCCGGGTGGCGGTGACCCCGGGGGAGTGGCGCGCCGTGGTGTCGTTCGGGCACGACATCGTCCGGCAGTTCCGGCTGGAGCTGCCGGCAGCCAAGGCGCCGTGAGTCCCGCGGAGCGATCTAGCTAGACCGTTCCTTCTACCCCTGAGACCCGACGTCGTCCCGCACCACGAGGGCGGCCCCGGAGCGCTTCGCTCCGGGGCCGCCGGGTAGGGTGCCGGGCCTCGCGTCAGGCCGTGCGACGGCGGGTTCGGCTCGCGCGCTTCTGCTGCTGCGTCTTGAACCACACCACCAGCGGCGACAGGATGAAGATGCTCGAGTAGGTCCCGAATCCGATGCCGATCAGGAGCGCGATGCTGAAGCCGCGCAGCACGCTGCCGCCGAACAGCAGCAGGGCGATGACCGGGAGCAGGGTGGTGCCGGAGGTCGCCACCGTGCGCGACAGCGTCTGGTTGACCGCCAGATCGACGACGTCGGCGTAGCTGCGGTCGCGAACCTTGCGGAGGTTCTCACGGATGCGGTCGGCGATGATGATCGAGTCGTTGAGCGAGTAGCCGACCACGAACAGCACCGCCGACAGCACCGGGATGCTGAAGGTGACGTTGAACAGGTCGAGCGCTCCGAGCACGATGCCGGCATCGTGGATGGTAGCGATGATGGCCGCGACGGCCACGATCCAGTTCGGCCAGAAGCGCCACGCCACGTACAGCAGGATCAACCCCAACGCCACCAGCACCGCCATGACGGCGGCCTGCCGGAGGTCGGCACCGACCGCGGGTCCGACGTAGTTGGCCTGCAGCAGTTGACCGTTGAGCTTGGCCGCGAGGTCGTTGGCGAACTGGTCGGCGCTCTGCTGCCCGGTGTCGGTCAGCCCGACGCGTACCGACATGGGGTTGCCCTGGATGGTGTTGTCGATGACCTTGACGACGGTGGCGTTCTTGCCGGTGATGCCCTGGTAGTCGAGTGCCGTGATGGCCGAGCGCACATCGGCCACGGTGGTGCCGGTGGGCACGTCGACCAGCACGTTGGTGCCGCCGGTGAAGTCGGTGGAGAGCTTCAGCCCCTCGATGGAGACGATGGCGATGGAGGCGACGGCCAGCAGGCCGGAGATGGTCATGATGACCGGCGCCTTGCTGACGAAACGGATGCCGTCGACGAAGAAGCCCTTCCACAGGAAGGTGCGCTTGCTGCCCGCCGTGATCATGTCGAGGATGAAGGGAACCACCACCACGTTGACGAACACCGAGGCGATGATGCCGATGGCCAGCGTGATGGCGAAGCCGCGCACGGGGCCGGTGGTGTACTGGTACAGCGCCGCCGCCGCCAGCAAGGTGGTGACGTTGGCATCGATGATCGCCGAAAGCGAGTTGCCGAAGCCCGTCTTCATCGACAGCCGCAGCGACTTGCCCGCGCGCAGCTCCTCGCGGATGCGCTCGAAGCTGATGACGTTGCCGTCGACCGCGGCGCCGATGGTCAGCACCAGACCGGCCAGGCCGGGGAGGGTGAGGGCGGCGTGCAGCGCCGCCAGCGTGCCGAAGATGAACAGCATCGCCAGGCCCAGACCCAGCGTCAGGACGCCACCGAAGACGAAGCCGTAGTACCCCAGGATGGCGGCGACGACGGCCGCGCCGCCGATGAAGGCGGCCACCTTGCCGGCGTTGATGCTGTCCTGACCGAGCGTCGGGCCGATCGAGCGGATCTCCTCGACGTGCAGGCTGATCGGCAGGCTGCCGGAGCGCAGCACCAGCGCGATGTTGCTGGACTCGTCGATGGACTGGATGCCGGTGATCTGCCCGGAGTCGGAGATGCGTGACTGCAGCGTCGGCGCGGTGATGATCTTGCCGTCGAGCACGATCGCCATGCGGCGGCCGACGTTGCTGCCGGTGAAGTCGCCGAACTTGCCGGCGTCCTTGGCCTTGATGTTGAAGAAGACCGCGGGCCCGCCGGTGGCGCCGCCGCCGAGCTGCTGGAAGCCGGCGCGCGCGGTGCTGATGATCTCACCCGAGAAGGCGGGGGTCTCCAGGTCGTTCAGCGTCAGCTGGCTGTCGGCGGTGTTCTGCGCCGACGGCTTGACCAGTTGGAAGTAGAGCTTGGCCTGCTGGCCGATGAGGTCGAGCGCGCGCTTCTGGTCCTTGGCGGTGAGGCCGGGCAGCTCCACTACGATGCGGTTCTTGCCGGAGGTGGTGATGAGCGGCTCGGACACGCCGAACTGGTTGACGCGGTTCTCGATGACGTTGCGCGCGGTGTCGAGGTCCTGCGCGGAGGGGTTGGGCGTGTTGGACTGCAGTACCACGCGCAGGCCGCCCTGCAGGTCGAGGCCGAGCTTGAGGGGCGGAGCGCTGCTCCACGGCTGCCACAGGTAGAGCACCGAGGCGAGGATGGCGGCGAGTACGATCACGCCGGTGAAGGTCCGTCGGTTCAAGGGAGACTCCTCAGGGATGGTGAGTGGACGGGTAGGGCGGGGGCAGCGCAGGCGCTCGGGAGCGTCGCGCGCCGGGTCGGGAGCGCGGGGCGCTCAGCCGCCCTCCAACTGCAGCCGCCCGTAGATCCTCAGCAGGAGTGCGGCGGGGCCGCTGCCCGCGAGCTCGGCGCCGGCCGCTCCGATGTGACGGATCGATCCGGCCCAAGGGGCGTGGACGTGCCGCGTCGGCAGCGCAGCGCGGATGCCTCCCGAGGTCGGGCTGGCGACCGCCGAGCGCGCGCCGGCCTCGAGCAGGAGCGGCACACGCGTGCCCATGCCGGCGCCGGCGCGCACGGGATCGTGCGCTGCCGCGGCGAGCCGCTGCAGCGGGACCGCCGCCAGCGCCAACGCCAGCACCAGGCTGAACGCCAGCGCACCTGCGGTACGGACCCGGGTCGGGACGTGCTGCACGTCGGCCATGATAGCGCGCCTGCCGGTCGGCCGAGGCGGGGCGGACGGGCCGGGACGGCCCCGCCCCGGGCGCACGAGGCGACTCCGGGGCGGGGCTCGACGGCGCCGTACCACGGCGCTCAGGCGACCGGCACCTCGACCATCTCGTAGGCCTCGATGACGTCGCCCTCCTGGACGTTGTCGTAGTTCTGCAGGTTGATACCGCACTCGAAACCCGAGGCGACCTCGCGCACGTCGTCCTTGAAGCGGCGCAACTGGGCGATGGAGCCCTTGTAGACCTCCTTGCCCCCGCGCGTCAGGCGCGCCTTCGAGCCGCGCCGGATGACGCCGTCGGTGACGTAGGAGCCGGCGATGTTGCCGCTGCGGGGCACGTGGATGACGGCCCGCACCTCGGCGTGCCCGATGACCTGCTCCTCGTACTCCGGCTCGATCTGGCCGCGGATCATGCGCTGCACGTCCTCGATCAGCTCGTAGATGATGCGGTAGCTCTTGATCGGTACCTTCTGGCGCTCGGCCGACTTCTTCACGCTGCCGGCCGGGTTGACCCCGAAGGTGATGACGGTGGCGTCGGCCGTGCTGGCCAGCAGCAGGTCCGACTCGGTGGGCGCCCCCACCTCGGCCAGCATGATCTCGAGGTCGACCTCGTCGGTGCTCTCCGCCTCGCGGGCGAGCACCCCCTTGATGGCCTCGAGCGAGCCCTGAGCGTCGGCGCGCAGGACCAGGTTGATGACCTTCGTAGTGGGCTTGCCGTAGAGGTCGGCCAGCGTGAGGCCCTTGCGCCCGATGGCCTGGCGCTCGTCGTCCTCACGCGCGGTACGGCGTTCCGCGGCGATGCGCTTCGCCGTCTGCTCGTCGGCGACGGCCTCGACCGGGTCGCCGGCGTTGGGCTGCTCGGAGAAGCCCAGCACCTGCACGGGCACCGACGGCCCGGCCGACTCGATGGCGGCGCCGCTGGGGTCGGTGAGGCGTCGGACCTTGGCCCAGGCCTCCCCGGAGACGATGTAGTCGGCGACCCGCAGCGTGCCTTCCTGTACCAGCACCGTGGCCAGCACGCCGGCGCGCTTGTCGAGCACCGACTCGATGACCAGGCCCCGCGCCGGGCCGTCGGGCGACGCTCGCAGTTCCTCGACCTCGGCGACCAGCGAGATCATCTCCAGCAGGTCGTCGACGCCATCGCCGGTCTTGGCGCTGATGTCGACCACGATGGTGTCGCCGCCGTAGTCCTCGGGTACCAGCTCGACCTGCATCAGGTCCTGCTTGACCTTCTCGGGGTTGGCCTGCGGCAGGTCGCACTTGTTGATGGCGACGATGATCGGCACCTTGGCGGCCTTGGCGTGGGCGATGGCCTCGCGCGTCTGCGGCATGATGCTGTCGTCGGCGGCGACCACGATGACGGCGATGTCGGTGGCGTTGGTGCCGCGCTGCCGGATCGAGGTGAAGGCCTCGTGGCCCGGCGTGTCGAGGAACGTCACCAGGCCGCCCTTGGTCTCGGCCTGGTAGGCGCCGATGTGCTGGGTGATGCCGCCCGCTTCACCCTCGGCCACCTTCGTGTGGCGGATGTAGTCGAGCAGCGTCGTCTTGCCGTGGTCGACGTGCCCCATCACGGTGACGACGGGGGCCCTCAGGGGCGCTTCGGACGCCGCGCGCGCCTTCGTCTCGGTCGCGCTCGGCGCCTTGGCCTTGGCCTTGGCCGGCGCCTTGGCGGCCGGCGCTTCCTCCGGCGTCGCAGGCGCGGCCGCCGCGGGCTCACCGCTGTCGGCGGCCACGAGCTGGCGCACGGTATCGGCGATGTCGTGCTCCAGGGTGCTGGAGTGCGACTTGTACTCCACTCCCATGTCGTCGAGGATCTTCAGCATCTCCTTGGTGTCGATGCCGACGTCCTTCGCTAGCTGATAGATACGTACCTTATCGGACATTCAAGCCTCCGTCCCGGTCCTCGGGTCGAGGGGCGCCGGCGCGGCCGCGGGGTCGGCACCCCGGATGGCCAGCGCGAGCAGGGTGCGAACGTGCGCCGCCTGACCTCGGAAGGTCTGCTTCAGGCGCTTCTCCGCGGGATCCTCGGCGCACGCGCGGCACACCCAGGTGCCGCGGCCGCCGGCGCGTCGTGCGGCGTCGAGCTGGTAGCGACCGTCATCCGCGCGCACCAGGCGCACCAGCTCCGCCTTGGGGAGCGATGCGCGGCACATCACGCAGCGCCGCAGGGGGACGTGGCGGTCGCGGGAGCCTGCCATGATCAGGAGGCCGGCTCCTCTTCCGGCGCCTCGTCGGCGTCGGCCTCGGTGGCCTCGTCCTCGGCCGCCGCTGTGGACGAGGCGGGACCCGCTTGCTCCGCGGCAGCGCTCTCCTCGGCGGCAGCCGCGGCGCTGAACAGCGCGTCGAAGGCGCTGCGCCCGTGCTCGCCGGCGCCCGCGGCGGCGTCCTCGAGGCGCGACGCCGCTGCCTGCATGGCGGCGTCGAGGTCGCTGATGGTCTCGGAGGAGGCCAGGTCGATCTTGAAGCCGGTGAGCTTCGCCGCCAGACGCACGTTCTGACCGCCCTTGCCGATCGCCAGCGAGAGCTGGTCGCTGCCGACCGTGACCTTGGCCTGCATGTCCTCGGGGTCGAGCTCGATGGTGCCGACCTTGGCGGGGGAGAGGGCGTTGCGGATGAACTCGCGGGGGTTGGGGTCCCACATGATGATGTCGACGCGCTCGCGCTGGAGCTCGGCGGTCACGGCCTGGATGCGGCTGCCGCGATGACCGATGCAGGCACCGATGGGATCGACGTTGGGGTTGGTGCTCGTCACCGCCACCTTGGAGCGCTGCCCGGCCTCGCGGGCGATCGCCTTGATCTCCACGGTGCCGTCGGCGACCTCGGGGATCTCCTGGCGCATGAGGTACTCGAGCAGTTGCGGAGCCGCACGCGACACCAGGATGCTGGGGCCACGAGTGGACAGCTCGACCTTCTCGACGTAGACCTTGACGCGCATGCCCACCATGTAGCGCTCGCCGTGGATTTGCTCGCGCGGGGGCATGATGGCCTCCCCGCGGCCGAGGTCCACGAACACGTTGCGCTTGTTGTCGGTGCGTGAGACGACGCCGGTGATGATGTCGCCGGCGCGATCCTTGTACTCCTCGAAGACGATGGCGCGTTCGGCCTCGCGGATCTTCTGGGTGATGACCTGCTTCGTCGTCTGCACCGCGATGCGCGTGAACTTGTCGGGGTCGGTGGGGAACTCCATCTCCATCCCCACCTCGACGCTGTCGTCGAGGTCGACCGCCTCGGTCAGCGAGATCTCCTTGTCCTCGTCCTCCACCTCTTCCACCACGCGGCGGATGACGAGCACCTCCATCTCGCCGGAGTCGGGGTCGAGCGTGACCTCGATCTGCTTGCCCGGCATGACGTTGCGTTCGAATGCCTGCTCGAGCGCCTCCTCGAGGCTGCCCAGCAGCTGTTCCTTGTCCAGGTTGCGCTCCGCGGCGAGCGTGTTGAGCGCGTCCACGAACTCCTTGTTCATCGATCCCACCTCTATTCGATTGTGGGCCGTGGCGTCGGGACGATGCCCGACCCCGGCCTGTCTAGCGCGGCTCGCTCGGCCACTCGGCCAGGCGAGCGATGTCGATGGCGTCGAGCCGCACGGTGCGTCGTGCACCGTCGACCTCGAACGTCACCGCGTCGTCCGCGACCTCCCGGATGCGACCGGTGAAGGTCTCGTTCGCGACCCGTACCTTGGCGAGCAGGTCGTGGAAGCGCTCGAAGTGACGAGCGGTACGGAGCGGACGCTTGGCCCCCGGCGACTCGACGTCGAGCCGGTAGGCGCCCTCGTAGGGGTCGAGGCGGTCGAGCTCGAGCCCGAACACCTCCGAAGCGCGGGCGACATCGTCGACGGTCACGCCTTGCTCGTCGAGACGATCGATGCGCAGCAGGATCCGCCGCTGGCGCCCGGAGCCGCTGGCCGTGCACTCCAGCACCTCGTACCCCAACGGCGCGAGCACCTCCTGAGCCGCCTGCGCCAGTTCCATCCGTTCCTCCCGCCAACGCCCCAACAAAATAGGGTGGGCCCAGCGAACCCACCCGAGCAAACGCCGGGACGTTGTCCGGGCCGGAGTATACCCCTTCGGGGGCGGGCCCTTCAAGGAGCGGCAGGACGGACGCGACCGACCGGCTGTGAAGCGCTCGGCTTTACAGGCTCCCGGCGGCCCGGTACACTCACCCCCGATGCGGACGGTACCCGCGCGAGCTACCTGACGGCGACGACGGCCGGCCCCGAGGGCCGGCACGGCGTCGCACGTACGAGACCCGCTCCTGGCAGCGAGGTCTCGTTCCTTTGGTAGCCGGACGCGGGGATGGAGGATCGCCATGCTGCCTGACGACGACGTGCTGCTGCTCACCCCCGGCCCGACGCCCATCCACCCGCGGGCGCAGGCCGCGCTGGGCTGGCCCATGCGTGGGCACATGGATCCCGAGGTGTTCGCCTACAACGATCGCATCGTGGCCGACCTGCGTCGACTGTACGGGACCGGCGAGGGGTCGTTCACCAGCCTGCTGTCGGGGACCGGCTCGCTCGGCATGGAGGCGGGGCTGGCCAACCTGCTCGAGCCCGGCGAACGCGTGCTGGTGCTGTCCAACGGCGCCTTCGGCGAGCGCATGGTGGAGATGGCGGCGCGCCTCGGCTGCGACGTCCACGCCCTGCGCTTCGAAGCCGGTGCCCCCGTCGATGTCGACGCCGCCGCACGCGCGGCGCGCTCGCTGCGGCCGGCGCTGCTGGCGGTCGTCCACGGCGAGACCAGCACCGGCGTGCTGAACCCGGTGCCCGAGCTGGGAGCGGTCGCGCGCGAGGCCGGGGCGCTGTTCAGCGTCGACGCCGTCACCACGGTGGGGATGATGCCCTTCGCCATGGACGCCTGGGGGATCGACTACGCCTACACCGGCTCGCAGAAGTGCCTGTCGGCGCCTCCCGGGGTGGCGCCGGTGGCCTTCTCGGCGCGCGCCATGGAGCGCGTGGCCCAGCGCCGGCTGCCGGTCGCGACGTGGTACGCCGATGCCCTGGGGATGCGACGCTACTGGCAGCCCGACGAGGGCGGCCGTCAGTACCACCACACCGTGCCGGTGCAGCTCCACTGGGCGCTCGGCGAGGCCCTCGCCGCCGCGCTGGAGGAGGGCCTGGAGGCGCGCGCCGAGCGCGCCCGCCGCGTCGGCTCGGCGGCACTGGCGGCGCTTCAGGACCTCGGCTTCCGCGCCTACGTGCCGGCGCCCCACCGCCTGCCCACGGTGCTGGCGGTCGTGCCGCCATCGGGGCTGGACGAGGCCGCGGTACGGCGCAGCCTGCGCTCCGAGCACGGCGTGACGGTGGCCGGCGGCCTGGGGCCGACGGCGGGGAAGGTGTGGCGTCTGGGGCTGATGGGGGAGAACGCCCGCGAGGTCCACTACCGGCGCTTCCTCGATGCCCTCGGCCGCGTGCTCGGCGAGGCCGGGTTGCGCGAGCGCTTCGACGAGGTCCTCGAGCCCGCCCTAGCGTGAGGAGCTAGCTCGAAGGTGGACCCCCGGCTGCGCGACCACACCCCCGGTCCCGAGGCGCTCCGCCGCGCCGCGGACGACGGCGTCGACCTGGAGCGCCTCAAGATCGACGACCCGGTCGCCTACATGGTCCGCAACGCCGGCACCGTGGTGACGGCGGCGCCCGAGCTCGCCCACCTCGCCGAGGGCATGCTGACGGCGGCCTTCCCCGATCGCCAGGTGTTCCGGGCCGAGGTCGCCGAAGGGGTCCGCGTGCTGGCCTTCCCTCCGCTCGATGGCGAGGAGCTGCGGAGCTACGACCGCTGGCTGGCGCCGCTGGTCGACCGCCCCGAGTGGCGCGCGCGCCACGCCTACTATCGCGAGGTCGGCGACCTGCGCGGGGTCGGGCGCGAGCTGGGGTTGCCCCAGGGCCCCGACGCCTACCGAGGCGGCGAGGGTGTAATCGGGCCGTTCGAGGACGGCGCGGACGCCGACGCCTGGGCCGAGGAGCACGTGACGCGGCCGCTGGTGCACGACAGCTTCCCCATGAACGGCCGCTGGTTCTGCGACGTGTTCCGGGCCGAAGCTCCCTGAGGGGCGCCGTTGACACCCGCCGGGAGCGGGGCTAGACTCCCATGCATGAGGTTCCGGGCGGACTCCGCCTTTACCCGCTGAGCGTAGGACCTGGTCCTGCGCTGTGACGCCACTGCCTGCGACGGGCGGTGGTGTTTTGCTGTCGAACCGGAGGGATCGCATGCTCGAAGACGCCCTGGGGGCCGTGAGCGCCGCCGCCGATCTGCAGGAGCTGCAGGAGGTGCGGGTCCGCTACCTCGGCAAGAAGGGGCTGCTGACCCAGCAGCTCAAGGGACTCGGCGCGCTGCCGCCCGACGAGCGCCGCGAGGCCGGCCGCGTCATCAACGAGCACAAGGCGGCGGTCGAGGAGGCCATCCGCGAGCGCCGAGCGGCGCTCGAGCGGGCCGCCCTCGACGAACAACTGGCCCGTGAGGCCGTCGACGTGACGCTCCCCGGCACGCAGCTCCCCCAGGGGGGCCTGCACCTGCTGACCATGGTCACCCACCGCCTGCTGGACGTCTTCACGGCGCTCGGCTACGAGGTGGCGGTAGGGCCCGAGCTGGAGACCGACCACTACAACTTCGAATCGCTGAACTTCCCCGCGGAGCACCCGGCACGCGACGAACAGGACACCTTCTGGACCACCGACGGCCGGCTGCTGCGCACGCACACCAGCCCCATGCAGGTGCGCTACATGGAGACGCACCGCCCCCCCTTCAAGGTGGTGGTGCCCGGCAAGGTGTTCCGCAACGAGGCGGTGGACGCCACCCACGAGGCGCAGTTCCATCAGCTCGAGGCGCTGGTGGTGGGGGAGCGCATCACCATGGCCGACCTCAAGGGAGCGATCGACGAGATGGCGTCGGCGCTTTTCGGCGCCGGTACCCGCACGCGCCTGCAACCCACCTTCTTCCCGTTCGTCGAGCCGGGCGCCGAGTTCGCCATCTACTGGACCCATCCCCGGACCGGGCGGCAGGAGTGGCTCGAGCTCGGCGGCTGTGGCATGGTCCACCCCAACGTGTTCGAGGCCGTCGGCTACGAGGGCGTGACCGGCTTCGCCTTCGGCTTCGGCATCGAGCGGCTGGCGCTCGTGCCCTACGGCATCCCGGACATCCGCTCGTTCTACCAGGGCGACCTGCGCGTGCTCCGGCAGTTCCGGGGGGCGCTGTGAGGGTCCCCCACGACTGGCTCGCCGCCTTCCTGGGCGATGCGCTCCCGTCGGTGGAGCGCACCGTGGAGCTGCTCGACGGCCTCGGCCTGGCGGTCGAGACCGTGCACGAGCTCCCGGCGGCGCCGGCCGGGGTGGTGGTGGCCGACATCCGCGAGGTCGAGCCGATCGAAGGCTCCGACCACCTGGTCCGCGCCGTCGCGAGCGACGGTCGGCAGAACGTCCAGGTCGTGTGCGGCGCTCCCAACGCCCGCGTCGGGGTCCGGACCGCGCTGGCCTTGCCGGGCGCGGAGCTGCCGGGCGCCGGCTTCACCGTGAGCGAACGTGAGGTGCTGGGGGTGACCAGCCGGGGGGTGCTGGCCAGCCCCAGGGAGCTGGGCCTGTACGACTACGCCGGGGGGCTCATCACCTTCGGGGACGACGTCCAACCGGGCACCCCGCTCGCCGAGGTGTGGCCGGCGCAGACGGTGATCGAGCTCGAGCTGACCCCCAACCGCGCCGACGCCTTCAGCGTGCTGGGCGTGGCCCGCGACCTGGCGGCCAAGCTCGGCGTGCCCATGTCGCTCCCGCATGTCGGTGCCGACGCCGGCGATCCCGATGTCGACGACGGGCTCCGTCTCGAGGTGGCCGACAGCGCCGCCTGCCCGCGCTTCACGCTGCGGCGCATCGAGGGCGTACGGGTGGGGCCCAGCCCGGTGTGGCTGCAGCGCCGGCTGGCCGGCGTCGGGCTCCGCCCGCGCAACAACGTCGTCGACGTCACCAACTTCGTCACCTTCGAGCTCGGGCAGCCGTCGCACGCCTACGACCGTCGCGTGCTCCGGGAGGGCGTGCTGCAGGTGCGCCGCGCGCGGCCCGGGGAGACGGTGACGCTGCTCGACGAGGAGAGCTACCGGCTCAGCGACGACGACCTGGTGATCGCCACCCCCGGAGGCGAGGCCGGCAGCCGCGCCATCGGCCTGGCGGGCGTGATGGGGGGCCTCCACGACAGCGTGGTCGCCGATACCGACGACGTCGCGCTCGAGGTCGCCCACTTCGATCCGGTGGTGGTCCGCCGCGCGGCCAAGCGCCACCGCCTCAGCACCGACGCCCACTACCGCTTCGAGCGCGGGGTCGATCCCGACCTCCCGCCGCGGGCGTCGGCGCGCGCCGCCGCCCTCCTCGCCGAGGTCGCGGGAGGGCGCGTCCACGCCGGCATCACCGCGACCGGGAGCGACCAGGCTCGCGCGGAGATCGCCTTCCGGCCCTCGCGGGTGGCCTACCTCGTCGATCTCGAGGTGCCGCTCGACGCGCAACGTCGCTACCTCGAGGGGCTCGGCTGCGAGGTCCGGGAGGCCGGCGACGACGCCTGGCAGGTGCGGCCACCGAGCTGGCGCTTCGACCTGGCGATCGAGGAGGACCTGGTGGAGGAGGTGGCGCGCCTGCACGGCTACGAGCACATCGGCCAGACGGTGCCGGCGATGCACTTCGTGCCGCCGATCCAGGACCCGACCCACCGCCGGCTCAAGGAGGCGCTGGCCGACGCCGGCCTGCAGGAGGTCCTCAACTACGTCTTCACCGGCCCGGACGAGCTGGCGCGGGCGGCGGCGCCGGCCGCAGCGGTCACGCTGAGCAACCCGCAGGGCGTGGAGCGTTCGGTTCTGCGCACCGCGCTGTACCCAGGACTGCTGGCGGCGGCGGCGCTGAACCGCGCCGTCCCCTCGCTGGCGCTGTTCGAGGTCGGGCACGTGTTCCTCGAGGGGCGGGAGGAGGAGCGGGTGGCGATGCTGTGGCGCGGCCCCTGGGCGCGCGGCGGCTGGCGCGCCGACCAGCCCCTCGACTTCTTCGCGGTCAAGGGGGTGCTCGAGGGCCTGGCCGCTGGGGCCGGCGCGGAGCTGCGCTGCCTGCCGGGCCGCGCCGACTTCCTGCACCCCGGCGTGAGCGCGCGCGTGCTGTGGCAGGGCGAGGAGGCCGGCGTGCTGGGTCGCCTCCACCCCGAGGTGGCCGCCCGCTACGAGCTGGGCGAGGTCTACCTCGCCGAGCTGCAGCTGCCGTTGCCGGCGGGTAGGGTCCGCTTCGCCGAGGTGGTGCGGCAGCCGTACGCCGAGCGCGACCTGGCGGTGGTGGCGCCGGCGCGGGTGGCGTACGCCGAGCTCGCCTCGCTGGTGCGCGACGCGGCCGGGCCCGACCTGGCGTCGCTCGAGCCCTTCGACGTCTACCAGGGGGAGCAGGTGGCCGAGGGGCAGCGCTCCGTCGCCCTGCGCCTCCGCTTCCAGCTCGACGACCGCGCGCTCACCGACGACGAGGTCGACGTCCGTATGGGGAATGTCATGAGGGCCGTGCGGGACGCCGGCTATGATATCCGGGCATGAGCTGGCTGGATCTCGTCCTGGTGACGGTGGTGGCCGCGGTCACGGCCTTGGGGGCGCACCGTAGGCTCGCCGGTCTGTTCGTAGGCGTCGGCGGGGTGCTGCTGTTGCGCCCGCTGCTGGTCCTGGCCCAGGCGAATCCCTTCCTGGCGTTGCTCGCGGCGCTGCTGGCGGGGCTCGGGCTCAGCCTGCTGGGCCGCCGGCTGTTCCAGCAGAACCGCGGGGCGCTCGTCCTCACGCGGGCCCTCGGCGGCCTCGGGGGCCTGGCGCTCGGCCTGGCGCTTATGCTGTCGCTGGTGACGTCGCTGCCGATCCAACGCAACCCTGCGAACCCCAGCGAGCTGTTCTACCCTCCGCGCAACCTCCCCGCCCCGATCGCCAGCGCCGTGCTGGATTCGCGTCTGGTGGTTCTGGGGCGTGATATCTTGTTCTACCCGCTGCTGGCCAAGCAGGGGGAGGCCCAGGTCGGGCCGGAGCGCCTGATGAACGGGCTCCACCGCTTGCTGGTGGTCGGCGAGCCCTGGAACGAGCCGCTCTGAGCGCCGATCCCGAAGGAGGTGCCGGAGTCCTTACAGGGACGTCGAGATAGCGCAAGCCCGGTGTCGCAGGCGAGATCGCTGCGGTGCCGGTGACGAGGCGGAGGGCCTCCGGGCCGTCGCAAGGACGGAGCCGGAGGATAGCGGGCCCCAACGGGGCCGGTGAAAGCGCGAGCGGGTGGCCGCCGAGCGGCACCCGACCAAGTCTGCGGGCCCCTCCCGAGCTGGACCCCTTGCTCGACATCGTCCGGGTTCTGGACATCGGGTTCTCCCCCCGAGCGAACGCAAACGAAGCCGATCGCGGCCCTTCCGGGCCGGGATCGCCGACCGTCGTCGACGAACGCGAAGGGAACTCCATGTGTGGCATCGTCGGATACGTGGGCGGCCGTGAGGCCGCCGAGGTCATCCTGGACGGGCTGGCCCGTCTCGAGTACCGCGGCTACGACTCCGCGGGCATCGTGGTGGCCGACGCCGCGCCCGGGGCCAGACTCGACGCCGTCAAGCGTGCGGGCAAGCTCGACGCCCTCCGCTCGGCGCTGCAGGGGAGTCCGCTGAGCGGGCACCTGGGGCTCGGCCACACCCGTTGGGCCACCCACGGCCGGCCCAACGACGCCAACGCCCACCCCCACCTGTCGGAGGACGCGCGCCTGGCCGTCATCCACAACGGCATCATCGAGAACTACCTCGAGCTCAAGGACCGCCTCCAGGCCGGTGGCCACCACTTCGCCTCCGAGACCGACACCGAGGTGCTGGTGCACCTCATCGAGGACCACTACCAGGCCGCGGCCGAGCTCGGTAGGGCTCGCGAGCGCCTGGTGCGGGCCGTGCGCGGTGCGCTGACGGAGGTCCGCGGCGCCTTCGCGCTGGTGGTGGCGCACGCCGACCACGACGTGATCGTGGCGGCCCGCGCGACCAGCCCCCTGGTGATCGGCCTCGGCGAGGGCGAGAACCTGCTCGCCAGCGACGTGCCGGCGTTGCTGCCCTACACCCGCGAGGTGGTGTTCCTGGAGGACGGCGACCTGGCGGTGCTGTCGCGCGACGGCGTCGAGGTGACCGGGTTCGATGGCGCGCCGCGCCGGCGCGACGCCACCACCATCGACTGGGACGCCGAAGCCGCGGAGAAGGGCGGCTTCGACCACTACATGCTCAAGGAGATCTACGAGCAGCCGGTGGTCCTGCAGAACACGCTCTTCGGACGCTTCGCCGGCAACGGCCTGGACGTGCGGCTCGAGCTCGAGCTCGATCCCCGCGCCATCGACCGCGTGGTCGTGACGGCGGCGGGGACGGCGTTCTACGCCGGTCAGGTGGGGGAGGTGCTGATCGAGCGCCTGGCGCGCCTGCCGGTCGAGGTCGAGGTCGCCAGCGAGTTCCGCTACCGGCGGCCGGTGGTCGACGAGCGCACCCTGTGCGTGGTGGTGTCGCAGTCGGGCGAGACGATCGACACGTTGGAGGCGCTGCGCGAGGCGCGGCGGCGCGGGGCACGGACGCTGGCCATCCTCAACGTCAAGGGCTCGAGCATCAGCCGCGAAGTCGACGACGTGCTCTACATCCACGCCGGACCCGAGATCGGCGTGGCCAGCACCAAGGCCTACACCGCCATGCTGGCCGCCTTCGAGCTGCTGGCGCTGTACCTCGGGCGCGGGCGCGGCACCCTGCCCGACGCGCTGGCGGCCGAGCTGCTCCAGGGCCTGCGGGAGCTCCCCCAACAGGTCCAGGAGGCGATCGACCGACGCGCCAGCGTGGCCGAGGTGGCCGAGCGCTTCAAGGAGCGCCGCGACTACCTCTTCCTCGGCCGCGGCGTCAACGTCCCCACGGCCTTCGAGGGCGCCCTGAAGCTCAAGGAGATCAGCTACATCCACGCCGAGGCCTACGCCACCGGCGAGATGAAGCACGGGCCGATCGCCCTGATCGACCGGTCGATGCCAGTGGTCGCCGTCGCCACCGCTTCGGAGCTCTACGACAAGACGGTGTCGAACCTGCAGGAGGTCCGTGCCCGCGAGGGCACCGTCATCGCGCTGGCCAGCGACGGCGACGACGGCATCCGCCGTCATGCCGACGAGGTCCTCTACGTCCCGGCCGTCCACGAGCTGCTGTCGCCCATCGTCAACGTGGTCCCGCTGCAGTTGCTCGCCTACGAGACGGCGCTGAGGCTGGGGCGCGACGTCGATCGGCCGCGCAACCTGGCGAAGTCGGTGACGGTGGAGTAGAGCGACGCGACCGGCGCCTGCGCCCGACGGCGGAGGCGAAGCGCGCCCTACAGCATGCCGCGCGCGTGGAGCACCAGGTAGAGCACCACGGCGGCGACGGCGTAGACGGACCAGCGCAACAGCCGCGCTCCGCGGCCGCGGGACAGTGAGCCGAGCTGCGCCCGCGCGTCGTTGGCATCACGACGCTGCGTCAGGCGCTGGGCGCGCTTGAGGGCGCTCACACTCTTGCCCATCTGCCCCTTGCGGCGGTACGCCACCGCCAGGTTGTGGTGGGCGTTCGCGAACTCTTCGTTCAGGGCGAGGGCACGCTGGTAGTCGGCGATGGCGTCGTCGACGCGTCCCTCCTCGAGCGCCACGTTCCCCAGGTTGGTGATGGCCCGGAAGTGCCGCGGATCGACGTCCAGGGCTCGCCGGAAGCACGCGGCGGCCTCGTCGAGCGCATCGTCGTAGATGAGCGCGGTTCCTCGCTGCGTCTCGGCCTCCGCCACGAAGTAGCTCCAGGGAGCGGCGTCGAGCTCGGCCAGGGCCGTGTCGGGCTGGCGCCGATCGAGGGCGGCTCCGGAGCGCCCCAGGCGCTGCAGGTCGTCCTCCAGGGCCTGCCAGTCGACCACGTCGGGCCGGCTCTCGATGAGCTGGAAGCGTTTGAGCGCACGGGCCCAGGCCTTGTCGCGCAGCAGCGTCTCGATCTCCGAGAGCTCCGACAGGGCGTCGCCCACCTCCGGCGTCGGGGCGTCGGACCTCAGGAATGCCTGGTAGGCGGCGCCGAAGCCGCCGCGCGTCAGGGCCGCACGCCAGTCCCCCGCGCTCGGGGCGGCGGTGGCGGCGGGCGCCTCGTGGGCGTCGGGGTCGGCCGTCATCGGGCCGACGCTACCACGGTCCGGTACAGCTCGGCGTAGCGCCCGGCGGAGGCCTCCCAACTGAAGTCCTGCCGCATGGCGGTGTCGACCATGCCCGGCCAGGAGCTGCCTCCGTAGGCCGCACGGGCGAGGCCGGTCGCCCACAGCAGACCTTCGGGGGTGGCGTGCTCGAACAGGAAGCCGGTGCGCTGATGGTCGATGGTGTCGTGCAGTCCACCGGTGTCGCGGGCGACCGGGAGGGTGCCGTAGCGCATGGCGATCATCTGGCTCAGTCCGCACGGCTCGAAGCGGCTGGGCACCGCGAGGGCGTCGGAGCCGGCGTAGATGAGGTGGGCCAGGGCCTCGTCGAAGCCCACGACGGCAGCCACCGAGCCGTGGTGACGCGCCGCCAGGGCGCGAACGTCACGCTCCAGGCCGGCGTCCCCGGAACCCAGCAGCGCCAGCGCCCACCCCTGAGCCACCAGTCGCTCGCCCGCCTGCACCACCAGGTCGATGCCCTTCTGGTCGGCCAGGCGCGAGACCACACCCAGCAGCGGACGCTCGTGATCGAGGCCGAGGGCCGCCGTCAGCGCTCGCTTGGCGTCGGCCTTGCCGGTGAGGTCGCGGCGGTCGAAGGGCCGGGGGAGGTGGGCGTCGGCGGCGGGGTCCCACTCGTGCGTGTCGAGGCCGTTGAGGATCCCGCTGAGCTTGCCGCGGACGTGCCGGAACGTCCCGTCGAGGCCGTAGCCGAACTCGGGGCGCTGCACCTCGTGGGCGTAGGTGGGGCTCACCGTGGTCACGTGGTGCGCGAACCCCAACGCCGCCTGCATGGCGTTGGCGCTGCCGAAGTGGTTCATGTAGTCGTCGGCCAGGGCTCCCGGCAGCCGCAACCACCACAGGGCTTCCGCCAGGCCCGAGGTGCCCTGGTACTGGACGTTGTGCACGGTGAACACGCTGGGCAGGCCGGGGAATCCGTCGGGGAGGTGCCAGCCGTGCGCCAGCACCATCGGCAGGTAGCCCGTATGCCAGTCGTGGGCGTGCAGCACGTCGGGCCGGAAGCCGAGGCGCGCGGCGACCTGCGGGACCGCGCGGGTGAAGCGCGCGAAGCGCCGGACGTCGTCGCTGTAGCCGTAGAGGTCGTCGCGCTGGTAGTCGGCATGGCCGACGAAGGCGTAGCGGACGTGGCCGCTTTCGAGGGTGCCGACGCCGGCGGCCTCGAAACCGCCGGCGAAGGGGACCTGGACGTCGCCGATCCACAGCGGCCGGGCACCTCCGCGGAGCGTCCGGTACCACGGGGTGACCACCAGGACCTCGTGCCCGAGCGTGGCGAGGGCATGGGGGAGGGCGCCGGAGACATCGCCGAGCCCCCCGGTCTTGCTGAAGGGATGGACCTCGCTGGTCGCGAAGAGCACGCGCATGGGCCTCCATGGTAGCCCGCCACCGCGCCCCAGCGGCGCGGTCGCTGTCCGTACGCTTACGGTTCACATGGTCGCGCGCGCATATACTCGGGGAAGCATGTCTTTTCCCCTCATGGAGGCTACATGAAGCGTCGATGGCTGATCCTCGGCCTGGTGGGTCTGGCGGTGACCACCGCGGTCGTGAACGCACAGCTCTCCCGCGATTTCGCGGGCGAGTTCCTGAACAACCCGAGCGGCAGGGCCCTCATCCAGGCGTTCGGGGCTCTCAAGACGGGCTACCTCCAGGACGTCAACGACCAGTCGCTGATCCGGGGCGCCATCAACGGCATGGTGGGCTCGCTCGACGACCCCTTCACCACCTACATCCCGCCCAAGGCCGCCGCCTTCGACAGCCAGCAGATGACGGGCCAGTACGAGGGCATCGGCGCGGTGCTCACCGCCCACAACCGGCAGACGGGCAAGGGTGTCGAGATCCTGACCGTCTACAAGGGCGGCCCGGCGGACAAGGCGGGCATCCAGCGCGGCGACATCTTCCTGAAAGTCGATGGCGTCGACGTCAGCGACAAGACCTCGAGCGATGTGGCGGATCTGGTGCGGGGGCCCAAGGGCACCACGGTCCAGCTGACGATGCGCCGCCCCGGCCAGGACCAGCCCCTCGAGTTCACGGTCGAGCGCTCGACCATCAAGGTCATCGACGTATCCTCGACGATGTTGCCCGACCACGTCGGCTACGTGGCGCTGAGCTCGTTCAACAACCAGAAGCTCAACGACCAGCTCAAGCAGCAGGTCGACGCCCTCAAGCAGCAGGGCGCCACCTCGCTCATCCTCGACCTGCGCGACAACCCCGGCGGTCTGTTGACCGAGGCGATCGACGTCTCCGACGACTTCCTCAGCCACGGCGACATCGTCTTCCAGCGCGCGCGCGGCGTCACCCAGCGCCTGGCGTCGGCCGATCCCCAGCAGATCTTCGATGGGCCCATGGTGGTCCTGGTGAACCACAACTCGGCCTCCGCGTCGGAGATCGTGTCGGCGGCGCTGAAGGACAACCACCGGGCCCTGGTGGTGGGCGAACAGACCTTCGGCAAGGGCGTGGCCCAGTCGGTGGTGTCGCTCTCGGACGGCGGGCAGCTTCGCTACGTGTCGTTCGAGTGGTTGACCCCCGACCGCACCAACATCCAGAAGAAGGGCATCACGCCCGACATCTACGCGAAGGACACGCGCTACCCGAACACCATCTCGATCGACGGCCGGGGGGCCGATCCCGGCCAGCAGGTCTCGATCGTGGTAGGTGGCAAGACGGTGGGGACGACCACCGCCAACCAGGACGGCACCTTCCAGTTCGTGACCCTCGGGCCGCGGCCGGAGATCAGCGGCGTGCAGGGCCAGGCGATCGTCGACCTCGCCAGCGACCACGCCCTGAAGATCGCCTACGACACCGTCCTCAAGGAGGCGAAGGGCGGCGTCAACGCGTCGACGTCGAACTGAGCCGAGGCGTGCCCGGCTGGCCATGATCGACGTCGAGCAGCTGGTCAAGACCTACGGCCGCGTCACGGCCGTCGACGGCGTCAGCTTCCGCGTGGAGGGCGGCGAGGTGGTGGCGCTTCTCGGTCCCAACGGTGCCGGGAAGTCCACCACCATCAAGGCCATCACCGGTCTGCTCAGGCCCACGCGGGGCCGTGTCACGGTGGGTGGGCACGACCTCGAGAGCTCGCCGCTGGAAGCGAAGGCGCTCCTGGGCTACGTACCCGATCGGCCGTATCTGTACCAGAAGCTCACCGGCCGGGAGCTCCTCCGGTTCCTGGCGCGGCTGCGCCGGGTGGCCGACGGTGAGGCGCGGGCCGATCGCTGGCTGACGCACTTCGGGCTCCAGCGTTCCGCCAACGAGCTCATCGAGACCTACTCCCACGGGATGCGCCAGAAGCTGACGTTCGCCGCGGCGCTCCTGCACGACCCGCCGGCGCTCGTCATCGACGAGCCGATGGTCGGGTTGGACCCGAGGGCCGCCCACGACGTGCGCCGTCTCATGCGCCAGCACGCCGACGAGGGTGGCGCGGTGCTGTTGACCACGCACTCCATGGACGTCGCGGAGGCGGTGTCGGACCGGGTGCTGCTGCTCGATCGCGGGGTCATCGCCGCCGAGGGCCGGTTGGAGGACCTCCGGCACAGCATCGGCCGCGCCGATGCCTCGCTGGAGGCGATCTTCCTGCAGCTCACCGAGGAGGCGTCGGCCCCGGTGGAACCGTGAGGGGGACCCCGTGACGCTGCTCGCCATGCGCCTGAGGGGCGCTTGGAACGGCATCTCGAGGGCGCCGGGTCGCTACCTCTTCGGCGCCGTGCTGCTCTCAGGCGTGTTCGTCGGCGTCCTGGCAGCGACCCGTCACGGGGTGCGCTTCCTCGAGGACTACCCGGCGATCGGCACCATCGCCGGGGCCATCGAGCAGCGCAGCCTCGAGGCGCTGTTCACGGTGTTGATGCTGGCGGTGGCGTTCAGCGTGCTCACCGGCGCCATCGCAACGCTCTACGGCTCGCACGACCTGCCCTTCCTCCTCAGCCTGCCCGTGGCGCCGGCGCGTGTGTTCTCCCTCAAGGTGGTGGAGACCTACGTCAACAGCGCGCTGCTGCCGGCGTTGTTCACGGTGCCGGTGCTGGTCGGGCTGGGGATCGAGCACGCGGCGCCGCCCGCCTACTACCTGATCGCGCTGGCCGCGCTGCTGGCGCTCTACGCCCTGCCCGTGGCGCTGGGAGCGCTGGTGGCGCTGGTGCTGATGAGGGTGGCGCCGGCCGGCCGTGCCAAGGAGGTCGCGACGGCGGCCAGCGTGGCGCTGGCCGCCGGCCTGGTGTTGGGGATGCGGGCGTTGAGGCCGGAGAGGCTGAACCAACTGACGCCGACGCAGTTCGAGGAGGCCCTGAAGCGGTTCGCGGAGTTGAAGGTCGGCTGGCTCCCCTCGACGTGGGCCGGCGAGGCCGTGTGGCGGGCGCTCCAGGGGCAGGTGGCGGTGTCGGCGGCGGTTCTCGCGGTGGTGTCGGTGGCGCTGCTGGCGGGGGTCGCCAGGGTCGCGGCGGCCGCCTACCGCGCCGGCTGGTTCCGCTCGCTCGATGCCGTCACCCGCCCCGGGCGGGTCGGCGCGTTGCCGGCAGCCGTCTGGGAGCGGCCGCTGGCTCGCCTGGGCCCGCAGGGCGGCGTGGTCGTCAAGGACCTCCGGCTCCTGGCCCGCGATCCCGCGCAGTGGTCCCAGATCCTCGTCCTGGTGGCGCTGGCGGGCGTGTACTTCATCAGCACCTCATCGCTGGCCACCGAGTTGCAGGGGCTTCGCGACGTGGTGGGGGCGCTGAACCTGGTCTTCCTCGGCTTCCTCCTGGCGGGGGTGGGCATCCGCACCGCCTTCCCGCTGGTGTCCCTGGAAGGGGAGGGCTTCTGGTTGCTCCGGACCGGCCCCCTGAGGGCCCGTCAGATCGTGCTCGCCAAGTTCTGGGGCTCGCTGCCGGCGATGCTGCTGCTGGGCGGCGGCCTGGGCCTGGCGGTGGCCGACCGGCTGGGCGTCTCGGGGCCGCTGACGCTGGCCAGCCCGATCGCCGGGCTGTGCGCCGGCCTGGCGATGACGGGCCTCGGCGTCGGCCTGGGGGCCGCCTTCCCGCGTTTCGACGCCGCCAGCCCGGCGGAGGTGCCGCTCTCCACCGGGGGGCTGCTGTACATGGCGCTGTCGATCGGCTACGCGGTCCTGGCCACGTTGGTATGGGCGTACCCCTCGTACCGGACCCTGCGCTCGCCGGGCACCTTCCAATGGACGTCGGCCGAGGGCCTGGCGGTGCTCGGCGCCGTGACCCTTCTCACGGTGCTGTGGACGGTGGTGCCGCTGGTCTACGGCAGCGCGCGTCTCGATCGCTACGAATCGGGCGTGGGCTGAGCCGCGACGACGCCTAGAACGATCGGTCGGTACGGGGTCCTGCGTCGAGGACCTCCGCGGGAGCATCGGGGAAGCGCGCGAAGTTCGCTTGGAACATGCGGGCCAGGTCGAGGGCGCGGGCGTCGTAGGCGTCGGCGTCCGACCAGGTGGCGCGGGGTGACAGGATCTCGTCGGGGACGCCATCCACGTGTCGGGGAACGGCCAGCCCGAACACCGGGTCGATCCCCATGTCCACGTCGTCGAGGTCGCCGCGCAGGGCCGCTCGGACCATGGTGCGGGTGTGCGGCAGGGACATGCGGCTCCCGACGCCGTAGGGTCCGCCCGTCCAGCCCGTGTTCACCAGCCACACCCGGCTGCCGTGCTGCCGGATGCGCGCGCCCAGCATGGTGGCGTAGCGGATGGGCGGGAGCGGCATGAACGGCGCCCCGAAGCAGGCGCTGAACGTGGCCGAGGGCTCGGTCACGCCGCGCTCGGTCCCCGCGACCTTGGCGGTGTAGCCGCTGAGGAAGTGGTACATCGCCTGCTCCGGGGTCAACCGTGCGATGGGCGGCAGGACCCCGAAGGCGTCCGCGGTGAGGAACACGATGTCGCGTGGATGACCGCCGACCGAGGTGGCCGCGGCGTTGGGCATGAAGTCGAGCGGGTAGGCAGCGCGCGTGTTCTCGGTCCGGCCGTCGTCGGTGAAGTCGAGGTCGCGCGCGTCGTCGCCCAGGCGAACGTTCTCGAGGACCGTGCCGAAGCGCTGCGTGGCGGCATGGATCTCGGGCTCGGCCGTCGCCGACAGATGGATGGTCTTGGCGTAGCACCCGCCCTCGAAGTTGAAGATGCCGTCGTCGGACCAGCCGTGCTCGTCGTCGCCGATCAGCTTGCGGTCGGCGTCGACCGACAGGGTGGTCTTGCCCGTGCCGGAGAGACCGAAGAACAGCGCCACCTGGCCGTCGTCGGTGGCGTTCGCCGAGCAGTGCATGGGGAGTACGTCGCGCTGCGGGAGCGCAAGGTTCAGAGCCGAGAAGATCGACTTCTTGATCTCGCCGCCGTACTCGGTGTTGGCGATGAGGACGAGCCGCCGATCGAAGTCGAGGGCGACGACGGTGTCGGTGCGGCTGCCGTGGCGCTCGGGATCGGCGCGGAAGCTCGGCAGATCCAGCACCAGCCAGTCGGCGTGGTCGTGTGGGGCCCCCGGCCGCACGAACAGGTTGCGGGCGAAGAGGCTGTGCCAGGCGTACTCCGTGACGACGCGTACGGCCAGCCGGTAGCGCGGATCGGCCCCGGCGTGCAGATCCTGGACGAACAGCGGTAGCCCGCCGAGGTGGGCCTCCATGTCGCGGAGCAGGCGCTCGAAGGCCTCCTGCGCCATCGGCTGGTTGACCTCGCCCCAGTCCACCAGGCCCTCGCTGGCGCCGTTGCGGACCACGTACTTGTCCTTCGGCGAGCGTCCGGTGAAGTGGCCGGTGTCGACCACCAGGGCGCCGGTCTCGGCCACGCGCGCCTCCCCGCGATGGATGGCGTGCTCGTACAGCACCGCCGGGACGGCGTTCCAATGCAGTGCGGCCGCGCCCGAGAGCCGTACGGGCGCATCGTCCAATCCGGGTCGGGCCGCGGGTGGCGTCGGCTGCGTGCCGGTGGTTCGGTCTGCCATGCGGTTCCTGCCTTCGGGAGTGGGGCCATCGATCTGGGTGGGGTCGATGAGCACCTTATACCAGCCCGCCCCAGCTACCTGTGTCGTTCGACAGCGCGGGCGTACAACCCCATCACCAGCGCAAGCTCACCCCGAAGCGCGCCTGCTGGCGCACGTTCGAGAGATCGACGCCCGCTTCCAGTCCGATCCCGGGGGTGAAGGCGTAGCGCAGTCCGACGCCGAGCTCCGGCACCGGCGAGCCCGGGGTAGCGGCGTCCGGGAAGCTGAGGCGTCCGGAGAGGTCGACGTTGAGCGGTCCCAGGTCGTAGGTGAGACTGACTTCGTTGGTGAAGGCATAGGACTGACCGGAGTCGGTGACGTTCCCCAGCCGGTAGCTGGCGAACAACTCCGGCGTCAGGTAGCCCCCGAGGCGGAGCGACACCCCGAACGGCTGGCCCGAGCTGTCGAGGAGGCTCGATAGCGGGCTGGTGCGGATCTCCACGACGTCGAGGCCCAGCGCCTTGCTGAGAGCGTTCTGGAGCTCGTTGACCACCAGGACATCGACGGCGGTGTCGATGGCGCTCTGAGCCACGGCGGTCCCGATGCCGGACTGCCCGGCGAGTTGCGGACGCACCTCGAGGCGTCCGAGGGTGATCAACGACAGCAGCTCCTGATCGCTCAAGGCCCGTGGCGAACCGGCCGCCCCCGCGGTGTTCACCTGCACGGTGGCGTCGCTCGTCAGGGTGGGTCGGACGTCGAAGGTGAACGGCGAGGGTCCGCTCGTCGCCTGTTGGAGCTGCCCGGTGAACGCCAGCGTGACGGTGAAGGTGCTGCTGTCCGCTGGGGAAGCGAAACTCACGTCGGTGGTGCCGGCCAGGACGCGGCGCTTGTCGAAGGTGGTGTGCGCCTGGACGTCGAGGGACGGGTACACGCCGCGCCCCTGTTGGAAGGTGGCGACCGCGCGATCCACGGTGAAGTCGCGGCCGGCGAAGCGCAGGCTGCCCCTCAGTGCCGAGGCGGTGCCGTCGAGCTGCGGGGCGGCGGCCGTCCCCGTGAGCGTGAGGTCGAGGGCGACTTCGGCGGTCCCGAAGCTGGCATCGAGCAGCACGCGCTGCGGCGCACGGAGTCTCAGGCCGTCGAAGACGATGGCCTGGAGCGCGGCCCGCGAGCCGGACGGGGTGCCCTCCGAGACCGCGCTGGCGGCCGCCGCGGTCGCGCTTGTCGACGTCGAGGCGGACGCGTCCGAGGGGGCCGTGGAGGTCCCCGCCGCCGCCGGTCCGCCGGACGCGGCCGCCGCCGTGCCCGGGCCCGGAGGCGCGACAGGCGGCGTGGCGGACGGGGCCGGCCCCGTCGAGGATGGCGCGGAGGCCGTTCCGCTCGCGGCCCCTGCCAGGTCCATCCGGATCTCGCTGGCGTCGAGCGTGCCGCCCACCGCCAGGCCGCGCCGGGTGCCCCGCAAGCGCACGTTCACGTCGACGGAGCTGGAGGTGACGAACAGCGGTGAGGCACGCAGGTCGAGCCCCTGACCCTTGACCGTGACATCGAAGGGAGCGAGCGAACCCTTCGCCGTGAAGGGGTGGCCCAGGGTCCCGCTGAGTTCCAGCTGCGGCGTCGACCCGGACGGCTGGGTGATGCCCCCCTGGACGTCGGTGATCGCACCCAGCACGGGGAGCTCGGCGCTGCCGGAGAAGCTCACCGACGTCCGGCGGAGGGCCAGCGGCGCGAGCGTGAGCTGGGCGCTCCCCCGCACCTGGAGCGCGCCCCCCAGTGGGGCAACGCCCGCGATGCGCGCGGTGGCGGTGAGGTCGCTGCCGGCGAGCCTTGCGTCGGCCGAGGCGATGCGGTAGTGGGTGCCCGCCACCTGGGCCTCGAGACCGTTCGCGGTCAGCGTCACGTCGGGCTGTGCGGGCGTCCCGAGGGCCGTGAGCATGAAGCTGCCGGCGGCGCCGACCCCGTAGCGGGCGAGCATCGGCACCAGCCCCAACAGCGGGCCGAAGTCGGCGTTCTGCGCCTGGAGCGTGAGGTCGAGCCGGTCGGGTTCCACCGTCCCCTGCGCCTGCCAGTGGCCGCGGCCGTCGAAGGAGGCGCGCTCGACCGTGAAGGAACCGGCGTCGTACACCCAGGCCAGGCTCCCGGTGGTGACCACGCCGGAGCGCTCCAGGCGGATCGCCTCGGTCGCCATGCGCAGGTAGCCCGCCGCCGGGTCGGCGAGGGGCACGTCGAAGCGCACCACCCCATCGACGTCCGCGCGGATGTCGGTGGGGCCCGTCGCGGCCTCCGCCAGGACCTGCGCGGGGAAGCGGTGGAGGTCGATCAGGCCGGCGACCCGGCCCCCGCGCACGGTGCCGGTGACCACGCTGTCGGCGATCTTGAGGCGTGCGTTGAGGTCGGACCAGGCCCCGCTGATCTGGGCATCCAAGGGGAGGCGGGTGCCGGCCACGGCCAGGTCGGGGGCGACCAGTTGCCCCACCACGGTGGAGTCGCGGAGCTGCAGGACGCCGCTGACGGCGCCCTGAAGGTTCGGCGCGAGGCGCTTCACGCTGGGCAGCAGGTCGAGTCGGAAGGTCCGTATGCGCACCTCGGCGCTGCCCCCTGCGGGCGCGACCGGCGCGAGGGATGCGGGGAGCCAGCCACCCAGCCCCCACGCCCCCTGCAGACGAACGCCGCCGCTGGCCGAGGCCAGGTCGACGTCGCCCGTCGCGCGGCCGCTCGCGACGTTCAGCGACGAGGCGATGGTGAGGGTGGGGAGCCCGGTCTGCGTGACGCGGACGCCGTCGACGGTCAGCGATCCGCTGGGTCCGCGAGCGGGATCGAAGGTGAGGTCGGCCGAGGCCGTGCCGCCGCCGGAGCCAAGGGTGTGGAGGCCGACGGAGACGTGTCCGATCCCGGCGGGGAGGTCGAGATCGGCTCGCACCGTGCCGAGCTCGCCGTCGGAGGTGACGCTCAGCTTGCCGCCGTCGAGGGCGAGACGGTAGGGCAGGGTGGCGCCGCCGACGGCCTCGACCGGGAGCTGCCGGGGGAGGACGAGCGCCCCGGTCAGGTCCCCCCCGCTCGGGGTGATCGCGCCGCTCGCGGAGAGAACGGCGCCACCTCGCTCGAGCCGCACGTCGTGGAGATCCGCCCTCAACGCCGGGACGAACGCCAGCTGCAGCTCGCCGCTCGTGGCATCCGAGCCGGAGAGGGTGAGCCCGTGCGCAACGAGGTCCGACACCAGGGCGGCGGCCGGGGCGCCTGGAAGCTCCGTCGTGAAGGCCAGGCCGGCGACCGCCGGCAGGCGCAGCCCGAGGACGACAGGGGCACCGGGGCCGTCGCCGCGGAGGTCGCCGGCCAGCGGTCCGGCCCGGAGCGCGATGCGCCCATCGGCCGCGAGCACGCCACCGTCGGTGAACAGCCGGATCCGGCCGGGAGAGGCGCCGCTCCCGCCGACCGCGGCGATCGTCAGGTCGGGCCGAGGGGCCAGGGCTCCGGTGAGCCTCCACTTTCCCTTCAGGAACGTGCTCTCGAGCGTGGCATCGAGGTGGACGCCGGAGGGACCGGCCCGGACGGTGCTCGAACCCGCGATCGCGCCCGCCGAGGTGAGCGTGCCGTCGACGACGGGGATCGGCCCCTGGCCCGTGAGCGTGCCGGCGAACGACGCTTGCGATCCCGCGATCCGGGCGTCGGTGACGTGCACGTCGCCGTACCAGGCGCCGCCGGTCGGGCGTGAGCTTTGGAGCGACAGGCTCCCGCCGAAGGCGGTGCCGGCGGCGTCGACGACCACCCCGGCTCGGTTCGAGGCCGTCACCCTCACATCGAACGGGGTGCCGGCCGCGGATCCGGCGTAGTCGAGCTGAGCCTGGCCCGTCAGCGCGCGGCCCTGCGCGCTGCCGCGGACCGCGGCGCCGGGGGGCACGGGGAGACCGTCGACGTGCGCCTGCCAGGCCAACGTCGTGGGATCGAGCGTCGCGCCCAGGTGGGGTCCGCTCACCTGCACGGCCGCTCCCGGCGCGGTGCTGACGAGGCTGAGGTCGCCCAGGGGGATGCCGCCCACGCCGGCGCCGGCGATGTCCCCACGGAGCCATGGGCTCCCTCCGATCTCGACGTGGACGTCGCCGGAGGCGCCGTAGCCGAGCGCCGCCAGCGAGCCCTGGAGTCGTGCATCGGTGAGGTCCCCGGCGACGGTGGCCCGCCAGCCGTCCAGGGGCCCGCCGCCGTCGACCACCAGGCCGCCGGCGGCGTCGCTGGAGAGGTGGAGGACGGCCGCGCCGAGGTGCGCTTCGCCGCTGGCGTCGATCCGCCCGTCGCGCGCGACCACGGCGAGGTCGGTGGTGAGCGAGCGGTAGCCGAGGGTGCTGTGGAGGTCGAGGCGTCCGCGCGTGGGCGCGGCATCGAAGCGAACCTGCCCTCGGATCGCGCCGGCGCCCTGGAGGGTGGCCGAGAGCTGGGGATCGGCGGGGGTCCCGCCGAGCTGCAGCGTCCCGTCGACGGTGCCGTCGGTGCCCACGAGCCCCAGGTGCGCGATGTCCAGGACCGCGACCACGGTACCGTCGCGTACGTGCGCCAGGTCGGGCGCCACCAACACCAGCGGCCCGTGCACGACGCCGCTGAGCGCCGGTCCCGGGAGTGCGAGCGAGGCCAGGTCGGCGCGGACCTGGAGGGCCGCGCGCACCCCATCGCCCAGGGCGGCCGTGCCCGTGAGGCTGCCCCCGGGAGCGGCCACGTTCAGGTCCGTGACGTTGGCGTGCAGTGCGGTCCCGGCGCCCCCGGCCACCGTCGCCTTCAGGCTCAGGGCGACCTGGTTCAGCCGCGGATCGAAGGGTCCGAGGGCGACGTCGCTCAGGTCGAGGGAACCATCCCAGGCGCCGCGGTCGAGGTGGAGGGCGAGGGCGATGCCCGTGCCCTTGAGGTCGAGGGTCCCGGAGGCGCCGTCCAGGTGGAGGGGGCCGGTCGCATCGAGACCGCCCTGGAGCCTCAGATCGCCGTCCAGGGTGGGCCGGTCCCAGCGACCTGCCAGCGTCGGCGTGCCCACCAGACGCAGCTCCGCGCTGGTGGGGAGGGCCAACCACGAGGCCACCGGCAGGCTGAGCTCCAGCGCGCCGTTGAACGACGGGTCCCGGACGGGATCGGCCGCTACCCGCGCCGAGCCGCGGAGCCAGGGCGCGTCCGTAGGGCCGGCCGTCACCGCTGCGTCGAGCGACCCGCTCCCGCTCAGCTCCGCTCGGAGCATCCCCGGCAGGCCCAGCAAACGACCGGCGGTCTCGGCCGTGGCGTTGCCCGCGAACCCGCCGTCCGGCGTCCACCGGAGGTCGCTGGCCGACAGCGTCAGCGGCGCCGGCAGGACCGACAGGGTGGCGCTTCCGTTCAGGGTCA
The DNA here is from genome assembly GCA_030149325.1 of Deinococci bacterium. Classification (GTDB taxonomy): domain Bacteria; phylum Deinococcota; class Deinococci; order Deinococcales; family Trueperaceae; genus JASBRS01. The sequence goes on from JASBRS010000084.1 coordinate 28,683, forward strand.
CCTGGCGCAGGCGTGGGCCACGGAGGACGGCGCCGGCCTGGAGCCCGGCGATCCGGGCCGTCGCTCGGAGGTCGTTCGGCGAGCCGTGGAGGGCGAGGTCGACGGGCGCGCCCAAGGTGGCCGCGTCGAAGCTGCCGGTGAGGTCGGTCGACGGGTACGCCTCGCCGGCCAACGCCAGGCTCCAGCTCGTCGGTACGCTGCCGTCGGTGGCGCGCAGGGCGTCGAGCGTCAGGCGGCCGGTCGCGAGCGTGAGGTGCGCGTCGAGGTCGCCCGAGAAACGGCTACCGAGGGGACCCAGGCTGGCGGGCGGCGCACGCACGGTGAGGGTCAATCCGAGGGCGGCGTCGGTCGGTGCGAGCGCGACGTCGAGGCTGGCGTCGCCCAGGCGCACGTGGAGGTCGCCCTTTCCCGATGCAGGATCGAGCTGCGCCTGCGTCGTCAGCGTGGCACCGGCGATGGCTCCATCCAGACTCAGTCCGGGGGCCGCCCCCGTGTGGAGGGAGCCGTGCACGTCGACCCCGCCGTCGGCGCTGCGCAGCGCGATGCGTGGGTCGCCGTCGCTACCGGGCCCGACGTCGAGGCGGGTGCCGGCAACGACGGCGTGAACGGTGACGGGGCGGCCAGCGCCGGCCCCGGCGTCGAGGGTCACGGGGGTCCCCGCGACGCTGCCGTCGGTGTGGAGGTCGAGGCGGGCGCCGAGGGGGGCCGTGCTCACCGCGAGCGTGCCGCTCGAGCGCAGATCGAGCTGCACGCCTGCCAGCGCCCCGAGGGCGGCGGTGTCGACGGTCGCCAGATCGAGCGCGGCGCGGAGGTCGGCGCCCTCGCCGGTCACGGTCGCGCGGGCCAGGGTGGGGCCGGAGGCGGAGTCAAGCAGGTCGGCCTGGCCCTGGTAGCGCCTTCCGCGACCGTCGACGCGGAGGCGTACCGGGAGGACGGTGCCGCCGCTGCCGAGCGCGCCGTCGAGGGATGCCTGCCAGACACCGTCGGGGGCGACGTGGCCGACGAGCTTCGGATCGGCGGCCAGGAACGGGCCGGCCAGACTGCCGAGGAAGGGGCGCAGCGTGGCGCGGGCGGCCGTCAGCTCGGCGCGGACGGTGCCGTCGGCGCCGCTGGTCACGCTGCCCGAGAGGGCGTGACCGACGACCGTGGCGTCGACCTCGGGGTAGGGCAGCGGCCCCTTCAGGCGGGCGTCGAAGCGTTCGTCGACGCCCAGGGCCCGGAAGGGCAGAGCGACCGAACCGCGCAGGTCCGACGGAGATCCGTGGAGGTCGACGTGCGCACCGGCGACGCTCAGCTCGCCGCTCCACGGCGACCAGCTCCACGCCGCTCGCTGGGGCTCGAGCGCGAAGGCGTCGCCCAGCGCGAGCGCACCCGTCGTGAGCGATCCCGCCACCGTGAGCGCTCGCCAGCTCCCCGACGTCGTACCGCTGAGCTGCACCGCCTGATCCCACCCCGACGCCGTCACGTCGAGTCGAGGCGCCGGCAGGACCGTGCCCTGGAGCTCGACACGGAGCGGACCGGGCGTGGCGCTGACGTCGGTGTGAAGGGTCTCGGCATCGCCCAGCAGGTCGGCACGGATGCCGAAGGGAGCGCCGCCGCGCAGGTGCAGCGCGCCGGTCCACGTCCCGGCGTCGACGGCGAGGGCGCCGTTGACGGTGACGTCGGTGCCGAGCGCCGGCAGCAACGGCGCCAACGCCAGCCCCTCGGCGCTCACGGTCACCCGGCCGGGGCGCGCCAGCGCCGTCAACCCGTCGCCGTGGACGGAGAGCCGGTAGTCGCTGCCGCGGCCCGAGAGGTCGGCCTGCAGCACCGACGGAGCGGCGCGCCAGGTGGCGGCCAGACGGTAGTCGAGGGTGGGCTCGAGCGCCAACGAACCGCGCACGTCGATCTCGCCCGCGGGCCGCAGCGCGGCCGGCAGCGGGGACGCCACCAGTCCGGCGGGCAGCGTGCCCTGGAGGTCGAGCGCGGCCGGTGTCCCGGCGACCGTCAGCAGCTCGGTGCCGGCCGCGGAGGCCACCCGGCCGACCAGCGGGATCGCCGCCAGCCCGTCGCTCACGGCGACGCTGGGGACGCCGGCCCCCGTTCCCAGCTCGATCGCCGCGCCCGTCCCGCCGGTGGCGATGTCGGCCGTCAGCGTGGTGCCGCCGTAGTCCAGCGGCAGGCGGAGACGCGCCGCCCACCGCCCTCCCAGCAGGCGGGCGCGCCCCTGGCCGAGGTCGAGCCGCAGGTCGAGGGGCGCCAGTGTCCCGGCGAGCGTCCACGGCAGCGGTCCGAGCTCGGCTCCGGCCGCGAGCGGGCGAGCCGGCAGCGTGCCGAAGCCGGTGAGGCGCCCGCCGGCCAGGTGCACGGGCCCGAGGGGGCCGACCTCGGCGTCGAGGCGGAGCTCGGGCAGCAGCGATCCACGCGCGGTGAGCGGCTGCCCGGCTGCCTGCGCCGACAGCTCGACGGCGAGCTCGCGTCCGCTGCCGAGGAGGTCGGCGGTCGCGGCGAGGGGCGCCGTGGTCCGCACGCGTGCCGTCCCGGTGTAGCCGGAGCCGTCCAGGGCCAGGTCGGCCGTGAGCGTGCCTTGGGCGCGGAGGCCGACGACGGCGGCCAGCGGCGCCAACGGCAACGATCCGCGCACCGACCAGCCGGTGGCGGCGGCCCGAGCCTCGAGCCGATCGAGCCCGGCTCCGACGCCGAGCTGGCCCTGCCAGGCGCCCGCGTGGCTGGACGCCTCGGCGACGACGGGGACCGTCCCGAGGGTACCGGCGACGCGCCCGGCGAGGGCGTGCGGATCGAAGCTGCCGGACGCCTGGACCGCCTCGGCCAGGCGGATCGGGCCGACCGTGGTCCCGGCAGGGGCCGTGACGTCGACACCCCAGGGGCCCGGGCCGGCCCGGAGCGCGACGGTGGCGCCATCGAGCGATCCCGTGAGGCTGCCGCGCGCGCCGTCGAGCGGGTCGGTGCCGAACGGCAGCGTCGCGCTCCCCGTCAGCGTCCCCGGACGACCCCACACGCCGACAGGGAGCCCGGAGAGCTGGGCCGCCAGCCCCGTGGCGAGGACGCGCAGCCGCACCGCTCCGCTGGCCGTGGCCGCCGTGACGCCGGAGCTGCCGTCGGTGGGGGCGCTCAAGGTCCAGCGCCCGGGCGTCAGCGCCAGCGGCCCGGCGGTAACCGTGCCGAGGTCGAGTCCGCCCGAGACGCCGACGGCACCGCCGCCGACGTCGATGCGGACGCCCGTGAGGGACAGGTCGGCGCGGACCGGCCCCGTGATCGGGGTGGCGGGCAGGTCGGCCGTCAACGTCCCCTGCAGGGGCGCCAACGCCAGCTCCCCGGCGACGGTCAGCGGTCCGAGAGCGCCGTGGAGGGAGCGCAGCACCCCGCCCTGGAGGGTGGCGGTGAGCTGGCCTCGGAGGTCGGTGGCCAGCACCTCCGGGCCGGCGCTCACGCCGAGCGGGGCGGGCGCCGTGATCCCCAGCGTGAGCGGGAGGGCGGTCGTCGGGCCGTCGGCGCGGAGCGTGAACGTGGCCGGCTCGCTGAGGTGGGGGAGGCGGAGGTCGTGGGCGCGGACCTCGCCGCTCAGGCCCCCGGCGTTGAGGGCAAGCGCGCCCTCGAGGCGGGCGCCTTCGGCGTCGCTCCCCTGGATCACCGCCTGCCAGCCGTCGCTGTTGAGGCCGGCTTCGACGGTGACGGTGGCGGCGCGCCCGGCCACCGAAAGGGCGTCGCTGAGGTGCAGGCTGCCGCTGCCGCCGGATGCACCGAGCAGCAGTTGGAGGCTGCCGTCGACGCTGTGACCGGCGAGGGGCACGACCTGGCGGACGTCCCCCTCGACGCGGGTCCCGTCGGGTCCGGACGCCACCGTCACGGCGGCGCTGCCGCCGGCCAGGCGCGTGGTCGCCTGGACCGAGACCCCCCGCTGGGTGTCGTAGCTGAAGTCGGCCTGGAGCTGGTCGACCGGCAGCCCCTCGACGCTGCCGCTGCCGTCGGCGCTGCCGGTGAGCGCGATGTGCGTCCAGCCGGAGGCGTCGATGGTGGTGGAGGCGCCCCCCGAGAGCTCGACCGGCAGCGCTGCGGTGCTGTCGCGGAAGATCCACGCCATCGCCCGCTGGAGCTGGGGCGTCCCGGTGGCATGCGCCTGCCACTGCCGCGCCGCGATGTTGACCGTGCCCTGGACGGCGACCGGTCCGCCCAGGGCGCTGCCCTGGAGGTCGGCGTGGATGAGCGGGTAGCGCAGCTCGACGAGGCCATGGATGTCCCCTGGCGTCAGCCCGATGGCGTCGAGCGAACCGCCGCGGAGGGTGAAGTCCCCGTGGATGCCGTCGGGGCCGATGTGGAGCGGGCCCGTGACGATCCCGCCGCCGGCTCCGGGGAACCAGTGCCGTGCCAGCGTCACGTCGGCCCGGCTGACCTGACCGTCGAAGCGCGGTCCGCTGAGATCGAGGACGCCGCTGGCGTCGGCGCTGCCGTCGGCCGTCCGCAGGTGGGCCTGCAGGTCGAGCGACGATCCGCGCTGGCGGATGCGGATGTCGGTGACGGCGCCGTCGGGCAGGGTGTACGGCACCTTCTCCACCGTGAGCGCGGCGTCGCTGACGGTGAGCTCCTGCAGGACGGGCACCACCGGCAGCGAGGGGGCGCCCGCGCCCCCGGCGTCGCGCAGGGCACGGAGGTCGAGCGACCCGCGCAGGCCCCTCACGCTCACGGAGAGCGGGAGCTCACCGGCCAGCAGCGAGGGCAGGAAGTAGCGCACGTCGACCGCCGCGGCGGTCACGTCGACGCCGGGGGCCTTCACGCGGACGCCCTCGAGCGCCAGGCCCCGCCAGGGGTTGCCGCGAGAGGCGTGGACGTCGAGCTCGATGCCGGAGCCCTGCAGCCCGCTCCGCAGCCGGTCGAGCAGCCAGCCCCGACCGACCGGCGTCTGCGGCAACAGCGCGACGGCCGCGACGACGGCAGCTAGCGCCAGGAGGGGAACGAGGGCTCGTCTGCGCATGGACACGGGCGAGGGTTGCCGGTCATCGGATCCGGAGGGTGCGGGGGTGCCACCGAGCTCGGGCGAGGTACGAGAAATGCCGGTACCGACGGTGCACTCGCCCTGTCATCGTAGCACCTGGCCATGAGAAACTGCGCTACCATGGTGGGCGTCATGACCTCCGGTGCCCCCTCCCGACTGACCGCCCTGGTCCACGGCCGCGTCCAGGGGGTGGGCTTCCGCGCCTTCGTCCGCCGCCAGGCGCTCGACCTCGAGCTCGACGGCTACGTCGAGAACCTTGCCGACGGTCGCGTCGAGGTGGTCGCGGAAGGCGAACGGAGCGAGCTCGAGCACCTCCTGGTCAAGCTCCGCACCGGCCCCGCGCACGCCGAGGTCGAGACCATCGACGTGACCTGGGCCGAGGGGGGCGCGATGCCGCGGGGGTTCTATGTCTACGGCTGAGGGCGGCACGTCGACGCCGCCGCCGTTGAGCGCGGAGGAGCTGGCGGCGGTCCCGGGGGTGCTCGGGGCGATCGCCCGCGAGCGCGCGGAGGATTATGCCGCGGTGCCGGTGCCGGTCCGGAGCGCGCGGCCGCCGCAGCGCCCGGGCTTCGCCGCCGCCCTGCGCGGGCGGGGCGTCGCCGTCATCGCCGAGGTCAAGCGCTCGAGCCCGTCGCAGGGCGCACTGCGCGACGCCGACCCGGTGACGCTGGCGCGCGCGTACCAGCGCGCGGGGGCGGCGGCCGTGAGCGTCCTCACCGAGGCCCGCCACTTCGGGGGAGCGCTGGAGCACCTTTCGGCGGTCGCCGACGCGGTCGCTCTGCCCGTGTTACGCAAGGACTTCGTGGTGCACCCGGCTCAGGTGACGGAAGCGCGCGAGCGCGGCGCCAGCGCCGTGCTGCTCATCGCCGCCGTCCTGGGGCCCAGGCTGGACACCTACCTGGCGTTCACGCGGGCCGTCGGGCTCGAGGCGTTGGTGGAGGTGCACGACGAAGGCGAGCTGGCTCGGGCGCTCGCCGCTGGGGCCGACGTGGTCGGCGTGAACAACCGCGACCTGCGCAGCCTCGAGGTCGACCTGGCGGTCGCGCCGCGGCTGCTGGAACGGGCGCGCGCCGCGGGCTTCCACGGGGTGGGCGTGGCCGAGTCGGGCTACGACCGATCCGAGCAGCTCGCCTCCCTGCGCGGACTGGCCGACGCCGTGCTGGTGGGCTCCAGCTTGGCTCGTAGCGACGACCCCGAGGACGCGCTGCGGCGCCTCCTGGAGGAGCCCGGAGGTTTCGCCGGCCGGGCGAGGGGAGGACGAGGATGAGCTGGACCGCACCGCTCGTGATCACCGGGGCCAGTAGCGGCATCGGACGGGCGCTGGCCCTGGAGCTCGCGGCTGGCGGGGCCACCCTGCACCTGCAGGGGCGTGACGCCGAGCGCCTGGCGCGCGTGGCGTCGGAGGTGGCGGCCGCTGGCGGCAGCGCGACCCGGCACGTCGCCGATCTCACCGACGACGATGCCGTCGACGCCCTCATCGCCGCCCTCTCGGCGGGAGAGGCGGGGGTGGCGGCGCTGGTGCACTCGGCCGGGATGGTGCGTCTCGGCAGCCTGGAGGCGTCCGACGTGACGGTGCTCGACGACCACTACCGACTGAACCTTCGAGCCCCCTACCGCCTCACGCGGGGGCTTCTGCCGCAGTTGCGCCGGGCGCGTGGCCAGGTGGTGTTCGTGAACTCCGGGGCGGGGCTGCGGGCCAACGCGCACTGGGGGGCGTACGCGGCGAGCAAGTTCGGGCTGCGTGCGCTGGCCGACAGCCTGAGGCAGGAGGTCGCCGGCGACGGTGTGCGGGTGACCACCGTCTACCCGGGGAGGACGGCCACCCCGATGCAGCGTTCGGTGCACGAGCAGGAGGGCCGGAGCTACGACCCGACCGCCTACGTGCGCCCCGAGGACGTGGCGCGCCAGGTCGCCACGCTGCTGTCGCTCCAACCGCCGAGCACGGTGACCGAGCTCACCATCGTGCCCGGCTGAGGCAGCGTCGGACCTGCGGCCGGGACGGCGACGCGGACGCAGCCGGGGCGGGGCTATACTCGGGCTCATGGCTCTGAACCCCGACGGCGGGCGCATCTTCGACCACCGGCTCGACAACGGACTGCGGGTCCTGTTCGAGCCGATGCCGTGGCTGCCCACGCTGAGCACGACGCTGATGCTCCCCTTCGGCTCCGCTACCGACCCGACCGGTCTGGAAGGCAGCGCCACCGTTCTCCACGACTGGATCCAGCGCGGAGCCGGCGCTCTCGACTCGCGCGCCCACTCCGACGCGCTGGAGGCGCTCGGCGTGCGCCGTGGCGGCTCCGCCGGCCGCGAGACGGCGAGCCTGGGGGCTTCGTTCCTCGCCGATGAGCTCGACCAGGTGCTGCCGCTGGTGTCCTCGATGGTGAGCGAACCGCGCCTGGACGAGGCCGAGTTCGCTCCCGCCCGGGAGCTCGCCGAGGAGGAGCTCCGCTCGCTCGCGGACGCTCCGACCCAGCGCCTGTTCGACGCGCTGCTGGCCCACTTCCTCGACGGCGGTGCGGGCCGCAGTCCCTACGGTACCGAGCCGGGCCTGGCGGCGCTGACGCCCGAGGCGCTGCGCGCCGACGCGGTGCGGCGCATCGGACCGCGAGGGGCCATCCTGGCGCTCGCGGGCGGCGCCGACTGGGACGCCGTGCTCGCGGCGGTCGAGCGTGCCTTCGCGGGATGGTCCGGCGACTCCCTGCCGCTGCCGGAGGCGCGGCTCCGTCCGGCGGATCGGCACCACGTGATGGCGGATTCCGCCCAGACCCAGATCGGGCTCGCCTTCCCGGCCCCGGCCCCGGCCGACCCCGACGTCTACGCCTACGACCTGGCGCTCCACGTCCTCAGCGGCAGCATGGGCGCACGCCTGTTCACCGAGGTGCGGGAGAAGCGCGGCCTGGTGTACAGCGTGGGGGCGTACTACCGCGCCCTGCACGGCTTCGGCTACACCCTCGGGTACGCAGGCACCACACCCGAGCGCGCCGACGAGACGTTGCAGGTGCTGCTCGCGGAGATCCGACGCCTCTCCGAAGGGGTGGAGGCCGACGAGCTCGAGCGTGCCCGGGTGGGGACGCTCTCGGCGGTGGTGATGCAGGGCGAGTCGAGCTCGGCGCGAGCCGGGCGCCTGGCCTCCGACGCCCTGCTCCGCGGGAGGGTGCGGACCCTCGCGGAGATCCGCAGCGCGGTCGAGAAGGTCGACGTGCACACCCTCAACGACTACCTGGCGGCCCACCCGTTCCCCGACCCCACGGTCGTCACCCTGGGACCGAAGCCGCTGGTCGAGGTGGCGGCGTGAGCCGCGCCGGGGACGTCGCCGCGCCCGCAGCGCTGCGTTTCGACCGCGCGGTGCTCGCCAACGGCCTGACGGTGATCGGCGAGTTCAACCGCTACGCGGTCAGCGTGGCGGGAGGCTACTTCGTCCGTACCGGAGCGCGCGACGAGGCGGACGAGGTCGCGGGCGTCTCGCACTTCCTCGAGCACATGCTGTTCAAGGGCACCGATCGCCGGACCGCGGCCGACATCAACCGCAGCTTCGACGAGCTCGGCGCCCAGTACAACGCCTTCACCAGCGAGGAGCGCACCGTCTACTACGGCGCCGTGTTGCCGGAGCGGCTGCCCGCGCTGCTCGACCTGCTCAGCGACATGATGCGTCCTGCGCTCCGCCAGGAGGACTTCGACGTCGAGAAGAACGTCATCCTGGAGGAGATCGCCATGTACGAGGACCGGCCGAACTTCCGGGTCTTCGAGCTGGCCGGACGACGCTTCTGGAACGGCCACCCGCTCGGCAACAGCGTTCTCGGGGGAGCGGACTCGATCCGAGCGCTGAAGCGCGAGCAGATGCTCGCCTACTTCGAACGGCGCTACGCACCGTCGAACCTGACGCTGGCGGTGGCCGGCAACTACGACTGGGACGAGGTGGTCGCGACCGCGGAGGGGCTCACGCGCGGCTGGCAGGCCTTCGACGTGGAGCGCGAGCTGCCGCTTCCGCAGCCCGCCCACGGGCAGACGGCGACGCAGGACGACGCCCTCAAGCGCGTGCACGTGGCAGCGTACGCGCCGGGGTTGGCGGCCGCCGACGAACGGCGCTACCCGGCCGCCATCCTCGCCAACGTCCTGGGCGACGACAGCGGCTCGCGCCTGTTCTGGGCGCTGGTCGATCGCGGCCTCGCCGACAGTGCCGGCCTCGGGCACGAAGCCTCCGACGGCACGGGAGCCTTCGTGGGGTACCTGTCGTGCGCGCCGGAGCGTGCGCCTGAGGTCCTCGAGGTCTACCGCCGCGTGCTGGTGGAGGCGCAGGACGCGCCGCCCGACGCCCAGGAGTGGGAGCGCGCGCAGCGCAAGCTGGCCACCTCGTTGACGCTCCGGGCGGAGACGCCCCTGGGCAGACTGGTGTCGCTGGGTGCGAGCTACCAGACGCTGGGGCGCTACCAGAGCGTCCAGGACGTCGTCTCCGCCGTGATGGGCAGCACCGTCGCGGACGGGCACGCGCTCCTCGCCGAGCGGCCCTTCGACCGTCTGTACCTGCACACGCTGGGCCCCGGCGCCGCCCCTGAGGAGCGCAGTCCGTCCTCATGACGCGGGCGCGTAGACTGGGGGCGGTGCGCCTCGTCCTCACGCTCACCGCGCTCCTCGGGGCCGTCGGGTCGGCCGCTTCGGCGCCGTTCGCGGCGCTGACGGTGACGCCCGCCGGCTCGCAGAGCTACGACATCGGCACCGGCGTCACCACCCTCCCGCAGGGCGGGACCATCGTCGATCAGGACACCGGCGTGACCCTGACGGCGACGACCCTCAGCTACCTGGCGGGCTCGAGCATCGACGCCACCGGCGCCACCGTCCGCGGCGACTTCGGTACCCTCACGGCCCCGTCGCTCCACATCGACGTGCCGACCGGGACGCTGACCGCTTCGGGCGGCGTGGAGTTGGCGCGCGACGGACTGTCCCTGACGGCGAGCGAGCTGAAGTACGACGCGGTCCGCCAGGTGGTGGACTTCTCCGGACCGGTGGCGGGCACGGCCCCGACCTTCCACGCCGACCGGCTGCTCCTCGACGTGCGCAGCGGGGACGTGCTGCTGATCGGCCAGTACAGCTTCTCCGACGGGCTTCTGACCCTCACGGCTCCGCCCGCGGGGGGCCGCCTGGAGCTGCGCTTCCACCAGGTCGACGGGAAGCCCGTCTACGATGCTGCCACCGAGGTCGCCCCGGAGCTGCTGGCGCGCTTCGCGAACGAGCTCAACTGATCCTGGTGGCGCTGCCGCGACCCTTGGTGGCGTTGGCGGTGCTGATCGGCCTGACGTGTATGGGGTCGGCCGCGGCCCAGTGCACGCGCGGGCCGACGACCTCCGAGCTGTCGATCAAGGGCTTCGGCGCGGCCTACTTCGAGCAGGTCCGGACCGACAGCGCTCACGACCTGGTGGAGTTCTACGGTGGAGTTTGCCTGGCGGGGGAGGGCGTGGCCTGGACGGTCCTGGCCGACCGCATCACCGTCCGTGGCCTGAGCGGCGAGCTGTCGGTCGACGCCGACAACGCCACCCTGCTGGTGGACGGATGGAGGCTGCAGGCGACGAACCTGACCGCCGACCGCCGCCGCCTGGAGATGAGCACCGTGCGCCTCGAGAGCCGGGACGTCACCGGCACCGCCCTGCGGGCGGCGGTCGACCTCGAAGCGGGGTCGGTGGAGCTCACCCGTCCCGACCTGGGCGGATCCAGCTTCCACGTCCGCGGCACCCGTGCCGTCCTCGATCTGCAGGCCGCGACGGTCAGCGACCCCGTGCTCACCAGTTGCACCTGTGCCGGCGCACCGTTCTACGACGTGTCGGGCTCGTCGGCGCAGGTCGACCTAGCGACGCAGCGCGTGCAGCTCGCCGACGGCCGCCTGCGGGTGGGAGCGGTGGTGGTGCCGCTGGGCCGATCGGTGACCCTGGATGCGGCCACGCTGGCGTCGTTGACGGTCCCGGTGAAGGTGGCGTACGTGGCGACCGATGCCGCAACCGGCGTCGTCGGGACCGGGCTGGGGGTCACGCTCGGACCCCTGGACCTCGCGCCCGGAGTGAGCACCGAGGTGGGCGCCACCGGGCTCGACGCCGCCTACCCCCTGGCCGGGTTGGCCCTGCTGCGCGGCACGACGCCGGAGGCGCGCTTCGAGTTCGGGGTGGTCGCGGGCGGGCCGCGCCTGACGATGACCAGCGATCACGCCGTGGCCCCGTGGTTCGACGTCGGCTTCGACACGCGCGTGTACGGTCCGGCCGAACGCGACGGGCTACGGGAAGGCGTGCTGCACGCGCGCGTCCACCAGCGGCTGGCGTGGCTCGGCGGGGGCGTGGCGCTGGCGGGCTTCGCAGCGGCGTCGTCGCAGACGGTGGGCGGCGCAACGGTGGCGGGCCCGCGCCTCGGGGCCGCGTTCAGCGGCACGGCCTCCACGCCGGCCTCCGCCTGGGGCGCGGCGAGCCTGCGCTGGCGTCTCGCCGCCACCGCCTATCCCGCGCAAGGCGCGTCGCAGTGGGGGGTGGAGCTCGAGCCCGGCTACCGGGCCGAGCTGGGACCGGTGAGGCTGCGCGTGAGCTACCTGGCACGCTTCACCGATGGCGGCTCGCCGTTCACGACGACGCTCGACCGGCTCGAGCCCGCCCAGCGCCTGTCGCTGGACGCGCGCTTGGCGAGCGGATCGGCGGCCGGCTGGACGGTGCGGGCGGGACTCGCGGCGCGCTACGACGCGGTGGCCTCCAGCGGCGTGGTGCCGGGCCTGAACCAGGTCGACCTCAGCGCCGGCCTGGGGCACCGCGTGGGGAGCTGGACCATCGACGTGGATGCGAAGGCCGCGCTCGCCGGCATCCTCGCTCCCGACGGCGCACGCGACGGGTTCCTGCAGGCGGGCGTGAGCGCGACGCACGCGCGATGGACGTTCGGGGCCGAAGCGCGCTACGGCTTCGCGCCCGACCCTCCCGGGCTGACCCGCCTCCAGCTCAGCGCCGCCGTGCCCATCGACCTCCCGACCGTCGAGCTGCGCCCCTACCTGGCCGTCGACCTGGCGCCGACGCTGACCGGCGGCGCCTGGCCGGCGATCTCCGGCCACGGCTTGGACGTCACCTTCCTCACGTGTTGCGGCGCGCTGTCGCTGGGCTACCGCGACCAGGACGGCGTGTGGACCGTGTCGATGGCGGTCGACCTGCAGCGCCGGGCCGCGACCGGCACCGCCGCCGGGGCCTGCCCGAGTACGCCCGCGAGCGCCGATGCGCTCCGGGCTCCGTCGGCGGCGCCGACCTGCACGGCGGGCGGGAGCGCCGCGGGTATCATGGCCGGGGCCGCGCCTGCGGGGCCGCCGTGACGGCGGGGACGCAGCGGGCCGGGCCGCGACGGGACCCTACGTGACGAGGATCGATCGCTACCTGCTCCGCGAGAGCCTGCCGCCGCTGCTCTTCGGCCTGCTGCTGTACAGCGGCCTGGCGGTGATCAGCACCACCCTGCCGCGCTTGCAGTGGGTGGTCGGCACGCCCATCCTGCGCCTCGCCGGCTGGCTGTCGCTGCAACTGCCGACGGCGCTGGAGCAGACGCTGCCGATCGCCTTGGTGCTGGCCGTGCTGCTGGCCTTCGGCCGCCTCGGCAGCGACAACGAGCTGCTCGCCATGCAGGCCGGATCGGTGCCGCTGGTGCGCATCTCCAGCGTGTTCATCGTGGTCGGGGTCGTCGCGACGATGGCGGCGCTGGCGCTCAACCAGTGGGTGCTGCCGACCACCAACGGACGCGTGGCCGAGCAGTACTGGCGGTTGACGGCGGGCTCGAGCGGCCTGTTCCGGCTGGCGGGACAGAGCCTGCCCGTCGACGACTTCACGCTCCACTTCCAGGGGGTCGATTCCGCCGCGGACGCCATGGAGGGCGTGCGCATCGAGCGCTGGAACGGCGACAAGCTGACGTTGCTGCGCGCCCGCCGGGCGACCTTCGAGGGGACCGACCTGGTCCTCCAGGGCTACGACGTCACGGTCCTCGACTTCGCTGCGCTCGACGCCACCCAGGGGGATCCCGCCCAGGCGCTGTCGCGTCTGGTGCAGGTCATCAACCGGCCGTCCGACCCGAACGCCGAGCTCACGCTCACCACGTCGCTCACCGAGCAGGACCTGATCGGGCGCTTCAGCCGCGGAGGCTTCGAGGACACCCGCTCGATCACGCGCGCTTGGCGCGACGCCCACGACGCCAGCCTGTCCTACCGCGTGCGGCGCCAGGCGGCGGTACTGTTCCAGCGCATGCTGGCCGAACCCTTCGCCAACCTGACGCTGCTGCTGGTGGCGATCCCGCTGGCGCTGCTGTACGCCGGCAGCCGCAGCGTTGCCTTCGGCCTGTCGCTGGTCGTGACGCTGGTGTGGTACCTCTTCCTCACCTTCGGCGCCCTGTTCTCGCAGACGGGCGCGCTGCCGGTGTGGCTCGGGCCGTGGCTCGGCAACCTGGTGCTGGCCGCCATGGGTGTGTTCCTGCTGGCGCGCCGGGTACGTCTGCGCTGATCCCTCGGTACGGCCTCGTCGCCGTCGGGCACGGACCTCCGCCGTCCGGGGGCGGGTGATAGACTGATACGCCTAATGGGAGGGCTCCTCACCAGCCTCGATGCCGCCACGGCCTACCTTGCGCCGGTGGATCGCGAGCGCGTGGCCGAGGCCTACCGCTTCGCGGAGGAGGCGCATCGCGGCATGAAGCGCCGGTCGGGTGAGGACTACATCACCCACCCGGTGGCCGTGACCGAACTGCTGGCCGAGATGCACCTCGACGTCAACGCCCTCATGGCGGGGCTCCTGCACGACACCGTCGAGGACACGCCGGCGACGCTGGAGCAGATCGAGGAGCGCTTCGGGCAACCGGTCCGCCGCATCGTCGAGGGCGAGACCAAGATCAGCAAGCTGGCCGTGCGCGTCTACGAGGACGAGCAGGCCGAGAACCTCCGCCAGATGCTGCTGGCGATGGTCAGCGACGCGCGCATCATCCTGGTCAAGCTGGCCGACCGGCTCCACAACATGCGCACCCTGGCGAGCATGCCGCCCGCCAAGCAGCAGCGCATCGCCAAGGAGACGCTCGAGATCTTCGCGCCGCTGGCGCACCGTCTCGGCATCAACCACATCAAGAACGAGCTCGAGGACCTGAGCTTCTTCTACCTCGAGCCGGAACGCCACCGGCAGCTCGAGCGCCAGGTCCGGATGCGGCACGTCGAACGCGAGACGTACGTGCGCGAGTCGATCGAGCTGCTCGCCGACCGGCTCAAAGGGGAGGGGCTGCGCTTCGAGCTCTCCGGCCGCAGCAAGCACCTGTACAGCATCTACCGCAAGATGCAGCGCGACAACAAGAACCTCGATCAGATCTTCGACCTGATGGCGATCCGCGCCATCCTGACCCCCGATCCGCCGATGCCGGGGATGGCCCCGGAGGACGCCGAGAAGGCGGTGTGCTACCGCGCGCTCGGGATCGTGCACAGCCTGTGGACGCCCATCCCGGGGCGCTTCAAGGACTACGTGGCGGTCCCCAAGCCCAACGGCTACCAGTCGCTCCACACCACCGTCATCGGGCTGTTGGGGCAGCCCATCGAGGTTCAGATCCGCACGCAGCGCATGCACGAGGTGGCCGAGTACGGGGTCGCCGCGCACTGGGCCTACAAGCAGGGGATCGAGGACACCGAGGAGGTCAAGAAGCGCCTCGAGTGGATGAAGCAACTGCTGGAGGTGGACACCACCACCGAGGACGCCGGCGCCTTCGTCGATGCCGTGAAGTCCGACTTCCTGGCGGAGCGCGTGCTGGTGTTCACGCCGGCCGGCGACGTCGTCAACCTGCCGCGCGGCAGCACCCCCATCGACTTCGCCTACCAGGTCCACACCGAGATCGGCCACCGTTGCATCGGCGCGCGCGTCAACGGCGAGATCGTGCCGCTCGGCTACGAGCTGCAGACCGGCGACCGGGTGGAGATCCTGAGCAACCGCAGCAGCCAGTATGGGCCCTCGAGCGGCTGGCTCAACATGGTGGTGACGCGGAGCGCGAAGCAGAAGATCCGCCACTACTTCCGTCAGCAGGAGCGGCAGGGGCACCTCGAGTCCGGGAAGCGGGCGCTCGATCGCGCCCTGCGGCGGCGGCAGTTGCCGGTGAACTCGCTGACCACCAAGGCGAAGCTGGAGGAGGCGGCGCGCAAGCTGCTCAACAGCGACTCGGCCGACGACCTGTACTTGGCCATCGACAACCACCGCATGCCGGTGAAGCAGGTCGTCGAGGCGCTGTCGCCGGAGACGGCGAAGGAGCGGAAGCCCACCCTCCCCGCCGTGGCAGAGAGGCGTGGCGTGAACGGCGTGTTCGTCGACGGCCTCGACGCGCCGGCGAAGCTGGCGCAGTGTTGCTCGCCGGTCCGCGGGGACGACGTGGTGGGCTACATCACGCGGGGGCGGGGCATCAGCGTCCACCGCGTCGACTGCCCCAACGTCAAGCACCTCATGGCGAGCGAGAACGAGCGCTTCGTCAACGTCACCTGGGACACGCCCTCGGGCGAGGTCTTCGCGGTTGACTTCGAGGTCGTCGCGGTCGATCGCCCTGGGCTGTTGAAGGACGTCCTGGACGTTATCGCCGGCATGAACAAGAGCGCCACCCGGGTGACCGCCGACGTCCAGAGCGCCTCGCGCGCGCGTATCCACTTCCGGGTCGACGTCAAGGACCAGTCGGAGATCGAGTTCATCAAGGCCAACGTGGCCCGCATCAGCGACGTGACGCGGGTTTACCGGGCCAAGCCGGGGCTGAAGGCGTAGGGCAGACCGGATTCGCTGGCGGAACGCCGTCGGACCCGGATAGACAGAACGTTCCGTCTACGCGATCGCGTCCGGCGTCGTCACGGCCGGTGCTACCGTAGCGGGATGGCGCAGACGTTGAGCATCCTGTTCGTGTGCATGGGCAACATCTGCCGCTCGCCGATGGCCGAGGGGGTCTTCCGTGCACGGATCGCCGAAGCGGGGCTGACCGATCGTGTCCGGGTGGACTCCGCGGGCACGATCGACTACCACGCCGGCGAGCGTCCCGACCGTCGGGCGATGGACGCGGCCCGCCGTCGGGGGTATGCCCTCGACGACCTGCGGGCACGCGGGCTGACGCGCGAGGACTGCGCCCGCTTCGACCTCGTCCTCGCGATGGACCGAGGGAACCTCAACCGCATCCGACGCAGTTGCGACGGGGCCGCCGAGGTGCGGCTCTTCCTCGACTTCGCCCCGGACCGCGCGGAGCAGGAGGTGCCCGACCCCTACGGCGGCGGGCCCGACGGATTCGAGTACGTGCTCGACCTGATCGAGGTGGGCGTGGACGGTCTGCTCGCCGACGTGCGGCGACGGCTCGAGGCGCAGGCGTGAGCCGCCGTTGACGGCCCGGTGACGGCCTTGCGGGCGCAGGTCGAGACCGCCCTGGGCGTTGCGGTCGAGGGGTGGGCACCGGTCGGTGGAGGGCAGGTCGGCACGGTGGTGCGCTGTCGTCTCGCCACGGGCGAGCAGGTCATCGCCAAGACCTCCCCCGGGGGCGGCCTCGAGGTGGAGGGCGGCATGGTCCGGCACCTGGCGGAGCACAGCGAGCTCCCGGTGCCGGAGGTGCTGTACGCCTCGTCCGAGCTGCTGATCGAAGGCTACGTGGAGTCGGACGGCCGCAGGTCGGAAGCGTCCGATCGTCATGCCGGGGAGCTCCTGGCCGAGCTCCATGAGGTCGGCGCCGAACGCTTCGGGTTCTCCGGGCCGACGCTCCTCGGCCCCTTCCGTCTCGAGAACGGCTGGTGGGAGTCCTGGCCGAGCTTCTACGCCGAGCAGCGGCTCCTCCCGCTGGCCGAGATCGCCGCGCGGCGGGGTGCGCTCCCCGACGGCCTGCGGCGCGGGGTGGAGCGGCTGGCCGCATCGTTGCCGGAGCGCTTCGATACCGAACCCAACCCGTCCCTGGTCCACGGCGACGTGTGGTCCGGCAACGTGCTGGTGCGTGGGGATCGTGTCGTCGCCTTCCTCGACCCGTCGGTCCACTACGCCGATGCCGAGGTCGAGCTGGCCTTCATCGACCTGTTCCACACCTTCGGGCCGTCGTTCTACCGCGCCTACCAGGAGGTCCACCCCATCGACCCGGGCTACGGAGCCTGGCGGCGGAACCTCTACCAGGTGGCGCCGCTGCTGGTGCACGTGGCGTTGTTCGGGGGAGGCTACGTGGGGGCGCTTCGGGAACGGCTCGAGGACCTCGGGGTAGCGGGGCCGAGCTCGGCGAGGTGAGAGAGTGCCCCGCCGGTGGCCAACGGCACCTGACGATCACCCCTTAAGGCTGCTTCTTCCGATCTGACCTGGTTCGGGGGTCGCCACCGCGTTGGGCCGGCGGGGCACACGAAGATACCACAGGAGGCGAGCCGTTGCGTGGTACCCGCGGGCCCACGTGAGGGGTTCTCCGCAGCGCGACGTGTAAGGGGCCTGTCATAGTTCGAGCTGTACGATCCCGCCGGAAGGGAGGTGTAGGTGTGGTACGCCAGCAAGGCTTCACGCTCATCGAACTCCTCATTGTCATCGCCATCATCGGGATCCTTGCTGCGGTCCTCGTCCCGAACCTCATGCGCGCGCGCGAAGTGGCCCAGTACCGAGCTGCCCAGGTGCACACCAAGAACGTGTACACGGCCGACATGAGCTACCTCGCCGAGAACATCTCGAACGCCGCCGTCCTCGGCAACTGCAAGTCCGGGTTCACGGCGGGCGCCTATGTGGTCCGGGACCCTCACAACCCGCGTATCGCCACCTGTACCGTGGCGGACGCGAACGGCGACGGGTTGCCGGAAGTTACGACCACGCTCACCGACGGCCGCACCGTGACGTACCCGTGACGCTGGCCTAGAACATCCGGGGAGTGTGGGAAATCTGTAAGAGTCCTGTAAGCCGTCAGGGCTACATTGGACTCACGTGGACAACTCGTTCACGGAAGCACTACGTGGAGTCCGGGCGTCCATCATCCATCATCCCGGTACTCAGAAGGGAACCACCATGAGGAGCCGTCGCAAGGGCAACAAGGGCTTCACCCTGATCGAATTGCTCATCGTCATCGCCATCATCGGGATCCTTGCCGCCGTGCTGATCCCCAACCTCCTCCGCGCCCGAAAGGTGGCCGTCGACCGCGCTGCGCAGTCGTACGCGCACAACGTGTACACCTCGGCCAACGCCTACCTGTCCGAGAACGTGAACGTCACCGCGGTGCCCACGACGAGCTGTGTGGGCGGCTTCGCGGCCGGTCAGTACACCGTGAACGCGTGGTCCAACATCTTGACCTGCAGTGTGGCCTCCGACGGGACGAGCGTGGCGCTCACCTACAACGGCGGTACCACAGGCTCGTACACTCTGAAGTAGTTCCGTAGAAGCAAGTAGTGTGGCCCCCGTCCTCCGGGACGGGGGCCACTTCCTTTGGCCTTTGGCGCGCCCGCCGGCGCGGAACGGCGTTGGGGCGGAGTGCCCGCGAACGGAGCCCTGCTGCCCTTTGGACCGGCCACGACGGCGCGACCGGCTGGCGCCCCTCGCTTCCAGGAGGCCACACCCGACGGGGAGCCTCTGGGGCCGGGACACGGTGTCCCGTCGCGAACGCGTGGGCGGTTGAGCCTGGCTGGGATCGAGCTAGGGTGTTGACTGGGTCAGGGGGTTACGTCGGCACCCGTCCTGAGCGTGGTCGAGCTAGACGGGCCTCGACGCCCGCAGCTGCCAGCATGACCCACCACACGCCCTGAGTCTCCGGGATGACGAACCAGAGCAACAGGAAGATCGCGTAGGCCAGGATCCCTACAGCGAGCGGCGAGCCCCGGCGCAGCCCGCGGAGGGCGGAGCCGACCAGCAAGAGGTACAACAGGGCGCCCGGGATACCCCACATCAGGACAATCTCGAGCAGCTGATCGTGGGCCTTGAACGTCCGGACGAGCGTGAGCTGGTAGCCGCCGGCGGCATCGCGGACGGCCAGCAGAGGTGGGCTGGTCTCGCTGACCTGCGCGCCAAGCACCTGCTGGTAGCCCCATTCGAGGCGGCCGAAGCGATCGAGCTCCTGGCTGGAGAGGAAATCCGGCCACACGAGGGCGAAGTTGCCACCGCCCCATCCGCGCAGGGGCCGCTGTGCGATGGCACGGAGGGCTGCACGGTAGTAGAACGACCTGCTCACGAGGGTACTCCCGCTCACAACGTCTGTCGCCTTCGGGCTCGGGACGAACGCCCTCGACGCCAGGTAGCCTGCGAGGAGGGCCAGGGCGGCGAGGACGACCGCCCTCACGACCCGGCTCGGCCGAGCGCGTGTGATCAATAGATGCAGCAGCTTGGCCGTCATAACCGCGATCCCGGCCGAACGATTCAAGGTCAGCCCAACGCTGAACACCAGGAAGGAGAACGCTGCGCCCGGCCACAGCCCGGCAGCCACGCCGCCGGACAGCGCGAGCATCCCAGCCAGGTGGCCCTTCTGGGGAAACGTGACGGCGGGCAGCGCGTTGTGTGGGAACGGGTAGACCAGACCGCGACCGGCGACGACCTCAACGGCGGCGCCAACGGCGAGGATGATGCCCGAGGCGGCGATGGCCCATGCCACGTACCGGATCACCTCTGAGTTGCGCACCGTTCGGACATAGACGAGGATGAAGACGCCGATCATCGCCAGCATCCAGACCGCACCGTCGGCGAGACTGACGAAGGCGCCGGTCAGGGCGATGGCGGGATTCGGCGCCAGCAACGACGTCATGACGACCCAACCCCCGAACAGGAGCGCGATCACGATGAGAGGGTGTCGGTTCAATCCTTCGACGATGGTCGGCCGTAGCCGTCTCGAACGTGAGGCCGGGTCGAGCAGCTCGAGTGCCAGGCCGACCGCCAGGAAGACGACGGTGACGTAGGAGCGGACCTTGAACGCGGGCCCGTAGTCGTGTTGCCCTGGGATGAAGAGCAGGGGGTAGAGAAAGACGTAGAGCGGCCACCACCAAGTGCGTACGAATCGACCGATCACGGGCCAGCCTAGGCGCCAAAGCGAAGGCGGTGCCATGCGTTTTCCCATAGGGGTCCAAGATTGACCGCTGTTACGTCCTGTTGGCTCCGGCGTGGATGTCGGGCGTAGTTGCCCGATCGCCACGTGCAGTAAAGGCGGTCTGGCGCCGGCTGAGGTCCATGCGAAGCTTCAGATAGAGGAAGAGCAATCCGTAGGCTGCGATGGTCCGGCCCACCCGCATCTTCGACCCACCCCGCTTCTGGTCATAGCGGAGCTCGAAGGGCACCTCCCTGATACGAGCTCCTGCACGTGCCGAGAGTACGAGGAGTTCGGTGCTCGCGGTGAAGCCGGTGCTCCTGAGCAGGAGCCGTCCGTCGTGTGCGAGGCGCCTCAGCAGACCCACGCGGTAGAGTCGGTACCCGCACGTGACGTCACGAACGCCACGGAGTCGGAAGAGAGATTGGAACACGATGCGCGCCGCCACGCTGAGACCAGCCCTCCACCAGGGGACTCCGACCTGCCGTGTTCCACGGTAGCGGGACGCGATCACGACGTCGGCTCCCTCGTAGGCCGCGGCGCGAAGCGTAGGGATCAAGCCAGGATCCATGGTGTTGTCCGCATCCATGATGACGGCGACGTCGTCGTCCGAGGCCGTCGCGAGCGTGAATTCGAGGAGCGAAGTGAGGGCCGCGCCAAGGCCGCGGTTCGTGTCGTGACGAAGGATCTCTACTCCGGGGAAGCTGCCGGCGACCACTCCCGTGTCATCCGTGGACCCGTCGTCCAGGACAACGATCCGTAGGTCACTCGACGGCAGCTCGAGAGCCTTCGGTAGGAGTTCGGCCAGTGCCGGACCTTCGTTCCAGGCCGGCAAGAGAAGGTAGGTCGTCATGACGTCGCCTCCAGGGACGAAGTAGAACGGACCGTAGCGCGATCGCGCATGCGGCGGCGGAGATCGAGATGAAGATCGCTGGGACATCGAACTTGCGGCCGATGGCCATGCTGATCGCGAAGAGCAGGTACGTGGGCCCGGACACGACGGCCAGCGCGGCAGCGATCCTTCGGAACGGGGTGCCCCGAGCGCTGGCGATCACCACGAAGGGCCAGAACGGTACGACGGCTGCACCTAGGAAGATCCAGGGGCTACCGGCGCCACGCGATCGTCCGGGGCGGATGAACCGAGCCATCATGTGGAGGACGTAGGCCGCTACGAACACGGCGATGACGACGGCCACGAGGCCACGGAACCCTGCTGCCACCGTCAATCCGGTCAGCAGGACGAGTACCGGCACTCCTGCAACGAGCAGGAGGCTCGCGGCGGCGGTCATCCCGAGCGTACCTAGCGCCGCCGCCCAGGCTACGGCGCTCTGCACGAGGGTATGGACGTAGGCGGCCATCCTGGCTACTCCTTCTTGGTCCGGGCGTTCGGTGACAGGACGAGGACCGACGTGGCTGTGCCGACGGTACGAGCATCGTCGGTCACCGTGTGAGTCTGGTACCACTGCGTGAAGTAGTCACCCTCCGCTATGGTCCAGTTCCGGGGGTCCCATGCGCCGAAGGCCTCCGTCGCGACCCAGATGTGCTTCGCGCCGAGTAGCTGGTCGAGAGGGAAGCGGCG
Organism: Deinococci bacterium; assembly: GCA_030149325.1. Classification (GTDB taxonomy): domain Bacteria; phylum Deinococcota; class Deinococci; order Deinococcales; family Trueperaceae; genus JASBRS01. The sequence goes on from JASBRS010000084.1 coordinate 50,237, forward strand.
CGGATCGTGCACCGTGATGATGGGAATGCTCGGTGCGCGGTCGCTCACGAGGTAGTAGGCGAAGAGGGCTGACGTCAATCGGCTGTTGGTGAGGACCACGTCGCCGGCCTCGACATGAACCTTGAAGGCCGTACGTGCTGCCTTCCAGTCCGCGTGTTGGGGCAGGAGAACGACCTCAGCGCCTCCGAAGGCGAAACTCGCAACGACCACACAGACAGTTGCCAGGAAGACGAAGCGGTACCTCGACGCGAGCGTAGCTATCCCTACCGCGAGCAGGATCAACAGGTAGGGGACGAAGATCATGAGATACCGTGTCCCCGCGACGTTGAGCCAGGTCGCGGACAATCCGAGCCACGCGCCGAGGGGAACCACCGCGCTCGAGACGAAGAACCACCGCCGGTGGTCGCGGGTCCCCCACGCGACGATTGCCCCGAGCAAGATCAATACCCAAGCAAGCACGGTGGCAGCGCCGAAGTAGGCAGGGGTACTCCCGGTGGCGGCGATCCAGCCGAGCAGATGCCGCACCACCACGTCGATTGGTTCCCTCAAGTACGTGTTCGCACGGCCCTGAAGGATTGAGGTGAGTAGGGTCGGCACCCACGGCACGAAGGATGCCGCCGCGATGGCCAACGCGAGGATTCCCCGCCGTCGTCGAGGTGACGCGACCACGACGTAGACCGCTTGACCGAGCAGGACGAAGACCGCAAGGTAGTGCGTGTAGAGCATCAGGCTCGCTGCCAGCGCGTACCCCAGCCACGGTCGGAGTTCCTTGCGTTCTCGCGCGCGTACCAGAAGGGTCCAGGAGACCAGACCCAGGAAGACCAGCAAGGGATACATCCTGCCGATGCGGTCACTGCCCGCAACCAAGGGCTCGAGGGTCAACAGCAGTCCGGACAGGATACCGACGCCAGGCCCAAAGAGCTTCCGGCCGAGTCCGATGATGATGGCGACGCTGACAACTCCGGTCAGCGCCCACGGGAGCCTGAGCGCGAGTTCTATCCCGGGGCGATAGGCGGCCGTGTCACCGAAACCGACGATGTGGAGCCAGAGCCATGTGAGAACGTAGTACAGCGGCGGGTGGGCGTCCTGCGTCGCCACCGAGCTGACAAGCTGCAGGAGATCACGACTCCGAGCCACGATCTGGACGGTGAAGAGTTCGTCGAAGGTGAGACCGGTCGATCCGACACCGATCAAGCGGATCGCTGCCGCCAGGGCCACGACCGCGGTAGCGGCGAGGGGGAGGGAGCGCCTGCGAGTCTGTCGTGCGGAGACCACGTGTCATCGTACGGCGACGTGACGTTTCCGGGCTGAACGAGAGTTCACACTTCTCGCGTCCAGGTCGACCTCAGCGGTAGGGTCGAACGACCTGTAGAGCCTCGGGCTAGGTGGACGATGCCGAGTCGAGGACTGCCCTGATGACGCGCCCCTGTTCTTCAGGCCCCAGGTGCGCGTGCATGGGAAGACTCAAGACGGTGGCCGAAGCCGCCTCGGTTCGTGACAGCGTCTGCCCTTCAGTCAGTGTCCCTGCGGGCCATGCTGTGTAGGGCGAGGGATAGAACGTAGAGGATGCGATGCCAAGGCCCGTGAGGTGGCTCTGTACGGAGTCACGTCGACCTCCGTCGATGGCGAGGGTGTACTGATGGAACACATGACCGGCCTTGAATGGAGGTGTGCGGACGCCCTCGATCTCCTTGAATGCCTCTTCGTAACGCAGGGCGACGGATCTGCGCAGCGCATTCCAACGGTCGACATGCGGTAGCTTCACCCTCAAGATCGCCGCCTGCAATGCGTCGAGGCGGGAGTTGTATCCCACACCCTGATGGACGTAGCGTCGCTCGCGGGCGGCCGCATGATTTCGAAGACTCCGAGCCGCTGCGGTCAGTTCGGCGTCGTCGGTGACGATGAGGCCTCCGTCGCCGTAGGCCCCGAGGTTCTTCGTAGGGTAGAGGCTGAAGGCTGCGACGTGCCCCAGGGAGCCGACGCGAGCCGGTTCCGTGCGTGCATCACCGATCGCTAGGTCGGAGGGTTCGTGGTAGGCGCCGAACGCCTGGGCGCAGTCCTCGAGGATCAGAAGATCTCGGGACTCGGCCAGTTCGAGGAGCGGGCCCATCGCTACCGGTTCCCCGAAGAGGTGGACCGGGATGACCGCCTTCGTTCGATCCGTTACAGCGCCTGCGATCGCGCCGACGTCGAGATTGAAACCGGTCTCCGCGATGTCGACGAACACGGGTGTCGCGCCGACCAGCAAGATCGCCTCGACCGTCGCGTAGAACGTGAAGGCCGTCGTGATGACCTCGTCGCCGGGGCCGATGCCAGCCGCCCGCAGGCCGATCACGAGGGCATCGGTACCGCTGTTGACGGCGACCGCGTGTTCGACCCCGAGGAAGGCCGCGACTTCCTCCTCGAAGGCCTCGACCTCGGGGCCGAGCACGAACTGCCCGCTCCGCAGGACGCGCTGGATCGCGTCCATGATCTCCGACCACAGCTCCTCGACCTCGCTCTGGAGGTCCAGCATCGGGATGGGAACGTTCGCGCTCGGTTCGATCGTCACGCCGACATCATCTCCTCGGTGGCCGACCATCGTCGGGAAGGCCGCTCGCAGGAATCCTACAACGTCCCTCAGCCGCTCGCTGCCGGGGACTGCAGGAGGTCTGGGTCGAGCCTACGTCGGCCCACGAGGGCCATGAGTGGGGTGCTTCACCGAGTCGGCTCGCCAGTGCGACGAACAATCGAACGGTATGCACCTGCCGACGCCGGAAGATGGGGGAGTTCCGATCGCAGAAGGTAGATCCTTCGGCCGCCTGGGGGCGCGGCTGCGCCTGGGGGTCGGCGCCGCCCTCGGCGGAACGGCGGGGGACTGGCGTCCGTGGGAGGCCGTCGGCGTCGCCGTGGCGCTCGAGCTCATCTTCGTGCTCAACGGCCGAATCGATCTCATCTGGACCCCGTCACCGTGGTGGGCCGTCGCGGGATCCTTGATCGCGGCGGTGCTACTCGCCAGACGCGTCCCGATCTGGGTGTCCGCTCTGTGGCTGCTCGGGCTCCTGAGCTACCTGTGGAGCCTCACGCCCGGTGCCACCTTGCTGGCCGCCCTATGGGGCCTGACGTGGCTCGCGGCTGCTGGAGCCGGGCGGGCCCGGGCCGGGCTCGCCCTCGTCGTGTTCGCGATCGCCTCGAACGAGCTCCTCAACGCCCTGGCGCTGAACGCGTTCCATCTCGAGAGCTACGTCTCGGGTTCGGTGCACTACCGGCTCGGTGCGAAGGCCCTGGTCCTCTTGCCGATCTTCCTCGTGGGACTCTGGCGGGCGGAGCGCCGTGCGTTATCCGGGCTGGCCTGGCTGCTGGCGACCGTGTCCGCGTTCTCGGTCCTCATCTCCGGCTCGCGTGGGGTGTACCTGGCGATGGCGGTCGTGCTGGTCGGGGTGACGGTCAAGGCCAGCAGGCGCGCGTCGCACCTGCGACGGCTGCTCCTGGGTCTGGTCGGGGCGGCTGCCGTCATCGTGGCCGTCAACGCCGTGCTCCCGTTCCATCCGGTGTCGGCCGCGATCGATACCAAGGCCTCGGTCGAAGCCCAAGCGTCCGCCGTGGACGCGGGCGGGTCGTTCACCCAGCGGCTCAGGTTCTGGGACCAGGGCCTCGGGATGGTCCTGTCCCACCCGCTGGGCGTCGGCCTCGGCGGCTTCCGGGGCACCATCCACGCCTTCCAGAAATTCCCGATGGTGTGGTCGAGCAGCCCCCACAACATCTTCGTGGAGACGGCAGCGACGCTCGGGTGGCCGGGCCTCGTGCTCCTCGTCGGGATGCTCGGTGTCGCCTTCGTTCGGGCCTGGCGGGGTCCCCGCTGGCCCTGGGGGCTGGCATTGCTGGCGACCTGGCTGGTCCTCGCCGTAGATGTGACCGCCGACTACCCGAGCATCATGGTGCTCGCGTTCGCTCTGGTGGGTGCATGTCTCGGCCCCGGCTCACCCGGCAACCGACCGCTCGCGGCCCGCCACCGAACGATGGCTCGCGCGCGCACCTGGGCGGCCGGGCTGGCCGTGGTGGCCGGCGCCTCGCTCGCCGTCTACTGGTACGCCCCGTGCCATGGGACCTCGTGCGTGGTTAGCCGTTGGCGGGGCGTCGAGTACCTCGCCGTCCCTGCCGCCGGCGAAGTCCCGGCGTCGGACCGGGCTGCCTACTTCCAACGCCTCGAGCACCTGTACCCCAAGAGCCTGTGGGTGCTCCAACTCGAGCAGAAGTACGCGGCCACCCTCCAGGAGAAGCTCGCTCTGGCCGGGCGCATCGCCCGGGACTACCCGCTCCAGTCGTGGCGGAACTACCTGACGTGGGCCGACCTGAGCCTTCAGGCCGGGGACGTGGCCCAGGCCAAGGAGGCGGTGCGCACGGGCCTCGACGTGTTCGGTCCGGATTCGCACCGCTACCCGGAGCGGCGCGCCGATCCCGCGGGGTTCCAGAACTGGCTCCAGCGCGCCAACGAGATCCTGGCTCTGCCCTAGACGGCGACGCCGGAGTACCGGATCTGCTGCCCCCTTGTCCTATCGGCGCGACTGTGCTTTACTTGGCGTCACCCGTCCCCAGGACGGGGTGGCAGGGACCCGGCACGACCGGCCCCGCCTTATCCAGAGCGGTCGAGGGACCTGGCCCGACGACGCCGCAGCAACCAGCCTCCATCTAGGCGGGTGCTAACTCCAGCCGGTGGCGCAGCTACGATAGTGAGCTCACCGGAGAGATAGGGGCGGACAGCCTCAATCCACGGCCCGGACGCGTTCGCGCGAGCGATCGAAGGCGGGCTCGAAGGAGGCGCAGCCGATGCCGACGAGTCCGAGATCCACGGCACATCACCATCCCAGCCGTCAACGAATGTCCCGCGCGGTCTGAGCCTCGCGGCGGCCCTCGAGGGCCGCGACCCAGGCTCGGGCCGCATGCCGGCGAACCCCGCCATGGAGCGTGGGCGTCGCCGGTGCCGTCGTGCCGTGCCCCGGCGCGCCACGGCGCTCCGCACCACCCCGCCGGCCGAGCCGGCGATCCCTTCCGGACCTTCCCGCGCCGCCGCGAGCGAGCGCGTGCATCCCCAGGAGAACCCCCATGCCCTACCGTTTCGAGACCCTCCAGGTCCACGCCGGCCAGGAGCAGGCCGACCCCACCACCAAGGCGCGTGCCGTCCCCATCTACCAGACCGCCGCCTACAACTTCGACGACGCCGACCACGCCGCCAAGCTGTTCGCACTCCAGCAGTTCGGCAACATCTACAGCCGCATCATGAACCCCACCAACGACGTGCTCGAGCGCCGCATCGCCGCCCTCGAGGGGGGCGCGGCAGCGCTCGCGGTGGCGTCGGGACACGCCGCGGAGTTCATCGCGCTGACCACGCTGGCGCAGGCAGGGGACACCATCGTCGCGTCGCCCAACCTCTACGGCGGGACCGGCAACATGCTCAAGGTGACGCTGCCGCGCCTCGGCATCACCACGCGCTTCACCGGGTCCGACGACGACCCCGCCGACTTCGCCCGGCTCATCGACGACACCACCAAGGCCGTCTACCTCGAGTCGATCCCCAACCCGTCGCTGCACCTCCCCGATCTCGACGCCATCGCGCGCGTCGCCCACGAGCGCGGCGTCGCCGTGATCGTCGACAACACCTCGGCGATGGGCGGCTACCTGTTCCGCCCCATCGAGCACGGTGCCGACGTCGTGCTCCACTCCGCCACCAAGTGGATCGGAGGGCACGGCACCAGCATCGGCGGGCTGATCGTCGATGCCGGCACCTTCGACTGGGGGAACTGTCGCTACCCGGCGTTCTCCGAGCCCAGCGAGGCCTATCACGGCCTGGTGTTCTCCGAGGTCTTCGGCGTGGGCGGGCCCTTCGGCAACATCGCCTTCGCGATCCGCGCGCGCGTCGAGGGCCTGCGGGACATCGGCGCGGCGCTGTCGCCCCAGAACGCCTTCCTCTTCCTGCAGGGGCTGGAGACCTTGAGTCTCCGGGCCGATCGCCACGTGGAGAACACGCAGCGGCTGGCGGAGTGGCTGAGCCGGCGCGAGGGTGTTGTGAACGTCAACTACCCCGGCCTGCCCGACCATCCGCTGCACGAGCGCGCCCGCAGGCACTACCCGAAGGGTCCGGGCGCCATCCTCACCTTCGAGGTCGAGGGGGGAGTCGAGGCGGGCCGGGCGTTCATCGACGCGCTCAAGCTGGCGTCGAACCTGGTGAACCTGGGCGACGCCAAGACCAGCGTCACGCATCCCGCCAGCACCACCCACTCCCAGCTCGACGCGGCGGGGCTGCGCGCTGCGGGCATCGCCCCGGGTCTGGTGCGGGTGAGCCCGGGCATCGAGCACATCGACGACCTCATCGAGGACTTCGACCAGGCCCTCGCCGCGGCACGCGCACCGGTGGGGGCGTGATCCGGTGGATGGCGCCCTGAGGCGGGCGCGTCCGACCGGCCCCTCCGGCGCCCCGACGTCGGAGGGGGGAGGTCCGGGCGCCGACCGCACCCTCATCCACGAGACCTGGGGGGACCACGCCGCGTTGATCGCGCGCAGCGCGGCCAGCCCGGATGGGAGCGTGGGGCTCGTCGCTCCCCAGGTGGTCGACATCGCGAGCGCCGCCGATCCCCTGCCGCTCGAGCTCGGCGGCAGCCTGGAGCGTGCGGCGATCGCCTACGAGACCTACGGGGAACTCAACGCTCGGGGGGACAACGCGGTGCTCGTCTGCCACGCTCTCACCGGCTCGGCGCACGCCGCCGGCCGCACCGAGCGCGAGACGGTGCCGGGTTGGTGGGACCCCCTCATCGGCCCGGGCAAGGCCCTCGACACGCGCCGCTACTTCGTGGTGTCGAGCAACGTGCTGGGGGGCTGCTACGGCAGCACCGGGCCCAGCAGCCTGGACCCGGCAACGGGTCGGCCGTACGGCCTCGACTTCCCCCGCTACACGGTCCGCGACATGGTCGAGGCGCAGCGGCGGCTGCTCGACCGACTCGGCGTCCGGACGCTGGCCGCGGTGGTGGGCGGCAGCATGGGGGGGATGCAGGTGCTGGAATGGGCGGCGACCCACCCCGAGCGCGTGCGGGCCATCGCGCCGATCGCCATCGGGCCCCGCCACTCGGCCTGGGCGATCGGGCTCAACGAGGTGGCGAGACGCGCCATCACCTCCGACCCCGGCTGGCAGGGTGGCCGCTACGCGCTCGATCGACAGCCGGAGCGCGGCCTCGGGTTGGCGCGGGCCATCGCCATGCTGTCGTACCGTAGCTTCGACTCGCTCGAACAGAAGTTCGGCCGCGAACGCGCCGCCGCGGGACGCGAGCTCCTGGGCGTCAGCTTCGAGATCGAGTCGTACCTCGACTACCAGGGCGTCAAGCTCGTCCAGCGCTTCGACGCCAACACCTACCTCTACCTGACCCGTGCCATGGACGACTTCGACGTCGCGGCCGGCCGCGGGAAGCTCCAGGACGTCCTGGGGCGCCTCCGCATGCCGGCGCTGGTGATGGGCATCGGATCCGACGTGCTGTATCCCGAGGCCGAGGCGAAGGCGCTGGCGGCCGGTCTCCCGAACGCCCGCTACCAGACGATCCGCTCCCCCCACGGGCACGACGCCTTCCTCATCGAGTTCCCGCAGGTGTCGGCCCATCTCCGGCGCTTCCTCGACGAGGTCGCCTGAGGGTCGCCCGGAACGGTGCGGGCGCCTTCTGGGGTGCTACAATGATGGACCGCCGGGGAGCGTAGCTCCGGCGTCTCCAAGGGGGCGACACGGTTTCGACGGGGCCCCGCCGGAGGGTATGGTCGCGCGTCGCGGATGCAGCTGGCCGCGTTACCAAGCTGCAACGCCAATACCTGGCAACAGCAACTACGCTCTGGCTGCGTAACCCGTAGTCAGCGTCGCCCGGAAGCCTCGCCCGTGGCTCGCCGGATCCGACGTCCCAATACGGGCTGGCGTTCCCACTCGGACGTTGGTGGGATAGCGAGAACCAAGACGTCTAAGTGCGCGGTGAGCGCCGGCCGTCGAGCCGATCGCGCGCCGACAACCGATCGACGGCTACACGCGTAGAAGCCTGCCCACGGGGGTCTCGGACGCGGGTTCGACTCCCGCCGCCTCCACCATCACCGGTCGGACGCCCAGGCGTCCGGCCGGACGCTGTCGGCCTCCGACGCTCGATCTCGCTCAGGCCCCGGGCCCGCGGCCGACCTTCCGGCGCCGCACTTTCCTCGTTGCCCGGCTCATTCCTGCGTGCTAAGCTTGCGCCAGTCTTGATGCCAGAGCGCGAGGAGGGCCCCTAGTGGCAGAAGTGGTGTTGGAACACGTCTACAAGCGGTTCGGGAACGTGACCGCCGTCCAGGACTTCAACCTCCATATCGAGGACGCGGAGTTCATGGTGTTCGTCGGTCCTTCGGGGTGCGGCAAGACCACGACCCTACGCATGATCGCCGGCCTCGAGGAGATCACCGAGGGCACGGCTCGCATCGGTGATCGCGTGGTGAACGACGTCCCGCCCAAGGACCGCGACATCGCCATGGTGTTCCAGAACTACGCGCTCTACCCGCACATGAACGTGCACCAGAACATGTCGTTCGGGCTCCGCCTGCGCAAGACGCCGCGCGACGAGATCGAGAAGCGGGTCCGTGAGACCGCCCAGATCCTCCAGATCGAGCACCTCCTCGATCGCCGGCCGCGCGAGCTGTCGGGCGGCCAGCGTCAGCGCGTCGCTCTGGGGCGCGCCATCGTACGCGAGCCCAAGGTGTTCCTCATGGACGAGCCGCTGTCGAACCTCGACGCCAAGCTGCGCGTCGAGATGCGCGCCTCGATCAGCAAGCTCCACCGTCAGCTCGGCGTCACGACCATCTACGTGACGCACGACCAGATCGAAGCCATGACCATGGGCACGCGCATCGTGGTCATGAAGGACGGCCTCATCCAGCAGGTCGACAGCCCGATCAACCTCTACGACAGGCCGACGAACAAGTTCGTCGCCGGCTTCATCGGCTCGCCCGCCATGAACTTCATGGTCGGTACGGTGCACGACGGCCGCATCAAGAGCGGGCAGTTCGACGTCAAGCCCAACGGCGAGCTCGGCCAGAAGCTCGCGCCCTACAACGGCAAGAAGGTCTACCTCGGCATCCGGCCCGAGAACCTCGGCCTGAAGGGCTTCACCGACATCCCCGAGGCCGACAACGGCATCGACGCCACCGTCGACGTGGTCGAGCCGCTGGGCGCCGAGACGCAGATCATCGCCTCGGTCGGCGGCGACCAGAGCGTGGTGGCGAAGGTCGATCCGCACGCCCACGTCCAGGCCGGCGACCAGGTACGACTGCTGGCCGACGTGCGCTTCCTCCACGCCTTCGACATCGAAAGCGAGCACAACCTGCGCTTCCACTGAGGCGCACGCGAGGACCCGATCGGGTCCCAGCCACGAGGACGACGGGCCCGCCGCCAGGCGGGCCCGTTCCGGTCTTGTGCCGGGCCCGTGTCGCGACGGCCGTCCCACGCGTGCCCGCCGCGCTGCGGACCCCACGGTAGACTGTGGCCGTCATGATCCTGGCCGCCCTGCACAAGGTCGAGAAGGCCTACGGAGACCAGGTGGTCCTGGCGGACGCCACCCTCGAGCTCCGGGACGGCGATCGCGCGGCGCTGATCGGACGCAACGGCGCCGGCAAGACCACGGTGCTGAGGCTGCTGATGGGGCTGGAGGAGCCCGACCGCGGAGCCGTGCACCGGGGCGAGGGCGTCACGGCGGCCCTTCTGGCGCAGGACCCCGTGTTCGACGAGGCGGCGCGGGTGATCGACACGGCCGAGCGCGCCTTCGCCGACCTCGAGGTGATGGAGGCGGGCCTGCAGGAGCTGGAGCGCGCCGGCCTCGACGATCCCGAGCGCTACCACCGCTGGGAGCAGTTGCACGCCACCTTCGAGCGCCGCGGGGGCTACGCCCGCCGCGCGCGCCGTGACGCCGTGCTCGACGCCCTGGGCTTCCGAGGGCGCGAGATGCAAGCGGTCGCGCAGCTCTCCGGAGGGGAACGCACGCGCTTGGGCCTGGCTCGCTTGCTGATGGCCCAGCCGGACGTGCTGTTGCTCGACGAACCGACCAACCACCTCGACATCGACATGCGGACGTGGCTCGAAGGCTACCTCGTCCGCTACCCCGGTGCCGCCCTGATCGTCTCGCACGACCGTGCCTTCCTGGACGGCGCGTGCAGTCGCACGGCCGAGGTCTCGCGAGGCCGCCTGCGCATCGGGGATGGCGCTCCCACGGCCTTCCGGGCGGCACGCGAGGAGGAGCGCCGCATCCAGGAGGCGACGCGCCTCAACCAGGAGAAGGAGCGCGACCGTCTGGCCGCGGCCGCTGCGCAGATGAAGCGCTGGGCGGGGCAGAGCGAGAAGCTCCATCGTCGGGCGAAGGCGATGGAACGGCGCGTCGAGCGGCACGAGCGAACCATGGTCGAGGCCCCGGACGGGGACGAACGCAGCACGCGCTTCCGCTTCGACTGCGACCCCTCCGGCGAGATCGTCCTGAGCGCGCGCCACCTGTCGAAGGCCTTCGGGCGGACGCTCTTCGAGGACGTCACGCTCGAGCTCAGGCAGGGCCAGCGGGTCGCCTTGGTCGGCCCCAACGGGGCGGGCAAGACGAGCCTGCTCCGACTGCTGCTGGGCGAGGCCGCCAGCGACGACCCGCGCGCCGAGGTGCGCACCGGCGCCCGCGTGCGACTGGGCTACTACGACCAGGACCTGCACGGGGTCGACCCGGAGGCCACCCTCATCGAGGAGATGATCCGCCTCGTTGGGGACGTCGAGGCCCACAACCTGCTCGGGCGCTTCCTGTTCCCTTTCGACGCTCAGTACAAGCGTGTGCGCGACCTGTCGGGGGGCGAGCGGGCGCGGCTCGCCCTGCTCAAGCTCACGCTCAGCCGGGCCAACCTGCTGATCCTGGACGAGCCGACCAACCACCTCGACGTCGAGATGATCGAGGCCCTCGAAGCGGCCCTGGCGGCCTACCCGGGCACGCTGCTGCTGGTATCGCACGACCGGCGCTTCCTGGAGGCCCTGGTGGACGAGGTGTGGGAGGTCCGGGACGGCCGCTTCGAGACGTTCGAGGGCGACTTCGGGTTCTACACCCGGCTCAAGCGCCGGCGGGCCGAGCGGGCTGCGGAGGAGCGGCAGCAGGCCGCCGCCGCGACCGAGCCGGAGGTGGCCCGGCCCCGAGGGCCCTCGCGCTGGAGCCTCGAGCGGCGCAGGGAAGCGCTGGAGGCCGATGTCGCCGCGCTCGAGGGCGAACTGGAGGCGCTCGAACGGCGTCTGGCGGCACCCACCGCCGAGGCCGTCGATGACGTGGTCGCCCTCGGGGAGAGGCACGCCGAGGTCGAGGCGCGGCTCATCGAGGCGATGTCAGAGTGGGAAGATGTGACGGAACGGCTGGGCGCCACCTGAGAGCGGCGCCGTGCTCCGCAGCGGCGGAGCCGAAGGAGGAAGCATGCAGCGCGTGCGCTACCGGAGCTTCGATGGGGACCACTGGGGCGAGATCGACGGGGGCTACGTCCAGCCTCTCTCGGCCATGCTGGGCCGACCGAGCGGTCCGCCCATCCCCCTGGGCGACGTCACCCTGCTGCCGCCGTGTGACCCGTCGATCATCGTGTGCGTGGGCAGGAACTACGCGCTCCACATCCGCGAGATGGGGCACGAGGCGGCCGGGCTGCCCAAGGAGCCGGGGCTTTTCCTGAAGGGCATCAACACCCTCCGCGGACCCGGCGACGACATCCCCTACCCGGCCTGGACGCAGGACCTCCAGCACGAGGGGGAGCTCGCGGTGGTGATCGCGCGGGAGATGCGCGACGTCGAGCCCGACGACGCCCTCAGCTACGTCCTGGGGTACACCTGCGCCTGCGACGTCACCGCCCGCGACAAGCAGCGCGCCGACCTCCAGTGGGTGCGCGGCAAGTCCGCCGATGGCTTCTGCCCCGTGGGGCCGTGGCTCGAGACCGACCTCGATCCCGAGGACGTGCGGGTCGTCACCCGTGTCAACGGGGTCGTGAGGCAGGACGGGCGGACGCGCGACATGATCTTCCCGGTGGCGCAGGTGCTGTCCTACATCAGTCGCTTCATGACGCTGGGGCCGGGCGACCTGGTCCTCACCGGCACGCCCGAGGGGGTCGGCCCCCTCCAGGTCGGGGACACCGTGGAGGTCGAGATCGAGGGCATCGGTACCCTCATCAACGAGGTCGCGCGCGGATGACCGCGTTCCCCGATTTCCCGCGTGCCCGTGATTTCGGGGGCACGTGGGCGATCGACACCTTCCACAACGGCTTGCCTGGCACCGTCGGGGTCTTCCTGGTGCCGCTCCCGACCGGCGGCTTCGCCCTGGTCGAGAGCGGCCCCGGCTCGACCCTCGAGAACGTACGGGCGGGCGTGGAGGCCGCGGGGTACGACGTGGAGCAGCTTCGCAGCGTGCTGGTGACGCACATCCACCTCGACCACGCAGGGGCGGCCGGAGCCCTGGCCCGCGCCACCGGTGCCGAGGTCGTGGTGCACGCCCTCGGGGCCCCGCACCTGGCCGACCCCACGCGCCTCGTCGCCAGCGCCCGCCGCATCTACGGCGAGGCGATGGACGAGCTGTGGGGCCCGATGGCGCCGGTCCCCGGCGACCGGCTGCGGTCGGTCGAAGGGGACGACCTCGTCGACGTCGGCGGCCTCCAGGTGCGTGTACTGCACACGCCCGGCCACGCGGCCCACCACGTCAGCTACCTGTTCCCCGACGGCACCCTCTTCACCGGCGACAGCGCCGGGATCCGCCTGCCCGCCTCCCCGCTGACGCGGCCGGCGTTGCCGCCGCCCGAATTGGCGCTCGAGGCGTGGGAGGACAGCGTGGCCCGGATGCGCGACGCCGGACCCGAGCGCCTCATGCTCACCCACTTCGGCGAGGTCCGCGAGGCCGACCGGCACCTCGCCGAGTTGCCGGAGCGCAACCGCCTGTGGGCGGAGGAGGTGCTGGCGGGGATGAACGCCGGAGAGGACGAGCCAGCGCTGATGCGGCGCGTCCAGTCCCTGGAGGACCGTGAACTGCAGGCCGGCGGGGCGTTGGCCGGCGTCCGCGTCCGCAACAAGGCGGTCAGCGATGCCGCGATGACGGTGATGGGGGTCGCCCGCTACTGGCGCAAGCACCACCCCGACCGACTCGAGACCGCAGGGTGAGCCAGCGGGGGGCAGGTAGAGTGAACGCATGACGCGCTTCCCTCTCGGACGCCCGGCCAGGATCGCGGTGCTGGCCTCGGGGCGCGGCTCGAACCTCGAGGCGCTGCTGCGGTCCTTCCCGCCCGGCGACGAGCTCGGCGAGATCCGTCTGGTGCTGAGCAACCGGGCCTCGGCGCCGGCGCTGGCCAAGGCGCGCGCCGCAGGCGTCGACGCCGTCCACGTGCCGTACCCCGACCGGGCGACCTTCGAAGACCGCGCCCTCGCCCTGCTCGACGGGGCCGACATCGATCTGGTGTGCCTGGCCGGCTTCATGCGCATCCTCTCGCCCGGCTTCGTCCGCCACTTCCGCGGACGCGTGCTCAACGTCCATCCCAGCCTGCTGCCGGCGTTCCGGGGGTTGCACGCGCAGCGGCAGGCCATCGAGGCCGGCGTCCGCGAGAGCGGCTGCACCGTCCACCTGGTCGACGAGGGCGTCGATACCGGGCGCATCCTGGTGCAACGGCGCGTCGAGGTCCTGCCCGACGACGACGAGGAGAGCCTGGCCCAGCGCATCCGTGTGCAGGAGCACGAGGCCTTCCCCGAGGCCGTTCGGCTGGTCCTGGCGGGACGCATCGACGCCACGGGCACGGAGGTGGAGGCGTGAAGGTCCTGGTGGTGGGCAGCGGCGGGCGCGAGCACGCCCTTGCCTGGAAGCTGGCCGCATCGCCGCGCGTCCGGGAGGTCGTGGTCGCCCCGGGCAACGCCGGCATGCGCGACGTCGCTCGCGTGGTGGACGTGTCGCTGCGGGTCGACGCGCTGCTCGCGTTGGCGCGCCGCGAGGAGGTCGACTTCACCGTGGTCGGCCCGGAGGCCCCGCTCGTCGGCGGCATCGTCGACGCCTTCGAGGCCGAGGGCCTGCGCATCTTCGGTCCCAGCGCCGAGGCCGCACGGCTGGAGGGATCGAAGCGCTTCGCCAAGGAGTTCATGGCCCGGCACGGCATCCCCAGCGCCGCCTTCGGGAGCTTCCGCGACGCTGCTGCAGCCCACGCCTACCTGAGCGAGGTCGGTGCGCCCATCGTCGTCAAGGACTCTGGGCTCGCGGCCGGCAAGGGCGTGACCGTGGCGCGGACGCTCGACGAGGCGAGGGCGGCGGTCGACGCGATCTTCGAGCGGCCGGGTGCCGAGGTGGTCATCGAGGAGATGTTGGTGGGCCAGGAGGTCAGCCTCCTGATCTTCACCGACGGCCTCGCCTACCGGCCCATGGTGCTCGCGCAGGACTACAAGCAGGCGCTGGACGGCGACCAGGGCCCGATGACCGGCGGCATGGGGACGGTCGCGCCCGCCACCGTGCTGAGCTCCGCGCAACAGTGGCAGGCGATGGCCAAGGTGGTGGAGCCCACCCTCAAGGCGCTCAATGCCGACGGCATCGCCTACCAGGGGGTGCTCTTCATCGGCCTGATGATGACCGAGGAGGGCGCCAAGGTGCTGGAGTTCAACGTGCGCTTCGGCGACCCCGAGACGCAGGTGGTGCTGCCGCTCATGGACAACGACCTGCTGCGGGTGCTCGAGAGCGTGGTCGATCGCCGGTTGGCGCGCCTCGAGCTGTGCTGGACGGGTCGCAAGGCGGCCTGCGTGGTGATGGCGGCGCCCGGCTACCCTGGGGCCTACCGCAAGGGGGTGCCCATCCACATCCCCGATGACCTCGGCCCCGACGTGGTGGTGTTCCATGCTGGCACGGCCGTGGAGGACGGCCGCCTGGTGTCGAGCGGGGGTCGAGTCCTGAACGTGGTCGCGCTGGCCGACGATCTGGCCGAGGCTGTCGACCGCGCGTACGCGGCGGCGGCGCGTATCGACTTCCCGGGAGCGCACCTGCGGCGCGATATCGGAGCGCGTCTCCTGCGCCGCTGAAGCCGACGTCCGGGGCCGACGCGGCCCCCGCACGAGCCGGGCTACCATGGCCGCATGATCGATGATTTCGAGGCCCTCGCCGCCCGCGACGAGGGTGGATTCCTAACGCGACTCGCCTCCCTCCCGGGTTCGTACGACGGTCCCGACGGACGCCAGCCCGAGCCCTACGGGGTGATGGCATTCGGCGAAGCGTCGCTGCTGCCGTCGCTGCTAGCGCCCTGGGTCGACGGAACGATGGTCGGCGAGGGGACGCAGTTCCTGCTGGCCTCCGGCTTCGACTTCGGGGAGGTGGCGGCGCTGCGCCTCGCCGCCGAGGTCGGCGGCGCGGCTCCCATCGTGATCGGCGACGCCGCCTACCAGCCCTCGTTCCGCGTCGCGGCAGGCACGCTCAGCCCGTACGTGCACGTGAGCTACCTGGCGTACGCCACCGGCCACGCCGAGGCGCTGGCCGCGGCGGAGGCGCGCATGCGCGATCTCGCCCCCCAGCTGGCGAAGGACGTTCCCACCGAACTCAACCCCGCCAAGCGGCTGGCCTGGGCGCTGTGGAACCGGGTCCCTCTGCTGCTCTCGCCGCGCGCCCTGGTGCCCCTGCAGGCCCTCGTCCAGCAGGTCCTGGCGCGGGTCGGGAAGACCCTGTCGGTCACCGCCGGCGCCCACCCCAGCGCGGTGGCTGCCGCTGCGTTCGAGGGTCGGCATCAGCTCGGAGACGACGTCGTAGGGCTGGTGTTGGGGGCGGAGGACCGCGAGCTCGAGCTCGTCCGCGAGGTCCTGGCCACCCGCGTGGCGCAGGTCGAGAACCTCGCGGAGCAGGTCGGCGACCCGATCGCGGGGCTGGGCGACACGGTGGCACAGGCGTTGGTGCTGTGGTACCTGAGCGTCTGGGTCGCCGCCTACCTGGCCCTCCTGCACGGCTTCGATCCCTCCGACGACGACGTCTACGGGCGTGTCCGCGACAGCGCCGAGGCGTCCGCGGGCTGAAGCGCGACCGCGGGCGAAGTCCTCATTCCGGGACCGGGGGCTCGCGGTAGAGTGGCGCATGCGACGCACCGCCATGACGTTCGGGCCGCTGGGGTTGCTGCTGGTGTTGTTGTCGGCGTGCGCCCCCGCGGGGCAGCAGCAGGTCACCGTGCAGCAGCTCACCAAGCCGGTCAGCTACTACCCGCACCAGACCGGTGCCCACTGGGAGTACCTGCCGGACGGGGCCAGGCTCACCGACCCTCGCTTGGTCTCCGACGTCGAGGGGCCTACCGTCCTGGACGGGCAGGTCTGGATCGCGTGGCATATCCAGGGGCGCGGTCTCGACGTCACGCGTTACCGCCAGTACCGCGACGACGGCGTCTACCTGGGGCGCGAGAACAAGCTCGGGACCGTGATCAACTTCGATCCGCCCATCCATGAGTTCCCGGCGGCCGCCGACATGCGGGTCGGAGCCACCTGGTCGGGCGATACCAAGGTCGATGTGGTCGCTACCGACGGTTCAGCGAAGAGCGCCAGCAAGTCGCTGAACGTCCACTACGTCTACACCGTGGTCGACCAGCGCAAGGTGACGATGGCGGCGGGCAGCTTCGACGTCTACGTGGTGTCGTTCACGACACGGACCCTGGATGCCAACGCCAACGTGACCAACCAGCTCACCCAGCAGTTCTGGTTCACCCCGTACGTGGGCGAGGTCCGCGACGAGAACGGCAACGTGCTCATCGCCAGCAACGTGCTCAAGCCCGCTCCCGATGCCGGAAGCGGCGGCGGAGGGTCCTGATCCGGCGGGAGCCGCCTCGGTCCCTGCCGCGGCCGGAATCGGTCCTGCGCCACGCTTCGGACGAACCCCGCTCTGATAGACTCGGTTGGCGAACATGGCCGCTCGGGGAGGTGGTTCACGGCGATGGCCCTGCTCGATGACATCCACACACCCCACGATGTGAAGCGCCTGTCGCGGGATCAGCTCCCGCAACTCGCCGAGGAGCTGCGCGCCGAGGTGGTGCGTGCCTGCTCGATGGCGGGCGGCCATCTGGCGTCGAGCCTCGGCGCCATCGAGCTCACGGTCGCGCTGCACTACCTCTACGACTCCTCGCGCGACCGTCTGGTATGGGACGTCGGCCATCAGACCTACGGCCACAAGATCCTCACCGGCCGCCGCGACCGTATCGCCACCATCCGCAAGGAGGGCGGCCTGGCGGGCTTCACGACCAGCAGCGAGTCCGACCACGACGCCCTGACCGTCGGCCATGCCAGCACCAGCCTGGCGGCGTCGCTCGGCATGGCGCTGTCGCGCGACGCGCGTGCCTCCGACTACGACGTGGTCGCGGTCATCGGCGACGGGGCGCTCACCGGGGGCATGGCGCTGGCCGCGCTGAACCAGATCGGACACGTCAAGCCCCGCATGACCATCGTGCTCAACGACAACGAGATGTCGATCAGTGAGAACGTGGGGGCGTTGAAGCACTACCTGAGTACCTTGCAGGTGCAGGGCTGGTTCCAGCAGGCGGAGAAGGGCTCGAAGGAGGCGCTCAGCGGGGTCTGGGAGCCGCTGGCCGAGTTCGGCAGCCGCGCCAAGAAGGCGGCGCGCCGGTTCTTCGATCCCGCCAGCAACAACCCGTTCCACGCCATGGGCCTGCGTTACGTCGGCCCCATCGACGGCCACAACATCCCGCAGTTGCTCTACTACCTCGAGCACATCCGGCGCCTCGACGGCCCGACCATGCTGCACATCGTGACGCGCAAGGGCAAGGGCTACCAGGTCGCCGAGAACGACCCCATCACCTGGCACGGCGCGTCCTCCTTCGATCTCGACAATCCGGTCGCCGAAGGGAAGGGCTACACCTGGTCCAACGCCTTCGGGGACGCCGCGAGCGCCATGGCGAGCGCGGACGATCGCGTCTGGGTCATCACGCCCGCCATGCGTGAAGGCAGCGGCCTGGTGGAGTACAGCCAGACCCACCCGCAGCGCTTCATCGACGTGGGCATCGCCGAGGACGTGGCAGTCACGGTGGGGGCGGGGCTCGCGCTGCGCGGAGAGAAGCCCATCGTTGCCATCTACAGCACCTTCCTCCAGCGCGGCTTCGATCAGGTGATCCACGACGTCGCCCTCGAGAACCTCGACGTGATCTTCGCGGTCGATCGCGCGGGCCTGGTGGGCGGCGACGGCGCGACGCATCAGGGCATCTACGACATGGCCTACCTGCGGGCCATCCCGAACCTCGCCATCGGCATGCCCCGCGACGCCCAGGAGATGCGCGGCATGCTCAAGGCCGCCTGGGAGCTCGGGGGACCGCGTGCCATCCGGTGGCCACGCGGCGCCGTGGCCCAGGCCGAGGCGTTGCCCTTCGATCGTTGGCCGTCGCTGACGTGGGGGAGCTGGGACGTCGTCAAGCCCGGTAGCGAGGTCACCGTCCTCGCCAGCGGACCGACCCTGGCGTACGCCCTGGAGGCCGCCGGTGACGACGAACGCGTGGGCGTCGTCAACGCCCGCTTCGTCAAGCCCCTCGACGTCGCCATGCTGTCCGAGCTGGCGGAGTCGCAACGGGCGTTGCTCACGGTGGAAGACCACACCGTCGTGGGGGGCCTGGGGTCCGCCGTCGCCGAGGCGCTCACCGACCTCGGGGCGACGCTCCCGCTGCGCCGTCTGGGCATCCCCGATGTCACCGTCCCGCACGGCAACCCGAGCCATCAGCACGAGGCTCTGGGGTACGGCCCGAAGGGCATCCGCAAGGTGCTGGCGGAGCTCGGTATCGGAGGCGAGGAGACCGCCTCGGCCGGTCGCGCCTCCGAGCGCGCCGAGCCGACGGTGACGGTCGTGGCCGACGTCGTGAAGTGACGCCGCTGGCGTTGACAGTGCGGCTCGGACCCAGGTATCCTACTCTCCGCCCGGAACGGCGGAACGGCTGGTCCGGCGATGTACGGAGCGGTAGTGTAGCGGTTAGCATATCTGCCTGTCACGCAGAAGGTCGCGGGTTCAAATCCCGTCCGCTCCGCCAGCGATCACCGGAGGCGCCCCCTCGCGGGGGCGTTCCGGTTCTCGGCCAGGTAGCTCAGTCGGTAGAGCATGCGACTGAAAATCGCAGTGTCGGCAGTTCGATTCTGCCCCTGGCCACCACCGCGGGCCGCGCGCCCGGTCCTCCGGTCCCCCGGAGGCGCGCCAAAGTAGCTCAGCGGTAGAGCAGCCGATTCGTAATCGGCAGGTCGTCGGTTCAAATCCGACCTTTGGCTCCAGTGAGAAGCCCCGTCCGGCACGGGGCTTCTTCTCTAGAGCCGGAGTCGCGGATGCGGACCGAAGGCTCCGACGGCGGGGGCCCGCGGGCCCCGCAGGCGAGACCACCGCTGCTACACTGCCCCGTGCCCGCGGCCCCCAGCGACCCCCGTCCGCCCCGTCTCAAGGAACCGTTCAACGCGCTCTCGCATCTGCTGGGCGTGATCGTGGCGTCGGTCGGGGGGACCGTGCTGGTCGTCGGCTCG
This sequence comes from Deinococci bacterium, assembly GCA_030149325.1. Lineage (GTDB taxonomy): Bacteria > Deinococcota > Deinococci > Deinococcales > Trueperaceae > JASBRS01. The sequence continues at coordinate 69,738 of JASBRS010000084.1, forward strand.
TGGGACGAGCCGTGGCGCGTCGCGAGCTTCGCGGTGTTCGCCCTGGCGTCCATCGCCCTGTTCACGGCGAGCACTCTGCTCCACGCGGTGCGCGCGGGGCCGCGGCTCGAGTCGCGGCTGCGGCGTGCCGATCACGCCGCGATCTTCGTGCTCATCGCGGGGAGTTACACCCCCATCACGTTGGTGACGTTGCGGGAGCACGGCTCACCCTGGGGGTGGCCGCTCTTCGCCGTGGTGTGGGTCCTGGGAGCCGCCGGCGTGCTCTTCAAGCTGGTGTGGTTCACCTCGCCGCGCTGGCTCTCGACGGTGCTGTACCTGGTGCTGGGTTGGATGGCGGTGATGGCGATCGGGCCGCTGGTGCGGGCGCTGGCGCCCGGCGGGGTGGCGCTGTTGATCGCCGGAGGTTTGCTGTACTCGTTGGGAGCCGTCATCTACGCGCGCAAACGCCCGGACTGGGCGCCGCGAACGGTGGGTTACCACGGGATCTGGCACCTGTTCGTGCTGGCCGGCTGGGGGTGCCACCTCGCGCTCATGCTGGCCTACGTGCTGCCACGTTGAAGGGCGCGGCGGGTGGGTCCCGCCGCGCCCTCGCGGGCTACCGGTGTCGACGCCTACAGCGTCGCGGTGATGAACACCAGCACGAAGATCGCGACCGTCTCCACGACGCCGATCGCCATGAGGTAGTTGCCGAAGCCCTGCCCGGTCTCACCGAGGGCGTCGGAGGCGGCGGCCCCGACGCGCCCCTGCATGTAGGCGGAGGCGCCCATGGCCAGCCCACCGAAGACGCCCAGAGCGAGCATCGCCGGCCAGGCGACGGTGGTGTTGGCGCTGAGGGCCGACGACACCGCGCGGACGACGGCGTTCATCAGGATCATGCCGTAGATCGTCTGCGAGAGCGGGGCTCCCACGAAGGTGATGAGGATGAAGGGGGCGGCCTTGTTCTGGGCGTAGGCGCGCTTCCAAGCGCCGACCGCGGCCATGCCGGCGGTACCGGTTCCGAACGCCGAGCCCAGCGCTGCGAGGCCCAGGACCGTCGCGCCTCCAGCACGTCCCAAGGCGGCCATCAATACGGGATCCATCAAGCTCCTCCTCCATGACGGGGGCTCACGCCCCGTCCTTCTGACGTTGTGCGTGCGCGAAGGGCCGGTACGGACGTCCGGTCCACTCCATGCCGAGGTGGCTGGCGAACTCCAGCATGTTCAGGCGGACGCCGTGGACCAGCACGCCCATGGTGGCCAGCAGGATGTTCAGCGTGTGCCCGAAGAACAGGACCAGCGCCGCGACGGCGCCGGCGACGATGCCGCCCGATCCTCCGACGGCCATCTGGTTGAAGGCCTCCGCGATGGCGAAGGTCGCTGCGCCGACGGCGAACAGGCGGACATACGAGACGAGATCGACGAAGTTGCTGACGAGACTGAGCGGCAGCATGACGTGGTTGAACCACTCCGACTTGAGCGCCTTCGGCGGCGTCATGAACGCGACGATCAGCAGGACCCCGAGCCCCAGCGCGTAGAGCATGAGGTGCGGGAAGGGGGCACCCAGCACCATCGCGCGGGCGAGGAAGAACATAGTCCAGGTGGAGAGGATCCAGCCGACCTGGGCCAACGCTCGCGGCGACGGGAAGAAGCGCACCACGTTCCAGCCGTGGGCCACCGTGAGGTGCACGGCTCCGATCAGGAAGCTCAGCAGGATCATGTGATTCGGGTCGGCGAGCCAGGTGACCTGCACCGCGCGCAGCGGGTGCGGCAGCAGCGCGATCCCGAAGTAACTCCCGGTCAGAACGCCCCATACGATGGTGCAGACGCTCATGATCCGGAGGAGCGAGAACATGGTCCGAGGGGCCTTGGGCATGCGCCAGCGCCCCAGCTCCGTGAGCGCGAGGAAGATCAGGCCGTACCCTGCGTCCCCCACGATCATCGCGAAGAACAGGCTCATGAACAACAGGAAGGGAACGCTCACGTCCACCTGGTCGTAGCCGGGGAGCACCCCGGTGAAGGAGAACAGGGCGCGGATCGGCTTCACCCAGGCCGGGATGGTGATCTCGATCGGCGTCTCGCTGGGGTTTTCGACGTCCTCGACGACCAGACCCCAGCCGTTCGCCTGCGCGGTCCGCTCGACCGAGGCCAGCCGCGGTGCGGGGCAGTAGCCCCGGACCACCGCCAGCGGCCCCGCCAGCGCGCTGGCGGCCCGGGCCTCCTCGAAGGCGAGCCCGTCCTCGGCCGCGGGCAGGGCGTCCTCGAGCCTCGGGCGGGCGGCCGCCAGCCCGCCCAGCTCGACGGCTGCCGCGCGCCGCTCGTCGGCGAGCCTCTGCAGACGGCGATGCAGGGCGGCGGGGCCGACCTTCGGCAGCGCGATCTCCTCGGGGGCGCCGGCGCCGGCGCCGGTCTCGATGGCTTCCAGCGCGGCCAGCGGACCGACGAGCGCCACGATGCGCTCGCGGCCGTCGCGCCCGAGTTCTTGGAGGGCCACCTCGCCGGGAAGATCGGCGGACCAACGCGACGATGCGCGCAGGAGCCGGACGCCCAACCCGTGCTCGGCGAGCCGCGCCAGCGCCGCGGGGTCGAAGTCGCCCAGGGGCGACAGCCGGGCGAGCTCACGCTGCAGCTCGCCGATCTCGGCGTCGATCACCTCCAGGCGCTCCGCGAGCCTGGCGGTGCGCGCGACCACCTCGGCCACCTCGAGCCTGCGGGCGTCCGCGGGCGTAGGGGAGGGGGCCTCCACCCCCTGCAGCACCTCCGTGGCGTGCCGCAACCCCTCGAGCCGGGCACGCGCACCGGCGACGCCCTGGCTCTCGCCGACCTGCTCGGACGCCAGGTGGAGCACCCCGAGGTCCTGGAGCTGGGCCAGCGAGGCCTCGTGATGGCTCCGGAGCATCACCACGGTGACCCGCTTCATCGGCACGATCATGTCGCCACCTCGCGCTCCAGCGCCTTCGCCTTGGCGATCTTGGCGCGGACCACCTCGGCCGCCTGCTGGTCGCCCAGCGCGATGCGGATGAAACGGATGGCACGCTCGGCCTCGGGGATCTTGACCTTCTCGAAGAGGTTGACGCGTTGCGACGTGACACGGAGCTCATCGGCCAACCGTCGGTGCTGTTCGGCCAGCACGCGCCGCCGCATTCGCAGGCGAGCGAGCGTCTCGCACGCCAGCACGGCGTCGTCGATGAAGGCGGGGGTGGCGTGCAGGTCGGGCGGGCTGCGGCGGAAGGTGAGGGCCTCCAACACCGGCACGTCGACGCCCGCCACGTTGGTCGTGCTGGTGCGGACCTCGCTCACCGCCAGGTGCTCGAGCAGCGGGGGCTCGTCGGCCAGGAGCGCGATCCACGGCTCCAGGGCCGCCTCGGCCGCAGCCAGATCGGCGTCGGCCCGACGTTGCTCGCTCTCGACGCGCCGAACCTCCATCTGCAACTGGCGCTTCTTGAGCTGGAGGGTCGGCAGGTAGCGCCGGAAGCGGCCGAGGGCGTCACGCTGCCGCTTGAGCTCCTGCTTGCTGGCCCGGACGCGGCTCAATCGGCAACCTCCGGAACGCGGTCGGCGTTCGGATCGCGCGGCCAGTGACGCTCGATCAAGGCGCTGGACAAGCCGGTCTGGGGGGGCTCGAAGCACTCGGCGAGGATGCTCCACCCCTCGTCGAGCGCCTCCTCCAGCGGCAGGTGCAGCTCGAGGCTCATCAAGCGGTCTTCGAAGGCGCTGCCGTAGCGCAGCAGCTGCTCGTCCCAGCGACTCATGCTGAAGCCCATCGCCTGCTTCTCGAGGGTCTCCCGGTAGGCGGCGTAGAGCTGGATCATGCCGTTCATGAGGTCGCGGTGGTCGTCGCGGGTCCGCCCGTTGACGAGCTGCTTCAGGCGGCTCAGGCTGCCGAACGGCTCGATGCGGCCGCCGCGCAGGTAGAGCTGCCCCTCGGTGATGTAGCCGGTGTTGTCGGGCACCGGGTGGGTGACGTCGTCGCCGGGCATGGTGGTGGCCGCCAGGATGGTGATGGAGCCGGCCCCCTCGAAATCGACCGCCTTCTCGTAGCGGGCGGCGAGCTGGCTGTAGAGATCGCCCGGATAGCCGCGGTTCGACGGGATCTGCTCCATCGTGATCGCGACCTCCTTGAGGGCGTCGGCGAAGTTGGTCATGTCGGTGAGCAGCACCAGCACCCGCCGACCCTCCAGCGCGAAGCGCTCGGCCACGGCCAGAGCGAGGTCGGGGACGAGCAGGCACTCGACGACGGGGTCGGCGGCGGTGTGCACGAACATCACGGTGCGGACACTGGCACCGGCGCCATCGAGCGTCTCGCGGAAAGCCAGGTAGTCGTCGTGCTTGAGTCCCATGCCCCCGAGCACGATCACGTCGACCTCGGCCTGGAGGGCGATGCGCGCCAGGAGCTCGTTGGAGGGCTCGCCGGCGGCAGCGAAGATGGGCAGCTTCTGGCTCTCCACCAGGGTGTTGAAGACGTCGATCATGGGGATGCCGGTACGCACCATGCGGCGCGGGATGACGCGCTTCGCCGGGTTCACGGAGGGTCCGCCCACCTGGATCGGCTCGGCCTCCACCTCCGGCCTGCGGTCGCGCGGGCGCCCGGCCCCGTCGAAGACGCGGCCCAGCAGGGCCTCGGAGAACGGGACCTGGACGGGGCGGCCCAGGAAGCGCACGTGGGCGTCGGTGGGGATGCCGCGGCTGCCGGCGAACACCTGCAGCGTGGCGCGGTCCCCCTCGACCTTGATGACCTGGGCCAGGGAGCTGCCGTTGGGCCAACGGACCTCGGCCAGCTCGCGGTAGGTGGCGTCGTTGGCGCGCACGGTGACGACGTTGCCGGCGATGCGCTCGACCTCGGTGTAGACCTTACGCATCGCTGCTCACCCCTTCCACCCGCTGGCTCAGCTCGGCCTCGAGCTCGGCGAAGCGGGGGTCGTCCATCCGCACCAGGTTCCACTCCTTGGTGACCTGCGTCAGTTCCTGGAAGAAGCGCCGCGCGGCGTCCTTGTCGGGGAACGTCATGCGGGTGCGCAGCACCCCCGCCAGGCGCCCGAAGACGTGGCGCTGGCGGTCGGCGCCGCTGGCGGCGTCGACCTCGTCGAAGGCGTTCTGTTGCAGGTAGGCGGCGTCGAGGTACTCCGCCTTGAGGTAGGTCACGTAGTCGGAGATGGCGGTGCCCTCCTCGCCGACCACCTTCATCATCTGATCGACCTCGTGCCCGGACCTGAGCACCTCGCGACCTACCGCGACGTCGTCGGGGTCGGCGACGCCGTGGTAGCGGCTCCAGCTATCGAGGGGATCGACGGCGGGGTAGCGGCGCGCGTCGGAGCGGGCGCGGGAGAGTCCGTGGAAGGCGCCCACCACCTTGAGGGTGGCCTGCGTCACCGGCTCCTCGAAGTTCCCGCCGGCCGGGCTGACGGCGCCACCGATGGTGACCGAGCCGGTGCTCCCGTCGTTGAGGCGGACCACGCCGCCGCGCTCGTAGAAGCCGGCGATGACCGACTCGAGGTAGGCGGGGAAGGCCTCCTCCCCGGGGATCTCCTCGAGGCGACCGGAGATCTCGCGCAGCGCCTGGGCCCAACGCGAGGTGGAGTCGGCCAGCAGCAGCACGTTGAGCCCCATCTGGCGGTAGTACTCGGCGACCGTCACGGCCGTGTAGACGCTGGCCTCGCGCGACGCCACCGGCATCGAGCTGGTGTTGACGATGATCAGGGTGCGCTCCATCAGACTGCGCCCGGTGCGAGGGTCCGTGAGCTCGGGGAACTCGCGGAGGGTCTCCACCACCTCGCCGGCGCGCTCGCCGCAGGCCGCGATGATGACGATGTCGACGTCGGCGTGCCGGCTGGTGATCTGCTGGAGGACCGTCTTGCCGGCGCCGAACGGTCCGGGGATGCAGTAGGTGCCGCCGAGGGCGACCGGGAACAGGGTGTCCAGGATGCGGACCTTGGTCACCAGCGGTTCCTGCGGGCGGAGCCGTTCGCGGTAGGCGCGGATGGGGACCTTCACGGGCCAGCGCTGGACCATGGTCACCTGGCGTTCCCGCCCGGCCTCGTCCTGCAGGGTCGCGATGGTGTCGTCGATGCGGTACTCGCCGGCCGGCGCGAGCCAGGCGACGGTCCACCGCCCGTTGAGATCGAAGGGCGCCATGATCCTGTGCTGGACCGCGTTCTCGGGCACGATGCCGAGGCTGTCGCCCCCACGCACCCTGGCCCCGACCTCGGTCGCCGGTGTGAACGCCCAGCGCTGGTCGCGCTCGAGGGGGCTCAGGTAGACACCGCGCCGAAGGAAGAAGCCCGCCGCTTCGGCGAGCTCCGGGAGGGGGTTCTGCAGTCCGTCGAAGATGCGCCCGAGGAGCCCGGGCCCGAGCTCCGCGGTGAGGAGTTCCCCGGTGAACTCCACCGGGCCCCCCACGTAGAGGCCGGTGGTGTCCTCGAACACCTGCAGGTCGGCGTAGTGCCCACGGACACGGATGAGCTCCGCCTTGAGGCGCAGGTCGCCGAGCATCGCGTAGCCGACCTCGTTCTGGATCACCGGCTTCTCGAACGCCACGGTGAGAAGGTTGCCGTTGACCGAGACGATGTGACCGACGTTAGGCATGGTGGGCCTCGAGTCCGTTCAGGACGCTGTGCAAGTGGCGCGACCCGGCGTCGGGAAGGCGCCGGGACCAGGCCGCAGCGAGGCGCAGGCGCTGGGCGTAGGCGAAGAGCGCGGCGTAGCCCCACGGCACCACACCCGCGAGGTCGTCGAGCAGGCGCCAGCGCAGGTCATCGAGGGCCCGCTCGCGCTGCAGCGGGTCGGGCGCCTCGAAGGCGTGGGCTACACCGGCCTCGATGTCCACGCGGAACGCCGCATGCTCGTGTTGGTCGGTGTCCGAGGGGAGTTGCCAGGTGGCGGCGCGGCGCCGCGCCACGGCGTTGCGGAGCTGGCGCTCGCCGTCGAGCCAGAGGCGGGCGACATCGCCCACGTCACCGGCTGTCGAGGCGGCGGGCGCAGGGTGCTCGAGGGCGGCACAGGCGGCCTCGCCGAGGTAGGGCCGACAACGCTCGGCGAGCGCCGCGACCGTCAGCGGCGGTTCGTCACCGAGGGAGAAGGAGGGCAGACTGGAGAGGAGGAAGGCGTACACGTAGGCGTCCTGCCTCGGCCCGCTAGGCCGACGCCGCGCTCGCGCCTGCGAGCACGGCCGCGAGTTCGGGCCTGAGCATGTCGGCCAGGGCCGCCGCGATGGCTTGCAACGTGAAGTCGTGCTCCACGTGGTCCCCCGTCATCGAAACCCGGAAGCCCTTGTCGATGTCGCGCCCCAGGCGGATGTCGATACCCTCGCCGAGCTTCTGCCGGTACTCGTCGGCGTAGAAGCGGGCGAGCTTCTCGCGGTCCTTGTCGCCCAGGAGCACGCTCATCCGGCGTTCCGGGCCGCTGCGCCGGGCGTAGGCCTCGGCCATCACCAGCAGCATGTCCCGCAGGGTCTCGGGCGTCAGCGCTTCCGCCAGCGAGTCGTGGACCAGGGCCATCACGACGTCCTCGACGCCGCGTTGGACCGCCATCAAGAGGTCGCGGCCGGCCTGCTCGAGGGCCTTCTCCCCGCGTTCACGGGAGAGCTCGGCATCGCGCTCGGCCTGGCTACGGATGCGTTGAGCTTCGCTGTTCGCGGCTTGCAGACGCCTCGCGGCTTCGGCTTCGGCCTCGGCGAGGACGGCATCGGCGCGGGCTTGCGCCTCGTCGACCACCTCGCCTTGCAGCTTGTCGATCAGGGATTGCAGGGCTTCGGGCATGGGGCCCCCTTACGAACTCGGCGACCGGGCGAAGAGGTTCCTCAGGTCGCGCACGTGGTCCGTGCTCTGCCGTGAGGGCGGTCTCCGCCGGGTCGCCGGTGACGTACCGATCAATCTCGTTCCACTTGTAACATTTCCGCGCCCCCGAGGGTCGGGTTCCGAGCCGTCCTGCAGGGGCCACCCGGGCCCTCCCGGGGAGGTGCGCGGCGAGGCAGGGTCAGAAGCGTTCGGTCACCGTCTTCATCTCCATGAACCCCCTCAGGTAGTCGGGGCCGCCGGCCTTGGAGTTCGTCCCGGACATCTTGAAGCCGCCGAAGGGCTGGACCCCCACCAGCGCGCCGGTGATCTTGCGGTTGACGTAGAGGTTGCCGACCTGGAACTCGCGGCGGGCGCGCTCGATGCGGAGCCGGTCCCGCGAGCACAGTCCGCCGGTGAGTCCGTACATGGTGCCGTTGGCGAGCTCGAGGGCGTGGTCGAAATCGCGCGCGCGCATCACCGACACCACCGGACCGAAGATCTCCTCGCAGGCGATGGTGGCACTGGGCGGGACGTCGGCGAACACCGTCGGTTGGATGAAGTAGCCCTCGCCTTCGGCGGGGCCGCCCCCGTGCACGAGGCGGGCCTCCTGCTTGCCGGTCTCGATGTAGTCGAGGATCTTGCGGTACTGCTTCTCGTTCACCACCGCGGCCACATCGGCGTTCTCGTCGGCCGGACCCACGCGGAGGCGCTCCACACGCTCCAGGAACTTCTCCAGCAACGCGTCGTAGACGGCATCGACGATGATGAGGCGGCTCATGGCCGAACACTTCTGGCCCTGGAAGCCGAAGCCGCTGACCACGGCGGCGTCGGCAGCCAGGTCGAGGTCGGCCGTCTCGTCGACGATGAGCGCGTCCTTGCCGCCCATCTCCAGGAACACGCGCTTGAGCCAGTTCTGGCCGGGGTGCACCTTGGCGGCGCGCTCGTTGATGCGCAGCCCGGTGCCGACCGATCCGGTGAAGTTGATGAAGCGGGTCCGGGGGTGATCGACCAGGGCATCGCCGAGGTCGCGGTCCTCCCCGGTGAGCAGGTTGATGACGCCGTGCGGGAAGCCCGCCTCCTCGACGCACTCCATGAACTTCTGCGCGATGATCGGCGTCGAAGGCGAGGGCTTGACGATGACGGTGTTGCCCACCACCACGGGCGCCACGGTGGTGCCCACGAGGATGGCGAGAAGGAAGTTCCACGGCGGGATGACCAACCCCACCCCCATGGCGATCAGCTCGCTGGTGTTCTCCTCGCCGGGGACGTCGTAGGTCGGACGCGGGCCATCGAGCTCCATGGCCTGGCGCGCGTAGTACTCGCAGAAGTCGATGGCCTCGGCGACGTCGGCGATGGCCTCGAGGTAGTTCTTGCCGGCCTCGAAGACCTCCCAGGCGGCGAGCTCCTCGCGCCTGCGGCGCAGCACCGCCGCGAGCTTGACCAGGGCGCGTGCCCGCAACGCCATCGGCTCGCGCGACCAGGTCGTGAAGGCGGCCTCCGCGGCGTCCATCGCGAGCTCGATCTCCGGTGCCTTGGCCTTGGCGCTGCGGCCGACCAAGCGGCTGGGACGGCAGGGATCGACCGACTCCAGGTACTCGCCGGTGTCGACCCGCTCGCCGCCGATCCACAGGGCGTAGTCACGGCCCAACTGCGCCCGCACCCGTTCCAGCACCTTCTCGAAGCGCTGGCGGGTGTCCGCGTCGGCGAAGTCCAGGTAGGGTTCGACGGCATAGGGTTCGAAGTACATGCGGGGATCTCCTTACCACGGGGCTCAGCCGGTCAGGCCTCGCACCACGAAGGCCAGGTTGGCGGGACGTTCGGCCAGCCGGCGACTGAAATAACCGTACCAGTCCTCCCCGAACGGCACGTACACGCGCAGGCGGTGTCCGTCGCCGGCGAGGCGGTCCTGCAGACCCGGACGGACGCCGTAGAGCAGCTGGAACTCGTAGCGCTCGGGTCCGAAGCCGGCCCCGCGAGCGTAGGCGCCGATCTCGTCGAGGATGCGTTCGTCGTGGGTGGCGACGTTCACGTGGCCGCCGACCTCGAACGCGCGGTAGACCAGCTCCCGGTAGGCGCGCTCGACGCGCGCCTTGTCCTGGTGCGCGACCGCGGCCCCCTCGTTGTAGGCGCCCTTGACGATGCGCAGGTCGGGAACGGGGGAGCGCGCGAGGACACGCTCGAGGTCCTCGGGCGTGCGATGCAGGTAGCTCTGCAGCACCGTCGAGATCCGACGGTGTCCCGCCTCCCACAGCCGCTCGAACAGCTCCAGGGTGGCGTCGACGTAGCCGCTGCTCTCCATGTCCAGGCACAAGTGGCCCTGGTGGCCGGCCGCGGTGGCCGCCAGGTCGGTGGCGAGCTCGAGGGCGAGGTCGCGATCGATGCCGAGCCCGAGCTGGGTGGGCTTGGCGCTGAAGTACGGCTCGAGCCCGTGTTCAGCTGCCTCCTGCATGGCCTGACGGATGCGCGCGGCGCTCTGTCGCGCGGCCGCTTCGTCGCCGACGAACTCGCCCAGCACATCGATGACGATGCCCTTGCCCGAGGCCTCGATGCGCTGCAGCGCCGGGAGCGCCTGCTCCATCGACTCCCCAGCGACGAAACGCCCGACCCCGAGCCGCCAGCCTGCACGTGTCACGAACCCTCGGACCAGCGGCGCTCCTGCCACCGCCAGCACCGTGCGCCGATAGGCGCCATCCAAGGTCACAAGACCCTCCTAGGAGGGAGGAACGACGCTCCCTCGGCGATCACGGGGCCACTCTAACCGATGCTCCGGGCGGCATCCTCGGCCGCCGGGCGCACGCGCGTACTCGGACGCGGCGAGGCGGGTCCCGAGGGGGAATGAAACTTCGAACAGCCCCTCCCCGGCACGCTTGCTACCCTTTGCTGGACGGTCCCGGAGGACACCGCTGGGACCCCAGAGGTCTCGATGACGACGTTGTCTGTTCGTTCCCTTGCGGTCATTCCCGGACCTCGTCGAGAGGGGCGCGGGTGAAGCTCTTCTTCGTCCGGCACGGCGAGCCCGACTGGAACCTGGTGGAGATGCGCGGCGCCCGCGGCTGGGCCAAGGACTTCGCTCCCCTCACGCCGCTCGGGCGGCTGCAGATCGACACCATCGCCAACGACTACCGCCTGCAGGAGGCCGATGCCATCCTGTGCAGCACCTTCACGCGGGCCCTCGAGTCGGGGGCCCTCCTCAGCCGCGCTCTGAACAAGCCGCTGTTCGTCGAGTACGACCTGCACGAGTGGCTGCCGCAGAAGGACCCCTTGGGCGACGTCGACGCCGGCCTGCTGGAGCGCGCCAAGCGCACCCTCTCGGGCGTCGCCGGCGAGGACCCTTCGGCGCCGTGGGAGAGCCTGAGCGAGGTACGCGAGCGCGTCCTCACGGTGCTGAATCGCTACCGGCGCTTCCGCAACCTGGTGGTCGTGACCCACGGCGTGGTGATCGGCAGCCTGGTGGGCATGCGGCGCCTGGTCGACCACGCCGAGATCGTGCCGTTCGAGATCGACCTCGACCATCCCGGGCCCGGCCCCACCCTCGCCGAACACACCGTCCGCAGCGCCTGAGGTCGGCTCGGCGCGGTCGGGCTATCATCGGGCGGTGGAACTGCCACCGTTCGACGCCCTCGAGGGCACCCTGGTCCGGTTGCGGCCGCTCGCCCGCGCCGACGTCGGGCCGCTCACCGAGATCGCAGTAGCCCACGCCGCCGAGTACCGCCTGACCTCGACGCCTGCCAGCGCCGCGGAGGCCGAGGTGTACTTCGGGCGCGCCTTGGAGGACACCGCGGCGGGCCGTGCCGTGGTGGTGGTCGTGGAGGAGCGTGCCGGCGGGCGCATCCTGGGGAGCAGCCGGTTGACCGACATCGAGGACCGGCACCGGCGCTGCGAGCTCGGCTACACCTGGTACCGGCCCGAGGTGTTCAACTCCGGCGTCAACATCGACTGCAAGTTGCTGCTGCTGGGGCACGCCTTCGACACGCTCGGCCTGGTGCGGGTGCAGATCCATACCGACACGCGCAACGTCCGCTCGCAGCGCGCCATCCGTGCGCTCGGCGCCCGCTACGAGGGGGTGCTGCGCCGCCACATGGTGGTCAAGGGCGGCTACGTCCGCGACACCATGGTGTTCGGGGTAACCGACGAGGACTGGCCGTACGTCCGCGCACGCCTCGAGGAGCGCCTGGCCCAGCGGCTGGCAGGCACGCGCCGGGGCTAGCCTCAGCGCACGCCGTGCAGGATCTCGGCGAGGGCCTCGGCGTCGGTGATGAAGACCTCCTTGGGGCGCGTCTCGATCACGCCCTCGGCTTCCAACGCCTTGAGCGCCCGCGTGACCGTCTCGCGGGAGGTGCCGGCCAGGCTGGCCAGCTCCTGGTGGGTGAGCCGCACCAACGCCCGGTCGTCCTCGAGGTCGACGACGCCTCCGCGGTAGAGCCGCAGCAGCACGTACGCGACCCGTCCCTGGGCGTCCTTGTAGGAGAGGATCTGAGACTCGTCGTCCATGCCCCGCAGGCGGCTCGCCAGCGTGGTGGTGAGGTTGAGGCTGATCGACGGATAGTCCGACAGCAGCTTGCGGAAGTCGTCGTTGAACAGCAGGTAGGCGGTGACCTCGTTGAGGGTGAGCGCGGTGGCGCTGCGCGTCGACTCGCCGAGGAGCGCCATCTCCCCGAAGAACTCGGGGGGCTGGAGGATCGCCAGCGTCTTCTCGTGACCGCCGAGGTCGATCTTGGAGAGCTTCACCAGGCCCTGGCGCAGGATGTACAGGGCTTCGCCCTTGTCGCCCTCCTGGAACACGGTGGTACCCGATTCGTAGACGCGCCGGCGCACCGCGGTGGCCGCGATCGTGAGCGCCCGATCGGGAGCGCCGCGGAACAGCGGGACCTCCGCGAGGAACTCCGTCAGGGACTCTGCGTTGCCGTCGTCTCGTGCCATCGAACCCTCCGGTGCGCTCGGGGCGCGGCGTGGTCGCCGGGAGGACCGTGGGCGGCACCTCCGGTGCGCTGGCGTCACGTCGGACGGTACGCCCTCACCCCGTTATAGTAACCCCGTGCCCGCCGTGCTGGAATGCCGTGACCTGGTCCGGAGGTACCCAGGGCCCAACGGCGGCGTGCCGGTGCTGGCCGGCGTCGACCTGGCGCTCGAGGCCGGCGAGGTGGTGGCGGTGCTGGGTCCGAGCGGCTCGGGGAAGAGCACCCTCATCCACCTGCTGGCGGGGCTCGACACCCCCGACGACGGCGAGGTGTGGTGGGGCGATCTGGCCGTCCACCGGGAGCGCCCGCAGGACCTGGCGCGCCGGCGCGCTCGGACGCTGGGCCTGGTGTTCCAGAACCACTACCTGCTCAAGGAGCTGAGCCTGCTCGAGAACGTGATGCTGCCCGGACGCATCCTGGGGGCCCCCGACGAGCGGCGTGCCCGGGAACTGCTGGAGCGCGTGGGCGTGGCGCCGCGCATGCATGCGGTGCCCGGGCGCGTATCCGGGGGCGAACGGCAGCGGGCGGCGGTCGCGCGGGCGCTGGCGCTCGAGCCCTCCGTCCTGCTGGCCGACGAGCCGACCGGCAGCCTCGACCGGAGCAGCGCCCGCGCGGTGTTCGAGCTGCTGCTCGAGCTCGCGCGCGAGCGGCGGACGGCCGTGGTGATGGTCACGCACGACGAAGCGCTGGTGCGCTCGGTGGAGCGGCGCTACCGTCTCGATGCCGGTCGGCTCGAGCCGACCGGAGCCGCTCCCTGAGAGCGTTGGGCCGCGCCGCTGCGCCCGGAGGTGCTACACTCGCGCCAACGCAGGCGAAACGGCTCGTCCAGGAGTGCATGGGAGGACGGCCGGCCTGTACCGTACAACCCATTGGAGGTGGGTATGAAGAGACTGGCCATGTTCGTGGCCGTGGGTCTGCTGGCCCTATCGGCCCTGGCGTCCGCCCAGACGCTCGTCTACGGGGAGAGCGGCCTTCCGGTGACGCTCGATCTGCCGCAGGACGGCAACTCGCTGACGGTGCTCTACCAGGTGGCGCAGCCGCTGGTGGGCTTCAAGCCGGGCAGCTCCGAGCTCATGCCGCTGCTGGCGACGAGCTGGGAGGCGAACGCCGACGCCACGCAGTGGACGTTCCACCTGCGTGAGGGCGTCAGCTTCACCGACGGCACGCCCTTCAACGCCGAGGCCGTGAAGTTCAACTTCGACCGCTGGAACAACCGCGACAACCCCTACGCCTTCGCCAGCCAGAAGGACATGGCGGCGTGGACGTACATCTTCGGGGCGTTCCACGGCGAGGACGGCTACCTGCTCGAGAAGGTGGACGTGCTCGACGCCAACACCGTGCGCTTCGACCTGACCTCGCCGGTCGGCTTCTTCCCGGCGCTGGTGGCGTCGAGCTACTTCGGCATCCACAGCCCGACGGCGATCAAGGCCGCCGGCGTGGACTACGGCACGCCGGGCGTCGGTGCCGTCGGCACGGGCCCCTTCAAGTTCCAGGAGTGGGTCGAGGGCGACCACGTCACGCTGGTGCGCAACGACAACTACTGGGGTGACAAGGCCAAGGTCGAGCGCATCGTGTTCCGCGGCATCGAGTCGCCGGCCACGCGCCTGGCCGAGCTCGAGGCGGGCACGCTCGACATCGCCGTCAACCTCTCGCCCGACGACCTCAAGGCCGTCGAGGGCAACGCCGACCTGAAGCGGGCCACGGCGAGCGCCAACCTGAGCATCGGCTACGTCGGCTTCCACCAGGCCAACAAGCCCTTCGACGACGTCCGGGTCCGCCAGGCCGTCGCGCTGGCCATCGACCAGAAGACCATCGTCGATTCCTTCTGGAGCGGACTGGGCCAGCCCGCCGCGGAGTTCATCCCGCCCGGCCTGATCGGTCGCGCCGGCTACGAGCCGTACGCCTACGATCCGGCCAAGGCCAAGGAGCTCCTCAAGGAGGCCGGCTACCCGAACGGCTTCAAGACCGAGTTCTGGTACATGCCGGTCTCGCGGCCGTACTTCCCCTCGCCCAAGGACATCGCCGAGGCGGTGACCGGGTACCTGGCGCAGGTGGGCATCCAGGCCGAGCTCCGCACCGAGGACTGGGGCATCTACCTCAAGGACTACGACGAGGGCAAGTTCCCCATGTACATGCTCGGTTGGAGCGCCGACTACGCCGACCCCAACAACTTCATCTTCACGTTCTTCAGCCCCACCGAGATCAAGAACGGTTTCGGCTGGACCGGCTCGAACGCGGATGAAGTGGTCAAGCTCCTCGGCGACGCGCGTCAGGCCTCCAGCGAGACCGAACGCGTGACGTACTACCATCAGGCGGACAAGCTCATCTACGACAACGTCCCCGCCATGCCGATGGTGTACCCGACCACGCTGAACGCCACGCGTGCCAACATCGACGGGTTCTTGCCGAACCCGCTGGGCACCACCAGCGTCCAGCTCAACGAGGTCACCAAGAACTGAGTCCCTTGCGGCTGGGCCGGCCGAAGCCGGCCCAGCCGCCATCTTCTCCAAGACGGGTCATCGCTGAACGTGTTCTCCTATTTCATCCGCCGACTGTTGGGGCTCCTCCCCGTGCTCTTCGGGGTGAGCCTGCTGGTGTTCACCATCCCGCGCGTCATCGGGAGCGATCCGGCGCGCATCATGCTGGGCGAGCGGGCGTCCCCCGAGTCGTACCAGCGGCTGCGGCTCGAGCTCGGTCTCGACGTGCCCTACTTCCTCAACTTCAAGGAGGCCAGGACGAACGGCGTGGCCGGGCTCTTCGACGCCCAGTACCCGAACTTCCTTCGCCACGCCCTGCAGGGCGATCTCGGCAAGTCGATCTTCAGTCGCATCCCGGTGGTCACGAGCCTCACGCACTTCTTCCCGGCGACCTTCGAGCTCACCATGGTGGCGATGTTCATCGCGGTGGTGCTGGGGGTGCCGTTGGGCATCCTGGCCGCCCTCAACCGCGGCACCGTCATCGACACCACCCTGATGTTCGTGGCGCTGGCCGGGGTGTCGTTCCCGGTGTTCTGGCTCGGCATCATCATGATCTACGTCTTCGCCGTCGGCCTGGGATGGCTGCCGCCGTCCGGGCGCCTGTCGCCGACGCTGATCTTCCACGGCACGACCGGCTTCTACGTGCTCGACGCCATCCTCCAGGGCCGGTGGGACGTGCTGTGGAACGCCATCCGCCACCTCATCCTGCCGGGCATCGCGCTCGGCACCATCCCGCTCGCCATCATCGTGCGCATGACGCGCAGCAGCATGCTCGAGGTGCTGGGCCAGGACTACATCCGCACCGCCCGCGCCAAGGGCGTGGAGGCGAGGTCGGTGATCAACAAGCACGCGCTCCGCAACGCGCTGCTGCCGGTGGTGACGGTCATCGGCCTGAGCTTCGGTCAGCTGCTCTCGGGCGCCATCCTCACCGAGACGGTGTTCGCCTGGCCCGGCATCGGTCGCTTCGTCTACGACGCCATCTCGGCGCGGGACTACCCGATCATCCAGGGCGGGGTGCTGTTCGTGGCGACCATGTTCGTGATCGTGAACATGGTGGTCGATCTGTCCTACGCCGTCATCGACCCGAGGATCCAGTACACGTGAGGGAGGCCGCAGCATGACCACGTCGGCCGCGACGGCGGGCAACCAGGACCGGGTCGAGGGCCGCTCCCTCCTCCAGGACGCGTTCCGGCGCTTCCGCCGTCACCCCACCGGCATCCTGGGGACGGCGATCATCGTCTTCTTCGTGCTCGTCACGATCTTCGCGCCGGTGTTGCGGCCGATCGATCCGCTCCGGATCGACCTGCGCAACCGCATGCTGCCCCCCACCTGGACGATGAGCCAGCAGGAGCTGGAGCAGAAGCACCTGCAGCGTTGGTCCTATCCGTTCGGGACCGACGTGCAGGGGCGCGACATGCTGGTGCGTGTGCTCTACGGCGGCCGCATCAGCCTGCGGGTGGGGCTCGAGGCGGTCGCCATGGCCGCACTGGTGGGCACGCTGCTGGGCCTGATCGCGGGCTTCTTCGGCGGCTGGCTCGACACCTTCATCGTGTGGTTCGTCGACATCTTGCTGGCGTTCCCCGGCATCCTGCTGGCGATCGCCATCGTGGCGGCGTTGGGGCAGAGCCTCCTGAACGCGCTCATCGCTATCAGCATCACGTACGTACCGGTCTACATCCGCATCGTCCGCTCGGTGACGCTCAGCCTACGAGAGTCGGAGTACGTGCAGGCGGCGCGTGCGCTGGGCTCGCGCTCGGGCCGCGTCATCCTGGCCCACGTGCTGCCCAACGGCCTGTCGCCGCTGATGGTGCAGCTCACGCTGTCGATCGGCACCGCCATCCTCGACGTGGCTGCGCTGGGCTTCCTGGGCCTGGGAGCGAGGCCGCCGACGCCCGAGTGGGGGGCCATGATCTCCGACGGCTTCGGCCGCTTCCGGATCGCCCCCTGGCTGTCGATCGTGCCGGGCATCGCCATCTTCTTCTCGGTGGTCGGCTTCAACCTGCTCGGCGACGCCATCCGCGACGTTCTCGACCCGCGCCTCAAGCGCTGAGCTCGTCCCGACTCGCGCCGACCCCGTGGTCGGCGCTCGCCGTGATCCGGCCGCCCCGTATGCTCGGGCATGTCCGAACTCCCGACCGGTCTGCTACGCGATGACCAGATGGTCACCTCCCCGGCGGTACTGGAGCAGCACGGCCGGGGCGAGTCGTACGACGAGGTGGTGCTGCCGCGGGCGGTGCTGTTCCCGGAGAGCACCGCGGACGTGGTCCGCCTGGTGCGCTTCGCGGCCGAGCGCCACATCCCGCTCACGCCGGTCGGCGCCAACTCCAGCCTGGAGGGGCACACCGTCCCCGTCGCGGGGGGCTTCTCGGTCGACCTGACGCGTATGGACCGCATCCTGGAGGTGCGGCCGGAGGACCTCATGGCCGTGGTCCAGCCGGGCGTCGGCTACCGCACGCTGAACGAGCGCGTGCGGCATCACGGGCTGTTCTTCCCGATCGACCCTGGCGCCCACGCCACCCTCGGAGGCATGGTGTCGACCAACGCCTCGGGAACCATGGCCGTGCGCTACGGGGTTACCGGCGACCACGTCCTGGCGCTCGAAGTGGTGCTGCCCAGCGGCGAGGTGATCCGGACCGGTAGCCGCTCGCGCAAGAGCGTGTCGGGCTACGACCTGTCGGCGCTCTTCACGGGTGCCGAAGGTACCCTCGGCATCCTCACCGAGCTGACCGTGCGCCTGGTGGGGCTGCCGGTGGCCGCATCGGCAGCACGCGTCCCCTTCCTCGATGCCGGCGCTGCCACGCGCTTCGTGACCTCGCTGGTGCAGGCGGGGGTGCCGGTCGCGCGCTGCGAGCTGGTGGACGCCGCCAGCATGGCGGCCGTCAACGCCCACAGCGGTACGGCCTATCCCGAGCAGGTGACGGTGTTCCTGGAGTTCCACGGCAATCCGGCTGGGGTCGCGGCCGACGCCGAGGTGGCCCGCGAGCTGGCCGAGCACGGCGGCGCGCAGGGCTTCGAGGCGGCCACCGCCGCAGGCGAGAGGGAGCGGCTGTGGGAGGCCAGGCACATGGCGTTCTACGCCATGGTGGCCGCGAATCCCGGCCGTCACAACCTGGTGACCGACGTCGGCGTGCCCATCTCCGCCCTGCCCGAGGCGGTGGAGGCCGCGGCCGCCGAGGCGGCCCGGCACGGTCTCGCCGCCTACCTGTTGGGTCACGTCGGCGACGGCAACTTCCACATGGTGGCCTTCTACGGGGACGCCCCCGAGGAACGTCGCGCCGTGGAGGAGGTCGCCCACCGCGTGGTCGAGCACGCCCTCGCCCTCGGGGGCACCTCGACCGGCGAGCACGGCGTCGGCATCCGCAAGCTGCGCTACATGCGTGACGAGCACGGTGCGGCGCTCGAGGTGATGCGGCGCATCAAGCAGGCGGTCGACCCCGCGGGCATCATGAACCCGGGGAAGAAGCTGCCTAGCTGACCCGGTCGTCGTCGTCCGGCGCCCCGCTCAGGCGACGGGAGGGGCCGAAGCGCACCAGCCAGTGCCGAAGCCGCGGGCGTAGACGGTTGAGCAGGTAGAGGAGCGGGACGAGCAGGATCAGCGACAGCCACAGCACCGTGTCCGACACCAGCAGGGCGCTGCCGAGCCAGGCGCTGGCGATCAGCCAGGGCGTGCGGGCGATCATGGCGGCGATCCACAGCTCGGTCAACGACAGCGATGTCAGGCCCGACAGCAACACCATGAAGTCGAGATTGAGGAGGAAGAACACCGCGCCCCACACGACCACGGAGCGGATGCCCAGCAGCTCCTCCCACTCCGCCAGGGCATCACGGCGCACCAGCAGGAGCAGCAGCGGCCGACCGATGCGGCGCGCCAGTGTCAGCCCCACGAAAGCGCCCAGCCCCAAGCCGAGGATGCCGTAGGCGACGGCCGGCAGGAAGCCGAAGGCCTTGCCGCCGAGCGCCCCCACCACGGGGGTGGGGATGAACGGCAGAAGGGCGGTGGCCAGGAACGACCCGACGTAGTAGAGCGGCGCGAGCCAGCCGGCATCGTTGATAAAGTGCGAGAGCGCTTGGGTCATCGGGTCGCCGTCCATGGTACGGCCCACCAGGGGACCGGCGGTGTGACCTGACGGCCGGGCGCGGCCTTGTGGAGGGGGTCCGATGGCCAACAGCGACATCTACCCGCTGGCGCTCGACGTGCGCTTCAGCCGGCGCATCTGGGGCGGCGGTCGGCTGCCGGGGTACCTCGGCACCGAGGAACCCCCAGCGGACGGCGACCCGATCGGCGAGGGGTGGCTGGTGTACGAGGACAACGAGGTCCTCAACGGGCGCTTCGCAGGGCGCCGCCTCCGGGACGTGGCCCACGATCTGGGCGTACGCCTGGTGGGGACGGCCAGCGCCGCCCGCTACGGCGCGCGCGTGCCGTTGCTGGCGAAGTTCATCGACGCCGCCGAGCGCCTCTCGGTGCAGGTGCATCCCGACGACGCCTACGCCCTCACCCACGAGGCCGCCTCCGGGCACCTCGGCAAGAGCGAGGCCTGGTACGTGCTGGAAGCGGCCGAGGGCGCCCACGTGCTGTGGGGTTTCCGCGAGGATGTGGACGAGAGCCGGGTGCGGGCGGCGGTCATGAACGGCACCTTGCCCGAGCTGATGAACCGCGTCGAGGTCGGTCCCGGCGACGTCATCTACAATCCGGCCGGTACCGTCCACGCCATCGGTGCGGGCATCCTGCTGTTCGAGATCCAGCAGTCGAGCGACCTGACCTACCGCCTCTACGACTACCAGCGCCGCGACGCCTCGGGCCGGCAGCGCGAGCTCCACCTCGAGCCGGCGCTGAGGGTGGCGGCGTTGGCCGGCGGCGCAGGGGCGCGCTCGACGGGCTTCGAGCTGGGCCCAGGACGGCGCCGGCTGTTGAGCTGCCCGCACTTCGTGATGGACGCCCTCGACCTGGCCCTCGCCGCCGACGGCAGGACCGATCCCACGAGCCTGCAGATCGTCTGCGTGATCCAGGGGACGGCGCGCCTGCGGTGGTCGGGTGGCGAGGAGCGCCTGGCGAAGGGCGGCACCCGCGTGCTGCCGGCCGCCCTCGGGCGCTACCGCCTCGAGGGCGAGGACGGCGGCGTGGCCTTGGTGTGCGCCGTCACCGCACCGGTGGCGGTCGTCGCCGACGGCGACGGGGGAGACCCGGCCCCGCGGTGACGCCCGCGCTGCTCGCCCTGGGTTCGACCAACCCGGCCAAGCGCCGCGGCGTGGAGGCCGCCCTGACGCGCGCCTTCGGCGGCCGACCGCCCAGCGTGCGGTGCTTCGACGTGCCCTCCGGGGTCGCCGCTCAGCCGTGGGGGGACGAGGCCACCCGGCAAGGTGCCCAGGCCCGCGCACGGGGCGCGCTGGCCGCTGTGACCGGCGATCCCGGAGCGTTGGGGATCGGCATCGAGGGCGGCGTGACGCGTTGCGGCGGCGATCTGTGGTCGTTCTCGTGGGTCGTCGTAGTCGGGCACGACGGCCGCCGGGGGGCGGCGCGCAGCGGCGCCTTCACGCTGCCGATGGCGCTCGCCGAGCTGGTCGAGGCGGGGGTCGAGCTGGGCGAGGCCTGCGACCGCGTCTTCGCTCGCGTCGACAGCAAGCGTCGCGAGGGCGCCGTCGGGTTGCTGACGGCGGGCGCCCTGACCCGGCAGGAGCTGTACGCGCAGGCCACGCTGCTGGCGCTGGCGCCGTGGCTGCGCAGCGGGCTCTACGCCGGCTGAGAGCGCAACGTTCCCGGCCAACCAGACGTGGGCGCCCGGCCGTCGGCCCGGGGGCCCCGAGGGATCGGGGGGGGCGGCAGGCCCGGGGCCCCCGCGCGG
>JASBRS010000004.1 GCA_030149325.1 Deinococci bacterium
GGTTCTCCGCCCCTCCGTACGGCTACTGGCTCTTTGCCTTCGTCAAGAGCTGCTGGAGTCCATCAGCTGCCGCCTTCAAGGCGTCCGCCGGCTTCGCCTGATTCGCCGCGGCCAACGAGAGCTGGCGTCCCAGCACGTCCTCGTACTGCGCGGAGTAGGTGAACACGGGGAAGGCCTCGCCGCTCTGCACGACGGCCTCGGCCTGCTTGTAATAGGGGTACTTGGCCAGCACCGATGCGTTCTCGAACACATCGCTTCGGACCGGTGCGTGACCCTGCAGGGCCCTCTGAACCGCGACTTTCTCGGACTGCACCCAGCTGATGAACTGCCAGGCCGCATCCTTGAGTTGCGGGCTCTCGTTGTGCGGGATCGCCCAACCCCAGCCGCCACTCTCGCCATGGCCGCCGGGCATCACGCCGAGGGCGACCTTGCCGGCCACGGCGGGACATGCCGTCGCGTTGTCCAACTGAGGCAGCATCCACCAGTAGGTGACCATGGACCAAGCCTTGCCCTGACACATCAACTGGAACGTGTCATCCAGCGTCGCGGACAGCGCGCCCTTCTGGGACGCGTTCTGGATGTTGTCGACGTACTGGTTGAGAGCGTTGAGACCCTCTGGCGAGTTGAGCACCACCGCACCGTTGCCGTCGAGGTAGTGGCCACCGGCGGCGAACAGGTAGTTCGAGAACTCCATGCTGTTGGGGTCGCCGCGCTGGCCCTGCATCGCGGCCCCCGCTACGCCCCCCTGCTCGTTCATGAACTTGCTGACCTGAACGTACTCCTCGAGCGTCTTCGGAACCTCGAGTTTGGTATGGAACTGGGCCTCATAGGCGCTTTGGAGCTTGGGATCCGCCAGCAGGTCGGTCCGGTAGATCAAGCCCATCGAGTAGTTGTACATGGGGATCATGTACAGCTTCTTGTTGAAGTTCCCGACCAGATCGAGCATGGAGGGGATGAACGGCTTGAGATCGAAGCTGGTCTTGTCGACGAACGGCTGCAGCGGCTCGAGCCAGCCGGCCGCGGGGAACTCGCCCGCCCACAGGAAGTCGACCTCGAGCACGTTGTAGTAGCTCGACGAAGCGACCAACTGGGTCACCAGCTTGTCGTGCATCTCGGAATACACCAGCTTCTGGATGTCGACCTTGATCCCGGTCTGCTGCTCGAACTCGGGCAGCAACTGCTCGACGATCTGGGTCTCGGGTACGTCCTCCATCAGGATGTGCAGCGTGACGCCCTGCGCACTGGCGTCCGACGCCACGAACCACCAAGCGGCCGCGACCGCTACGGCGCCTACCAGCCAGACTCTCCTCTTTCTCGACATCCCTGCCTCCATTCCTTGCCTACCGCCTGAACGGCGTCGCACGACGAACCTACCGATGCCTTGTACCGTCACCTCCCCTACTTGACCGCGCCGAACGTCAGCCCGCGGACGAGATACCGTTGGATGAAGCGCGATGCCACGACGAGTGGCAGAACGCCCAGGATCACGCCGGCCGAGATCTCCGCGATCAGCACGCCGTTCTGCGACTGCAACCCGGCGAGAGTGACGGGGATGGTGGCCGACGTAGGTCCGCTGAGGATGAGCGCGAAGAGGAATTCGTTCCAAGCGAGGATGAAGCCCAGCACGGCCGCGGCTGCGATGCCTGGGGCGGCGACCGGTACCACGACGCGCCAGAAGGCCACCCACCGTGTCGCGCCATCTACCATCCCCGCCCATTCCAGCTCGACCGGGACGCCCTCGAAGAACCCCATCAGGATCCAGCTCATGAAGGGGAGGTTGAGCCCTACGTACGCCAGTCCGATCCCGAGTACGGAGTTCGTCAAGCCAACCGCCCGGAAGATCGTGAAGATCGGGAGCACGAGCGCCACCGGTGGGAGCATCTGTGTCGCCAACACCATGAAGCGCGTGGTTTGACCTCCGGTTCGGTAGCGAGCGAAGGCATAACCCGTGAGGGCGGCAAGAGGGACCCCGAAAACCGTTGAGCCGCCAGCTGCGAGGAAACTGTTCAGATAGGTCCGTCCGAAGTCGTGCGCTTCGAAGAGCCGCAGGTAGTTCCCGAATGTGAAGGCCGGGAAGAGAAGCGAGCTGTAGGCGCGCGTCTCCGGGACGAAGCTCGTACGCAGGACCCAGAGAAGAGGCAAGAGGATGTACGCGGAGAAGATCACCAACGCGGCGTGGGCGAAGATCGTCGCCCAACGCCCGTTGCGTCCCCTGGTCGTACCCCGTTGCCGCGCCATCGTTCGACCTCCCGTCGTGCCTGCCTTGACGCCGGGCCACATGCCCGTCGTCGCTCAGAAGATGAATGCCCCGCCGTTGACTTCGATCGACTCGCCTGTCATGAAGTCCGAATCGGGCCCGGCGAGGAAACTCACCACGGCCGCGACATCTTCCGGCTCCTCGAGTCGTGCCATCGGCGTCTGCCGGATGTAGTCGGCTACCACCTCCTCCGGTGTCATGGACCGCAACGTGGCCTCCCAAGCCACCTCGCGCTCCTGCATCGACGTCCGCACGAATCCCGGATTCACCGCGTTGACCGTGACACCCAACGCTGCGAGCTCCTTCGCCGCGGCATGCACGAGCCCCGTCACGGCGAACTTCGAAGCCGAGTAGTGTGCCAGGAGCGGTGCCCCTTGCCTAGCCGCCATCGACGCGGTCGCAATGATCTTCCCCCTCAGCGTCCGGCCAAGCCTGGGCGCTTGCTGCACCATCTGCCGCGCCACGATCTGCATCGTCAGGAAGGCTCCTTTGGCGTTGACGGCGAGGTTGCTGTCCCAGTCGTCGTCGCCCAGTTCAAGGAAAGGACGCATCGACGAGACCCCGGCGTTGGCTGCCAAGACATCCACCCGTCCGTCCTCATGGACGACCTCCCGGACGAGGCGGTCGACGCTCGAGCGTTCCGTGACATCGCAGGCGACGGGTCGTGCGGGAACAGGCCCGCCAAGCTCTCCGGCCACCTTCGTCGCGCTCGGCAGGTCGCGGTCGGCGATCCAGACTGCGAAGCCGTCCCGGTGGAGACGATGGGCGATGGCCCGTCCGATGCCGGATCCCCCACCGGTCACGATGGCGATCTGTGCTTCACCCACGGAGGGCCTCCTGAAGTTCGGGATAGAGGCTCTGGAGTCGGAGGTAGAGGTCCCGATAGACGCCGTACAGCCGCCAGTAGCGGTCAACCCAGGCTCGCTCTGGCGGTGTCGTACCCGCGACGCGGACGAATGTCGGCACGTCGTCCCACGTCCATCGACCCGCGCTGACGCCAGCGAGCAGCCCCACGCCTATGGCGCTCCCGCTCGAGCCTCCTTCGAGATGGAGCACGTCCCGATCCAGGACCGAGGCGAGGATCTTTCGCCAAAGCGGACTCCTGGCCCCGCCGTCCATCATCGTCACGCGCTGGACCGTGTGGCCAGCCGCCTCCAGGACCTCGAGGTGGTGCCGAAACGCGAACGCAACGGCCTCCAGGATGGCTCGATGGACATGCGCCGAAGTGTGCGTGAGCGTGAGCCCGACGAACGTGCCCCGCGCGTCCGGGTCATGGAGTGGCGTCTTCTCGCCCAGGAAATAAGGGAGGACGATGAGGCCCTCGGCCCCGGCGGGTACTCCGGCGGCCATGGCATCCAGTTCAGGGAACGACCGCCCAGGTTCGAAGTTCTTCTTGAACCATTTCACGAGCGATCCAGAGGACGCCATGCAGCCGTTGATCACGAAGGCGTCGGGGTAGTCGTGGTAGTCGATGAACAGCTCGCGTACCGGTGCAAAGGTATCCGCCACGTACAAGAAGTCTCCTGCGCCGCCGAACTTCATCACGACGTCCCCCGGTGTCCGGAGTCCGGCGGCGAAGGCCGCTGCAATGTGATCGGCGCTCCCTGCGATCAAGGGCGTTCCCTCGGCCAGGCCGGTCGCCTCGCTCGCCTCACGCCCGACCACCCCGACGATCTCGTGCGCGGCTCGCACGGGCCCGAGTTGATCGACGCTTGCGCCCGCCGCTTCGAGGATGGACTCCAGCCATCGCCCGCTCCGCACATCCCAGAGTCCCGACTCGAGCGCCCAGTTGCGCTCGGTATAGGGTTCGGCCCCGAGCCGCTGGGTGATGTACTCGTAGGAACCCGTCACGCGGACGACCTGGGACCACCGATCGGGCTCGTTTCGGAGGAGCCACAGCAACGTCGGCGCTACGACTTGTTGGTTCCAGGTCGCCCCCGAGACGTCGAAGAGCGCGCCCTCTTCGAATCGCTCGGCGAACCACTGGATCTCGCTGTCGGCCCGCGCGTCGTTCTGCTGGATGGAAGGGCGTACGGGACGTCCGGCGGTATCGAGGCCGATCACGGCAGGTACCATGCCCGACACACCCACGGCGCCGATCGACTCGGCGTCGCGACCGTCGAGGAGTTGGGCCAGGACCGCCACGACACCCTCCCACCACTCGCTGGGATCCTCCTCCGCCCACGTGGGCCGGGGGCTCTGGAGGTCGTGCTGGTGTTCGGACACTGCGAGGGCCCTGGCATCCTCACCGAGGAGCACGCCCTTGACGGCTGTCGTACCGACGTCGATCCCGACCACCACGAGAATCGCTACCTGACTTCCCGAACGATGTCCATGAACCGCGCCGCCCGATCCGGGTCCACCGGGTTCCATGTGTCGCCATCGACCTTGAGGGAGGTCCCGACGACGCAGCCGTCGGCGAACTCCAGGATGCTGGCCACGTTCTCGTGCCGAACACCCGTATTGGCGAGGACAGGTACATCCGGTAGCGCCGACTTGGTGCTCTCCAGGTGGTCGAGCGGCGCGGCCTGGCCCGTCATAGGTCCCGAGACGAGGATCGCATCGGCAAGGCTGGAGAACACCGCGCTCTTGGCTCGCTCGGCCACGGTCCGGTGGTCAAGCGGTGACGCGAACTCGGCCGTAACGTTGAACAGCAGGAACAGGTCGTCGCGCCCGACCTGGCGCCGATACCTCAGTGCCTTCGCGGCACTGCCCTGCCAGAGCCCCATGTCCGAGCCGTAGACGCCGGTGAAGATCTCGCGAGCGAAGACGGCACCCGTCGCGGCCGCGAGCCCGACCGTGCTGTGCGGGTCCCAGAGCACGTCGACGCCGAATGGGACCTGGATCTCGCCCCGGAGTCGGCCGATCACGTAGGCCATCGATGCCGTCGAGGCCACATCCACTTCGAGCTGGTACGGTCGATCGTTCTCGTTACCGAACATGACGGCGTCGACGCCGGCCGCCTGCAGGGCGATCAAGTCCTGTCGGGCAGCCTCGACGATGCCATCGATGCCGAGGATCGCGTCGTACCCGGGCGTTCCGGGGAGGGCCCCGATGTGGACCATCGCGATCACGGGCTTGGCGACTCCTAGCAGGTCCGCCAGGCCGCGCCGTCGACTTGCGCCCACCGTGGTGTCATGCCCACCTTCAGCCATGTCTGCCTCCATGAACGTCACTACACGTATTCCACTCGCAAGGAAGGGACCTCGACCTCCGCCAGCGCATCCCGAGCGCCTGCATCCGTGATCACCGTTGCGACCGAGTCGAGCGGGCAGACGCGGACGAACGACCGGCGGCCGAACTTGGTGCTGTCGACCAGCAGTACGCTCGTCCGGGCCGAAGCCAACGCCAAGCGCTTGACCTGAGCTTCTTCGACCGTGCTGTTCGAGACCCCTTCGTGATCCACTGCATCCGCGCCCATGAAGAAGAGATCGACCGATAGCGAACGGAGCGTCTGCTCGGTCCACGGCCCAACAAGACTGAACAGCCCGTTCCGCACGTGCCCCCCAGGCGTCCACACCTCGACGCCCTCTTCTGCGCTCAGGGCGGAAGCCGACGGCAGGTCCAGTGCGATGGCGGTGATGGGCCGGCCTGCGAGGCGACGCGCCAGCTCCAAGACCGTCGTCCCCGAATCGAGCACGATGGTAGCTCCATCGGTGACCAGCGACGCGGCTCGTTCAGCAATGCGCGCCTTCTCGGGCTGCATGCGCTGTGCCTTCTCCTCGTACGGGGCCTCCCGACCGGTACCGCCGTGGCCGAGCACCGCGCCCCCGTGCGTTCGGTCGACGATCCCTCGGGCCGCGAGTTCGTCGAGGTCCCGACGGATCGTGGCGGTCGAGACGTTTAGGGCGTCGGCGAGGTCGACGGTCCGCAGCCCGCCCCGCAGACTCAGCATCTGGACGATCCGCTCCAGCCGTTCCGGTCGCAGGTCCACGTGCCTCCACCTCCAATCCTTCGGTGTGATCGAGTATGCCTAGTTTTGCGCGTATTTGTCAATCTATGCGCATATCTGCTCAAGCCATAGTCTGCTCCGCACCAGGATCGCACCCGGTATCCTGGGGCCGTGACCGACCCCAAGCTCCTACTCGAACGCAACCGCGCCTGGGCCGAGCGCATGGTCGGGGAGGACCAGGGCTTCTTCAGCCGCCTGGCCGGCCAGCAGGCCCCGCGCTTCCTGTGGATCGGCTGCGCCGATTCGCGCGTGCCCGCCAACGTCATCGCGGGCCTCGACCCCGGCGAGGTGTTCGTCCACCGCAACGTCGCCAACGTCTTCTCGCACACCGACCTCAACGCCCTGACGGTGCTGGAGTACGCGGTGTCGGTGCTCGAGGTCGAACACATCATCGTGTGCGGCCACTACGGCTGCGGGGGCGTCGGCGCCGCTCTCGACCAGCGCGGCCACGGGCTCATCGACAACTGGCTGCGGCACATCAAGGACGTCGCCGCGAAGCACGACGACATCCTGGCAGCCCTGCCGGAGAGCGAGCGGGCCGACCGCCTGGCGGAGCTCAACGCCATCGAACAGACCCGCAACGTCTGCTACACCAGCATCGTCCAGGAGGCGTGGGCGCGCGGTAAGCCACTCACCGTCCGGGCCTGGATCTACGGCCTCGGCGACGGCCTGCTGCGCGATCTGAACTTCGTGGTGCGCGGTCCCGACGAGCTCGACCCCGCCTACCGACTGTCCCTCGACCCCGGCGCCCGCGAGCGCTGAGCGGTCCGCCCCGAGGAGCGCCCATGCACCGCACGACCCGGCTCGATGCCCTCGCCTCCGGCCCCTCCGCCCTCCCCCACGCCTTCCTGCGCGCGGAAGGCGGCAGCGAGACCGTGGCGCTGCTGTTCCCTGGCTTCGGCTACCGGGTGAGCGCCCCGCTGCTGCACTACGCCGAACAGGCCCTGCTGTGGCGCGGCGCCGACGTGCTCCGCCTCGACCTCGCCTACGACGCCGACCCGACCTTCCCGGCGCACGATCCCGAGGCCCGGCGCGCGCGCATCCGCAGCGACGCCGAACGCGCCCTGGAGGCCGCGCTCACGTCAGGCGATCACCGCAACATCGTGCTGGTCGGGAAATCGCTGGGCACCCTGGCGCTGGCGGACCTCGTGGCCGGCCCGCTGGTCGATCGCGGTCCGGTGTGCGTCTGGTTGACGCCGCTCCTGAACGACGCGGGGCTGCGCGAGGCCGTGACCCGGCAACGCCCGCCCTCGCTGTACGTGATCGGGACCGCCGACCCGCTCTACGACGCCGGCGTGCTCGAGGAGCTGCGCGACGCCTGCGGAGGCCGGAGCGTGGTGGTCGACGGCGCCGACCACGGCATGCTGGTACCCGGCGACATGGCCGCGACGCTCGAAGGGTTGCGGCGGGTCATGGCCGTCATGGACGACGTGCTCGACGGGGCTGGCGTCCGCGCACCCGTGCGCTGACCCCGAGGGACGGCGGCAGGGGGCGCCGTGCCGCGCTCAGGCCTGCTTCGCCAGCAGATCGCGGATCTCGGTGAGCAACTTCTCCTCGGCCGACGGTTCCGGCGGAGCGGCCGGCGCCTTGGGTTCGGGCTTCTCCGCTCTGCGCTTCATGGCGTTGAACGAGCGGATGATCATGAACAGCACGAACGCGATGATCAGGAAGTTGATGACGGTATTGATGAAGGCACCGTACTGGATGACCGGAGCGCCTGCGGCCACGGCGTCCTGAACGGAGGCGTACTGGCCGGCATCCTTGAGGATGATGCCGAGGCCGGAGAAATCCACGCCCCCGATGACCACACCGACGATGGGCATGATCACCTGGTTCACGAGCGAGGTGGTGATGGCGCCGAAGGCCGCACCGATGATGACGGCGACGGCCAGATCGAGAACGTTGCCTCGACTGATGAACTCGCGGAACTCCTTGATCATGTCGTCCTCCCCTTGGCTGTCAGAGCCACTCTAGGCAGCACGCCGCGAGCGCGCTGCGGCATCCGCGGCATCGCGGTCGCTTCCATGTTGTAGATGTGCAGCCCGTCGATGTCGGGGATTGCACGCGGCTCCGACACGGGATTTCCGAGAATGTGGCATTGCGCTGCCGGATCCGCTGGTGGCGCGACCGCGGGGGGGATGGCCAAGGAGAGAGAGACGGGCAGGGGTTAGGTGCGTTCGGCCGATCGCTTCCGCTGGATCCTGTGGCGCGTCGTAGCGGGTGGCGCGGCCGCCCATGTCGTGTTCGCGCT
This sequence comes from Deinococci bacterium, assembly GCA_030149325.1. Taxonomy (GTDB): domain Bacteria; phylum Deinococcota; class Deinococci; order Deinococcales; family Trueperaceae; genus JASBRS01. The sequence goes on from JASBRS010000004.1 coordinate 8,461, forward strand.
GGCGTTCGCCCTGCTGGGCGAGCCCCTCGCGGCCTGGGCCACCGCGGCAGGAACGGTCATGCCCCTGCTGGCCGCGATCCTCTTGCGGCGCGGGAGCGCCGATGCCGCCTTCGCGGCTTCCTGCATCGATATGGCAGTCTCGGCCGTGGCGGGCACCGTCATCGCCGGCGAGGCCAGCGGCTTCCTGTTCTACCTGATGATCCCCCTGGTGCTGGCGGCCCTGTACCCTGCGCGATCGACCCTGTCGCGTTGGGGATGGGTGGCGGCGCTGGGCAGCATGTACATCGCGTTCGAGCTGCTCTGGCCCCACGGCTTCGGGCTCGCGGCCTGGCCCGCCGAGAGCGTACACGTGCTCCACGTCGTCAACGTGCTCATCGTGTCGGGCGGCATGGTCGCCACGGCCCTGCTCAGCGCCTTCGCCGTCACACGCGCCGAGGGGAAGCTGGTGGCCGCGCTCGAGCACATGGAGGCGCTCGCGCTGCGCGACGCCCTCACCGGTCTCCCCAACCGGCGCGCCACCGAGGAAGCCCTGCGCCGCGAGGCGAGCCGGTCGGAACGTTCCGGCGCCGCCTACAGCCTGGTGATGGTGGACGTCGACTGCTTCAAGAACGTCAACGACACCCACGGGCACGCGTTCGGCGACGAGGTGTTGCGTACCGTGGCCGTGACCCTCCGCGGCTGCCTCCGCGACCAGGACCTGGTCGGGCGTTGGGGCGGCGAGGAGTTCCTGGCGGTGCTGCCCGAGACCCCCAGCGAGCTGGCGACGGGTGTAGCGGAGAAGCTGCGGCGGGCGGTCGCACGTCAGGTGATCGCCTACGACGGCAAGGAGACTCAGGTGACCATCACGCTCGGCGTGGCGTGCTCGTCCGGCACGGCCGCCGCCGACGCCACGGTGGAGCGCGCGGACGTCGCCATGTACCGGGGCAAGCAGGCCGGCCGCGACCGCGTCGAGGTCGCCGCCCCCGCCCTTACGCCGGCGGGCGTCGCATGACACGGGTGCCGCTCCGGTGTGGCGCCCTGGTGGCCGCGGCCAGCCTCGCCTACTTCGCCGTGCTGCTCCTGCTGGGCCCGATCGCCGGCACGCCCGTGATGGGGTTGCTGCTGGTCCCCGCAGCCGTCGCCGGCTGGTGCTTCGGCGTGGTGGGAGGGAGCCTCGCTGCCCTCGCCCTGGTGGCCGCCAACGCCGCCATGGCATCGGTCGTCGCCCCCGACGGTTTCGCGGTCTCCGCGGGCGCCATCCCCGCCGACCTGATGACGTTGGCCGGCGGTGTGGCCCTCGGAGCGATCCGCGAATGGCAGCGCGAGGCCACGAGTTCGCGACACCAGGCCCTGGAGAAGCTCGAGGAGACCGAGGCCCTGGCGGCGGCGCTGGGCGCCAGCGAGCAGCGCTTCCGACTGCTCGCCGAGGAGGCGCTGGTCGGCGTCTACCTCATCCAGGACGGGTTGTTTCAGTACCTCAACCGGGCCTTCGCCGATACCTTCGGCTACGCGACCACCGACATCCTCGGCATCCTCGGTCCGGAGGACCTCACGGTCCCGGATGACTGGCCGCTCGTTCGCGGCCACCTCGAGAACCGTCTCGCCCGCGGCGCCGGGCCTGCCCACTATCGCTTCCGCGGGCTGCGTCGCGACGGCACGCCGGTGCGCGTGGAGGTGCTGGGGCGCGCCCTCGACATCGACGGACGGCCCGCCGTCCTCGGCACCCTCCTGGACCTCACGCGGCAGACCGAGGACGAGGCCGCCCTGCGCCTGCGCATGACCGCCCTGGAGGCGGCACCCGCGGGCATCGTCATCACCGATCCCGAGGCGGTGATCCAGTGGGCCAACCCGCACGCACTCGGACTGAGCGGGTATGAACTCGATGACGTTCTCGGGCAGTCCACGCGGCTGTTCAGCTCGGGCCACCAGGACCAGGCGTTCTACCAGGAGCTCTGGCGGACGGTCTCGGCCGGTCGGGTGTGGCAGGGCGAGCTGGTCAACCGACGGAAGGACGGCAGCGAGTACCTCGAGGCCATGAGCATCACGCCGGTCGTGGACGACGACGGAACCGTCCTCCACTACGTGGCGGTGAAGCAGGACGTCACGCAGCAACGCGCTCACGAGGCCTCGATCCGCGACCTCAACGAGAGCCTGGCCCTGCAACTCGAACGCATCCTGACGCTACGTGCCATCGATGCCGCGATCACCGATGGGCGACCCGTCGCCGAAGGGATCGTGGCGTACGCCGAGGCCGCCGTCCGAGGCCTGAAGGTCGATGCCATCTGCGTTTTCCTGACGAACGATCAGGCCGATGAGTTGCAGCTCGCCCACGCCCGGGGCTTCCGGTCTGCGCCCGAGGGCTTCCGCCTGGAACTCGGGCAGGGCGTCGCGGGACAGGCGGCCCAACAGCGCGAACCGTTCGTCGTCCAGGGCCCGGACGAGATCCTCGCGTCCGTTCCGCCGAGGGTGCGCTCCGTGCTCGCGAACGAGGCGTTCGAGACGCTGGTGGCGGTACCGATGGCGGTACGCGGTTCGCTGCGCGGCGTGCTCGTCGCCGGCCATCGCCGGCACCTCGCACCCGACGAGGGGTGGCTCGAGTTCTTCCGAGCGGTCGCCACCCAGGGCGGCATCCTGGTCGACAACGCCACCCTGCTCGACCACCTCAAGGCGCGCAACGCCGAGCTCCAGGCGGCCTACGACGCCACGATCGAGGGCTGGTCGCGGGCCCTCGACCTTCGCGACCGCGAGACCGAAGGGCACAGCCGAAGGGTCACCGAGCTCACGCTGCGGCTCGCCCGCGCCATGGGCATGTCGGACGAGGAGCTCGTCCACCTTCGGCGGGGTTCGCTCCTCCACGACATCGGCAAGATGGGCATCCCCGACGCCATCCTCCAGAAGCCGGGCGCGCTGACCGAGCAGGAGTGGACGACCATGAAGCGGCATACCGAGTTCGCCCGCGAGCTGCTGGCCCCCATCGAGTTCCTCGGTCCGGCGCTGGAGATCCCCGACGCCCACCACGAGCGCTGGGACGGGAGCGGCTACCCGGAAGGGCGGGCGGGCCGCGACATCCCCGAGGCGGCGCGCATCTTCGCCGTCGCCGACGTCTACGATGCGCTCACCAGCGACCGCCCCTACCGACCGGCCTGGACCCACGAGCAGGCGGTCGCCCATATCGTGGCCGGCAGCGGGACGCACTTCGACCCGGAGGTGGTGGAGGTCTTCGTGCGGCTGGCCGGCGAGCGGCAGGGAACGGACGCCGGGACCGGGGACGCGGGCTCCTAGGCCGCGCGCGTCGAGCCCGCCTGTAGGACGCGAGCCCGCGCGAGCCCACGGCGCCCGGTACCATCCGCCTGTAGGCGCGGCGTGCGAAACGATCACGAACCCGACACCTCCCCCCACGGCCCCGCGGCCGACGTCCACCCGTGACCTTTGCCCCGCCCCCCTTCACGCCTGCCGGCTGGAGGCGGCTCGATGCCGTCGCCCGCGGCCTGATGACCGCCCGCTTCTTCCGCAGCGTGGCGCAGGGTGCGCTGGTCGTGGACTTCGTGCTCTACCTCAAGGCCCTGGGCTGGAGCGCCGCCGCCATCGGCCTGCTGTTGGGCGCCACCGGTGCGGTCAGCGTGGTGCTGCTGCTCGGCTCCGGGGTGCTCAGCGATCGCTACGGCCGGCGGCCGTTCCTGGTGGGCTACCAGGTGGCCACCGCCATCGGCTCGCTGGCCGTGGTGGTGTTCCCGCACTCCTGGGTGCTGGTGCTGGCGGCGGTGCTGCTGGGCTACGGCCGCGGGGCCAACGGCGCCGCCGGCCCCTTCGGTCCCGTGGAGCAGGCGTGGCTGGCGAGCAGCGTGGCGCCGGTCTCGCGCAGCCAGGCGTTCAGCCTCAACGCCGCCCTGGGGTTCCTGGGGATGGGCATCGGGACGTCGATCGGCGCCGGGGTCCCGCTGGTGGAGCGGGTGCTCCCCGGGCCGAACGCGTATGAGCCGCTGTTCGTCCTGAACTTCGTGATCGCCGTCGTGACCACCTGGATGATCGCTCGCCTGCGGGAGGAACGGGCCGCCGGAGCCCCCGAGACGGAGGCGGCCGCCGCCCGCGCCCCAACGGAGCGAAGCGAAGACGCCACCCTGCAACGCCGCGAGAACGTCGCGCTGGTGCTCCTGAGCACCGTCAACGCCGTCAACGCCATCGGCATCGGCCTCATCGGACCGCTGCTGCCCTACTGGTTCGCCGTGCGCTACGGCGTCGGCGCAGGGGCGATCGGCGCGGTGTACACCGTGACCTTCCTGCTCACCGCGGTGTCGTCGCTGGTCACCGGCGAGGTCGGCGCCCGCATGGGCATCGTGCGCTCGATCGTCGGTCCCAGGACACTCGGCGTCGCCACCCTGTTTGCCATGCCGCTGATGCCCGCCTACGCCTGGGCGGCCGGCCTCTACGCCTTCCGCTCGGTGCTCAACCGCGGTACCGCCGGGACGCGCCAGGCGTTCAGCATGGGGCTGGTGCGGGATCGCCGCCGCGGCCTCGCCGGCAGCCTCAACGCCCTGTCGTTCCGCCTCCCGTCGGCCGTCGGGGCGGCCGTCGCGGGCTGGTTGATGGGGCTGGGGCAGCTCGCTCTCCCCTTCTTCCTCGCCGCCGGCTTCCAGCTCGCCTACGTGGTGCTCTTCGCGACCGTGCTGCGCCGCTACGAGGACGGCACCTAGGCGCGGGATCGCAGGTCGTCGAGCTCGTCCTCGACCGGCGGCAGCGGCGGCTCCGCCATCCTCCGCCTGAGGCCCTCGGCACGCTCGTCCATGCCTGCCTCGCCGAGCCGCGCCAACCACTCCGCCGCCCGGGCCTCCACCGGAACGAAGCCGTGCTCTGCGGCGAGGTCCATGGCTGTGCGACCGTGCACGCGCGCAGCGCGCGTGCCCTCGGCCCCGGCCGCCAGGGCGTGCGCCCAGGCCTCCTGTTCGCGCATGCCGTGACTGCGCGAGAGCCGCAACAGCGTGACCGCCGCCCGGCGCACGGCGACCCCCTCCCCACCCGCGATGGCGACCTCGGCTCGGCACCGCAACGCCGTGGACTGTGTCAACGGGTGTTCAGCAGCGTCCGCCAACGCCACCGCGGCGTCGATCGCCTTGCGAGCTTCGGCGTCGCGCCCCAGGCGTGCCAACGCGACGGCCCGCACCGCTAGGACCTCGCAGTACCGGTAACCGTTGCCATCGACGCCTACCGGGAACTCACGGTCGCAAAGGGTGAGCGCCGTCGCCGCGTCACCGGCGAGCAGTCGAACGTAGGCTCGCTTCGGCGCCAGACCCAACAGCCGCGCGTCGGCCCCGTGACGTCGGTAGAGGCGCTCGGCTCCCACCAACTCCCGTTCGGCCGCAGCCAGCGTCCCGAGTCCGGTGTAGGCCGTGCCCAACGCTTCCCGGACTCGCGCTTCGGTGAGGAGGTCACCGGAGTCGCACCACACCTCGAGCGCGCGCTCGA
>JASBRS010000005.1 GCA_030149325.1 Deinococci bacterium
TACGGGCTGCGTTGCCCCGGGTGCACCAACGAGCAGTGCCGCAACATCCTCCACCCGGTCGCGCCCTACCGGCGCATGCGGGTAGGAGCCAACGGCAAGCCGTAGCGCGAACGTTCCCTCAGTCCGGGGGCGTCCGGCCGCCCTGGAAGGGGAGCGGCTCGCCCGTCTCCAGCAGCGTCTTGAGGCCGCTCAGCACCTCGACCCAGCCGCCGCCCGAGCCCCCCGCCTCGTCCTCTCCGGCCAGCACCCGGCCCCACAGCGGAGCCCCGGTGACGTCGTGGGTCACGGTGACGCGGGTCACGCCGCCGCGCACCGGCTCGAGCTCCCAGGTCAGCCGCGTGACGGCCTCGGCGGCGGTCTCGGGCGACATCGTCATGTGCCAGGTCTGCACCAGGCGCCGCGGCGGTTCGACTTCGAGCACTTCGCCGGTGCTGATCACGTCGGGGATGCCGGGGAAGGCCTTCATGCCCTCGTTGGCGTGGGCGCGGAAGACCCCGCCGGGGCGCAGGTCGTACTCGACCAGGGGCGCGTAGCCGTAGCGCACGCTCCACTCCGGCCGGGTGATGGCGTCCCAGATCGCCTGGGGCGTCGCCTTGATGTAGATGCGGTAGGTCTGGACGGTGCGGTCGCTCACTTCGCTGCCTCCTGATCGCCCGGCGCGGGCTCGACGTCAGGCGGACCGCCGGCAGGGTCCGTCGTGGCGGGGTCGCCGTCCGAGGCGTTGCGGCCCTCCAGCTCGGCCTTGAGGTCGCTGAGCGCGCCGGCGACGGGCGCGGCGAACTTGCTCACCCAGCGGTCGTAGATGAGGCGGATGGGGACGGGGTTGAGGTCGTGCAGCTTCTCCCGTCCCTCGCGGCGGGTGACGACCAGGTCGGCCTCCTCCAGGACGCGCAGGTGTTTCATCACGCCGAAGCGCGTCATGTCGATGCCCGTCGCGAGCTCGGCGAGGGTGCGGCCGCCGCGCTCGAAGAGGCGGTCGAGGAGCCGCCTGCGGGTGGGATCCGCGAGGGCCTTGAAGACCGGGTCGTCGTCCACCCGCGCATTATGTGTGACCTTTCGGTCACATGTCAAGCATGCGGCCGCTCCCCGCTAGGCAGGCGCCTAGCCCGCGGACGCGTCCGGCACGGCCCTGCCTAGCCTGAGGTCGAGGAGGTGGGAGGTGCCGAGGTTCCCCATGGCCCCCGGGCCCGGCGGCCGGAAGCCGCCGGCGCACGGCCAGCGCCGCCTGCGCCGCGCCATCGGCGTCGCGGCCGGCACGGCGCTGCTGCTGGCCGCGGTGGCGCCCAGCGCCCTGGGCACCGTGAGGAGCCTGCGCTGGCGGGCCCTCCCGCGCACGCTGGACGCGAGCGCCACCACCGCCGCCGCCGTCCCCCAGCTCGCGCTCGCGACCCAGGCGCTCCCACCGGTGGTCCGCCAGCGGGGCTCCGCCGACTGCGGCCCGGCCGCGCTCGCCACCGTGCTGGCCTGGCGCGGGCGTCCGGCAGGGCTCGACACCGTGCGCGCCGCTGCCCGGCTCCGCGCCGACGGCGCCAGCCTGGCCGAGATGGCCCGCCTGGCCTCCGCCTTCGAGCTGCCGGGCGCCTGGTACCGGGTGCCCCGGCACGCCCTTGCCGCGCTCCCCACGCCCTTCCTGGCACACCTCACGACCGACGGCGGCCACTACGTGGCGGTGCGCTGGGTGGGTCGCGGCTTCGTGCTCGCGGCCGATCCGGCGCGCGGGCTGGTGCTCGAGCGCATGGGCCCGTTCGGCCGCACCTGGCGCGGCCGCGTGCTGCTGTTCGACGCCGTCGTCGCCGAGGCGCGCTCGGGGGCGTCGTGAGCGGGGGCGTCGTGAGCCGCCACCCGCTGGGCGCCGGGGCCGGCACCGCCCCCGCGCGTTCGGGCTGGCCCGCCGCCCTCCTCAGCGCCGCGCTCATCACCGTGGCGGTGCGGCCCTGGTGGCTCGGCACGGAGCTGCTCGGCGTGGGTTGGCTGGCGCTGGTCGCCTACCTGCCCGTCCTCACGGCCTGGCGCTCGGAGCCCTCGGCCCTGCGTGCCGGCGGCTACCTGGGCCTCGTCGCCCTGGGCCCGGCGCTGGTCGCCTACGAGGTCCTCGGCCCCTTCGCGCCGGCCGCCGTGCCGCTGCTGGCGCTGGGCGCGTCGTTGCCGTTCGCAGCGCTCGGCGCGCTGGGCCCGCGGCTGCGCCGCGCCCTCGGCGACGGCGGCCTGCTCGCGGCCTTCCCGTTGCTGTGGCTGGCCGCGGAAGCGGTGCCCGGACGCACCTGGCTGCTGGGGCGCTTCGCCGCACCGCTGCTGGCGGTGGGCCTCAGCCAGGCCGGACTTCCGACCATGCAGCTCGCCCGCTACGGCGGCCTCGCCGGGGTCGGCCTGGCGGTGCTCGCCTGCAATGCGCTGCTAGCGGTCCTGGTGGCGCCGCGGGCCGCGCGCGGGCGGCGCGCCACCGCGCTCGCTCTGGCCGGGCTGCTGGGGCTGATCGCGGCCACGGCGGCCGCGGCGGCCCGCTCCCAGGCCACGACGTCGGCCCCGACATCGAACCGGACATCGGCCGGCCGCATCGGCGTGCGCGTCGTGCAGCTCGCGCTCCCCGACGCCGCCTACGCCGCGGCCGCCGCCCTGCCGGCGGCGCGCCAGGCGCTCGTCGCCGCCTTCGTCCGGGCCGGCGCCGCCGCCGGTCCGCCCGCCGCAGCCAACGCCTTGACGGTGTGGCCGGAAGGGGCGCTCCCGGGCCCCCTCCCGAGCTCCGGCGCTACCGGGCTCGAGCCCCTCCTGGCCGGTCACGGCCCGCTCCTGGCGGGCGCCCCCGCCCGCACCGAGCGCGGCGTCGCCAACGCCGTCTTCGCCTGGCAGGGTGGAGAGCTGCGCCGCGTCTACGCCAAGCGCCGCCTGGCGCCCTTCACGGAGGACCGCCTGGTGGCCGGCGAGCCGGCGCCGCCGGTGGCGCTGGGCGGCGTGAGGGTCGCCTCGCTGCTGTGCTTCGAGGCGCTCTTCCCGGGGCTCGCCCGCGCCGCCGCGAAGGACGGCGCCCAGCTCCTGGCCGTCCTCACCAACGACGCCTTCGCGCTCCACCTCGACGTCCCCGAGAACCACCTGCGGATCGCGCGCTTCCGCGCCGTCGAGACGGGCCTGCCGTTGGCCTTCGCCTCCAACGCCGGCCCCAGCGCCGTCGTGGACGGCGCCGGCCGCGTGCTGGCGCGGGCGCCACAGGGCCGCGCCGGCGTCGCCGCGGCCGCCCTCGAGCTCCGAACCGCGCCGCCGCCCTACCTGCGGTGGGGCGACTGGCCGTCGACGCTGGCGCTGGCAGGCAGCGGCCTGCTGGCGCTGCTGGCGGGGGCGTTGGGAGGTGCGCCCCGAGCCTGAGCTTGCCGGCCCGACGCCCCCTGAGTCCCTTGGGAGGAACCATGCAGGTCCCACCTCGCCCGACCCCGATCGCCCGTCGCCGCCGCGCCGCCGCCGCAGCGCTGATCGCCCTCCTGGTCGCCATCCCGACCGCCCTGGCCACCGCCGCGCCGTCCGCTCGCGCGACGGCTCCGCGGCCCGCCGCGTCCGCCGCCGCACCGCTCGCGTCCGCGCAGGCGCTCACCGGCGCCGAGCTCGCCGCCATCGTCGGCGGCACCTGCACCACCTGCGACGACAGCGGCAGCTCCGGCGGCGGTGGCGGCGGGACGGGCTCGAGCGGCTCCATCACCGCCTCCGGCACGCCCTACTGGGAGACCTACCTGGTCAGCCTCAACTCCACCTACGACACGCCGACCTACATGGTCAGCCGCATCAACAACGGGTCCGACGTGTCCATCACGGGCAGCTACCAGTACACCTTCCGCCTGGTGCGCGACGTCAAGTTCTCGGGCGGCTTCGCCAGCTTCGTGAGCGCCTCGGTCGGCGGCGAGGTGTCGCAGTCCACCACCGCCACCGTGAACTACCCCATCCCGCCGCACTCCTACGGCAAGCTGTTCGTCCGGTACCACACCGAACGGCTCACCTACTACGGGCGCAAGTACCAGCCCATGAGCGACGGCAGCCGCGTCGTCGTCGGCCGGGACTCCGGTCCGTACGAGACCACCTCGACGGTGCTGGGGTACGTGACGGGAGGCCTCTAGCCGCCCGGGCGGGCGGCGCTCGGTAGGCCGCCGCACGCCCGGCGGTCCGGGCGCCGCCCGCCCCGCTCCGAACGCCACGCCGACGTCCCCCGCCGTCCCCAGGAGGTCCCATGCCCCCAAGGTCACGCTCGTCCCGCCGCTCCCACGCCCTCCGTCGGGCCGTGCTCGGCGTCGCAGCGCAGCTGCTCGTCCTCCAGGCCGCGGCGCTGGCCGCGTCCGCCGAGCTGCGCGTCGCCCCCGGCATCGCCTTCGCCTGGACCGACCCCATCACCGAGGGCCTGCTGGTGTTCCAGCTGGCGTCGCTGCCGGCGACGACCGATCCGATCACCGAGGTCGCCACCCCCGGTGCACGCCTAACCGTCGCGGGCTACCGCCTCGCCCCCGAGGACGGCAGCCTCACGCTCTCCGTGCGCGCCTCCCAGGCAGGCGTGGTCGACGTGCCGGCGCTGCTGGTCGCCACGCGCTACGGTCCCCGTCGCCGCGTCCGCGTCGGCGCCGCCGAGGTGGTCGCGCTGCCGGAGGTCGGCGGCGCGCTGGTGCTGCGCCGCTGGTCGGCCGACAACGAGCTCGGGCTCTACGCCGCCTTCGCCCTCGAGAACGCCGGGCCGGTCCCGGTGACCGTGCGCACCCTGCGCTACGCGCCGGAGCCGCTCGGGCGCGGCCTGCTGCTGGTGGATCGCGGGCCGCCTCAGCGCTTCGAGACGTGGCGCGACGCCGTGCTCACGCGCATGGCCCCCGCCTTCGCCGCCTACCTGTTGCGCCGCGGCCGCTCGCCCACCGTCCCGGATCGCGCGCTGGAGCCCACCTCGCTCGCCTTCCCACTGGCGGGCGCGCTGGCCGGCGCACACTGGCGCGCGCCCAGCGCCGTCGATGTGCGGCTCGAGCCCGGCGAGGCGATCTTCGCCGCCGTCACGCCGGCCGCGTTCTCGACCTACGTCGACGACCTGGTGATCGTGGCCTACCCGGTGGTCGGCTACGCCACGGTCGCCGCCGACGGCACCGACGACGCCGGGTGCTGCCGGCTCCAGGGCGTGGCCGCGCCCATCCTCAACCGCGGCCGCGAGCCCGGCAGCCCGCCGCCGTGAGCCCCTGGGCCGCAGCGGCAGCCCGCCGT
>JASBRS010000009.1 GCA_030149325.1 Deinococci bacterium
CCGCGCCGGGACGGGGCATGCTCGCGCGCAGGCCGGCGCGCCGGCGCTCCAGCTCGGCGCCGTCCGCCAGGAGCGCGAGCGTGCGCTCGGCGACGGCCCCGGGCTCGAGCCGGCCGGACAGCTCCAGCATCAGGTCCTCCCCGGTGAAGCGGTTGGGCAGCGACACCGGCGCCGACAGCCCCTCGACCCACAGACGGACGGCGTAGCGCTTGAGGTAGCGGCCCACCCCGGGCACCAGGCCCAGCCAGTGCCCGGCCCCCTCCAGCGGGATCACCTCGGGTCGGTTGAGGGGCAGCAGCACCACCGCGGGCACGCCGGCCACCCCCAGCTCGAGGGTGTTGGTGCCGGGGATGGTGAGGGCCACATCGGCGGCGCGCATGTGGGCGTAGCGCGCCTCCTCGGGGACCATCTCGATGACGCCGCCGTTGGGGGTGCGCACCAGGTCGCCGTCACGCATCCCGGCGACACCGCCGAGGGTGGCCGCCTGGCGTCCGGCGATGCCGTCGGCGACCGTCTCGGGCGCCAACAGGCGGCTCACCGGCCACACGAAGCGCGCGCCCGGCAGCGCGGCCGCCAGGCGATCGACGACGTCGATGAGGAAGGGCACGAGGTGCACGGCGAAGGCGTCACGACTGCCCGCGAACACCAGCACGTGCGGTCGGCCGGGGTCCGCAGCGGGAGCGTCGAGGGCGACGGCGTCCGCGACCAGGTTGCCGACCACCTGGAGACGGCCGTTCGGCGTGCCGGCACGGCGTGCGCGCCGCGCGGTGCGTTCGTCGGGGACGAAGAGCTTGGCCAGCCGGCGGTTCCAGGCCGGCTCGAAGCTGTAGCGGTAGGCGGGCCGGCCCAGGCGCCGCGCCAGGCTCAACGCCATGCCAGCGTTGCCCCCCAGGCTGAGCACGAAGCCGGCGCCGGGCGCCGAGCCCTCCAGGGCCGCCGGCACCCCGCCGGTGGCGGCCGCGCGCACGAACTGCGCGGGCGACGTCACGGCGTCCGCGCCGAAGCTCCGGGCGATGTCGGTCTCGTGCCCGCTGGCGAACTGGCAGGGGATGAGGCTGATGGCCACGCTGCGCTGCGGTTGCCTCCGCCGGAGCTCCTCCAGCACCGGCCGCACCCAGGTGTAGAGCTCGCCGGGACCGTTCGCGACCAGGACGGCGTCGGCTGCCATCGTCAGGCTCCGCCGACGAAGCGCGCCACGCCCCGTTGCGTGGACTCCAGGAACGCCACCAGCCGGCGCACGTCGTCGCTCTCGGCCGCCAGCTCGTCGAGGCCGCGACGGTCGCGCCGACGGAGCGCCCGCAGCGCCCGCTCCAACACCGCGTAGCGCTGCTCGCCGAAGCCGTTGCGCTGGAGGCCGACGCGGTTGAGCCGGTAGTGGCGGGCGGGGTTGCCGCGGGCCATGGTGAACGGCAGCACGTCCATGTTGCTGGCGCTGGCGCCCCCCAGCATGGCGTAGGCGCCGACGCGCGTGAACTGGTGGACGAGGGCCGTCGAGCCGAGCACGGCGCGCTCGCCGATCTCGCTGTGGCCGCCGAGCTGGACCGAGGTCACGAGGGTGCAGCCGTGACCAACGCGGGTGTTGTGGGAGATGTGGACGTAGCTCATCAGCAGGGTGCCGGCGCCCACGCGCGTCTCCAGCCCTTCGCCGGTAGCGCGGTGGACGGTGACGAACTCGCGGACCGTCACCTCGTCCTCGATCACCGCGAGGCTGGGCTCGCCGCGGAAGTGGCTGTCCATCGGCTCGCCCCCCACCACGGCGTAGGGGCCGAGGCGGCAGCGCGCGCCTACCCGGCTGCCGGCGTGCAGCACCGTGCCGGTCAGAACCTGGGTTCCCGCCCCCACCTCGACGTCGGCCTCCACCACCACGCCGGGGCCGACGGTCACGTCGTCGGCGAGCCGGGCCGCGGGGTGGACGTCGGCGCTGGGATGGATGCGGGGACCGGCGACGGTCATCGCTTCAGCGTGCGTAGACGAAGGAGAGGGTGGCTTCGGCGGCGACCTCGTCGCCGACCAGGGCGCGAGCGGCCACCTTGCACAGGCCGCGCCGGAAGAGCAGGATCTCGCCCGTCAGGCGCAGGCGATCGCCGGGCACCACCTTGCGACGGAACTTGGCCCCGTCCACCGCCGCCAGGTAGCCGACCGAGCCGGTCTCGGCGGCGCCCTCACGCACGCTCAACCCGACCGCCGCCGCCTGGGCCAACGCCTCCAGGATCAGCACCCCCGGCATGACGGGCTCTTCCGGGAAGTGCCCCTGGAAGTAGGGCTCCCCGTGGCTGACGTTCTTCACGCACTCGAAGGCGTCGCCGTCCTGGGAGACGAAGGCGTCGACCATCAGGAAGGGGTAGCGGTGGGGGAGGATGGCGCGGACGTCCACGTTCATGGGCGTAGTGTATCGCAGCCGTTCCCGGCGGGTCCGGGCGCTCCCAGGCTGGCCGCGCGCCGTCGTGCGCGGCGCTACGCCAGCACGGCCGGGCGGTGGGTGCGCATCAGCTCCAGCAGGCGGGTGGCCAGCTCCAGCGAACGCAGATCGTCGTCGAGGGTGCCGATGGGATCGGCGTCGCGACGGATGCGCGCCAGGAAGTGCTCGAGCTCCTTGCGCAGGGGGTTGTCCTCGTGCACCACGTGCCGGTCGAGTTGCACGTGGCCGGTGTCCGAGGTGGCGTTCGGTTGCCGGTAGATGGCGATCTCGGTGTAGGGCTCCTTGGCGAAGTCGAGCCGCAGCGTCTGGTTCGGCTCGGCCACGACGAGGCTGCGCTCGGCGTCGGGCGCCACGCGGCTGGCGAGGAAGCGGGCGATGCAGCCGCCCTCGAAGGTGATCTGCGCCGCCGCGACGTCCTCGAGCGGACTGCCGTTGAGGGCGCGGCCGACCACGCTGATGTCGACGGGGTCGCGGGGGATGAGACGGAGCACGATATCGAGGTCGTGGATCATCAGGTCGAGCACCACGCCCACGTCCTTGATGCGGGCGTACGGCACCATGCGCCGCGCCTCGATCAGGTAGGGGTCGCGGACCTGCTCCCCGAGGAGCTGGACGGCACGGTAGAAGCGGGTGATGTGGCCCACCTGCAGGACCAGGCCCAGGCGTCGCGACAGCTCCGCCAGCTCGTGCGCGTGGGCGACGTCGGTGGCCACCGGCTTCTCGACCAGGACGTGGACCCCCGCTTCCAGCAGGCGCTTGGTGATGGAGAAGTGGAGGCTGGTCGGGACCGCCACGCTGGCGGCGTCGAACGACTCCGACGCGATCAGCTCCTCGAGGCTGGGGTAGGCGCGACAGGCGAACGACGCCTCCGCCTCGGCCCGGCGCTGGGGGTCGGGATCGGCCACGGCCACCAGCTCGACGTGGGGCAGAGCGGCGTAGTTGTTGGCGTGGAAGCGCCCCATCACGCCCGCGCCGACGACGGCCACGCGCACCGTCTTCATGGTCGCAGCGCTGCCTCAGGCGTGGCCTGCAGCAACTCCCGCAGGAGCGCTGCGTGCAGGGCGTGGGAGCCGCGCCAGAAGCTGACGCGAGCCTCGAGCGGCCTACCGAACAAGAACAGATCCCCCAGAGCGTCGAGGGCCTTGTGCCGGACCGGTTCGTTCTCCGCGCGCAAGGGTACCAGGGGGCCCTCCTCGTCGTAGACGATAACATTTTCGAGGTTGGCGCCGGAAGCGAGCCCCCGCGCGCGCAGCGCCTGCTCCTCCGAGCGCAGACCGAAGGTGCGGGCGTCCACGAGCTCGGGGTAGCGGGCCGGGCCTCCGCACCAGCGCTGCTCGCCGATGGCCGGATGGTCGTAGTGGATGCCACAGCACAGCTGGGCTCCGCCGGGATCGAGCTCGGCCCACGCCTCGCCGGCCGTCAGACGCAACGAGCGGGCGGGCCGCAGCGCCTCGGGGGGCGCCGGCGGTTCTGGCAGGTCCGCGACGGCGTCGTACCAGGCACGGGCGGAACCGTCGAGGATCGGCAGCTCGTCGGACGAGGCCTCGATCAGCACGCCCGACCACAGCGAGCGCGCGGCCAGCGCCGCCAGCAGGTGTTCGACCATCCCCACGCGAGCTCCGTCCGCTCCCAGGGTGGTGGCGCGCCGGCTGTCGATGATGGCGTCGACGGCGGCGGGGATGTCGCGACCGGAGCGCCGGAAGCGTACCGGTCCGTCGATCCGGTGCAGCGTCACGCGGCAGCGCCTGCCGCTGTGGATCCCGATCCCCTCGAGCGCGATCACGTCGGCCGCCTCCCAGGGAGCGGCATCGGCTCAGCGGTCGGCATCGCGCCCCTTGACCACCGCCCAGATGCGCTCCAGGCGCCCCTGCAGGTAGAGCCCGCGCACCCAGCGGCGGTAGGGCTGGGCGGGGAACCCCGCCCACGTCTCGCCGGCCGGGACGTCCTTGGTGACGCCGCTGCGCCCGGCCAGCCGGGCGCCGTCGCCGATGACCAGGTGGTCGGCGACGGCCACGTAGCCGCCCAGGACCACGCCGTCCCCCAGGGTGGTGCTGCCGGCGATGCCGGTCATGCCGGCGATCAGGCAGTCGCTGCCGATGGTGACGTTGTGGCCGATCTGGCAGTGGTTGTCGATCTTGGTGCGCGCACCGATGCGGGTGGCGCCCAGGGTGCCGCGGTCGACGGCGGTGTTGGCGCCGATCTCGACATCGTCGCCGATCTCCACGCTGCCCAGGTGATGGATCTTCACGGCTCCTCGGGGTCCGGCGGCGTAACCGAAGCCGTCGGCTCCGATCACGGTGCCGGCGTGCAGGGTCACGCGGTCCCCCACCACCACCCCGTCGTAGAGCACGACGCCGGGGAAGAGGCGGCACCCGCGCCCGATGCGGACGCCCTCGCCGATGCTGCACGAGGCCCCGATGCGGGTGTCGTCGCCGACGCTGGCGCCGGCCGCCACGACGCTCGCGGGGCCCACCGCCACGCCCGCGCCGAGGCGGGCGTCGTCGGCGATCACGGCGCTGGGCGCCACCCCGGAGGCGGGCGCGGGGCGGCGGTCGAAGAGCTGGCTGAGGTGGGCCAGGGCCAACCGCGGATCGTCCACCTCGAGGACGGCGCAGCCGGCGGCGTCGTCGAGCTCCACACCACGGGCGACCACCAGCGCGGCGGGCCCGTGCGCCAGGGCGCGCGCCGCCGCGTCGGCGTCGGTGGCGACCACGATGGCGTCGGGCCCGGCATCCTCGGCCGAGGTCAGGGCACGCACGCGGGCCGCGCGGCCGCGGGCGGTGGCGCCCAGGCGCGCAGCGAGATCCGAGGTGTCGAACGCGGTCATCGGCATGGGGTCCCCCTCAGCTTGCGCCGCCCGACGGACCGCCGCCGTTGGGCTTCGGCCCCTCCGGCGGAGGCGGCGGCGTGGCTCCGGGCGGCGTGGCGAGATCGGGCGGGGCCGCCTCCGGCGCCGGTGGCGGGGAGCTCCCGTCCCCGCTCGGGGTGGCGCCCTCCGCGGGTGCGGTAGCGGCCACGACGGTCACCTCCAGCGTCTGCGAGCCGCTCACCACGAACGGCAGCGCCAGCCGGGCGAGGCGGCGGGTGCCGCCGTCCGGCGCCGGCATCTCCACGATCAGCTCGCTGGCTTGCGGGTGTTGCTTCAGGGCTTCCAGCAGCTCCGGGAAGGAGCGCGGCCGGTCGGCCGGCTTGGGCGTGGCCGCGGAGGCGTCCTCGGGCTTCACGCTGCCGCCGCGGAAGGTGAGCTTCAGGGAGCCGGCCGCGGTCCCGGCGGGGATCGGTACGCTCAGCGTCTTGACGATCGCATCGCTGCGGTAGGGCTGGAGGCGGACGTGCGCGAGCACGCTGGTGCCGGCCTCCACCTCGGGGTTCTCGGCCACGACGTCGGCGATCTCGGCGTCGTTGCGACGCTGCTGGAGCTGCACGTTGACCTTGACGCCCTGCAGGCCCGGGGCGCGGAAGACGTTGGCGGCGAGCGCCTGCAACGGGGCGGCGATCAGGCCCGCGGTGGCCTTCGCGATGTCGGTGGGGTCGTCGGCCTGCTCGACCAGGTTGAGCTGCTGGCCGCCGGCCAGGTCGATCTCCCACCCCACCTGGGCGTAGCCGCCGGTGGTGGCCGCCAGGCTGCGGTCGAGCAGCTCCTGGCTGGCGGCGGCCAGCAGGGCCGGGTAGAGGCGTTCGTCGGCCGCCAGCTCGAGGTGGTAGGTGGTCGTTCCCGCCGGCGCCTGCACCGTGAGCGTGGCGGGGATCATGGCGGGGCCGTCCCCGAGGCTGCCGGCGATCGCCGCGGGTCGGTCCTGCGAGATCGTTCCCAGCGGCTGCTGGCCGCTGTTGGCGAGCTTGAACGGCACCACCGAGCTCGACACCATGGCGGTGACGTAGGCGGGCGCTAGGGGCAGCGCCACCCGGCCGATCCCGAGCAGCGGGTGCCCGAAGGCCAGCACCGTAGCGCCGTCGATGGCCGTCACCGTTCCCACGGCCCCGATGGTGACGTCGCCGCGGACGAGCTCGACGCTGATGGCGCTGCCCGGCTCGAGCCGGTAGGGGGGCGCCTGTCCGGGAGGCAGCGAGCCCGACGCCTGCACCGGGAACGGAGTCACGCCGCCGTGGTCGAACAGCCCCGCGAGCTGCGCCGCCGAGCGCGTACCCACTCCCGAGAGCAGCACGGGGGTGTCGACGGGCACGGCAACGCCGAGGCCCGTCACCGCCACCGGGCCGGGCCCGGCGCCCTCGGTCGCGCCGGTGGCGGCCTCCCGCATCACGCCGATCGGCGTGACCATGGCGAGGCGGTGGTCGGCCGAGGGGAAGACGTAGCCGATGGCGCCGAGCAGGCGCGGTCCGGTGTCGGTGGCGAGGTAGACGGGGCTCCCGCTCATGCCCGCAGCCACGCCGCCGCTGGCCTCGATGAAGGGCCCGGAGGCGCGCACCAGCACCAGCGGGAAGCCCGGTCCGGCGTCCTGCTGGATCGCCAGCACGCGGACAGGGAAGCGCTCCAGGACGTTGTCGGGACCCGCGGTCAGACCGTAGCCCTGCATCCCCGCATGGACCTGGTCGAGCGGCAGATCGCCAGCGACCGCCGTCGGAGGCTCGCTCACGCCCCCCTGGGCGCCGGCGACGGCCAGCAGCAGCGCCGCCGCGACGATCCACGCCCGACGGGCCGAGCGCCCCTGCCCGCGGTGGCGTGACATGTCAGCGCCGGAGGAAGTTGTCGGAGATCAGCGCGTCCCGCAGCACGTGGATCATGTCGAGCGCCTGACCGGTCCCGAGGGCCACCGAGTCGGTGGCGTTGTCGGCCACGACCACCGGGATCCCGGTGGTCTGGCGCAGCAGCTCGTCGAAGTTGCGCAGCATCGAGCCGCCGCCGGTCATGATGATGCCGCGGTCGATCACGTCCGACACCAGCTCGGGCGGCGCCAGCTCGAGCACCCGCCGGACCCCGTCGGCGATCTTCTGGATCGGCTCGCGCAGCGCCTCGACGGTGTCCTCGGTGGTCACCTGGATGGTCTTCGGCAGGCCGTTGATGAGGTCGCGGCCGCGCACGTCCGTCTGGCGGTTGTCCTCGGCGTTGCGGACGACCGCCGCGCCGATGCGCATCTTGACGTCCTCGGCGGTGCGGTCGCCGATGAGCAGGTTCTCCTTGTGCCGGATGTGGCGGATGATCGCCTCGTCGAACTCGTTGCCGGCGATGCGCAGGCTCTCCGACACGACGATGCCGCCGAGGCTGATGATGGCGATGTCGGTGGTGCCGCCGCCGATGTCGACGATCATCGAGCCGGTGGGCTCGGCGATGGCCACGCCGGCGCCGATGGCGGCCGCCAGCGGCTCCTCGATCAGGAACGCCTTGCGCGCGCCCACCTCTCGCGTGGCCTGGAGCACGGCACGGCGCTCGACCTCGGTGACGCCCGACGGCACGCACACCATGATCTGCGGCTTGAACAGGCGGCCGGCGCCCGTCACCACCTTGCGGACGAACGCCTTCAGCATCTTCTCGGTCAGGTCGTAATCGGCGATGACGCCGTCACGCATGGGGCGGACGGCGACGATGTTGCCGGGGGTGCGGCCGAGCATGCGGTAGGCCTCGTCGCCCACCGCCTTGACCTCCCCGGTGTCGCGCACCATCGCGATCACGGAGGGCTCGCGCAACATGATGCCCTTGCCCTTGACGTAGATCAGGACGGTGGCCGTCCCTAGATCGACTCCGATCTCCTGTCCCAACCTGAAGAACATGCTGTCTCCACCCTTGTCGGCGCTTCGTGTACCTGCACGGCGACGCAGCAGTATACCTTGCGCCGACCGCGCCACATCGCCCCCTCCGGGTCCCGGGGGGCGTCGGCGGTCACAGGTAGACGGCCTCGGCGGGCGCTGCCAGGCCCACGGCCGCGGCGGTCGCCGACGCGTCGGGGGCCACCCCCTCCACCACCCGGTCGACGTCGAAGGCCGCCGCCTCCGACCGCGCCAGCTTGCCGGGGGGGCGCAGCACCTCGAGGCGCAGGTCGGTGGGGTCGTCGGGCCGGCGGAAGACCGCGGCGTAGACGTTGCCGCGGCGGGCGTCGAGCAACGCCGCTCCGCGCTCCCCCGGCGCCAGCCCGGCCAACGCCAGCGCGGCCAGGCTGGACGCGCCGGCGATCGGCACCTGCCAGGCGCGGGCGAGCCCCTGGGCCGTGGCCAGCCCCACGCGCACGCCCGTGTACGAGCCCGGCCCGACGCCGACGCCGACGCCCGTCACCGAGGCGGCGTCCGTGCGTGCCCGGTCGAACAGGCGCTGGAGCTCGGGCACGATGCGCGCGGCGTGGTCGCGGCCGACCTCGTGGCGCGCTTCCGCCACCACCCCCCGGTCCGGGCTCCAGAGCGCCAGCGACAGGAAGGGGGTGGCGGTGTCGATGCCGAGGTAGAGGCGGCTCACACGTCCCATCCTAGCGGTCGCCCGGCGGCGTCGCGGAGGGTGGCGCTGCGGGCCTCGCCGTCGCGTTCGAGCTCGAGCCAGAGGGCATCGGGGTGGTGCGGCAGCAGGCCGGTCCCCCACTCGACCACCACCAGCCGGGCGCGTTCCAGGGTCTCGTCGAGGCCGAGCTGCTCGAGGGCGGCGGCGTCGGGGAGCCGGTAGGCGTCGATGTGCACCAGTACGCCCTCGGGCGTCGGGTACTCGTGCACGAGGGTGTAGGTGGGGCTGGTGACGTCGGCGTCGGAGCCCAGCGCCTCCGCGACGAAGCGCGTGAGGGTGGTCTTGCCGGCGCCCAGCGGGCCGCTCAGCACCACCAGCGAGCCGCCCGGCGCCCGCTCGAGCAGGCGCCGGGCGAGCTCGCGGGTGTCGTCAAGCGTGCGCAGGTCCACCGTGGGTGCCGGCCAGGGCGAGCGCCAGGTCGGCGAGGTCGCGGCGCAAGCGGCCGGTGAAGAGCGACACCTCCGAGCTCGTGCTCAGGGTGACGACCAGGGCGTGCTCCTCGGTGGGCCAGGCCACGACCGCGACGCCGTCGGCGTGCTCGAGGGTGGCGAGCCTGGCGGCGCGCGTCGACAACGCTTCGGCGCTGAGGGTCCCGGCGCCACGCAGGGCGTCTACCACCGCGGCGGCCGCGGCGTCGGGGATGGGGAGCTGCCCGCTCAGGCGTTCGCCGCTCGCCGACAGCAGCGCCGCGCCGGTCACCTCGGGCGCGTCCAGGTAGGGGCGGATCAGGGCCTCGAGGTCGGCTGCCGCGGTCTCGGCGGGCGCGTCGGACGCCTCGCCACCGGCCTCGCTGCCGTCCTCGCCGAAGAGGCCCAGCACGTCGTCGAGGACGTTGGCGCTGACGAGTTGGTCGGCGATCACGCGGGTGGCCTCGTACTCCTCGCGGAGCTTCACCAGCAGGCCCTCGGCCTCGCTCAGGGAGGCTTCGAGCTGCAGCCGCAGGCCCACCGACACGCGCTCGAAGGCGTCGCGCTGGGAGTCGAGGTGGCGCAGGATGCGCCGGACGGTGGCGACGTCGTCGCTGTTGAGCTTCTCCACGGGTGCGAGCGCCTCGAGGGCGGCATCGAGGCGGGTGGGCACGTTGCGCAGGCGCTGGTCGACCTCCGCCTGGACGTGCTCGAGCAGCGCCCAACCCTGGCTGAGCCCGGGTGCGAGATGCCCCTCGTCGATGCGTGTGCGGGCGGTCGCGAGGCGTTCCTGCAGGGCGGCGAGCGTGGCGCTCTCGAGGCCCGCGAAGCGTGCGGCCTCGCCCTCCAAACGGTGCAGCTCACCGATCTGCTCGCTGCGCTCGGCCTCGCGCTCCTGCTTGATCACTGCGCGCAGCGCTGCGAGATCGGGGTAGGTGCCGTCCTCGAGGTCGTCCATGGCGGAGCGGATGCGCTCGAGCAGGGGAGGGCTCGAGAGCTCGCCCGCCTGCTCCGTGAGCTCCTCGAGGCGGCGCTGCAGCGTGGCCTTGGCCTCGGCCTTCAGGGTCTCGACCATGGTGGCGGCGGCCTCGATGTGCTCGTCGTCGAGGGCGTCCTGATCGACCAGCTCGAGCTGGCGTTCGATCTCGGAGATGACGCCGCTGATGCGACCGGCGACGGTGTCCACGGCGGGCAGCGCCTGCACCTGCGCCAGCAGGTTGCGCAGCGTCGCGCGCTGGCGGTCGCCGCGCTGGTCGGCCAGCAGGGCCATGGCCGACTCCAGCGAGGCCTCGGCGCGACGGACGTTGTCGAGGATGAGCGGGTCGAGCGTCTCCTGCTCGTGGGCGGCGCGCAGGGCGTCGACCTCGGCCTCGAGGCGCTGGTACTCCTCGACCGAGGCGTGCCCTTCGTAGCGCAGCAGCGTCGACTGCAGGCGCTCGAGCATGGCCGCCTGGTCGGTCAACTGGGCGGCGCGCTGGCTGCGGGCCTCGTCCTCGGCGCGCTCGAAGGCCTCGACCTGCTCGAGTGCCAGGCGGTGGAGGTTGCGTACGTGCTGGATGTCGGCCTGGCTGGGGAGGGTGGTGCTGAGGATGCCCAACGCCACCCGCAGCGCCTGCCGCAGCTCGGAGACGTCGACCTCGGGCCGTACCCCTTCCAGCGAGGCCTCGATGCCGTGGAGCTCCGCGGCCAGTTCCTGGCGGTACGCGTCGAAGCCGGCGACCAGGTCGTCCCGTAGGGCGGCCAGCTCGTCGGCGATGGAGGTGTCGGCCTCGAGGCGCCCGCGGAGCTCGTCGACGGTGGCCCGGAGTGCGGGGCGGGCGCCGAGCAGCTCGGCGTGCTCCGTGGCCAGCGCCTCGAGATCGTGGCGTTCGTCCTCCAGGTCGAGGAGCAGCAGCTTGGCGCTGACCTCGGGATCGAGGTCGGCGGTGTCGATCGACAGCAGATCCTCCTCCTCCGCCTCGACGTCCAGCACGCCGCCGTCGCCTACCTCGGGCACGATGGCGTCGAAGGACGGGACGTCGGACTGCGCGTCGGCCTCCGGCGTCGGGGGCTCCATGTCCTCGGAGTAGACGCTCGACTCCATCAGCTTGCGTAGGTCGCGCGCCAGGCGTCGTGCCCGGTCGATCTCGGCCGGCGCCAGTTGGCGGCCGGTCTGCGCCTCCCCGATCTGGTTGACGAGGTTCTCCAGGCGCCGGACCTTGGAGCCGCCGAGGGTGCGGACCTGCTCGAGCGCCTCGCTCAGCTCGCCGAGCTCGCGTGCCTGGATGACCAGCTGGTCCTCGAGCTTCTGCTCGACCACCCGGAGCTGGGCCTCGGCGTCGTCGGCGAGCGATGCCGCCTCGCGCTCCGCCTCCTGCTCGGTCTCGAGGAGCTGGATCTGGGCGCGCAGCTTCTGGACCTCCGGCCACTCGAAGTAGAGGTTGAAGGGCTTGAGGGCGCCTTCGAGCTTGCGGAGGCGCTCGGCCTGGCGCGCCAGGCCGGCGTCGGGGGAGGCGTCGGTCGGGGCGCCGTCGGCGATCCCCTGCAGGCGCCCGAGGATGTCCTCGATGGTCTGCTTGGCCTGGGTCACCGGCATCGTCACCTGCAGTTGCCGGTAGATCTGGGCCTTGAGGATCTTCTCGACGGTGCCCACGTCGACCGAGTCGGGGGAGCGCCCGAGCTGCCGCAACCCCTCCTGCAGCGAGCGCGACACCACCCGGGGCGAGAGGATCGCCTCCAGCGCCTCGACCGTCGATTGGTAGACCTGGTTGCTCATGCGATCACGCGGGCCGACCGGCCACCCTTCCCGTACCGAGGGAGGGGGCTAACCGACGCGCCCTCCCCCCGCCTCAGAACTCCTCATCCCAGTCCACCATCGAATCGGTCTGCTCCTGCGTGCTGGTCGCGGTGGTGGCCGCCGTCTGGGTGGCTCCGCCACCGCGAGCGCCGCGGCCGCGGCCCAGCAGCCCGAACTGCACGCAGATGCCGTACAGACCCAGGATGGCGAAGACGATGGCGAGGACGATGAGGGCCGCCCACACCACCTGCCCGAGGCTGCTCTGGAACATCGAGTAGTTGGCCAGCACCTCGAAGGCGTCGTGGTTGGTCAGTCCGGCTATGAGGCTGCCGAGTGCGGCCAGCGCCTCGTACACCACGGGCAGCAGCAGCAGGAACAGAGCGACGCCGATGAGCTGCCAGTTGCGGTTGCCGCCGCCGAAGGCGAGGTTGAGCAGGTAGAGCGGCACGAACACCAGCAGCCCGAAGACCAGCATCACGATCAGGCGCGCCCAGCCGGCCCACCAGTCGGCGACGCTGCGGTTCAGCGCCAGGTTGGCGGGTGCCGAGAGGCCGGCCACCGACCGCGCCACCGCGTCGGTCTGTGCGGTGAGGTTCTCGAGGTCCTGGAGGCGCAGCCCCACCAGGTCGGCGGTACGGCTGTAGGCGTCGCGCATCTGCCCGTCGAGGGTGGGGTCCTTGAAGGCGACCAACGGTGACAGCAGCTCGTCGTAGGTCTTCGAGGCGCTGCGGACGCGGTCGCGGGCGCCGGACGGATCGCCGCTCATGAGGGCGGCGCTGGCCTCGGCGGCGGACGCGTAGAGCGACCGCGTCACGGCCTGCAGGCTCGGCATATCGGCATCGAGCAGCGAGGTGGCCAGGTGCTCGGCCACGGGGCCGGTCAGGCCGGCCTTGTGGATCTCGGAGGTGAGGGCGTCGAGCTCGTCCTGACGCTGCTGAGCCAGCAGCTGGTCGCGCGCTGCAGCCGCGTCGGCCGGAAGCGGCGCCGCGGTCGCGGCCGCGACCGCCGTGGAGCCGGCGCCCGCCGACGAGGAGCTCGGAGCGGTCGCGGTCGCGGACGGGGTGGAGGCGGGCGTGGCGGCCGGGCTCACCGAGGGCAGGGCCGACGGCGCGGCGCCGGCGGCGGTCGCCGGTTGCGCGGGCGGGCTGGCGCTGGCAAGCGCCTGGCGGTCGGCCTGGGCGAGCTGGCCGGCGGCCGCCGAGATCGCCTGGACCGCTGTCTGGAAGGCGCTATCGTCCTTGGCGACGAGCGCCTTGGCGGCGTCGACGAAGTGCTGGTTGAAGCCGCTCTGCAGACGCGGCGAGTCCTGCACCAGGAGGGAGGTGCCGTAGGCCTCGGCCAGCGTCTGGTAGGCCACACCGCGATCGGTGCCGAGCAGGCGGAGCGCTACCGAGGCCTCCTCGGAGATGGCGCGCGCGACGCCGGCCTCGGTGGTGAGGCGCAGGGCATCGACGGTGCTGGCGGTGCGGATGGCCTCGATCGAGGTGGGGTCGAGCTGCATGTCCTTGGCGATCGCCTCCAGGCGCCGCTTGGCCGTGGTCATGTCGCCGGCCACCGCCGCCTGGAAGGCGGAGTCGTAGGTGAGGCGCTGGAAGCCGCCTGCCAGGACGGCCGTCTGCACCGCCAGGTCGGTCCTGGACTGGTTCTCGACGGCGGTGCGGGCGCGCTGGAACAGGGCCTCCATGGCCTTCACCAGTGTGGCGCTGGTGGTGTCGCGGGACAACGACATGAGCGCGTTCAGGGCGTGATCGAGGTCGCTGCGTGCCTTGGCGCTGTCGCCAGGGACCGAGGCCACGGCCTGCGTGAGGTTCTCGATGGCGAGGTCGTAGCGCTGCAGGTAGGTGTCGGTCTGCTGCGCGCTCGCGACCGCGGTCAGTCCCAGCGCGAGCGCCAGCAACCCTGCCGCGAGTGTACGTCTGCCCCTGTTCATGGTCCCTCCTCCAGTGCGGCACGCGCCGCGAACACAGCACCCATGTTGACGTCGGTCCGGGCGAGCACCGCGATGGCGTCGCGCCCGAGCGGGAAGACGAAGAGCAGCCCGCCGTGGTGCTCGAGCACCAGCGAGCGCAACGGTCCGTAGCGTCCGAGCAGCCGCACCGCCGACTGCGCCACCGGCGCCAGGGCGTCGGCGTCGAGCCCCTCGCCGCGCACCTGCGGGGCGCTGGCGGCGCGCAGCGCGACCACCTGGCGGACGCCTTCGATGGCGGCGAAGTGCACCGCCAGGGCGTCGAGGGCCTCCGCCCCCAGGGGGTGGGGGACGACGGTGGGCCGGCGATCGCCTGCGGCGACCGCGGCCGCTCCGGCGGCCTGCGCCGCTTCGCGGCGGGGCGCGCCCTCGTGCGGGGCCGACGCCGGACTCGGCGGGACCGAGGTGGCGGCGCTGCCACGCTGCGACGACCCGCTCCCGTCCGCGGGCGGCAGCGGCGGGCCGGGCAGGTAGACGGACGAACGCGTGACGGGGTGCAACTCGGCCTCCGCCTGCTGGCGCGGTCGGCGCGGCGTCACGTCGGTGCGCGACGGCCCCGCCGTCTCGGAGGCCTCGGCGATCTGGCGGGCCAGGCGCTTCAGCGTCCGGCGCAGTCCGTTGCGCGGCAGGATGTTCTCGAGCTCGCGTTGGACGGGCCCCAGCAGCAGCGTCCTCACCGCCTGCGGCTCGAGGCTGTCGGCGGTGGCGTGCGAGCGCCGCAACGCGACGTCGAGCACGCGCGTGGCGGCGCGTTCCGACACCAGCGTCGCCAGCGCATCCCGCGTGCGCAGGTAGACCTCATTGGGCACGACGCGCCTCCACAGCCGGCGTGTGCGTGCCGATCACCTTCAGGATCGCCATCCAAGCCAACCTTCCCGGGCCGCCTCGGCATTGAGGCCCGCGGCCCGGCAGTGCCCCAAGCATAGGCGCAAGCGGGCAGCCGTTCCTGTGAAAAATTCCGTTGGGATGGGACTTCCCGTAGCTCGGGAAGGGCCGCGGGTGGCAGGCGCCGGGCGAGCTACGCCGCGCCTTCAGAGCGTCGGGCCGGCGTCCGCCCTGCCGGCGACGTAGGCCCCGCCGGCCTCGCCCACCTCGAACTTCCAGACCGGCAGGCGCGCCTTCAGCCCCTCGACCAGCTCCTGGCAGGCCAGCAGGGCGTCCGCCCGGTGCGGCGACGCCACCACCACCGCCAGGCTGATCTCGCCGGGTCGCAGGCGACCGAGGCGGTGCACGATCAGGCAGCGGCCCAGGTCGCGGCCGCTGCCCACCTCGTCGGCCAGCCGCGCCATCTCGGCCCGCATCATGGCCTCGTAGCCCTCGTAGTCGATGTGTTCCACCTGCGCTCCACGGTTCGGCGAGCGGACGCTGCCGAGGAAGCTCGCCACCGCTCCCCAGGCGGGCGCCGAGGCCTCGCGCAGCAGCTCCGCGACGTCGATGGCGTCCCGGACCACCTCGAAGCGGTGGCCGGCGGCGGCCGCGGGTCCGCTCATCCGCCCGAGACGGGGGGCAGGAACGCCACCACGTCGCCTTCGGCCAGCGCCGTCGAGGGCGTGGCGTAGCGCTCGTTGACGGCCACCATCGCGCCCTGCAGGCGGCGCTCGCCGAGCTCGCGCTCGAGGTGCTCGGCGGCGGTGCGCACGGTGGCGGCCTCGGGCAGCGGCAACCGCAGCTCCGAGCGCCCGGCGGCGACCCGCAGGTCGGCGAACAACAGCACCGTGACGTTCACGGCTCAGGCTCCCTGCAGGCCCATCGCCAGCGCTTCGCTCACGCCGCGGGCGACCATCATGGCCGAGGGGTAGCGCATGCGGGCGGGACCCAGCAGGGTCAGCGACCCGCTGCCGGCACCCAGGTCGAAGGTCGACGAGACCCGCGCGACGGCGTCGTCGAGCTCGAGGCCCACGTTCTGGTCGCCGGCCTCGGCGGGCTCGAGCTGCTCGACCTGCTCCACCACCAGGCGCAGGAAGTCGGGATCGTTCGACTCGGGTTCCGCCAGCAGGTTGCGGAGCCCCTCGCTGAAGCTCCGCGACGGGTTCAGTCCGGGCCACGCCCGTGCGATCGCCCGCAGGGTGCGGGCCAGTTCGTCGTCGGCGTGGCGCGCGATGACGTCGAGGGCGCGCGGCACCTCGCCCAGCGGCAGGGTGAGCTGGCGCAAGTTGCGCTCGGCGTTGTCGAGGACGCCCTCGGCGGGCGGCGGGTCGAGATCGACGCTGAGCTGGCGCACGATGCCGTTCTCCAGCACCACCACCGCCAGCAGGCGGGAGGGGGCCAGCATGCTGAGGTGGATCTCCAGGATGTGCAGGGCGTCGTCGCCGGGCAGGCGCACCACCACGGCGTAGCCGGAGAGCTCGGCGGCCACGCGGGCGACCAGCGCGAACAGGTTGTCGCCGTTGGCGCCGGCCAGGTGGCGCGCGATGCGCGAGCGCTCCCGTTCCGGCATGCGCCGCGGCGGCAAGCAGCCCAGCGCGTAGGCGCGGAACCCCTGCGAGGTGGGGATGCGCCCGGCGGAGGTGTGCGGTTGCTGGAGGAAGCCTTCCTCCTCGAGCACCCCGAACTCGTTGCGCACGGTGGCGCTGCTGAGCTCGAGCCGCTCGGCGATGCGCGCCGACGCCACGGGGTGCGCCGAGTGGATGTAGGACTCGGCCACCAGGCGCAGGATCCGCGCGCGACGCTCGTTCATGGGGCCATGCTAGCACGAGGGGACCCGGCGATGCTGCAGCGAACCCGACAGGGACGGCCTTCCAGGGGGTTCGGCGGAGCGGTCTCGGTGGGCCTGGGGCCGCGCCTTCGGGGCGCCGTTCGGAGCTAGAGCGCCTCCGGGTCGAGCCCTCCGAGCTCGATCACCCGGCGCAGGTGCTCGGGCTCCACCGGCATCACGCTGAGGCGGTTGCCGCGGCGCGTGAGCAGCAGGCCCTCGAGGGTGGGGTCGTCGCGCAGCTCCGCCAGGGTCACGGGCCGGGCGAGGCGCGCCAGGGGCTCGAGGTCGACCAGCGTCCAGCGCGGCGTGTCGGGCCGGGACTTGGGGTCGAAGTGAGGATCGTCGGGATCGAACTGGGTCGGGTCGGCGTACGCCTCCGAGGCGACCCGCGCCACCCCCACCACCGCCGGCTCGCCGACGTTGGAGTGGTAGAAGAGCACCGGCTCTCCGACGCGCATCTCGTCGCGCATGAAGTTGCGCGCCTGGTAGTTGCGGACGCCGTCCCACATCGTCCGGCCGTCGCGCTCCAGGTCGTCGTAGCTGTAGGCACCGGGTTCGGACTTGACCAGCCAGCCTCGCGTCATGGCCGCCATGCTACCAGCCGCCCCGTGGAGTCCCTGAGGGTTCGGGTGGCGTGTGCTCTCGGTCGTGGTGACCCGGAGTTCGGGCGCCGCAGGCGGCCGAACTCCAAGCTGTTCCCGGCCCCCCGGGCCGGGAACAGCCTCACTCCCACTCGATGGTGCCCGGCGGCTTCGAGGTCACGTCGTAGACGACGCGATTGACCTCGGGGACGCTGTTGACGATGCGGTTCGACACGGTGGCGAGGAACTCGTGCGGGAGGCGCGTCCAATCGGCGGTCATGCCGTCGACGCTGCTGACCGCCCGCAGCGCCACGGTGTGCGCGTAGGTCCGTCCGTCGCCCATCACGCCGACCGAGCGGATCGGCGTGAGCACCGCCAGCGCCTGCCAGGTGTCGTCGTACAGCCCGAACTCGCGGAGGCTCGAGACGAAGATGTCGTCGACGCGACGGAGCACGTCGAGCCGCTCGGGCGTGACCGCGCCGATGACGCGGATGGCGAGGCCCGGTCCGGGGAAGGGGTGGCGGTCACGCAGGTGCCGGGGCAGCCCCAGCGACTCCGCGATCTCGCGTACCTCGTCCTTGAACAGCGTGCGGAAGGGCTCGATGAGCTCGAAATCGAGGTCGTCGGGCAGGCCGCCGACGTTGTGGTGCGACTTGATGTTGGCGGCGCCGAAGCCCCCGGCGGACTCGACCACGTCGGGGTAGAGCGTCCCCTGGGCGAGGAAGCGGATGGCCCCGCCGGCGGCCTGGGCGGCACGGGCCTCGGCGGCGAACACCTCGATGAACTCCCGGCCGATGATCTTGCGCTTGGCCTCGGGATCCTCGATGCCCTCGAGGGCGCTCAGGAAGCGCTCGGAGGCGTCTACCACGCGGAGGTCGACGCCGAGCTCGCGCAGGGCGCGCTCCACCTCCTCCGCCTCGCCCAGACGCAGCAGGCCGTGATCCACGAACACCGCGACCAGGCGCTCGCCGAGGGCCCGGTGCAGCAGCAGACCCAGGGTGCTGGAATCGACGCCGCCGGAGATGCCGAGCAGCACGCGCTCGTCGCCGACGCGCTGGCGCACCTCCCGCGTCATCGTCTCCACGATGTTCTCCGGCGTCCAGTCGCGGCGCACGCCGGTGGCGGCCACGAAGCGCTCGAGCAACGCCATCCCCTTGGACGTGTGCCGCACCTCCGGGTGGAACTGCAGCGCGTAGATCCCGCGCCTGGCGTCCTCCATCGCGGCCACCGGGGTGTCGTCGGTAGCGGCGACCACGACGAATCCCGGCGGCGGTTCCGCCACCGAGTCGCCGTGGCTCATCCAGGCCACGAACTCCCCCTCGACGCCGTCGAAGAGCGTGCCGCCGTAGCGGCTCAGGGTGGCCTTGCCGTACTCGCGTACCGGGCTGGGGTGCACCCGTCCGCCGAGCTCCCGCGCCACCAGTTGCATGCCGTAGCAGATGGCCAGGACGGGCAGCCCCGCCTCCAGCAGGCCGGCGGGCAGCCCCGGCGCGCCGGCGTCGGTCACGCTCTGGGGCCCGCCCGACAGGATCACGCCCTGGGGAGCGTGCTCGCGGATGGCTGCCAGGTCGGCGGTGTGCGGCACGATGACCGAGAACACCTGGAGCTCCCGCAGGCGGCGGGTGATGAGACGGGTGTACTGCGACCCGTAGTCGATGACGACGATGCTGGACATCGGCCTCCTCCGGCCTCTAGGGGGTCGAGTTCGTGGTCCCGCTCGACGTGCCCGTTCCCGGAGGGAAGGTCACCGTGACCGAGAGCTGCCCCGGAAGCTTGACGTTGGCGATCTGGGACTGGCGGTCCTGGAAGACGGCGCGGAACTGCCAGTCTCCCGCGCGGTCGAGCACGACCTTGCAGGGGGCGCGGCAGAGGTTGGTCCCGGCCGGCCAGGCCGAGCCGGAGGGGCTCTTGACCACGTAGAGGTCGACCGGCGGCAGGTTGGCGGGCGCCACCTGGACGGACACGATGTAGTCGACGCTGGAGCTCGCGGCCGGCGCCGGCGCCAGCGGGCCCTGATTGAGGAACGCCAGCGCGACCAGCGCTCCTGCCGTCACCAGCGCCAGCACCACCAGCAGTGGACCGCGCCAGGAGCGCCGTCGCGGGCGATTGGACGACGGCAGGTCGAGCCGGATCGGCGCCGGCGGTTGGGCGTCTTCGAGGTTGCCGGCACGGTACGTCGCCCCGGGCGGAAGGTCCTTCACGAAGCCGGGGCTGCTGTCGCGCGTCGACGGGCCGGAGGCCCCCCGCGGGTGCAGCCCGGGGTCGCTCTGGAGCGTGATGGGCTCCGGCTCGTCGGACTCGTCGAAGGCGGAGGGCTTGGGCGCCGGCGGCGTGCGGGGCGAGGCCAGCAGCACCTCCTCGTCGGGCGGCGGCGTTTCGACGTCGAGCTCGAACTCGAGGTCGAGGGGGATATCGCTGCGCGTCGACGACAGGCTGCGGCGCTCGTCGACGGGCTCCGGCTCGGGGCCGGCCGCGGCGGCGACCGGCGTCGCCTCGACGCCTCCGGTGGGGAGCGTCAGGTCCTCGAAGGTCCGTGCCGGGGGCGTCACCGCGCCGCCGCTGGCCCGCCGCACCCGGGTGTAGAGGGCGGTGGCGGAAGGACGGTCGCCGGGCTCCCTGGCGAGCGCGCTGCGCAGCGCGTCGGCGACCTCGTGGCTGAAGTTGTCGCCCCCGAGGATCAGCAGGGTGGCGGCGATGGCGTAGACGTCGGAAGCCAGGCCCGGCCGGGCGCCGGCGGCGACCTCGGGCGCGGTGACGTCGGGATCGACCGCGACCCACGGCACCCCGTACCCTTCGATCAGGACGTGACCCTTGGCGTAGAGCAGGCGTCCTGCCCGCAGGTCGCCGTGGACCACGCCGCTTCGGGCGGCGTCCCGTACGCCCCGCAGCGCCTCGAGGGCGAAGTGGTCGTCGATCGCCGACTCGCCGGCGGCCAGCAGCCCGTAGTGGGGTGAGTAGGCGGCCACCAGCTGGCCCGCGGCGTCGTCGAAGGAGCTGGCCAGGATGCCCGGGACGTTCTCCGACTCCAGGGCTCCCACGCCGGTCCGGGGGCGGCCCGGGAAGGTGTAGATCAGCACCGCCAGGCCCGTCAGCGGATCGACGCCCCGGTGGCAGCTGATGTCGCCCTGCTGGAGGTAGAGGTCCTGGCTCTGATAGCGGCTGCTGACGTTCATGCGGGGACGGCGCCCCAGCGGCGTCCGGTCCGGGCCCGTCCCCGGCGCGGCCGGTCGGGTCCGCGGCGACCCCGCTCCTCGCGACCTCGGTGCGTTGCGCCGGCGGCTGTCCGGCTGACGGTCGAACGCCTGACGGCTGTCACATCGACGAGTATAGCCACGGCGGTAGGAGGCAACAAGGTGAGGGGGCTCGCAGAGGCCCTCGCAGCGAGCGCTGAGCGGGTAGGCCGGGAGCTTGTGGGGGCCTCCCCGGGTTGATAGGCTCGGAGCACGATGGCCATCACCGAAGAGAGCGTCCTCGAGGCGCTGCGAACCGTGCAGGACCCGGAGCTCCACCAGGACCTGGTGAGCCTCGGCATGATCGACGACATCGCCGTCGACGGGACGTCGGTGGCGTTGACGATCAACCTCACCACCCCCGCCTGCCCGTTGAAGGGACAGATCGAGGGCGACGTGCGCCGTGCGCTCGGCTCGGCGCTGGGCGTCGAGCAGGTGGCGATCACCTTCGGATCGCAGGTCCGGGGGCCGCAGCAGGAGCCGCTCCCCGGCGTCAAGACCCTGCTGGCCGTGGGGTCGGGCAAGGGGGGCGTGGGCAAGTCGACGGTCGCGGCCAACCTGGCGGCGTCGCTGGCGCTCGAGGGCGCGCGCGTGGGCCTGCTCGACGCCGACATCTACGGCCCCAGCCAGACCACCATGTACGGGGTGTCGGGCCAGCGCCTGGCCGCCGACGCCGACAAGAACATCCTGCCGCTCGAGGGTCACGGCGTGCGCCTGGTCTCGATCGGCAACCTGGTGGAGGACGGTCAGGCGCTCACCTGGCGCGGTCCCATCCTGCACGGCACCCTCACGCAGTTGCTGCAGCAGACGGCGTGGGGGGAGCTCGACTACCTGGTGATCGACCTGCCGCCCGGCACCGGCGACGTGCAGCTCTCGCTGGCGCAGCTCGTGCCGCTGACCGGCATGGTCCTCGTCACCACACCGCAGGACGTGGCGCTCGCCGACGTGCGACGGGCGTACACCATGGCGCGCAAGACCCACGTGCCGGTCCTCGGGGTGATCGAGAACATGAGCTACTACCAGCTGCCGGACGGCGAGCGCGACTACATCTTCGGCGAGGGCGGCGCCGACCGTTGGGCGGAGGAGGAGCGCCTGCCGGTGCTCGGCCACATCCCGATCACCCGGGCGCTGCGGGAGAGCGGCGACCAGGGCGTGCCTCTGGTCGTCAGCGACCCCGACAACGCCAGCGCCGTCGAGCTGCGGCGGGCGGCCCGCATGCTGGCCGGGCAGGTCAGCATCCAGGCCATGGCCAGCCTGCCCGTCCTGTAGGGCGCCCGCGGGCCGCTTGAGCGTGCGGCGTCGGCCTGCTAGAATCCCGTGAACGCGGGAGGAGTAGCCGGGTTCGTCGTCCGCCAGAGAGCCGGGGCCGCGTGCTGGGAGCCTCGGTCGGACGCGCCGGTGA
Source organism: Deinococci bacterium (assembly GCA_030149325.1). GTDB lineage: Bacteria > Deinococcota > Deinococci > Deinococcales > Trueperaceae > JASBRS01. The sequence goes on from JASBRS010000009.1 coordinate 21,919, forward strand.
ACGTCGCCCGCACGGTGAGCGCTCGGATGCCTCGGGGCAGCCGTGGGCCTCGCCGGCCGAGGAAGAACGCCGTCCGCTCGGGCGGTCACTAGACCCTCCGGCAGCCGCCCCGTGAGTGCGGTCCAACGAAGCGCTCGGGTGCGCGGAGCACCTGGGAAGTGCGGTGGTACCGCGGGGGAGACCTCGTCCGCAACGTGTCGGGCGGGGTCCGTTTCGTTCCAGGGCCGCGCCAGCGGAGGATGGCATGAGCGAGACGATCTCCAGCGCAGCCGCGCAGCTCCCCAGCCGCTACGATCCCCTCGAGGTCGAGGGCCGCTGGGTCGAGCGCTGGGCCGACCAGCCCTTCGAGGCCGACCCGACGTCCGGGCGCGAACCCTTCTGCATCGTCATCCCGCCCCCCAACGTCACCGGCAACCTCCACCTCGGCCACGCCTTCGACAACGCCCTCATCGATACCCTCATCCGCTTCAAGCGCATGCAGGGTTACGAGGCGCTGTTCCAGCCCGGCACCGACCACGCCGGCATCTCCACCCAGGTGCAGGTGGAGCGGGCGCTCCGGAGCGAGGGCACGAGCCGCCACGAGCTCGGCCGCGAGGCGTTCCTGGAGCGGGTGTGGGCGTGGAAGGACACCTACGGCGACATCATCCTGGGCCAGCTCCAGCGACTCGGCATCTCCGCCGACTGGTCACGCACGCGCTTCACCATGGACGAGGGGCTGTCGCGAGCGGTGCGGCGTCAGTTCGTCGAGCTCTACCACCAGGGCCGCATCTACCGCGGCGAGCGCATCGTCAATTGGGATCCCGAGAGCCAGACCACGCTGTCCGACCTCGAGGTCGAGCGCGAGGAGCGGCCGGGCACCCTCTACACCCTGGCCTATCCCCTCGAGGACGGCGGTGCCGTGCGCATCGCCACCGTGCGCCCCGAGACGATCTTCGCGGACCAGGCCATCGCCGTGCACCCCGAGGACGAACGCTTCCGATCTCTGGTGGGACGGCGCGCGCGCATCCCGCTCACCGACCGCTGGGTGCCGATCATCACGGACGAGGCCGTGGAGCGCGACTTCGGCACCGGGGCCCTCAAGATCACCCCCGCGCACGACCCGACCGACTTCGAGATCGGGGAGCGGCACGGGCTCGAGCACCCCAGCGTGATCGATCTGCGCGGCCACCTCGCCGGTGAGCTGGTGCCCGAGCGCTTCCGGGGGCTGGAGCGCTTCGAGGCCCGCGAGGCGGTGGTCGCGGCCCTGCGCGACGAGGGCACGCTCCAGGGCGAGGAGGCGTACACCATCCCCATCGGGGTGTCGCAGCGCACCAAGGTGCCGGTCGAGCCGATCCTCTCGCTGCAGTGGTTCTACGACGTCGAGCCCGCGGCCCGACGTGTCCTGAGAGCGCTCGACGCCGGCGAGATCCGCATCGTGCCGGAGCGCTACACCAAGGTGAACCGCGACTGGCTGGAGGGCATCCGCCCCTGGAACATCTCGCGCCAACTGTGGTGGGGGCATCAGATCCCGGCCTGGTACGACGACGACGGGAACGTCTACGTCCCCGATCGCGACGACCCCTTCACCGATCCGGGCGACCGGCCCGAGAACGCCGGCAAGCGCCTCCGCCAGGATCCCGACGTGTTCGACACCTGGTTCTCGTCGAACCTGTGGCCCTTCAGCACGCTCGGCTGGCCGGACACCGACGACCCCTTCTACCGCGCCTTCTACCCGACCTCGGTGCTGGTCACGGGCTACGACATCCTCTTCTTCTGGGTGGCGCGCATGGAGATGGCGGGGCTCGAGTTCACCGACCAGGTGCCCTTCCGCGACGTGCTGCTGCACGGCCTGGTGCTGGACGAGCAGGGCCAGAAGATGTCGAAGTCGAAGGGCAACGGCATCGACCCGCTCACCGTCATCGACAGCTACGGCGCCGACGCGCTGCGCTTCGCCATGACCTACGCCTCGACCGGCGGTCAGGACGTCCGCTGGGACGAGCGGCGGGTCGAGATGGGGCGGAACTTCAACAACAAGCTCTTCAACGCCGCGCGCTTCACCCTGATGCAGCTCGGGACCGGCGCGGAGGACGCCGGCCCGCCGGAGCGGCTGGCCGACCGCTGGATGGTGAGCCGCCTGCAACGCGCCGTGCGCGGCGCCACCGAGGCGCTGGAAGGCTACGATCTGGGCGCGGCCAACCGCCTGCTCTACGACTTCGTGTGGTCGGAGTTCTGCGACTGGTACCTGGAGGCCTCCAAGCCGGCACTGAAGGCCGGCGATGCCCGCAGCCGCTACGTCCTCCGGACCACCTTCGAGGCGGTCCTGGCGCTCCTGCACCCGCTGGTGCCGTTCATCACCTCCGAGCTGTACGAGGCGCTGGGGCACCGGCAGCAGCTCGCGCTGGCGGCCTGGCCGACGTTCGACGAGGGTGCCCTCGATCCCGAGGCCGAGCGCGACTTCGAGCTCCTGAGGCAGGCGGTCGGCGCCGTGCGGGCGCTGCGCGCCGACGCCGACCTGCCACCCGGCAAGGTCCTGCCGGTGCACGTCTCCGGCGAAGCAGCAGGCGCCCTGCTGGCCGAGGCCGAGGTGGTGGCGGCACTGGCCCGGGCCGAGCTCACCGCCGAGCCGGCGCGCGGCGCCACCCTCACGCAGGTGGTCCCCGGGCTGGAGCTCCGGCTTCCGTTCGCAGGGCTGGTCGACGAGGCCGAGTGGCGCACCAAGCAGGAGCGCCGCCTCGACAAGCTGAAGGCCGATCGTCAGCGCTCGGAGCGCAAGCTGGCGAACGAACGCTTCACGGCCAACGCCCCGGCCGAGGTGGTCGAGGAGGAGCGGCGGCGGCTCGCCGAAGCGGACGACCTCATCACGCGGGTCGAGGCGGCCCTGGCCCAGCTCGACCGCGAGGGCTGAGGGCGCCGTGGTCGTCCTCGACCAGAAGCTCTCCCTCGGGTCGGTGGGGCGCGTGGCGCGCGAGGGGGAGGGCGCGCGTCTGTCGGACGCCGCGCGCCTGCGCATGGCGCGCAGCCGCGCCTACGTCGAGCGCCTGCTCGCCGAGGGGCGCACCGTCTACGGCGTGACCACCGGCTTCGGGCGCTTCGCCACGCAGCGCATCGAGCCCGCCTCGGTCCGCGACCTGCAGCGCAATCTGCTGCTGTCCCACGCCATCGGCGTGGGCGAGCCCTTCGGCGACGACGTGGTCCGGGCGATGATGCTGCTCCGTGCGCAGTCGCTGGCCCACGGCGTGTCCGGGATCCGGCCGTCGGTGGTCGAGCGGCTGCTCGAGCTGCTCGAGGCCGAGGTCGTGCCGGTGGTGCCCTCGCAGGGCTCGGTGGGGGCGTCCGGCGATCTGGCGCCGCTGGCGCACATGAGCCTGCCCCTCATCGGCGAGGGGGAGGTGCGCTGGCGCGGCGAGGTGCGTCCGGCGGCCGGGGTGCTGGCCGAGCTGGGGCTGGAGCCGCTGGTGCTCGAGGCCAAGGAGGGGCTGGCGCTCATCAACGGCACCCAGGCGATGGGAGCCCAACTGGCCCTGCTCCTCCTCGATGCCCGACGCCTGGTGAGCGCCGTCGACGTCGCCGCCGCCATGAGCGTCGAGGCGCTCAAGGGCAGCCACCGGCCCTTCCTGGAGTCGGTGGTGCGCGTGCGGCCCCACCCCGGCGCGGTGGCGGTGGCCGCCAACCTCCGCAGGTTGCTCGCCGACTCCGACATCCAGCGCTCGCACGTCGATTGCGACAAGGTGCAGGACCCCTACAGCCTGCGTGCGGTGCCCCAGGTGCACGGGGCCACCCGCGACGCCCTGGCGCACGTCGCCGGCGTGCTCGACATCGAGCTCGACAGTGTCACCGACAACCCGCTGGTGTTCGACGAGGACGACGAGGTCGTCAGCGCCGGCAACTTCCACGGCCAGCCGCTGGCGCTCGCCGCCGACTACGCCGCCATCGCGCTCGCCGAGCTGGCCAGCATCAGCGAGCGGCGCATCGAGCAGATGCTCAACCCCGCGCTCTCGGGTCTGCCCGCCTTCCTGGCGGAGCAGGGGGGGCTGCACTCCGGGTTGATGGTGAGCCAGTACACGGCCGCCGCCCTGGTCAGCGAGAACAAGGTGCTGGCGCACCCGGCATCGGTCGACTCCATCCCCACCAGCGCCAACCAGGAGGACCACGTGTCGATGGGCACGCACGCCTGCCGCAAGGCCCGGCAGGTGCTCGACAACGTGCTGTGGGTGGTCGCCATCGAGGTGGTGTCGGCGGCGCAGGCGCTCGACTTCCATCTGCCCTTGCGGCCCGGTCGCGGCGTGCGTGCCGCCTACGAGCGCGTGCGCACGCTGGTGCCGCACCTCGACCGCGATCGCCTGCTCCGCCCCGACCTCGAGCGCGTGCGCGACGCCATCCGCGACGGCAGCCTGGTGGCGGCGGTGGGGGAGCTGGTCGGGGAGGTCGCCTGAGCGCGCCCTCAAGAGGCAGCGGCACTGTGCCGGGGCGCGCCGTCGGCGGCGCGCCCCGGCCCTAGCCTGGATACGTGCCCCACCACCGCCTCCATCGCGAGCAACTGCTGCCGGCCGACCTGGACGAGGTGTGGGCCTTCTTCGCCGATCCGGCCAACCTCGACGCCCTCACCCCGCCGGAGATGCGCTTCGAGATGCGGTCGCCGGCCCCGGCCCCGGTGACCGCGGGCCAGCGGCTGCGCTACCGGATCCGCCTGCTGCCGGGGGTGCGCGTCGGCTGGCTCAGCGAGATCACCGAGCTCGAGCCGGGCCGCCGGTTCGTCGACGTCCAGCGCGCCGGGCCGTACCGTTCCTGGCGGCACGAGCACCGCTTCGAGGAGCGCTCCGACGGGGTGCTGGTGGTCGACGAGGTCGACTACGCCCTGCCCTTCGGCCCGCTCGGGGAGCTGGTCCACCGGCTCGATGTCCGAAAGCGGCTGGAGCGCATCTTCGACTTCCGCGAACGCGCCATGGCAGCTCGCTTCTCCCGTGAGGGACGCGAGAAGGACGCGTAGGCGACGGCCGCGGCAGGGTCGCCGGGGCCCACCGTGCTAGCGTGGGCCGGAGGAGCCCGGCATGCGCCACCACGAGCAGCCGTACACCGGACCCGCCACCTTCTTCAAGGCGCCGTACCGCCCCGACGCCGATCGGGGTGAGGCCCACATCGGACTGCTGGGCCTGCCCTACGACCAGGGCTCCAGCGGCCCGGGCGGCGCCCGCTTCGCGCCGGGGGCCGTGCGCCAGGTCTCGGGGCGCTTCGCGCTCCCGTCCGATGGCCTCGTCGATCTCGCTTCGGGTGCGTCGCGCCTTGCAGGAGCCCGCCTCCTCGACGTCGGCGACGTCGACCCCTTGCTCAACGACGTCCAGGGCAGCTTCGATCGCATCACCGCCGCCGCCCGCCGGTTGCGCACGGTGGCGCGCCTGCCGGTCTTCGTGGGCGGCGATCACGCCGTGACCTACCCCGTGCTGCGGGCCTACGACGACGTCCCGGAACTGCACGTGGTGCAGCTCGATGCCCACCTCGGCTACAGCGACCGACGCTACGGCGACCGCACCTCGAACGCCAGCCCCTTCCGCAGGGCGGTCGAGGACGTGCCGGGGCTCACGCGCATCACCACCATCGGGGTGCGCGGGCTGCAGCCGGTGCGCGAGGCGGTCGAGGCCGCCCGCACCCGCGGGCACGTGCTGGTGAGCGCACGTGCGCTGCGTGCCGACCCCGCGGCGGCGCTGGCGACGCTGCCCGAGCGCGCCAGCGTGTTCCTCAGCCTGGACGTGGACGTCCTCGATCCCTCCATCGTGCCGGGCACCGCCTCGCCCGAGGTGGACGGCCTGGCCTACGCCGAGGTGACCCGCGTGATCGACGCCGTCCTCGATCGCAACCGGCTGGTGGGCGTCGACCTCACCGAGCTCGCTCCCGGGCTCGACCCCTCGGGTCGCAGCAGCCACGTCGCGGCGCGCTTGCTGCTCGACGTCTTCGCGTCCTGGTGGGATCCCGCCCGGATGGTGTGAGCCCGGGCCGACCCCATGACACGCGGCTGACATGGCGCCCGTAGGCTCGCGCCGGAGGTCGATATGCCCATGCGACGCATCGCCACGCTGCTTGCAGCCCTGACCCTGTTCACCGCGGCCGCCGCCCAGTCCCTGACCGGCGCCGGCGCCACCTTCCCGTTCCCGCTGTACTCCAAGATGTTCAGCGTCTACGGTCAGCAGACCGGCGTGAAGGTGAACTACCAGGCCATCGGTTCCGGCGGCGGACAGCAGCAGCTGCTGTCGCGCACCGTCAACTTCGCGGCCTCGGACGCCCCGCTCTCCGACCAGCAGCTCAAGGACTTCCAGGCCAAGAACGGCTCGCCGGTGCTCCACCTGCCGATGTCGCTCGGCGCCGTCGTGCTGACCTACAACTGGGCCCCGGTCGCCAAGGCCCCCGCCCAGCCGCTCAAGCTCGATGGCCAGGTGGTGGCCGACATCTTCCTCGGCAAGATCACCAACTGGGACGATCCCGCCCTCAAGGCGCTCAACCCCGACGTGACCTTCCCCAACCTGCCGATCTCGGTGGCGCACCGCTCGGACGGCTCCGGCACCACCTACGTCTTCACCGACTACCTCTCGAAGGTCTCCCCCGACTGGAAGTCGAAGGTCGGCTCGGGCACCTCGGTGAGCTGGCCGGTCGGCTCCGGCGGCAAGGGCAACCAGGGCGTCGCCGGTCTGGTCAAGCAGATCCCCGGCTCGTTCGGTTACGTCGAGCTGATCTACGCGCTCCAGAACGACATGCCCTACGCCACCCTGAAGAACTCGAGCGGCAACTTCATCGTGCCCAGCCTGAAGAGCACCTCGCTCGCGGGTGACGTCCCGGTACCTGCCGACGGCCGCTTCGACATCACCGACACCTCGGCGCCCCAGGGCTACCCGATCGCCACCTACACCTACGTGCTGCTCTACCAGGACATGAGCGTGACCACCGACTCGGTCGAGCAGGCGAAGCAGGTCGTGGCGCTCGTCAAGTGGATGAGCACCAGCGGCCAGCAGTACAGCGAGGGGCTCGACTACGGCCCGTTGCCGAAGCGCGTCCAGGACTTCGACGCGGCGCAGCTCGCCAAGCTCACCTTCAAGGGCCAGCCGCTCGACTGAACCGTCTCGCCCCGGTCCGCGGGCTCGAGACGGAGGCGCGCCGCGCAGGGCGCCTCCGTCTCGAGCCGTACCGAGCCCGGGGGTTCGGATCGCCGCGAACACGGTAACCTTGGGAGGGTCGCCGACCGCGCGGCGGTCCGGGACCGGACGCCACCGACCATGGATCGACCGACGACCGTGACCGACAGAGCTTCGAGGGGCCAGCGTCTGCTGAGCCCGCGGGCGGGGCGGGCGCCGAGGGGCGACCGCCTCTTCGATGGGATCATCGTGGGGCTCGGCAGCCTGATCCTGGTGATCACCGTGCTGGCGGCCCTGGTGCTGTTCCAGGGGGGGCGGCCCGCGCTCGAGCGCTTCGGCTTCGGCTTCCTCTTCGGCACCACCTGGGACCCGGTGCACGGCGAGTTCGGCGCCCTTCCCTTCATCGTCGGAACGCTGCTGACGAGCTTCGGCGCGCTGCTCCTGGCCGTGCCGCTGGCGGTGGGCTCGGCGCTGTTCGTCAGCGAGTACGCGCCGCCCTGGCTGGCCGGGCCGGTCAGCTACCTGGTCGAGCTGCTAGCCGCCATCCCCAGCGTGGTCTACGGCTTCTGGGGGATCTTCGTGCTGGCCCCGGTGGTGCGCTCGATCCAGCTCGCCATCTTCCTGAATCCCGACCTCCGCGCGATCCCCTTCCTGCGCAGCACCCCCACCGGACTGGGACTGTTCACGGCGGTGCTGATCCTGGCGGTGATGATCGTGCCCTACACGGCGTCGGTCGCGCGCGACGTGCTGCGGCTGGTGCCGCAGGACCAGCGCGAGGCCGCCTACGCCCTGGGAGCGACGCGCTGGGAGGTCATGCGGCACGCCGTGCTGCCCTACGCGCGGGCGGGCATCCTGGGCGGGGTGCTGCTGAGCCTCGGGCGCGCCCTCGGCGAGACGATGGCCGTCACCATGGTGATCGGCAACCGCACCGCGGTGGCCGACAGCCTCTTCGGCCAGACCGCCACCATGGCGAGCGTGATCGCCAACGAGTTCACCGAGGCCAACACCGCCTTGCACCTGTCGAGCCTGATCCTGGTGGGCCTGGTCCTGTTCCTGCTGACCATCGTCGTCAACCTGGTCGCGCGCGTGCTGATCCACCGCTTGACGCCGCGGGGGGTCGGTTGAGGATGCGCGCCGGGCTCGAGCTCCAGGGCAGCCGACGCCGCCGTCGGCGCGTGGGCGACGCGGTGGCCACGGGCGTCGTGGTGCTCGCCACCCTGGTCGTGCTCACCCCGCTGGCGCTGGTGCTCGTCTACCTGGTGGGGCGCGGCCTGGGCTCGATCGACCTGGCGTTCTTCACCCAGTTGCCCGCGCCCGCCGGCGAGGCCGGAGGCGGGGTGGCGCAGGCGGTGGTGGGGTCGCTCGAGCTGCTGCTGATCGCGGCCGTGCTGGGCCTCACCATCGGCATCGGCACCGGCATCTTCGTCGCCGAGTACCCCGACCACCCGCTGGTGCCGAGCGTCCGCCTGTTCTCCGACGCCCTCATCGGCATCCCCGCCATCGTCATGGGGTTGGTCGCCTACGCCCTGCTGGTGGTGCCGTTGCGCCACTTCAACGCCCTCTCCGGCGGGATGGCGCTGGGCTTGATCATGGTGCCCTACGTGGTGCGCGCCACCGACGAGGTGATGCGCTTGGTGCCGGTGTCGGTGCGGGAGGCGGGCTACGCCCTCGGGCTGCCGCGCTGGCGGGTGGTGCTGTCGATCGTGGTGCCGGGGGCGGCCTCGGGCATCATCACCGGCGCCATGCTGGCGCTGGCGCGGGTGGCGGGGGAGGCCGCCCCGCTGCTGTTCACGGCCTTCGGCAACCAGTACTGGAACTTCGATCCGCTCAAGCCGGTGGCGGCGCTGCCGCTGGTGATCTACACCTACTCGATCAGCCCCTACGACAGTTGGCACCGCATCGCCTCGGCCTCGTCGCTGGTGTTGGTGGCGTTCGTGCTGGTGACCACCGCGGTGACGCGCTCCGTGTTCGCGAAGAGGGTGCGATGAGCCCGAACGGTACCGATCCGCAGCAGGACGCCCGGGCTTCCGACCCGATCCTCGTCCTCGACGACGTCCACGTCCACTACGGGGCCAGTCACGCCGTCAAGGGGGTGTCGATGGCGGTGCGGCCCAACACCGTGACGGCGCTGATCGGCGCCTCCGGCTGCGGCAAGACCACCCTGCTGCGGTCGCTGAACCGCATGCACGACCTCACCAAGGGCGCCCGCGTCGACGGGCGGGTGCTGTTCGAGGGGCAGGACATCTACGATCGCGCGGTCGATCCCGTGGCCGTCCGCCGCGTCATCGGCATGGTGTTCCAGAAGCCCAACCCGTTCCCCACCATGAGCGTCTACGACAACGTGGTCGCCGGGCTCAAGCTCGCCGGCCGACGCTCCCGCAAGGAGCTCGACGAGGTCGTCGAGCGCTCGCTCGTGCAGGCTGCGCTCCTCGACGAGGTGGCCGATCGGCTGCACGCCCCGGCGACCGGACTCTCCGGCGGCCAGCAGCAGCGGCTGTGCATCGCCCGTTCGCTCGCCGTCGATCCCGCCGTGCTGCTGATGGACGAACCCACCAGCGCGCTCGACCCGCAGGCAACGGCGCGCATCGAGGAGCTGCTGGCCGAGCTCAAGAAGCACGTCACCATCGTCATCGTCACGCACAACATGCAGCAGGCGGGGCGCGTCTCCGACTGGACCGCCTTCATGCACCTGGGGGAGCTGATCGAGCAGGGGCCC
>JASBRS010000023.1 GCA_030149325.1 Deinococci bacterium
TCAGCTCGTCGAGGTCCGCCAGGGTCTGGACCCTACCCTCGGCGGCCGCCACCTCCCAGGCGAGGTCCTGGTGCAGTCCGCGATACAGCTCCTCGAACGCCTGCAGCGGCAGCGCGTAGCGTTGCAGCACCCACTGCAACGCCACCTCGAGGGGTTCGGACGGGTCCCCCTCGCCGGCGTAGGCGCGCTCCACGCCGGCCCACCAACGCTCGAGCCGGGCGCGCGCCTCGGCGGGCGACGAGGCCGTGTCGACGGCGTCATCCCCCGTGCGGCACACGGCGTACACCGTCACGACCGCGTCCCGCGATCGACGGCCGAACAGGCGCGAGGCCAGGAAGAACGTGCTCGAGTGCCGTCGGGTGACGCGACGGCAGTGCACCAGTGCCGCCCGCAGGTGGCGATCGGCGTGCCGGCGCCGGAGCCCCTGCGCGACCGGGCGAGCGCCGGCCGGCGGAGCTGCTCGATCTACGCCTCGGAGGACCATGACGCCACGCTAGCGAGCCCGCGCGATCGTCACTGCGCGCGAGACCCAAATCTCGCGACCACGTCCGGGCACGCCCGCGGCGCCGACTCAGGGTCTGCCGAAGCGCTCCTCGATGTAGCTGTCCAGCATGCGGTTGAAGTCCTCGACGATGGTGTCGCCCTGCAGGGTACCGACCAGCTCGCCGTCGCGGTACACCGGCGCCCGTGGGGCCTCGCCGGTCCCGGGCAGGCTGATGCCGATGTCGGCGTGCTTCGACTCGCCGGGCCCGTTCACCACGCACCCCATCACCGCCACCTTGAGCCGCTCCACCCCCGGGTAGCGCTCCTGCCACTGCGGCATCTGCGCGCGCAAATAGGCCTGGATGTCGCGCGCCATCTCCTGGAACAGGCTGGAGGTGGTGCGGCCGCAGCCCGGGCAGGCGGTGACGGTCGGGGCGAAGCTGCGCAGATCGAGGGCCTGCAGGATCTCCTGGGCGATCTCCACCTCGCGCTCGCGCGGCGCCCCCGGGTCGGGCGTGAGCGACACCCGGATGGTGTCGCCGATGCCGTCCGCCAGCAGCGGCACCAGCCCGGCGCTGCTCGACACCGCCCCCTTGACGCCCATCCCGGCCTCGGTCAACCCCAGGTGCAGGGGGTAGTCGCAGCGCTCGGCGAGCTTGCGGTAGACGTTCCAGAGGGCGCGCACGCCCGACACCTTGGCGCTGAGGACGATGGCGTCGTGGGGCAGGCCGCGCGCCTCGGCCAGCTCGGCCGACAGCAGCGCCGACTGGAGCATGGCCTCCACGAGCACCTCGCTGGCCTCCAGCGGGGGATCCTTGCGGGCGTTCTCGTCCATCAGCCGCGTGAGCAGGTCCTGATCGAGGGACCCCCAGTTGACGCCGATGCGCACCGGTTTGCCGTGGTCACGCGCGATGTCGATGATGGTCGTGAAGTTGTCGTCGCGACGCTTGCCCACACCCACGTTGCCGGGGTTGATGCGGTACTTGTCGAGCAGCCGCGCGGCCGGCGGGTGCGCCGCCAGCAGCTTGTGGCCGTTGTAGTGGAAGTCGCCCACCAGGGGCACCGGCACCCCCATGTCGTCGAGCCGTTGGCGGATCTCCGGCAACGCGGCCGCCGCGGCGTCGTGGTTGACGGTGATGCGCACGATCTCGCTGCCGGCCCGCGCCAGGTCGGCGATCTGGGCGGCGGTGGCGGCGGCGTCGGCGGTATCGGTGTTCGTCATCGACTGGACCGCCACCGGGTGGTCGCCGCCGACCGGGACGGAACCGATCCAGACGGTGGGGGTGCGTCGGCGTGGGCTGCTCACGGTGCTCAGTGTACCGGCCGTGGTGCCGCCCCGGAGGGTACGCCCGGCACCCCTGCGGGGTGCTGGCTCACGCCGCGTCGCCGCGGATCAGCCCGAGCACCTCCGGCAGCAGCGCGCGGGTGGTGCTGATGGCCTCGCCGCCGTGGATGGTCTCGTTCCCCGACCAGTCGCCGAAGTAGCCGCCCGCCTCGGGCAGGATCACCCCGAACGGTCCGCAGTCCCAGGCGTTCATGGCCGGGTCGAGCATCACTTCGATCCGCCCGCTCGCCACCAAGGCATGCCCGTAGGCGTCGCCCCAACCCACCCGGACGTAGCTCGCAGCCTGCAGGCGCTGCCACGCCTCGGCGCGGCCGTACTTGGCGAAGCTGCCGGGGTCGGTGCACGACACGAAGGCCCGGTCGAGCGCGGCGGTGGCGGCGACGCGGACCTGCCGCCCGTTGAGGAACGCCCCCCGGCCGCGTGCCGCGTAGAGCATCTCGTCGAGGGCCGGGAAGTACGCGGCTCCGACGTCGATCCTGCCCTCCACCTCGAGGGCGATCAAGACCGCGTAGAGCGGCACGCCGCGCACGAAGCTCTTGGTGCCGTCGATGGGATCGATCCACCAGGTGCGGCCGCTGGCCGACGGCGCGTCGCCGAACTCCTCGCCGCGCACGCCGTCCTCCGGGAAGGCGCGCTCGAGGTGATGGCGGATCGACAGCTCCGCGGCCCGGTCCGCCTCGGTCACGGGCGTGCCGTCGTCCTTGAGCTCGGCCCGCACGCCCGTCCGGAAGCTGGCCAGGGTGCGGCGGCCGGCTTCGTAGGCGGCTTCGAGGGCGACGTCGAGCGGATCGCGTTCTCCCATGCTGCTCCTCCGGGGCACTCCTCGGCTGCCGGGGGGCCGCGGAGCGCGCTGTCAGGCGAATGCTACGATACCGACACCATGCTGTACGAGCGAACCGAGCTCGAGGACCGCGAACGGCGGACCCTCGCCCCCTACGCCAGCCTGGCCGCCGATTCGCGAGGCCGCCTCCACCCCGAGTCCGAGAGCCGGTTCAGGACGGCGTTCCAGAAGGACCGCGACCGCGTCATCCACACCAGCGCCTTCCGTCGCCTCGAGTACAAGACGCAGGTGTTCGTCAACACCCGCGGCGACTACTACCGCACCCGCCTGACGCACACCCTGGAGGTCGTCCAGGTCGGCAAGAGCATCGCTCGTGCGCTCGGCCTCAACGAGGATCTCACCGAGACGATCGCGCTCGCGCACGACCTCGGGCACCCCCCGTTCGGGCATGCCGGCGAGCGCACCCTCGATCGCATGGCCGAGGGCATCGGCGGTTTCGACCACAACAAGCAGAGCCTGCGCATCGTGACCGAGCTCGAGCGCCGCTACCCCGACTACCCGGGCCTCAACCTGACTTGGGAGACGCTCGAGGGCATCATGAAGCACGAGACCGAGTACGACCTCCCGGATCCCGAGTGGGAGCCCGACCGCCAGCCCTCGCTGGAGGCCCAGGTCGTCAACGTCGCCGACGAGCTGGCCTACAACGCCCACGACCTCGACGACGGTCTCCGCTCGGGGCACCTCTCGCCGCGCGAGATCGTCGAGGTCGAGATCATCGCCGAGCTCGTCGATCGCCTGGGCATCGACGTCCAGGACTTCGCCAACACCCAGCGCTACTACCTGGTGCGCGAGCTCCTGGGCGAGGTCATCACCGACGCCGCCCTGCACACCGATGAAGTCCTCCGCGAGGCCGGCGTCAAGGGCGTCGCCGACGTCCGCAACGCTCCCACCAAGCTGGTCGCGAACTCGCCCGCCATGCGGGCCAAACTGGCGGAGCTCAAGCAGTTCCTCTACCAGCGCTTCTACTACCACTTCCGCCAGATCCGCATGACCCACAAGGCCGACGCCATCCTCGAGCGCATGTACCGCGCCTACGTCGACACCCCGACCATGCTGCCGTTCGAGGTGCAGGGGCACGCCGAGGAACTGGGACTCGAGCGTGCCGTCACCGACTACATCTCCGGGATGACCGACCGCTTCGCCGGCGAGGAGTACCGCCGGCTGTTCGACCCCGATGTCCTGACCTGAGCCGCTGCCGGGGCGCCGCCGCGCGCGATCACTGCGTGGCGCGCGCCACACCGACCAGGCTGCCGTCGTCGGGGTTGCGGAACCAGGCGACGTCGAAGCCGCCCCGCAGCACGTGGATCAGCACCCACGGGCTGGTCAGCCCCTGGGTGGTGATGGCCCCCGCCTGCGGGCCGGTGCTGGCCACATCGACGTAGAGCTCGCCGTTCTCGACACTCACGCCCCGCACCTGCAGGCCGTAGCCGCCGGTGGGCTTCTGGCCGGCGAAGGCGGCGACCACCGTCTCGCGGGAGAAGTCGACCTTCGGGACCTGCGGCACCTGCAGTTGGGACCCGTAGGCCTTGTACCAGAGGTTGGTGAGCTGGTCCTGGCTCGTCACCAGCACGTAGCTGGGCTTGTCGAAGCCCACCGCCTGCTGTCCCTGGGCCAGCACCTCCCACGGGACCTGCTGCGCCGTCGCGGCCTGCGTCTGGGTGGTGGCGAGCTGCGTCTGGACGTAGAGGCCGGAGTGCAGGTACTCGCTGGTGCCGTTGACGCTGTGCTTGGGCAGGGCGTCGGCCGGCAGCACCGCCACCGCGAAGGGCTTGCCCGAGCTCTCCAGGGCGTTGGCGATGGCGTCGGCCTCGCGATCGGTCAGCTCCCCGAGGCCCCGCAGCCGGTTCAGCCGGGGCCGCGGCACGACGCGCTGGCGGGTGCCCGCGCGGGCGCCATCGACCAGCGTGAAGTAGTCGCCGCCGTCGTAGTACACCACCTGCTCGACGTCGCGCTGAGCGAACAGCTCGAGATCGGTGGTGTAGGCGATGCGCGCCACCGTCACCGCCACCGGGTCGAGCGCTCCGAGCGCGGCCTTGGCGTAGGGGGCGCCGTCGACGAGCAGACTGCCGTCCACCGCGTAGGGGAGCTTGGAGCTGCCCTCGCTCAGGGTCACCTGCTTCCCGTCGAGATCGAACGTCCTGGGCGAACCGTACAGGTAGCTCAAGCGTGCATCCTGCACGCCATAGATGTAGACGTCGTGCAGCTTCGGCTCGGTCTGGGGGGCGCAGCCTGCGAGCAGGACCAGCACCGCCAGGGCCGGCAGGGCGAAACGCATGCGGACCTCCTGTCGGCATGCTATCACTGTGCCGCTGAGAAGCCGCTGAGGGACGGGGGTTCGCAGCTCACGGGCGGGCGGGCGCCCCCTGCTATATTGCGCATGTGTCGCCCGGGGCCCACCGCATCCTCCTCGTGTCGGCCTCCATCGGCGGGGGCCACGTGGCCGCGGCCCGAGCGCTGCAGGCGGCGTTCGACGAGGGTGGCGCCATCACCGATCACGTCGACCTGCTCGAGTACACCGCGGCGCCGCTCCGGCGCCTGTACCGCCAGGCCTACTTCGACCTGGTGCGCAACGCCCCCGACCTCGTCGACTGGCTCGGCCGGCGCCTCGACAAGACGCCGCGGGAGGAGAAGTCCCGTCAACAGAAGCTCCGGGCGCGGCTGTCGCGGCTGCTGAGCTACGAGCTCCCCGTCCGCATCGCCGAAGCGCGCCCCGACGTGGTGGTCTACACCCACTTCCTGGGGCCCGAGATCCTCAGCGGCAGGGTCCGGCGCAGGGTGCCCGCCCCGCCGCAGGTCGAGGTCATCACCGACTTCTTCGCGCACAGCCTGTGGCTGCAGCCGGGGCTCCAGCGCTACTACGTGGCGACGGAGGAGGTGGCCGTGCACCTCCGGTCGAGCGGCGTGGCGGCGGAACGCATCCGCGTCACCGGCATCCCCATCGACCCTCGCTTCGCGTCGCTCCCCGGCAAGGAGGAGGCCCGCAGGCGGCTCGAGCTCCCCGTCGACCGCGACCTGCTGGTCTTCATGGCCTCGGGCCTCGGCGCGCGTGACCTGGTCGCGCTCCTCGAGCAGCTCCGTGAGCTGCGCTGGCCCCTGCACGTCCGGGTGGTGTGCGGGCGCAGTCCCGAGCTGGTGACGGTGGCGCGCGAGGCCCTCGAGGGCTACGAGGGCCCCATCGCCTTCGACGTCGTCGGGCGGATCGACGACATGCCCCTGCTGATGGCCGCGGCCGACCTGCTCGTGGGCAAGCCGGGCGGACTCACCAGCAGCGAGGCGCTCGCCGCCGGCCTGCCGCTGGCCGTGGTTCAGCCCTACCCCCTGCAGGAGGAGGCCAACGCCAACGTCCTGCTGGAGCAGGGAGCCGCCATGCGCATCGCGCCGCTCACGACCTTCGGGCACAAGCTGCGCGGTTTCTTCGACGATCCCGAACGGCGGAGCGCCATGAGCAGGGCCGCCCGCGCCCGACGCCCCGACCCCGTGATGGTGGGACCGACCGACCGCGGCCCACGGCCGCGCCGCACCCCGTCCGGCCGGCGCCGGTGGTGGGCCCTGGCGCTGGTCCTGGCCGCCGGCCTCCTCACGCCGGCGTCGGCGCAGGGCCGTCCGCCTGCCGCGCCGCCGGTGCGCTCGGCCGTCGAGGACGCCGCCAACGGGCCCAGCCAGGGCGCCGACCTGGCCGACGTCCTCGTCATCGGATCGCAACCCGAGGCCATCGCCGCGGCCGTAGCAGCGGCCCAGCAGGGGGCGCGCACGGTGCTGCTGACGTCGGCCAGCCGCCTCGGCGGGCTGTTCGTCCTGGGCGAGCTCAACGTCCTCGACCTGCGGACCACGCCACAGCTCTACCAGCGCGGCCTGTTCCTGCGTTGGTGGCGCCGCGTCGGCGAGCGCCCCGCCTTCGACGTCGACGCCGCCGAGAAGGCGTTCGAGGCGATGCTGTCCGAGGCGGGCGTGACGGTCGTGCGCGGCGTTCCCACGCCGGTACCGCTGCTGGACGCCGACGGCAGGCTCCTGGGAGCCCGTGCCGGGGACGTCACGGTGCTGGCGAGACAGGTGATCGACGGGGAGGGCGACGGCGACTTCGCCGCCGCGGCCGGCGCCCCCTTCAGCTTCGGCTGGTCGTCGCTCGGCGTCGACCAGCGCATGGCCGACACCCTGGTGTTCGCCGTCGACGGCGTCGACTGGCGCGCCCTCACCGCAGCCGTGCGCGGCCGTGGGCCGGCCTACGCCCACGTCCGCGACAACGTGGTGTGGGGTCCCTTCGGCGGCTACCCGGCCGCCTACCGGCCGGCCCACCCCGACCTGCGGATGCGCGGCCTCAACCTCGGCCTGGAGTCGGACGGCACGGTGCTGGTCAACGCCCTGCTCATCTACGGTGCGGATCCGCGCGACCCCGCCAGCCTGGCGGCCGCACGCCAGCGCGCCGCCGCCGAGGTGCCGGCGCTGGTGCGCTACCTCGCGCGCGGCATCCCCGGCTTCGAGCACGCCCGCCCCGGGGGCGTGGCCCCCGAGCCGTACGTGCGGGAATCCCGCCACCTCGAAGCACAGTGCGTGCTCCACGCCCTCGACGTGCTCGACAACGTCGTCACCGACCTCGACGTGGCCGCCGGCGGCTACCCGCTGGACGTCCAGAGCTTCTCCCCTCACGACAGCGGCTTCGTCTACGGCACGCCCGACATCTACGGAGCGCGCCTGTGCATGGCAGTGGCACCGACGCCGGCACCGCTGTGGGTGGTCGGCAAGACCGCGGGCTTCGATCCCATCGCCTTCGCCAGCGCCCGCGTGGTGCCCTTCGGCATGGCGCTCGCCGAGGCGGTCGGGGTGGCCGCGGCGCGAGCGGCGGCGCAGGGACTGGACCCGGCGCAGCTCGCTGCCGACCCCGCCCAGGTCCAGGCCGTCCGCACCGTGCTCGCGGCACGCGGCGCCTTCCTGCCCCCGGTCGAGACGCGAGCCCCGGTGGGGCCGGTGGACAGCCCGTACTACGGGGCCTACCGCGTGCTCCTCAGTCGCGGCCTGGCGGTAGGCGGCTACACCAACGACCCCCACCTCGAGCAACGGGTGTCGAGCGTCAGCTTCCTCTACCTGCTGAGCAACGTCGGTCAGCGCTTCTTCGGCGACGCCGAGGTCGGGCCCGCGCTGGTCGCCCGCTACGGGACCGCCGCCGGGCCGCTGCTGCCCTTGACGGCGTTGTCCGCCGCCTACGACGCCGCCTGCATGCTGGGGGTGTGCCCTGCCGAGCCCACCTGGTCGGCCCTGCAGCGCGCCGGCCTCGCTCCCGCCGGATTCGTGCCGAGCGGTCCGCTGGATCGCGGCGAGGCGTACGCCCTGGCCGCCGGCATCGCCCGCCAGGCCGAGGCGTCGTCCCGCTAGCCTGCCTTCCGGCTCAGTCCGGGAGGGGCGCCCTCTCCTGCAACAGCGCGTCGATGAACTGCCGGGCGGTGCGCCCGGAGTAGCCGTTGCCCCAGTCGGCGAAGCGCACGGCACGTTCGTGCAGGTCGGGTCCGTGCACGCCGGCATCGCGTGCGAGGGCGTCGACGATGGCCAGGTAGTCACGCTGGCCGGCGCTGGGGAAGGTGAGCGTCAGCCCGAAGCGATCGGCCAGGGCCAGGCGCTCGTTGTGGGTGTCCCAGGCGTGAACGTCGTCGTCCTCGTCGGGCTCGGGGCGATCGGAGAGACGCTCGCGGAGCAGGTGCCGGCGGTTGCTGGTGGCGTAGAGCACGACGTTCCCCGGCCGCGCCGTGAGGCTCCCCTCCAGCAGCGTCTTCAGCGGATGGTAGCGACGGTCGCCCTGCTCGAAGCTGAGGTCGTCGACGTAGAGCACGAACCGCTGCGGCCGCAGCCGCAACCGCTCGACCACCTCGGGGAGCCGCTCCAGGTCGTCGCCGGCGAGCTCGACCAGGCGCAGGCCGCGCTCCCCGTAGCGCGGCAGCAGTCCGCGGACCGCCGTCGACTTGCCGCTGCCCCGGGGACCGTAGAGAAGGACGTTGTGCGAAGGCGCCCCCGCCAGCAGCGCCTCGGTGTTGAGGTGCAGGCGGCGGAGCTGATCTTCGACCCCGACCAGCGCCTCGGCGTCGGCGACCGCGGGGTGCGCGATGCCGCGCAGCTCGCCGGACTCCCAGCGCAGCGCCGGGTAGCGCGCCGGCGCTCCGCAGCCGTCGCGCCGGTAGCGCTCGAGCAGCTCGTCGAGCACCGCCTCGGCACGTCCGCATCGGAGCACCGTGGCCAGGCTGGAGACCGAGGCGTGCCAGGGGTCCGCGCCGGCCGGCGTCGCCAGCTCCGCGAGGGGCGGCAGGGCGCCAGCGACGGCACGCTCCGCGTCGGCGTGCCAGTCGCGCCGCAACGCCTCGGTCACCACCTCGAGATCGGCGAGGGCGCTGGCGCGGAGGCCCGCCGGGGGTCGGGGCGTCCCGGCGACGGCGTTCTCCGACTCCAGCAGGACGGACGCCACCGCCACCCCGGGGTCGGGCCAGCCCTCCTCGATCAGCGCGCGGACCACGCCGGTGTAGGCGGCCTCCACGGCCGCCGAGCCGCCGGCTGCGCCGGACCGGTGGAGGACGTCGTCGAGGCCGGCCAGGGCACGCCAACTGGCGCGCCGCTCGAGCTCGGTGAAGACCATCAGCGGCCGCATGCCACCTCCTCGCCGCGGAGTCGGGCCCGGAACTCGGGCGCCGCCGCCAGCGCCGCGCGCATGGCGGTCTCGCCGGCGGCGATCGACTGCGGCGACTTGTGGAAGTCCCACCACGCGGCGGGCGGCGCCTCGCGTACCAGCAGCCCCCCGCGGGGGACCCGCAGGCCCCGGCTGTACGAGCGCAGCGAGATCGCCAGCCCCCGGACCATCTGGCCGAAGGGGCCGCTCGCGCGGGTGCGACCGGCCGCGCGCTGGAATCGCCGGCCCGTGGGCGACGCGTTGAAGCGTCGGATCCAGCGGATGATCCGGGCGTTCTCGACGTCGACGCCGGCGTGGAGCCCGATGGTCAGGTCCGGTCCGAGCGTCCGCAGGGCCTCGAACGGAACGGTCTGGACGAAGCCGCCGTCGATCAGCACCTGGCCGTCGATGTGCACCGGAGCGAACACGCCGGGGAGGGCGCAGCTCGCCTGCACCGCGCGGGCGATGCTGCCCTCCCGGATCACGTGCAGGCGCCCCGTCGCGAGGTCGGTGCAGGCCACCGCGAAGGGGATCTGCACGTCGTCGAACCCGGCCCCGAAGAAGAACTTGCGATCGAGCCAGCGTGCCAGCCGCCGACCGTGGATGATGCTGCCGCGATGGAGGCCGAAGTCGAGCCCCTGCAGCCAGATCTCGCCGGTGTTCTGCTCCCGCACCAGCCGCTCCAACTCCAGCGCGGGCATCCCCAGCGCGTAGAGCGCGGCGATGATGGCCCCGTAGCTGGTGCCCGCCAACGCGCCGGGCGCGGCGCCCTCGGCCTCGAGCACCTTGAGGGCTCCGATGTGGGCCAGGCCGCGTGCCGTGCCCCCACCGAAGGCCACCCCCAGGAGCGGCCTGCCTCCGTGCGAAGCGGCCCCGTTCATGGGCCCATGCTACACCGGCCCTCCCCCGTCGCCGTCGGCCGGGACGCGCCAGCGACGCGCATCGACGGCCTCCGGCGGCGGCGGGCAGCGGTGGTACAGTGACCCCTGATGTCGGCGCTCTACCAACGGGCACGCCCCGTCCGGTTCGACGAGGTGGTGGGCCAGGACCACGTCATCGAGGTCCTCGGCTCGGCCGTCCGTCGGGGCCGCATCGGGCACGCCTACCTGTTCTCGGGCCCCCGCGGCGTCGGCAAGACCACGACCGCCCGCCTGCTGGCGATGGCGGCCAACTGCGAGAACGAGGACGCGTCGCTGCGGCCGTGCGGGACCTGCGAATCGTGCCGCCTGGTGCAGGCGGGCGCGCACCCCGACGTGACCGAGCTCGATGCCGCCTCGAACAACTCCGTCGACGACGTCCGTGAGCTGCGCGAACGGGTGGGGCTGGCAGGCCTCCGCGGGGGCACCCGGGTGTGGATCCTCGACGAGGCGCACATGCTGAGCCGCGCGGCCGCCAACGCCCTTCTCAAGACCCTCGAGGAGCCGCCCCCCGGGCTGCTCTTCATCCTCGCCACCACCGAGCCCGAGAAGCTGCCACCGACGGTGCTGTCGCGCTGTCAGCACTTCCGCTTCCGGCGGCTGGCGGAGGACGAGATCGTCGGGAAACTGACCGGTCTATGCGCGTCGGCGCAGGTCGACGCCGAGCCCGAGGCGCTGCGGCTGGTGGCGCGCGTCGCCGACGGCGGCATGCGCGACGCCGAATCGATGCTGGAGCGCCTGCTGCTGATCGAGGGCGGCATCACGGCGGCAGCGGCCGAGGAGGCGCTGGGGCTCCCACCCCACGAGCGGCTCGAGACGATGGCGGAAGCGCTCGCCGCCGCCGACCTGGCGACGCTGCTGGCGGAGGCCGACGGCCTCTACCGAGCGGGCTTCTCGCCGCGCACCCTGGCCGAGCAGCTCGGCCGCACCCTGCGCGATGCCCTGGTGGGCTCGGTCCGCGGCGACGGCTTCCGGCTCGACCTCCCCGACGACGCCCTCATGCGGAGCCTCCACCTGCTCGACGACGACATGGAGCGCTTCGTGCGCCACAACGATCTCTACGCCCTCGAGGTGGCGCTGATCAAGATCCTCAACGCCGCCCGTGACGACCTCCCCGTGGTCGTCACGGCCGACGCCCCGCTGCCGTCCGCGGCGGGGACGGCCCGGGGCGCGCCGCCCGAGCGACCGGCCCCGGCCGGTCCCCGCACCGGGGCCCCGACCGCCGACGCGACCGACGACGCGACCGACGTCACGGCGGAGGCGGAACGCGAGGCGGCCCCCCGGGCCGGGTCCGCTCCGGCCGCGGGGACCGCTCCGCAGGCCCGTCGGCACGGCGCCGAGGAGGAGGCTCCCGCCCCCTTCGACCCCCATGGCCGCGCTCGGCCCAAGCGCGAGAGCGCGCGTCGGCAACCCGACGCGGACACGTCCGCGGCCGAGGAGGCTGCAGACGCCGGCGCACCGGCCGCGCACGAGGAGCCGGGTGCGGCGAAGGAGCCGGCCGCCGAGCGCCCGATCTCCTGGCGCGCCGTCAAGGCGGCCGCCGGCGCACAGCTCAAGGCCTTCCTCATGCCGGCCCAGGAGAGCGTGGAGGGCTCGGTCGTCCGGCTCCGCTACGACGCCGTGCATCGCTTCCACCACGGGCAACTGCTGCAGCGCAGCGAAGAGCTGGCCGCGCTGGTCACGAAGGTGGCCGGGCCGGGCGCCACCGTGCTGATCGAAGGACCCGAAGGCGGTACCCCGAAAAAAATAGTCTGACGGGGCCCCGCGTTGCGGGCGCCCCGGCATCCTCCCCGCCGACGTCGTCGGGACCGGCCGCAGCGCAGCACGCGCCCGAGGCCGGCGAGACCGCACCGAGCGCGACCGCCCGGAGCGAAGCCGCCCCGAGCGAAGTCACTCCGAGCAACGACGTCCCGAGCAACGACGTCCCGAGCAACGACCTCCCGAGCAACGACCTCCCGAGCGCGGACGCGAGCGCACCGCCGAGCGGACCCGCGGCCGACCCGGACCGCGCCGGCGACGGCGGTGGCAACGGCGGTGGCGACGGCGGTGGCAACGGCGGTGGCAACGACAGTGGCGAGGGCGGCGGAGACGACGCCGACACCTTCCCCGACGCCATCCCGGACGACGCCGTGCTCGGCCGCGAGGAGCTGCCCGCCGACCTCTTCGATCGGCCCCCCATCCGCGTCGCCGACCGGCCCCGGTCGGACGCGTCCATGCGGCAGGGACCCCGGCGCCCAGCGCCGGCCCCGGGGCGGGCGGACGGCTTGCCCACCCCCGACGGAGGCGACCTGGGCAAGGCGCTGCTCGGAGCCGACGCCGACGACGCAACGCGTACCGCCGTCCAGGACACCGTGCAGGCCATCCTCGAGCTCTTCCCCGGGGAGGTCGTGGCGGTGACCCCACGCGGCGAGCCCGACGACGACGAGTCCACCGGGACGGGAGCGGGCGGCACCGAGCCGCCGACGGCCGGTCCCGACGACGGCGCGCCCGGGGTGGACGACGACGAGGCACCCCTGGGGTGAGCGCGGAACGCTGCGCCGACCGGCGCATGACGCCCCGGGCGCGCGCAGCAGGCTAGACTCGGCTGGGAGAACGCATGAACATCCAGAAACTGATGAAGGAAGCGCAGAAGGCGCAGCGGCAGATGGCCGAGGCGCAGGAGCGGATCGCGGCCATGTCGGTCGAGGGCAGCGCCGGTGGAGGGATGGTCACCGCCAGCGCTACCGGCGAGGGCACCGTCACGCGCGTTCGCATCGATCCCAAGGCGGTCGATCCCGACGACCTGGAGATGCTCGAGGACCTGGTGACGGCCGCCGTCAACGACGCCCAACGCAAGGCCAAGGAGCTGCAGGAGAAGGAGCTCGGTGGCGCCATGGGCGGGCTGTCGGGGCTGGGCGGCATGGGCGGCCTGTTCTGAGCGCCGCTGCATGAGGTACCCCTCCGCCCTCGTCGCACTCATCCGTGAGCTCGGCCGGCTCCCCGGCATCGGACCGAAGAGCGCGCAACGCCTGGCGTTCTACCTCTTCAACCAACCGGAGGACGACGTTCGCCGTCTGGCGGACGCCATCCGCGACGCCAAGGCCTCGCTCGATCGCTGCCCGGTGTGCTTCAACGTGATGACGCGCGGGGAGTCCGCCTGCGCGGTGTGCACCGACGCCCAACGCGAGCGGGGCGTGCTGTGCGTGGTGGAGCAGCCGGCCGACGTGCTGGCCATCGAGCGTAGCGGCGAGTACCAGGGGCTCTACCACGTGCTGCACGGCGCGCTGAGCCCGATGAACGGCATCGGCCCCGATCAGCTCACCATCCCGGCGCTGCTGGAACGCCTCGCCACGGAGGGCACACAGGAGGTGATCCTCGCGACCTCGACGACCGTCGAGGGGGAGGCCACCGCCATGTACCTCGCCCGCCAGCTCGGTGAGGGCGAGATCGCCGTGTCGCGCATCGCCTACGGCCTGCCCATGGGGGGCGACCTCGAGTACGCCGACGAGGTGACCCTCGGTCGCGCCATCAGCCACCGCAGGCCGCTCTGACAGGCCCCGGGGCGCATCGAGAACCGCGTCCGACGCCGCATTGACAGCTCGGAGACGGTCCGTATAATGGCGGCGCATTCGAAGGTGGGACGAACGTGACTGCTACCAGAGCCAATCGACGCCTCGTCATCGTGGAATCGCCGACCAAGGCGCGGACCATCCGGCGCTTCCTGCCGCCGGAGTACCGCGTCGAGGCCTCGATGGGCCACGTCCGCGACCTCCCGGCCTCCGCCGCCGAGATCCCCAAGGAGCTCAAGAGCGAGGCCTGGGCGCGCCTCGGCGTCGACGTCGACAAGGGCTTCAAGCCCCTGTACGTCATCGCGCCGCGCAAGAAGAGCGTGGTCAGCAACCTGCGCTCCGCGCTCGCCGACGCCGACGAGCTCTACATCGCGACGGACGAGGATCGCGAGGGGGAGTCGATCGGCTGGCACCTGCTGGAGGTGCTCCAGCCACGCGTGCCGGTCAAGCGCATGGTCTTCCACGAGATCACCGAGGGCGCCATCCGTGACGCCCTCGACGCCACTCGGGACATCGACCTGCACCTGGTCGACGCCCAGGAGACGCGGCGCGTGCTCGACCGGCTGGTCGGCTACAAGATCAGCCCGCTGCTGTGGAAGAAGATCGCCCCGAAGCTGTCGGCAGGTCGCGTCCAGAGCGTAGCCGTACGGCTCCTGGTGATGCGCGAACGCGACCGCATGCGCTTCCTGCCGGCGTCGTACTGGGACCTGCAGGCGCGGCTGGCCAAGCAGTCCGACGCCTTCGACGCGGTGTTGACGCACCTCGACGGGATCCGCCTGGCCGGAGGCCGCGACTTCGACCCCGAGACGGGGCGGCTGCGCGAGGGGCTCGAGCCCGGCCGCGACGTCCTGCTGCTGGCCCGCGACCGCGCCGACGCCCTGGCGGACGCCGCGCGTCGGGCGAGCTGGCGGGTGGCGAGCGTCGAGGAGCGCGAGGCCACACGCACGCCGGCGGCGCCGTTCACCACCTCGACGTTGCAGCAGGAGGCCAGCCGCAAGCTCGGCCTGGCCGCCAAGGAGACCATGCGCGTCGCGCAGGAGCTCTACGAGAACGGCCTCATCACCTACATGCGGACCGACTCCACCCACCTGTCGCAGGAGGCCGTCGACGCCAGTCGCCAGGCCATCCGCAGTCGCTACGGCGAGGACTACCTCAGCCCGGAGCCGCGCCAGTACCGCGGGACGGCGCGCAACGCCCAGGAAGCGCACGAGGCCATCCGCCCCGCCGGCACCGCCATGCGCACCGCCGACGAGCACGGCCTGCGCGGCGTCCAGGCCTCGCTCTACGACCTGGTCTGGAAGCGCACCGTGGCCACGCAGATGGCGGAGGCGCGCCTGAAGTTCGTGACCGCCCGCATCGCCGCAGGCACCGACATGGGCGAGGCGACGTTCCGCGCCAGCGGCCGCACCGTCCTCTTCCCCGGCTTCTTCCGCGCCTACGTCGAGGGGTCCGACGACCCCGAGGCGGCGCTCGACGACCGCGAGCAACCGCTGCCCGAGCTCGAGCGCGGCGACGTTCTCACGGCCCGTGCGGTGACGGCCGAAGGGCACGAGACGAAGCCGCCGGCGCGCTACACCGAGGCCTCGCTGGTGAAGCTGCTGGAGAGCGAGGGCATCGGGCGCCCCAGCACCTACGCCAGCATCATCGACACCATCACGCGCCGCGGCTACGCCCGCAAGAACGGCTCGCAGCTGGTCCCCACCTTCATGGCGTTCGCGACCAACAACCTGCTCGAGCACCAGTTCGCGCAACTGGTCGACACCGAGTTCACGGCCAACATGGAGGCCGCGCTCGACGACATCGCCGCCGGCGAGCTGGCCGCGACCCCCTACCTGCAGCGCTTCTTCCTGGGCGAAGGGGGCATCGAGGACCGGGTCAGCGAAGGGCTCGAGGCGATCGACGCGCGCGAGATCTCGACGGTGGTCAACCCGCGCTGGGACCCGTACGTGGTGCGGGTCGGGCGCTACGGCCCCTACGTCGAGGGGCCGGTCGAGGGCGGCGAGCTGAAGACGGCGTCACTGCCGGACGACCTCGCCCCCGGCGACGTCACCCGCGAGATGCTCGAGACGCAGCTGCGCGAGGGCAACCTGGGCGACACCGTGGTGGGCGAGGATCCCGCCACCGGTCTGCCGATGCTGCTCAAGCGCGGGCCCTACGGCCCCTACCTGCAGCTCGGCGAGGCCAACGGCGACAAGAAGAAGCGCCCCAAGCGCGTGTCGCTCCCGCCCGGCGTGGGTGCGCACGAGGTCCAGGCCGAGCTGGCGGTGCGTCTGCTGGCGATGCCCTCGTCGCTCGGCGACCATCCCGAGACGGGCAAGCCGGTCGAGGTCGGGATCGGACGTTTCGGGCCGTACGTCCGCCACGACGGCGTCTACGCCTCGGTCCCCAAGGACGTCTTCGTGCTCGACGTGACCCTCGAGCAGGCGGTCGAGCTGCTGGCCAAGAAGCTGGCGCGCAACCGGCCGCTCAGGTCGCTCGGCGAACACCCCGAGCTCGGGGTGGCGGTGGAGGTCCGCGACGGCCGCTACGGCCCGTACGTGAAGGCTGGCAAGCTCAACGCCTCGTTGCCCGCCGACGTCACCCCCGAGGCGGTGACGCTCGAGCAGGCCGTCGAGCTGCTGGCAGCGCGGGCGGCCAAGACCGGGAAGTCGGCCAAGGGCGGGGCCAAGAAGTCGACCCAGAGGACGGCTGGCAAGGCATCGGCCAAGAAGGCCACGAAGAGGGCGACGAAGAAGTCGACCCGCAAGGCTACGGCCACGAAGGCCAGGCCGAAGGCCCAGCCGGCCGACCTGGCGCCCTTCCTCGAGGAGCTCGAGCCGCAGGTGGCCGAGGTGGTCCGGCGCGTCGAGGGCATGAACGGCCATACGCCGCAGCCGCCGGAGGAGGTCGGGCGCGGGCTGGCGTTGAGCGCCGAGGAGGTCACTCGTCTTCACAAGCGCGGCATGTTCAAGCTGCGCATGGCCTACGGCAAGCACCGCAGTCAAGAGCAGCGCCAGGCCGAATCGAGCTGAGGGCGGCGTGTCCACCGTGGCGGAGCCGCTCAGTCTGCTGGGGCTGGCGCGTGCGGCCGGCGAAGACGCCGTCGGCGTACCGGGCACGGACCTGGAAGTGCGCAGCCTGCGGCGTCCGCGGCGGGCGACGACGGCCGAGCCGGCCTGGCTGCTGGTGCTCGACGGCCGCCTGATCGTCGATCTCCCCCACGGCGACTTCCGCATCCTGGAACGCGGCGATACCCTCCACCTCCCGGCCGGGCTGGAGGTCGCGCTGCAGAGCGTGGACGACGACGCCGTGGTGCTGTGGCGAGGCGCGCTCGCCACCTAGGCCGAAGTCTGGGTTCGCTACACTGGTGCCGTGCGGCACACGTCCGTGACCGAGGGCATCGTCATCCGGCGCACGACGCTGCCGAGCGGCGACGTGGTGGCGACCCTGCTCAGCGAGCACGGCAAGTGGCGGGCGGTGGCCCGCAAGGGTCGCCTGCCCGGCGGCAACCTCGGGCGGCTGAGCCTGTTCCACGACGTGACCGTGCAGTACTACCGCAAGCACGACGACGACCTGGCGCTGCTCACGCAGGTCAAGCTCAACGGCGCGCTGCCCAACCTCACGGCCCCGGAGATCTACCCCTACGCCCACCTGCTGGCCGAGTTGACCGACGCCCTCACCGTCGACGTCCACCTCGGCGAGAAGGTCTACGCCTACCTGGCGAGCGGCCTGCGCGGCCTCAACCGCCACCCCGATCCCGACCTCGTGGCCCTGGCCTACGCCTGGAAGCTCCTGGGCCTGGCGGGGCTCGCCCCCCGTACCGACGCCTGCACGCATTGCGGCGCCCGCGAGCCCCTGGTGGCGCTCGACGTGGCGGCGGGCGGCCTGACCTGCCGCGACTGCGGTCGCGGACTCCCCGTGGGACAGGACGGCGCCGCGGAGTTGCGGCGCCTGGTGGACGGAGAGCTGCGCACGGCGCTCGCCCGGCCGCCGCTCGACCGCGAGCTGCACTGGCGGTTGCTCACCCACTACGTCGGCTACCACGTTCGGGAGTTGCGCAGCCTGGCCGGACGCGGGCGGCCCGCCGCCCCTGCGGCGGGAGGCTAGCCCGCGGTGACGTCGATCCTCCTGGCCACCCTGCTGGCGCTCCTCGTCGGCTACCTGCTCGGCTCGATCCCGACGGCGGCCTGGCTGGCGCGCCTGCGCGGCGCCAGCATCTTCGAGGTGGGCTCGGGGAACATGGGGGCGATGAACACCGCCCGCAACCTGGGTCTGGCGCTGGGGATCGCCGTCCTCGTGATCGATGCCGGCAAGGGAGCGCTCGCCACCGTGCTGGGCTCCCTACTGGGCTCGGCGCTGGCCCCGGCGTCCGCCGCCTCGGGCCCCGGCCACGTCCTCCTGCTGCCGCCGCTGGCGGCCGGTCTCGGGGCGGTGCTCGGGCACGGCTTCTCGCTCTACGCCGGCTTCCGGGGCGGCAAGGGGCTGGCGGCGGCTGCGGGCGCAGCGCTCCCGCTCTACCCGGTGGGCGCCCTCGTGACGGCCGCGCTGTTGATCGTGCTGACCCTGCTGTTGCGGCCGCGCACCGGCCTGGCCGCGGTGATCACGGTGAGCCTCTATCCGTTCCTGGTCGTGGGCATCCTGGTGTGGAGCGGCGCGTCGACGGCGCGCGCGCTCACCATCGGCGCGGGCGTAGCGGCGCTGGCGGTGGTGGTGCTCGGCAAGCACGCGCTGGCGTTCCGGCGCGAACGCCGGCCCGGCCCCTGATCGACGCTCCTCGCGCGCGACGGGGGCGCGCTCACTGCCAGCGTTCACCCGGCTCGAGCGCCCGACCCAGCGCCAACGCCCGCATCTCCCCCACCAGGAACAGGCTGCCGGCGGCCACCACGGTGCCGGCTGCGCCCGCCAGCCCGCGCGCGAGCGCCAACGCCGCGGCCGGGTCGGCAGCGACCTCCACGCGCGGCGTCGGCCCTCCGCCGGCGGCGGCCGCTACGGCAGCCGCCAACGCCTCGGGCGCGAGGGCACGAGGGCTGTGGACCGCACGCGTCGTCACCACCGTCCCGGCCACCCGCATCAGGGGCGCGACCACGCCGCCGACGTCCTTGTCGGACGAGACCCCCAGCACCAGCACCGGCACGCGCCCCTCCAGACGCTCCAGCGCCCGCGCCAGCACCGCCGCGGCATCGGGGTTGTGGGCTCCGTCCAGGACCAGCCAGCCGTCCCCGAGCGGCAACCGCTCGAGCCGCCCCGGCCAGCGCGCCGTCGCCGAGCCCAGCCGCAACGCACGGTCGTCGACGCCCAGCTCGGCCGCGGCAGCCAGGGCCAGGGCCACGTTGCGTGCCTGATGGAGGCCGACCAGCGGCGAGCTCACCTCGAGCGTCCCCCGGGGCCGCTGCAGGGTGAGGTCCAGACCGTCCCAGCCGCGGTCCACCACCTCGAACGGCTGGTCGTTGCGCAGGCTGCGCAAGGTGGCGCCGAGCTCCCGGGCCTCCTCGCTCAGGTAGCCCAGCACCTCCCCCTCGGCCGCCGTCCACGCCACCCGATCGCGCCGCAGGATGCCCGCCTTCTCGTGCGCGATGGCGCGCAGGTCGTCCCCGAGCTGGGCGGTGTGGTCGAGCGCCACGCCGGTCACCACCGACAACGCCGGCTCGACTGCGTTGGTGGCGTCGAAGCGCCCTCCCAGCCCGACCTCCAGCACCGCGGTGCCCACGCCGGCCTCCGCGAAGGCCCAGAGGGCGGCCGCCGTCACCACCTCGAAGTACGTCGCGTCGTAGCGCTCGGCAGGCACCTGGACACGCTCCAGCGCGTGCACCAGGAGCTCGTCCGAGACGGCCGTCCCGTCGACCACCAGGCGCTCGTTGAGGCGCTCCAGGTGCGGGCTGACGGTGAGGCCCACGCGCTCCCCCTGGGCCCGCAGTGCCGCGGCCAGCACCGACGCCGTGCTGCCCTTGCCGTTGGTGCCGCCCACCAGCACCGATCGGAAGCTCCCCTGCGGGGTCCCCACGGCCTCCAGCAGGGCGCGCATGCGCTCGAGGCCCAGCCGCACCCCGAAGCGCTGACGCGCGGCCAGCCAAGAGAACGACGGCGGGCGCTCAGGTCTCGTCATCGATACGGTCCAGCAGTGCCGCTTCCTCGGCCTCGTCGGGGTGGTGGGCGACCAGCCGCGCCACCCGCTCGCTGCCGCCGGCGGCGCGGATCATGGCGGCACCGTAGGCCGGGTGGTGACGCTTCATCTGGAGGGCGCCGGCGAGCCCGCTGCGGCGCGGCTCGGCGGCGGTGTCGGGAGCCGGCACCAGGTGCACCAGGATGCGCTCGAGCAGCCGGTACGGGCGCCCGGCCTTGCCGACGTCGTGCAGCAAGGCGGCCCGGACGAGCTCGTCGGAGGCCCCGGGGTGGCGCTCGCGCAGGGTCCGGGCGACCTCGCAGGCGTGCTGTCGGTCGCGGGGGTCCATGTTCAGGTAGAGGCGGAACTCGTTCGGCGGCAGCACCCGCTCGGCGTAGGCGTCGTCGGGCGGGGCGAGCGCCGGCAGCAGCGCCCGCAGCGTACGCCGAGGCGCCTTGAGGTACCACACGAGCGGCTTGGCCATCACCATCCCGGAGTCTACCGCGACCCCCGTGGGAGCCGGGAGCGAAGCGCGAGCCGTGGCCGAGTCGCTCGCCGACGGCTGCGGTATGCTGGCTCGGTCCGGGATGCGCCCGCCAGGCGCCCCGACGGAGTCCCCCTGCATGAGTCCCGCCCGCCGAACCCTACCGCGCCGACTCGCGCTGCTGCTGGCCGCGATGCTGTTGCTCTCGACGGCCTCGGCCCAGGGGACGGCTCCGACGTCCCCGGCGCCGAGCGCATCGGCGACCGCGACCCCCACGGGGGGGCCCACCGCCATCGGCCTGACGGGCTCCGACCCGGGGAAGCTCGCCGACCAGGCCGTCGGGACCTGGCTGAAGCGCACGCCGGTCACGCTCGAGCAGCTCTCGACGCTCGATACGCCGCAGTTGTGCGAGGCGCTCCCCGACATGATCACCCACCCGGCTCCGCCCCCGGGAACGCAGGTCCACCTCAACGACCGTCAGGAGCAGTCGACCGGCAACCCCGACCAGCGCAGCTTCACCTACAGCGCCGTCCGCCCCGGCGACCAGCTCGACGTGGTCGAGGTCAAGCTGTCGCGGCAGGGCGAGCTCTGGCGCGTCGACGACGTCGGCTTCCGCACGAGCGTCGAGCCCCAGGGCGTGCGCTCCTGGCTCCAGGGGCGGACGGCATCGTGGCTGTTCATCGCCTTCACGGCCCTGATCCTGTTCGGCCTGGCGCGCCCCTCCCCGCTGCGCCGCTGGCTAGGCGAGGGCTGGGGCTACCTGCGCGAGCACCGGCGCCTGGTGATCGGTACCTTCGTGTTCCTCTACGGCATGTTCGCGCTCGGTGCGCTGGTCGGGTCCGGCCTGCCCAAGGCCTGTGAGACGGCCATCGTCACCGTGGTGAAGACGGCGGTGACCAGCGTCGGCGCCACGCAGGCCTACGGTAGCGGCGACATCGTGCGTGCGGCCGTCACCACCTACTACCAGAACTTCGTGGTGGTGACGCTGTCGGTCACCTTCACGCTGGCGCTGCTCTTCGGCGTGCCCGCCTACCTGCTCAGCGCCGGCTCGTACTTCGTGCAGGGCATCCCCTTCGGGCTCATCGGCACCGCCACGCCGCTGCAGTTGGTGCTGGTGCTGATCCTCCTGCTCATCGAACTGAGCTCCTACTTCGTCGTGGTGGCCGGCGGCGGCATGTTCCTGGTGACGCTGGTGCGGCGCGGTCTCGGCGCGCTGCCGCTGGCGTTCCGCAAGGTCGTCACCATGCTGCCGTTCGCCATGGTGGCGCTGCTGATCGGCGCCTGGTACGAGGCCTTCATCGTGCTGCGGCTGGGGGGTTAGCCCCGGCGCCCCGGCTCAGGCCCGCACCGCCAGCAACGCCCGTCCCGCCCTCCCCACCGACGTCAGGTCGTCGGCGTCCTCGAAGACCTCCGCCCCCGGGCCCACCGCCAACAGCGGCACGCGGTTGTGGGTGTGCTGCGAGGTGCGCAGGTCCTCGACGTTGCCGTGGTCCGAGGTGAGCACCATCGTGACGTCGCCGAGCCCGGGCAGGAGCCCTTCCAGCATGGCGTCGAGCGCCTCGAGCAGCGCCACGGCGTCGGCGTGCCGGCCCTGGTGACCGAAGCGGTCGGTGGGCCACACGTCCACGAAGGTGAAGGCGTGGCCGCGCGCCAGGGCCGCCAGCCTGCGCCCGGCCTCGACCGGGGTCACGGCGGCGAGCGAGGGGTCGAGGTCGGCGAAGGCGGCGCCCGTGATATCGGCGGCGAACCCCTCGCCGCGGCGGTAGGCGTCGAGATCGCGGAGCGGGACGCCGGCGGCCCTGGCGGCCACCACCGGCGCGTGCGGGCGCACCCGGCGGCGCTGCAGCGACCGGAAGTAGCGCTCGGGGTAGGCGTTGGCCAGCGCCGCGGAGCCGGCGGCCTCGTGGAAGAGCGTCCCCTCCTCGAGCATCGCCGTCAGGGTGGGCCCGGGCCAGGGGCCGTAGTGCCGCCCCATGCGCTCGGCCCCGTTGCGTCCGGTGAGCAGGCTGGTCTGGCCGGTCGCGGACTGAGGCAGGCCGTCCACCCCGAGGCCGGCGTCCAGGCGCCGGTACACCAGATCGGCGGCGTCGCGCGGCGGCGTGGCCGCCACCGGCGGACCGCCGATCAGCTCGGAGAGGCGCGGTAGGGTCGCCGCGGCCAGCGGGTTGGTGGCGGGATCGGCGTCGCCGAGCCCCACGCCGTCGAGGAACACCATCAACAGAGGGCGTCCCGCGGCGGCGTCAGCCAACCCCCATCGCCTCCTTGACGCGGCTCAGCGTGGGAGCGGCGATGGCCCGCGCGCGCTCGGCGCCCGCCGCCAGCAGCTCGTCGACACCACCGGGCTCGGCCATGATGGCGTCGAAGCGCTCACGGATCGGTCGCAGTGCATCGAGCACGACCCCGGCGACCGCCTTCTTGAGGTCGCCGTAGCCCTTGCCCTCGAACTCCGCGACGATCGCATCCATCGGCCTGCCGTCGAGCGTCTGCAGGATGGTCAGGAGGTTGCGCACGCCGGGAGAGGCGTGCTCGAAGCGCACCTCGCGGCCGGAGTCGGTGACCGCCGACATGATGGCCTTGCGCACGGTGCGCTCGTCGTCGAGCAGGTTGACGGCGTGGCCGGCACGCTGCCGCGCGACGCTCTTCGACATCTTGACGGTCGGTTCGTCGAGCCCCATGATGCGCGCGCCCACCTCGGGGACGGCGGCCTCCGGCAGCACGAAGACCTCGCCGAAGAGGTGGTTGAAGCGCACCGCGATGTCGCGCGTGAGCTCGATGTGCTGGCGCTGGTCGTCGCCGACGGGTACCACGTTGGTGTCGTAGAGCAGGATGTCGGCCGCCTGCAGCACCGGGTAGTCGAGCAGGCCGGTACCGACCGACTCGCGCCCCTCCGACTTGGCCTTGAACTGGGTCATGCGGTAGAGCCAGCCCAGCGGCGTCACGCAGTTCAGCAGCCACGTCAGCTCGGCGTGCTCGTGCAGGTGCGACTGGGCGAAGATGACGTTGCGCTCGGGATCGAGGCCGACCGCGAGGTAGAGCGCCATGACCCGGCGGACGTCCTCGCGCAGGCGCTGCGGGTCGATCTCCTCCGGGATCGTCAGGGCGTGGAGATCGACGACGCAGAAGACGCTGTCACGGTCCTGCTGGTGCTCGACCCACTGGCGCAGCGCGCCGAGGTAGGTGCCGAGGTGGAGATCGCCTGTGGGCTGGACGCCCGAGAAGACCCGGGGACGGGCCTCGGCGGTCGTGGGGGACGTGGTTCCGGTCGCTGCCGCCGGCTCGGAGGGACTCATTCGGCCAGTATATCGAGCGACCCCGGCCGGGGAGCGCCGTCAATCCCGGCCGGGCCGGGCCCCGCGCGCGGGCTCGGCGCTCCGGTGGACCTGACACAGGTAGGCACGATGGGGCACCGAGCCGCTGATCGGGTCGACGGCGGTGCGCCCGATGATGCGGTTGAGGTTGGCGCCCTCCGGGCCGAACGGGTCGTAGCCGGGCGCCCCGAGGGCCTCGCAGCCCTGCCACCAGCCGTGCTGGGCGCAGACCACGTCGGGATCGAGCGAGGCGTCGAGTCGGGCCCGCGCCCGCACGCTGCCCTCCGGCGTCTCGATGCTCACCCAGTCGCCCGCCTCGATCCCGCGCGCTGCGGCGGCCTGGGGGTGCAGCTCCACCTCGGGCTCGAGGGCCAGTCGGCGCAGGCTCGGCAGCGCGCGGTGCTGGCTCTCGCAGAACAGACCGTGCTTGCCGGAGGTCAGGACCAACGGGAACCGCTCCACGAGGTCGGGGCGAGCGCCGTGGCCCATCCCCGGCTCGGCGTACTCGGGCAGGGCGGGTGCCCCGTGCTCGTGCATCTCCTCCGAGTAGAGCTCGACCCGGCCCGTCCGCGTTCGGAACCCCCGGGGCCGTCCTTCCACGGGCTCGGCGTACTTCCGGTAGGTCGTCTCGAGCGGCACGGCAACCCCGCCAGGCTGCGACCGCAACGACGCCAACGTGAGGCCCGACGGTGCCAGGACGTGACGGTAGGCGGCCTCCACGTCACCGTTCCAGAAGTGCTCCCCGAGCCCCAGCCGGTGGGCGAGGTCGAACGCGATCTCGGTGTCGCCACGGGCTTCCCCGCGCGGCTCCACGACCCGCTGCCGGAGCTGGACCCAGGCCTGAGCCTCGGCGCTCACCCCGAACCCCACCTTGAGCGCCTCGCGCTCGAAGGGGGAGGCCACCGGCAGGACCACGTCGGCCAGCTCGGCCGTCGGGTTCATGAAGAGATCGCAGTGGACGTAGAAGTCCAACGCCGCCAGGGCGGCCCGCCCGCGGGCCGCATCGGCGTGCGACAGGAGCAGGTTGGCGCCGAAGCCGACCAGCCCACGGACGGCGTACGGCCGCCGCTCGAGGATGGCCTCGTAGAGGTCGCCCGACGTGACCTGCCCCCATCGAGCAGGACCCAGGGGCCGCTGCTGCAGACCGAGGGTCTTGGCCCGCTGACCGGCGCTCAGCAGCTCCGACCCGGAGACGTCGTGGGTCGGCACGCTGGCGAACCGGACGTTGCCACCCTGGCGGTCCAAGCTCCCCGTCAGGACGTAGAGCTGGGCGATCGCCCGCGCGATCTGGGTGGCGTTGGTCTGCATCTCCACGCCGCTCCAGGCGTAGTAGGCGACGGGACGAGATTCCCACAGCATGCGCGCCGCCTCCACGACCTTCGCCTCGTCGACCCCGCAGATCTCGGCGACGCGCGCCGGCGTGTAGCGCCGACAGCCCTCGGTCACCAGCTCGAACACCGGGCGACAGGCGACCGTGCCCGTGGTGGTGACGACATCGAAGGTGCCCGTCAGGGCGAGGCGGCGGGACCCGTCCCCGGGGGCGACCGCGACGAGGCCGCCCTTCTCCTCGTCCCACGCCAGGTACCGCTGGGGGCTGCCGTCCACACGCACGTCGCGTTCGTTCAGCAGCCGACCGTCGTCGTCCCGGACCAGGAGCGGTCCGTTGGTCCAGTCGAGGACGAACTCGCCGTCGTACCATCCGCGCGAGATCATCACGTGGGCGAGTCCGAGCGCCAACGCCGCGTCGGTACCGGGGCGGACCTGCAGCCACACGTCGGCCCGACGCGCAGGCACGGTACGACGCGGATCGACCACGATGAGGCGCGCACCGCGGCGTTGCGCCTCCACCGTGGCGGTCGCGTGCACGAGGCGGGCCAGGTTGGGGTTGTAGCCCCAGAACAGGATGCAGCCCGCGTGCTCGAGGTCCGGCATGGCGTCGCCCGGGACCCCTTCGCCGAAGGTGTAGCGGGTAGCCAGGTAGCGCCCCCATCCGCACAGCTCCATCGAGGTGACGGCGTTGGGCGTGCCGAAGGCGTTCATGAGCCGTTGGA
Source organism: Deinococci bacterium (assembly GCA_030149325.1). Classification (GTDB taxonomy): domain Bacteria; phylum Deinococcota; class Deinococci; order Deinococcales; family Trueperaceae; genus JASBRS01. The sequence continues at coordinate 25,700 of JASBRS010000023.1, forward strand.
TCCACACCAGGCTGTCGTCCGAGGCCGAGGTCGAGGGTGAAGCGATGCTGAACACCACGCTCTCGGGGCCGCTCCGCTCGGCGATGCTCCTCAGGCGGCCGGCGACCAGCTCCAGCGCTTCGTCCCAGCCGATGCGCTCCCAACCGGCCTCGCCGCCGTCCTTGGGCCGGGTCCGCCGCAGCGGATGGAGGAGCCGCTCGGGATGCTCCACCAGCTCGGGGGCCGCGCGGCCCTTGGCGCACAGGGCCTTGCCCGTGGGGTGGGCGGGGTCCGGCTCGAGCGCTACGAAACGTCCGTCCTCGACGACGGCCGTCGCCCCGCAACGCGACACGCACAGCGCGCAGTATCCCTGGAGCCTCTCGACGGAGCGACGTTCAGCCGGCACGCCACCACCCACTTCCTCGCGGATCGGACCATCATAGATCTACTGCTTTCGGAGGCGTCAGTGACGGGACGGGATCGCCGGTCGCGCGACCCGCGATCCTCAGGGGAAGACGTGACCCACCCACGCCAGCGGGTTGGTGGGCACGCCGTCGACGCGCATCTCCCAGTGGAGGTGGGGACCGGTGGACAGGCCGGTGGTGCCGGCCAGACCGATGACCTCGCCGCGGGTCACCTTCTGCCCTGCCTGGACGAGGATCTTCGACTGGTGGAAGTAGAGGCTGACGACATGGTCGCCGTGGTCGATGGCCACCACGTTGCCCGAGATCGGCAGCTCCCGCGCCAGCAGCACCGTGCCGTCGTTGGCGGCGTGGATCGGCGTGCCCTCGGGGACGGCCAGGTCGAGGCCGGTGTGGTACGACACCGGGCCGCCGGGCTGGTAGCGACGCGCCGAACCGAAGCCCGCCGACGTCACGCCCGCGATGGGGATCTCGAAGGGCTGCTGCCACTGCGGCGTCGCCACCGATTCGGCGAAGGCGGCGCCGAGGGCCTTCTGCTCGATCGCCCACGCCTCGGGGGTGTCGGTGGCCGCGACCTGTGGGTCGAGGTGGATGGTCTCGACCGACCCCACCAGCGGGGTGACCTGGATGTCCGTGGTGGTGCCGTGGGTGAACCCGAACTCGTCGGTCACCGTGACGGTCAAGGGGTAGGTCCCGGGCGCCGTCGACAGCGCCACCGGCACGATGGCCTCGGCGCCGCCACCGGTGTCGAGGACGTGCGCGGGCTTGCCGTCGAAGGCCACGCTCACGCCCGTCACGCCGGCGCCGTCCGGTCGCCACGCCACGTGCACGCCCAGGGGGTCGCCCGCGCGCAGCTCCCGGCGGGCCGTCACCTGCACGTCGGGGGCCGGCACGCCCTGGAGGACGGCCTGCTCCTCGGTGCGGTTGCCGGAGCCGTCGGTGGCCTCGATCGTCACCGGGTTCGACCCGGCGACGGTGGTGAGGGTCAGCGTCCAGTCCTGCGTCACCTTGGTCCGTTCCGTGCCGTCGTAGCCGATCCGGTACGTCACCGGTTCGTCGGCGGTCACGGTGAGCTGGGCGGGGGTGCCCGCCTCGGCCCGTTGCGGGGCCTCGATGTAGAGCTTCGGTGGAGTGGTGTCGCGGCGGGCCTCGGAGGCCGCAAGGCCGGCCAAGGCGGCCGTCAAAACACCGAGCAGGATGAAACCGGCGCGCCGGTACCGCCTCATGCCTCGCTCTGGCTCGTCACGAACGGCAGGTTGCGGTAGCGGTGAGCGACGTCGAGGCCGTAGCCGTAGACGAAGGCGTCCTCGATCTCGAAGCCGACGTAATCGAGCGGGACGTCGACGACACGCCGCGAGGGCTTGGACAGCAGCGTGACGACCTTGACCGACAGCGGACCGCGCCCGCGCAGGTAGCCGAGCAGGTACTGCATGGTGAGCCCGGTGTCGACGATGTCCTCGACCAGCACGACATGGCGACCCTTGAGGCTCTGATCGAGGTCCTTGACCAGCTTGACCTCGCCGGAGGACTCGGTGCGCGAGCCGTAGCTCGACACCGACAGGAAGTCGATGGTGAGCGGCAGGTCGATGGCGCGGACCAGGTCGGCCATGAAGACGAACGCCCCGTTGAGCACGCAGATGAGGTGGAGGTCCCCATCGGGATGGTCGGCCCGGATCCGCGCGCCGAGCTCGGCCACCCGGGCCGCGATGCGCTCCTTGTCGATCTGGACGGGGCCGTCACCGACCCGGAAGATGCTGGATTCCGCCATGGCGCGTCCTTCGTGGATGGGAGTGCCGCGAGGGCGGAGCGCGCTGCGCCCCGCGAGGGCTTCGGCGAGTATACCCGAGCGTCGGAAGCCGGTCGGTAGGCGGCCGAGCCGAGCTCAGCGGCCCCGCAGGCGCTCCACCTCGTCGGCGGTCAGCCGTCGGTAGCTGCCGGGCGGCAGGTCGCCCAGGCGGAGCCCGTCGACCCGGGTGCGGAGCAAGCGCGTGACGCGGTAGCCGACGGCCGCGAGCATCCGCCTGGCCTGTCGCTTGCGCCCCTCGCCCAGCACCAGCACGCAGCCGCCGTCGACCGGACGTGCCGATCGGGCCCGGGCGCTGCCGTCGTCCAGCGCGACCCCGTTCACCAACTGCCGGAGCGCTCCCCCGTCGACCGTCCCCTCCCGGCACCACAGCCGATACTCCTTCTCGTGGCCGTAGCGCGGGTGGGTCAGGCGCAGCGTCAGATCGCCGTCGGTGGTGACGAGCAGCAGCCCCTCCGAGTCGAGGTCGAGGCGCCCGACCGGGTGCAGCCCCGGCTCCGGGGGCAGCAGGTCGATCACCGTGCGCCGGCCACGGTCGTCGCGCACGGCGCTGACCACGCCGGTGGGCTTGTGCAGCAGGTAGGTCACGTGCTCGCGCTCGGAGACCACCTGGTGCCCGTCGAGGCGCACGTCGTCGCCCGGGCGCGCGCGGTCGCCGATGCTCGCCACGACGCCGTTGACGGTCACGCGTCCCGCTGCGATCCACGTCTCGGCGGTGCGGCGGCTGGCCAGGCCGGCACGCGACAGGAGCTTCTGCAGGCGCTCGCCGTCCGGCCCCGAACCGCCGTTGCGGGCGCCGCCGTTGCGGGCGCCCTCCTTGCGGGTACCCTCCGCAGGGTTCCGCGCCGGCCCCGCACGACCCTTCCGACCGCCGCCCGACCGCCGAGCGCTCATCGCTCGACGGGTCCGCGCCCGTCGAGCGCCCCGGGCGATCGGCCGGCGGGGAGGGGATCGAGGGGGACGTCCGGGCGGGCGTGGGCGAGGATACGGCGGGGCATGCTGCGCCATTGTACTGACGCTCGACGCCCTCGGTGTCGCCCGCGACGGCGGGTGGGAGACCAGCGCGGCCGGTAGACTGAGCCGTGCCCGACCCCGTCAGCCCCGACGCCATCCGCACCATGGTGGAGCAGCTCGTTCCCTTCAACCGCTTCCTCGGGCTCGAGCTCGAGAGCGTCGATGTCGAGGCCGGCCGGCTGGTCACGCGCTTGGCGCTCCGCCCGGAGTTCGTCGGCAACGCCCTGCGCGACATGCCCCACGGCGGGGTGGTGTCGGCGCTCATCGACGCCACGGCGGGGGCCGCTGCGGCGCTGTCGCTGGACGACCTGGCCCTGGCCGACCGCGTCGCCACCATCGACATGCGCGTCGATTACCTGCGGGCCGCCCGCGGCGGCGAGCTCCGCGCCTCGGCCCAGGTCATGCGCAGCGGCCGGACGGTGATCGTGGTCCGAACCGACGTGACCGACGCCTCCGGCGCCCTGGTGGCGCTGGGATCCAACGCCTTCCACGTGGGCCGCTGACCGACCCCTCCCACGACCTCCGAACGGCCGATCGGAGCCCACGCACGTGGTAGCCTCGCGGCCGTGATCCAGCCCACCCTTCAACGCTACGCCGACCTGCTGGTGCGCTACTGCCTCGACGTCCGCCCGGGCGACCAGGTGATGCTGGCGATCGACACGCCGGCGTTGGAGCTGGCCCGAACCGCCACCCGCGCGGTGCTGGCGGCCGGCGGCGAGCCCCACCTCCGCCTGAACTACCCCGAGTACACCGCCGACCTCGCCGAGCTCGCCTCCGACGCCGTCCTCGACGGACCGATCGACCTGGCCCTCGACGAGATGCGACGCATGGACGCCTACCTCCGGGTGGCCGCGCCCGCCTCCGGTCGGGTGCTGCAGGGCGCCGATTCCGACCGTCTGGCGCGGCTGAGGCGCCGCACCCGGCCGGTCCAGGAGCAGCGCGTCCGTCACACCCGCTGGGTCGGCACGCGCTTCCCCACGGAAGGCGGTGCGCAGGACGCCGGCATGAGCCTGGACGCCTACGAACGCTTCGTCTACGACGCCATGTTCCTCTACGACGACGATCCCGCCGCGCGCTGGCGCGAGCTGGCCGAGCACCAGGCCCGGCTCATCGAGCAGCTGTCGCGTGCCCGCGAGATCCACATCCGGAACGAAGGCACCGACCTGCGGCTGTCGGTGGAGGGCCGCACCTGGGTCAACTCCGACGGTCGGCGAAACATGCCCTCCGGCGAGGTCTTCACCGGACCCCTCGAGGACAGCGCCGAGGGGACCATCACCTTCGACGTGCCCAGCACCGTGGAGGGCGTCGACGTCGAGAACGTGACGCTGCGCTTCGAACGGGGCCGGGTGGTCGAGGCCCGTGCCGAGCGCGGGCAGGAAGCCCTGGAGGCCCAGCTCGCCACCGACGAGGGCGCGCGCTTCCTCGGCGAGATCGGCATCGGCACCAACTACCGCATCCAGCAGCCCACGCGCTCCACCCTGTTCGATGAGAAGATCGGCGGCACCGTGCACCTGGCGCTGGGCAGCTCGTACCCCGAGACGGGCGGTCGCAACGACAGCGCCCTGCACTGGGACCTGGTGTGCGATCTGCGCCGGAGCGGCACCCTGCTGCTCGACGGCGAGCCCTTCCAGGAGAGCGGTCGCTTCCTGCTGTAGCGACGCCGCAGCCCCTTGCAGACGGCGGCCGACGTGGTAATATGCGAACTCGCGGTCGGGCGCGTGCCGAAGTGGCGGAATTGGTAGACGCGCATGATTCAGGGTCATGTGCCCGCAAGGGCGTGGGGGTTCAAGTCCCCCCTTCGGCACCACACGGCAAGGCAACGGCCCCGCAGATGCGGGGCCGTTCGCTTGCCTGGGATCGAGCGCTCGCCTACACCCCTTCGAGCTGATCCAGCGCCCCGAGGCCCCGCAGCACCTCGGTGACCTCGCGTAGCAGCGCCAGCCGGTTGGCCCGCACGTCGGCCTCGTCGACCATCACCAGCACGTGGTCGAGGAAGGCATCGAGCGGCGCCTTGAGGGCCAGCACCTCGGCCACGCCGGCCCCCAGCTCCCCCAGCGGCCGCTCGGGCGGGAAGCCCAGGTCCCAGCCGGGCAGCGCTTCGCGCACCTGCGCCAGCAGCGTCTCCACGCCGCGGCGGGCGCCGGGCAGCGCCTCGAACAGCGGTGCCTCGTAGTCGTTGCGGAACAGGCCAGGCTTGACGTTCCTCCCGCCCTTGGCTTCCTGCCTCGCCAGGTTGGCGGCGCGCTTGTACAGCGCCATCAGCGCCGGGAACTCCTCGTGCTCCATCAGGCTGCGCAGCAGGTGCGCGCGCCGAGCCGCGTCGATCACGCTGCGACTGCCCTGGACGGCGGCCCGCACCACCGGCACGGCCATGCCCTGCTCGGCCAGCAGCGACGCCACGCGGTCCCACAGGAAGCGCGCGACCTCGGCTTCGACGTCGGCCGGGATCTCGAGCCCCGCCGCCCGATGCGGGGCGGCGCCCTCGAGCACCAGGTCGGCCATGGGCATGCGCCACGCCTGGGCGTTCATCACGCGGGCGATGCCCAGGCCGTCGCGCCGCAGCGCGAAGGGATCGGCGGACCCCGAGGGACGTTTGCCGAGCGCGAAGAACCCGACGATCTTGTCGAGGCGATCGGCGACGGCGAGGACCGCGCCGATGCGGCTGGCCGGCAGCCGGTCGCCGGGACCGCGCGGCAGCACGCCGTCCTCCAGCGCCACCGCCACCTCCGGAGCCAACCCTTCGGCCAGGGCGTAGGCGTGCGCCATCACCCCTTCCAGCTCCGGGAACTCGAACACCATGTCGGTGGAGAGATCGGCGCGGAAGATCGGCAGCGCTTGGTCGAGCGCGTCGCGTTCGCCCTTGGGGAGCTCCAACGCCTGCGCGAGCCCTGCCGCGACGTCGCTGACGCGGGCGATCTTGTCGGCCATGGTGCCGAGGTCCTTCTGGAAGCCGATGCCCGAGAGGCCCCAGGCGTGCTGCGACAGGCTCTTCCGCCGATCGGCGTCCCAGAAGAAGCGCGCGTCGTAGAGGCGTCCGCCCAGCACCTGCTCGTAGCCGGCGCGCACCACGGCCTCGTCACGCACGCGGTTGTTGGAGATGCCCACGAATCCGCGCGCCAGCTTGCCGTCGGCGGTCTGCGTCGGGAAGAAGCGCTGGTGGTGGATCATCACCGTGCTCAGCACCTCGTCCGGGAGCTCCAGGTAGCCCTCGTCGAAGTGGCCCAGGACCGCGATCGGGTACTCCACCAGGTTGCGCACCTCGGCCCGCAGGGCGGGGTCGTCGTGGGCGCGCAGGCCCTCGGCGGCGGCCGCCTCGCTGGCGGCGCGCCAGGTGGCTTCGTCGCGCTCCTCGGCGTCGACCAGCACGGAGGCCGCACGCAGCGCCTCGACGTAGTCGGCGGCGCGCTTCAGCCGCACCGGTCCGGGGGCCAGGAAGCGGTGCCCGTACGACACCCGGCCCGCCTTCACGCCGGCCGCCTCGAACTCCAGCGCGTCGCTGTCGAGCATCGCCAGCAGCCACTGCACCGGCCGCATGAAGGGCGTCGCGACGTCGGACCAGCGCATCTTGCTGGGTGCAGGGAGGTCGGCCACCATGGCCGTCAGCAGCGGGGGCAGCACCGCGGCGGCGTGCTCGCCGCCGCGCTTCAGGCGGGCGAAGACGTAGCGGCCGCGCTCGGTGTCGAGGATCTCGAGCTGCTTGGGATCGATGCCGCTCGACGCCGCGAACCCCTGGGCCGCACGCGTCGGCGTCCCGTTGTCGTCGAAGGCGACGTCGGCCGATGGTCCACGCCGCAGCTCCTCGCGCTGCTCGCTGCCTTCGGGAACGCCCTCGGCGAGGACCGCCAGGCGCCGCGGCGTGCTGAAGCCCTGCACCGACGTGGGCGCCAGCCCGGCCTCGCTCAGCCGCTCCTCCACGAGCTGCGCCAGCGCCGCACGCCCCTCGTCGACGTACCAGCTCGGGAGCTCCTCGGTGCCGATCTCGAACAGCAGGTCGGGCATCAGGAGGCCTCCGGGGCCGGCTCGAGCTCGCCGAGCTGCGCCAGGTAGGTGCGGGCGCTCGCCTCGCTGAGGCGCCGCACGCGCTGCACGTAGGTCTGCCGCTCGGTCTGCGACAGCACCCCGCGCGCGTCGAGCAGGTTGAAGGCGTGCGATGCCTTCATCACGAACTCGTAGCCGGGGTACAGAAGGCCCAGCTCGAGCAGCCGCTGCGCCTCGGCCTCGTAGCGGTCGAAGAGCAGGCGCTGCAGCTCGGGGTCGGACTCCTCGAAGTTGTAGCGGCAGTGCTGCACCTCGAAGTCGCCGCGCAGGGCGCCGACCGTCACGCCCGGCGCGTACTCGACGTCGAAGGTGTGCTCCTTGCCCTGGAGGTACATGGCGATGCGCTCGAGCCCGTAGGTCAGCTCGACCGACACCGGCCGGCAGTCGAAGCCCCCCACCTGCTGGAAGTAGGTGAACTGGGTGATCTCCATGCCGTCCATCCAGACCTCCCAGCCGAGACCCCAGGCGCCCAGGGTGGGCGACTCCCAGTTGTCCTCGACGAAGCGGATGTCGTGGGCCTTGGGGTCGATGCCGAGCGCGTACAGCGAGTCGAGGTAGACCTGCTGCACGTCGAGCGGCGAGGGCTTGAGCACGACCTGGTATTGGAAGAAGTACTGGAAGCGGTAGGGGTTGTCGCCGTAGCGGCCGTCGGTCGGGCGGCGGCTGGGGGCCACCCCGGCCACCCGCCACGGCGCCGAGCCCAGGGCCCGCAGGAAGGTCGTCGGGTAGAAGGTGCCGGCGCCGACCTCGGTGTCGTGCGGAAGGGCGATGACGCATCCCTGGTCCGCCCAGAAGCGGTCGAGGCCGAGCATGATATCTTGAAACAGCACAGCAGCTCCTCGTGGCGTGCGCAGCGTTCTAGCGGCGAGTCCGGTGGCGGGAAAACGTAACGAACGCCCTTTCTGGACTCATATCAGGCGGGTACTATACCATCATGATTCGGCTGGAAAAGGCGAGCAGCATGGGGCCGAATCGATCGACGCCCCCATCTCCCCCCCGGAGGGCACCTTGAACAGGTACGACGATCGAGCGAGGTTGGTGTTCCACTTCGCACGCGAGGAAGGCTCCAAGCTCGGGCACGCCATGATCGGACCCGAGCATCTGCTTCTGGGGCTGATGCGCGAGGGGGGAACGGCCAGCAAGGTGCTGTCGGAGTTCGGCGCCACGCTCGAGGGATTCCGTCGCCAGGTCGAGGAGATGGTGGGGCGGGGGGACGGCCTGCCGCGCAACGAGACGGCGGCGATCACGCCGCGGGCGCGCCGCGTGATGGAGCTCGCCGGCTCCGAGGCGCGCAGCCTCGGCAGCAACGTCATCGCCACCGAGCACATCCTGCTGGGCATCATCCGCGAGGGCGACGGCGTCGCCTACCGCATCCTGCAGAACCTCACGCGCGACGTCGACACCGTGCGCTGGCGCATCCTCGCCGCGGCCGACCCCAAGAACCAGACCGAGACGGTCAACACCCCCTTCCTCGACGAGTACGCCCGCGACCTCACCAAGGAGGCGCGCGAGGGCAAGCTCGACCCGGTCATCGGGCGCACCGAGGAGATCCGGCGCGTCATCCAGATCCTCACGCGGCGCACCAAGAACAACCCGGTGCTGATCGGCGAGCCCGGCGTCGGCAAGACCGCCATCGTCGAGGGGCTGGGGCAGGCCATCGTGGAGGGGCGGGTGCCGCCCAACCTCGCCAACGTGCGCGTGCTGTCCATCGACCTCAGCAACATCGTGGCGGGCACGAAGTACCGCGGCGAGTTCGAGGAGCGCCTCCGGCAGGTCATCGAGGAGCTCCGCAGCGCCAAGGTGGTCGCCTTCATCGACGAGCTGCACACCCTCGTCGGCGCGGGGGGTGCCGAGGGCACCCTCGATGCGGCGAACATCCTCAAGCCGCCGCTGTCGCGCGGTGAGGTGCAGGTCATCGGCGCCACCACCACCGGCGAGTACCACAGGTACATCGAGAAGGATGCCGCTCTGGAAAGGCGCTTCCAGCCGGTGATCGTGCTCGAGCCCTCGCCCGAGGAGTCGCTGGAGATCCTCGAGGGCCTGCGCGAGAAGTACGAGTCGCACCACGGCGTGATCATCCCCCACGAGATGCTGCGCATGTCGGTGCGCTACGGCGAGCGCAGCCTGCCGGGCCGCAACTTCCCCGACAAGGCCATCGACCTCATCGACGAGGCCGCCGCCCGTACGCGCCTGAACAAGTCGCTCGGCTTCCCGGTGGTCGAGGAGGAGGACGGCACCCCCGTCGTCACCCGCGAGGACCTCGAAGCGGTGGTGAACTCGTGGGGCGGCATCTACGTCGACGAGACCGACTCGGAGAAGCTCGCCCACATCGAGGAGAACCTCGAGCGCAGCGTGGTCGGCCAGAGCAAGGCGATCCGCGCCCTGGGCTCGGCACTCAGGCGCGCGCGGGTGGGCCTCGGCGGCCGCACCCGGGTGGCGGCGTCGTTCATGTTCGTCGGCCCCTCCGGCGTCGGCAAGACCTTCCTGGCCAAGCAACTGGCGCTGGAGCTGTTCGGCAGCGAGCGCGCGCTGGTGCGCCTCGACATGTCGGAGTTCCAGGAGGCGCACAGCATCTCCAAGCTCATCGGGGCGCCTCCCGGCTACGTCGGTCACGAGCAGGGCGGCCGGCTCACCGAGGCGGTCCGCCGCCAGCCCTTCAGCGTGGTGCTGCTCGACGAGATCGAGAAGGCGCACGCCGACATCTACAACACCTTCCTGCAGGTGCTCGACGACGGCCGCCTGACCGATGGGCTGGGCCGCACCGTCGATTTCCGCCGCGTCATCCTCATCATGACGAGCAACACCGGCTTCAACCGCGGTTCCTCGATCGGATTCCAGGACAGCGTCCAGCAGGACGCCGGCTCGCCGCTGCGCGGCATCTTCAGCCCCGAGTTCCTCGACCGCCTCGACGAGGTCATCGTGTTCGAGACCTTCGATCGCGACGGCATCGTGGTCATCACCGACCAGATGCTCGAGGACATCCGGCTGGAGCTGGCCGGCCGCGACATCCACGTCACCTTCTCCAAGGAGGTGGCGGGCTTCCTGGTCGACAAGCTCCCCAAGGGCGAGAGCGCCCGACCGATGCGGGGCATCCTGCGCGAGTACATCGAGGACCCGCTGTCGCTGGAGATCCTGCGGCACGGCTCCGAGGACCCGCTGCTCGTCACCGTCGAAGAGGGCCGGGTGGTGTTCGCCAGACCCGTCCCGATGGTCTGACCGCTCCGTGAGGCGAGCCGAGCCGGCCCCGGCCCGGCCGGGATCCACGTCACCGACCCAGGTCCGCAGCGCCCGACGGCGGGCGCACGGTATCGTAGGGCCCATGGGCGCACCTGAGGGGGGCTCGCTACCGTGCCACGGGTGACGGTCCGCTACGTGTGCCGTGAGTGCGGCACGCACTCGGCCACACCGCTGGGGCGCTGCCCCGGCTGCGGTGCCTGGGACAGCCTCGACGAGGAGGTCCTGGGCGCACCCCCGACGACGTCGCCGCGCCGCGCCGGAGCGAGCGGCCGCGGGATCGAACCCATCGCCCTGGAGGCCGTGCGCGACGCCGAGCTGGTGCGCGCTCCCTCCGGCGATGCCGAGGTCGATCGCGTTCTCGGCGGCGGCTGGGTGGTCGGTTCGGCCGTGCTGCTGGCCGGTGAGCCCGGCATCGGCAAGTCGACGCTCCTGTTGCAGCTCGCGCACCACGCCGTCCAGGCCGGACGCTCCACGCTCTACGTAGCGGGCGAGGAGTCGCTGGCCCAGGTGCGGCTGCGGGCCGAACGGCTCGGGCTCACCCACGGCGTGCAGCTCACGCGCAACACCGACGCCCGCGAGCTCGCCGCGCACCTGCGCGCCACCGCCCCCGACCTGGTCATCGTCGACTCCATCCAGACACTGTTGGCCGATCCCGACGGCACCCCCGGCACGCTGACCCAGGTCCGCGACGGCACCGCCCTGCTGGTGGCGGCCGCCAAGGAGACGGGCAGCACCCTGGTGCTGATCGGTCACGTCACCAAGCAGGGGTCGATCGCCGGGCCCAAGGTCATCGAGCACGTCGTCGACGCCACCTTCGCCCTGGAGTCGGCGGCCGGGCTGCGCGTGCTCCGGGCCATGAAGAACCGTTACGGACCGGCCGGCGAGGTGGGTGTCTTCGACATGGCCCACGACGGCATGATCGCGGTGCCCAACCCCTCCGAGGCGTTCCTGGCCGAGCGCCCGCACGGGGTGCCGGGCTCGGTGGTGGTGGCGGCCCTGGAGGGGCAGCGGCCGCTGCTGCTCGAGGTGCAGGCGCTCGCCTCCAAGACGCCGTACGCCTCGCCGCGGCGCGTGGTGCAGGGCCTCGAGCAACGCCGCGTCGACGTGGTGCTGGCGGTGCTCGAGCGCCGCCTCGACCTCCCGCTCGCCGACCTCGACATCTTCGTCAACGTCGCCGGCGGCCTGCGCCTCACCGACCCGGGCGCCGACCTGGCGGTGGCGCTCGCCGTCTACTCGGCCGTGACCAACCGGCCGCTCCCGGAACGCACCGCGCTGGTCGGCGAGGTGGGGCTCGCCGGCGAGATCCGTTCGGTCGGGCACCTCGGGCGTCGGCTCGAAGAGGCGCGGCGCGCCGACCATCCGTACCTCATCGGCCCGCGCTCCCGCGAGCTCGAGGCCGGCGTGAGCGACCTGCGAAGCGCCATCGATCGCGTCTGGGGGAATGCCTCGTGAGCGACTCCGCCAACACCGCCGCCTTCCTGGCGCGCGCCGTCTTCAGCCTGCTGGGGGGGCTGGCAGGCTACGCCCTGGCCATGCTGCTGCTCGACCGTGGGCTGCTCACCGGACCCAACAACCTGCTCTACCTGACGGCGCTGGGCCTGCTCTCGGCCTACCTGGCGGGGGGTGCGCTGGCCCAGCGCGTCGCCCGGAGTTGGGACGGCCTGGTGCACCGCGCCACACGCACCCCTCCCGAGGCCGTGCTCGCCGGCGGTACCGGCGCCACCGTCGCCCTCCTGATCACGGTGCTGCTCAACAACCTGCTGGCGAACGTGCCGGGCTTCACCTGGTACTGGTCGCTGCTCATCGCCGTGGTGCTGGTGGTGGCCTCGTCGTCGTTCTTCGTGGCCAACCGGCAGCTCTTCCCCTTCCAACGGACCGCCCCCGCCACCGCGCCCCAGGGGCGCGAGACCGGCGACAAGGTGATCGACACCTCCGCCATCATCGACGGGCGCATCGCCGACGTCGCCGAGGCGAACTTCGTCGACGGCTCGTTGCTCATCCCCAACTTCGTCCTCACCGAGCTCCAGCGCATCGCCGACTCCGACGATCCGCTCAGGCGTCAACGCGGACGGCGCGGGCTCGAGGTCCTCGACCGCATCGCCAAGGAGCATTCGGTCCCCACCGTGGTCATCCACGACGACCCCGAGAACGCCAGCCAGGTCGACGAGAAGCTGGTCCGCGTGTGCCAGGCGCGGGGCGCCGCCCTCATCACCACCGACTACAACCTCAGTCGCGTGGCGGGCCTGCAGGGCGTGCGCGTGCTCAACCTGCACCAGCTCGCCAACGCCGTCAAGGCCACCTACCTCCCCGGCGAGAAGCTCACCCTCAACATCGTGCGGCCCGGCCGCGAGCACGGCCAGGGGCTGGCCTACCTGGAGGACGGCACCATGGTGGTCGTCGAGGAGGCCAGCGAGCTGGTGGGGCGTACCATCGAGGTGGTCGTCACCAGCAGCCTCCAGACCCACATGGGACGCATGATCTTCGCGCGCCCCGACGGCGCCGCCGACGCCCCGGCCTAGCCTGCCCGGCCTCTGTCGCGGGCCGGGGAAGTACGTCCTGCACGTCGTTGCGTGCGCTTGACAGCCCTCCGCGGCCCGCGTATCCTCAGGAGCGCGCGTGGCCGAGGTCGACGCCGCGCCGAACGAGGGGCCTTAGCTCAGCTGGGAGAGCATTCGCTTTGCAAGCGAAGGGTCGCCGGTTCGAATCCGGCAGGCTCCACCACACCACGACGGGACCGGCGTCCTCGGGGACGCCGCGCGGCGGGCGCAGGCAGGCCCGCCGCGGCGTCATGCTGGGTATCCTCGGGCATGCCCGAGACCGTCGCCGTCCCCACCCCAGCGCACCGCCCGCACCGCCGCTCGTGACGGCCCCGCGGTTCCCCGAGCGCGACCCCCGCACGCTCGCCGAGGGGCAGTACCGCACCGAGGCCAACCTGCGCGCCCGCGCGGTGCTGCACGAGCGCTTCGGCACGGGCGCGCCCTGGCACGACTGGCTGTTCGGCTGGCTGCCCGAGGCGACCCCGCTGCGGGTCCTCGAGATCGGTTGCGGCGGCGGGCGCTTCTGGCAGGACAACGCCGGCCGCGTGCCGGACGGCTGGCAGCTCACCCTGACCGACCTGTCGCCGGGCATGCTGGAGGCGGCGCGGACCGGCTTGGGAGCCCGCGGCCTGACCGCCCGCTTCGAACGGCTCGACGCCACCGCACTCGAGACCGACGATCGCTTCGAGGACGGTGCGTTCGACCTGGTGCTCGCCAACCACATGCTCTACCACGTCCCCGACATCGACGCCGCGCTGCAGGGGGTGCGGCGCGTTCTCGCGCCGGGTGGGCGGCTGCTGGCGGCGACCAACGGCGCCGGCCATATGCAGGAGCTGTGGGACCTGGCGCGCGCGCACCTGCCGCGCGAGCGCTGGCTAGAACGCGGCCGGCTGGCGTTCGACCTCGAGAACGGCCTGGACTGGCTGAAGCCCCACTTCGACACCGTCGAGCTCCATCGCCGCGACGACGCCCCGCTGGAGATCACCGAGGTCGGTGCCGTGGTGGACTACGTGGCCTCGCTCGTCGGCGTCGCCGGTGCACCCGCCGAGGAGCTGGATCCCGAGACGGCCGAGCTCCTGGCGGCGGTGCGCGCTCGGGTCGCGAGCACGCTCGGTGAGCACCCGGCGTTCCACGTCCGGCGCGTCACCGGGGTGTTCGAAGCGAGCTGACCTCCGGCCTGCGGGCCCCTCGACAGCTAGGCGACGGGGGGACCGAGCGTCCGCCGCGCCCGCCGGGCCAACCTCCGCGCCGCGCCCTGCCGGTACCCCTGCGCGACGACCTCGCGCAGCTCGTTCAGCCCGACGTCCCGGAGCTCGGCGAGGCGGTCGGCGCCAGAGCCCTCCAGGCGGACGTAGGCGAAGCTAGCGGTGCCCGAGATCAGACGCACCATGCGATCGCGGTAGCGCTCCCGCGCCCGCTCGACCAGCCGTTGCCGGCAGCGAGCGTCGGGCGGAGCCCCGAGCACGCCTTCGATGTCGATGGCAACACCTCGGACCGGGATGACGAGCCACACGCGTTGCATGCGAACCCTCCCCTACGAACGACCCCCAGAACGGCCCCAACGAAGCTTGCGGGTCCTCCCACCATGGGCGCCGGAGGGCCTCGCGTCAAGGGACAATCGTCGACGCGTCCGGGGGAGCGCGGTGGCCCCACGACACGGGCGGACCGGCGCCGGCGGGGTGCGTACACTGGCGCATGCCCGAACCCCGCGTCTTCGTCACCCGCCGCCTGTTCGAGGCCGGCCTGGCGCCCCTGCGGCGCGCCGGTCTCGAGATCGACGTCCGTCCGGCCGACGACCCCATCGGCCGCGACGAGCTGCTTGCCCGTGCCCGCGGCGCCCACGCCCTCGTCACGCTGCTGACCGATCGCGTCGACGACGCCCTGCTGGAGGCCGCGGGGCCCCAGCTCCGCATCGTCGCCAACTACGCCGTGGGCTACGACAACATCGACGTCGCCGCCTGCACCCGGCGCGGCGTCGCGGTCGCCAACACCCCCGACGTCCTGACCGAGGCCACCGCGGACCAGGCGTTCGCCCTGCTGCTGGCGGTGGCCCGGCGCGTGCGTGAGGGTCATGCCCTGGTGGCCTCGGGGGGTTGGAGCGGCTGGCAGCCGATGCAGTTGGTGGGTCGTGAGGTCGGCGGCGCCACCTTGGGCCTCGTCGGCATGGGGCGCATCGGGCGCGCCGTCGCCCGCAGGGGTCTCGGGTTCGGGATGACGGTGCTCTACCACAACTGTCGGCGCGACGAGCAAGCCGAAGCCGAGCTGGGCGTGCGCTACGCCCCGCTGGACAACCTGCTGGCCACGAGCGACGTGCTCAGCCTCCACACCCCACTCACCGATGCCACCCGCCACCTGGTCGACGCCGCCGCCCTGGCGCGCATGAAGCCGACCGCCATCCTGATCAACACCGCCCGCGGGCCCGTCGTCGATGAGGCCGCGCTGGTCGAAGCGCTCGCGACGGGTCGCCTGTGGGGCGCCGGTCTCGACGTGTTCGAACACGAGCCCGAGGTCCACCCCGGACTGCTCGAGCTCCCCAACGTGGTGCTCGCTCCCCACCTGGGCTCGGCCACCACCAGCGCCCGCGTCGCCATGGCCAGGCTCGTCAGCGAGGCCGTCGTCGCCGCCCTGGAGGGCGTGTGTGCCGCGAACGTGCTCAACCCGGAGGTCTTCGGAACGCCCACGTGATGCACGGGCCCCCGAACTACAAGAGACAAACGTCCCGAACCGGCCACCCTCACCAGACCCTAGTGATAGACTCATCCCGGCACACGTAGCGGTCCCGGGGAGACGGTCCATCGGGTCGCGGTGCGTGCCGAGGGTCCGCACCTTCCTACCAATGCGCTCGATGCGATCACGTGCGACGGGCGTGTCTCCAGGTGGGGTTGTCGGGACCCCGACCGGGGAACGTACCCCCGAATCGGGAGGAAGCCGACCCAGACCAAGAACCGGGTGGAGGCCCTGGGCCCGTCCGCCCCCGTGGAGTGAGCGTGCGTGGATAGACTGTACTCAACCGTCGCCTCGGTGCTGAGCCCAGCCTCGCCGTATGCGCGGGACATCGGGCATCTGTTCTGGATCACCTTCTGGATCTCCATGGTGATCCTGCTGTTCGTCAGCGCCTTCGTGATCTTCAACCTGGTCCGCTTCCGCGACCGCGGGGAGGGGGGGCTGCCGCCCCAGACCCACGGCAACACCGTGGTCGAGGTCACGTGGACGGTCGTCCCGTTGGTGATCCTCATCGTGCTGTTCGTGCTCACCGTGCAGACCATGGCTGCGGTGTCGCCGTCGACGAAGACCACGGCGAACGCCCTCAACGTCGACGTGGTGGCGCACCAGTGGTGGTGGGAGTTCCGCTATCCCGACGGCGACGTGGTGACCGCCAACGAGCTCCACATCCCGGTCGGCCGCACCATCCATCTCACCCTGACCTCGGCCGACGTCATCCACGACTTCTGGGTCCCCGAGCTCGGCCGCAAGATGGACGCCGTGCCGGGGCACCCCAACACCATGATCATCCAGGCCGACCGGCCCGGCACCTACCTCGGCACCTGCGCCGAGTACTGCGGCACCGATCACGCTTGGATGCGCATCCGCGTGGTCGCGCAGACGCCCGATGCGTACCAGGCCTGGCTGACGGCTCAGGCCCAGCCGCACGCCCAGCCGGCCAACGCCAAGCAGGCGATCGGGCGCGGGCTCTTCGTGGGGCTCACGTGCTCGAGCTGCCACACCATCAAGGGCTCGGGGGCTACGGCGAGCAAGGACGTGGGCCCGGACCTGACGCACCTGGCCGACCGTGACACCCTGGCCGCGGGCGTGATCGCCAACACCCCGGAGAACCTGCGACAGTGGCTGGCCGACCCCAACAGCATCAAGCCGGGTTCGTACATGCCGGACCTTCACCTGTCGTCACAGCAGCTCGACGCCCTGGTGGCCTATCTGGAGGAACAACCGTGAGTCAGGAGTCGGTCTCCCCCCACGCTCTCCCCTTCCCGCCCCTCACGCGCGGATGGGGTTGGCTGGCGTGGCTCTCCACGACGGATCACAAGAAGATCGGCATCCTCTACATGGTCACCTCGCTGTTCTTCTTCGGCGTCGGCGGCATCGAGGCGCTGCTGATCCGCATCCAGCTGGCGACGCCCGAGGCCAAGGTCCTGACGCCGCAGGAATACAACGCCATCTTCACCATGCACGGCACGACCATGATCTTCCTGGTCGTCATGCCGCTGTTCATCGGGATCGCGAACTACCTGGTGCCGCTGATGATCGGCGCTCGCGACGTCGCCTTCCCCCGGCTCAACGCCTTGGGCTTCTGGGTGTTCCTGCTCGGCGGCATCGTCATCTACCTGGCGCTGTTCACCGGCAGCCTGGCCGACGCCGGCTGGTTCAGCTACGCACCCCTCAGCGAGGCCGCGTACTCGTCGCGGCCCGGGGTGGACTACTGGATCGTGGGCCTCATCGAGATGGGGGTCGGGACCATCGGCGCGGCCGTCAACCTGCTGGCGACGATCGTGCGCTACCGGGCCCCGGGGATGACCTACCGGCGCATGCCGTTGTTCGTGTGGATGATGATGATCACCAGCCTGATCATCCTCTACGCCCTGACGCCACTGAACGCCGGGCTCATCATGCTCCTCGGCGACCGCCTGCTCCACCTCCACTTCTTCCGCGCCAACGTCAGCGGAGGCTCGGCCATCCTGTGGCAGCACATCTTCTGGTTCTTCGGCCACCCCGAGGTCTACATCATGGCGCTGCCCGCCTTCGGGATGATGTCCGAGGTGGTGCCGGTGTTCTCGCGCAAGCCGATCTTCGGCTACACCTTCGTGGCCGGTTCGGGCGTGGCCATCGGCCTGCTGAGCTTCGCGGTATGGGTGCACCACATGTTCGCCGTCGGCCTGAGCACGCCCATGAACGCGGCCTTCAGCGCCGCCAGCATGCTGATCGCGGTGCCCACCGGGGTGAAGATCTTCAACTGGAGCACCACCATGTTCCGCGGCAAGCTGCGGCTCGACACGCCGCTGCTGTTCGCCGCGGCGTTCATCATCCAGTTTGTCATCGGCGGCATCACCGGCACCATGTTCGCGGCCGTGCCGCTCGATTGGCAGCTCACCGACAGCTACTTCGTGGTGGCGCACTTCCACTACGTGCTCTTCGGCGGTTCGATGTTCGCGCTGTGGGCGGGCGTCTACTACTGGTACCCGAAGATCACGGGCCGCATGCTGAACGAGCGCTTGGGCAAGTGGCACTTCTGGCTGGCGGTGATCGGCTTCAACGCCACCTTCTTCGTGCAGCACATCCTCGGCCTCGTGGGTATGCCGCGGCGCGTGTACACCTACCCCAACCTCCCCGGCTACGAGGCCATGAACATGATCTCGACCGTGGGGGCCTTCATCCTGGCGGCGGCCGTGGTGCTGTTCCTGTGGAACCTGGTGGTCAGCTTCCGCCGCGGCAAGCCCGCCGGCGACAACCCCTGGGACGCCTGGACGCTCGAGTGGGCGACCAACTCGCCGCCGCCGGAGCACAACTTCGAGAAGCTCCCGCCCGTCCGTAGCGCCCGGCCGCTGTTCGACCTGGCTCACCCGGAGATCGCCGACTACCTCGACACGCACTCGGAGGCGAAGGCATGACGACCGCCAAGACGACCGCCGCCGGACCCAACTGGAACCGCCACAAGGTCGGCATGCTGTTCTTCATCAGCTCGGAGATCTTCTTCTTCCTGACGCTGCTGTCGAGCTACGCCTACCTCAGCGGCGCCTTCGGCAACCTCCCGCGCGAGGTCCTGGCGGTGCCGCGCACGCTCATCTTCAGCTTCTTCCTGTTCTCGAGCAGCCTCACGATCTGGTTCGCGGAGCGGGCGTTCCACCGCAAGCGCTACGGCCAGTTCCGGGCCTGGATGCTGCTCACCATGCTGCTGGGCCTGGTGTTCCTCACCGGCCAGGTGATCGAGTACACCGAGCTCATCCGCACCGGCGTCACCCTCAACTTCGACGTCTTCAGCTCGGCGTTCTTCACGCTCACGGGCTTCCACGGTCTGCACGTCGTGACCGGCCTCATCATGCTCGGCTCGGTCACCGGCCTGAGCTTCGCCGGCAAGCTCGGGCCGGAGAACGAGTCCGCGTTGGCCACGGTCTCGTACTACTGGCACTTCGTCGATGCCGTGTGGGTAGCGGTGTTCACCGTCGCCTACCTGATCTTCGTCTGAGTCATGACCACCGCCCACCTGCTCGCCATCGCCTGGAGTCCGGACCCCTCGGTGTTCGGTGGTAGCGCCGCCCTGGCGGTCGGCTACCTGGCGTGGACGCGACGCTTCGGGCCACGCGCCTGGATCTTCCTTGCCGGCGTGGTGGCGCTGTTGCTGGCCCTGGTCGGTCCGCTCGACCGGATCGGCGAGCTCTACCTGTTCAGCGTGCACATGCTCCAGCACCTGGTGCTGATCCTGATCGTCCCGCCGCTGTTGTTGTGGGGGCTCCCTCCGGCGGCCACCGAGCGCCTGCTCGCCGTGCCCTGGCTGGGCCGCCTCGAGCGCGTCCTCGGCCGTCCGGCCGTGGCGCTGCCGGTCGCCATCGTGGCGCTGTGGGCGTGGCACGTGCCCACGCTCTACGACATGGCGCTCCGCAGCGAGAGCGTGCACGCGCTCGAGCACGTGATCTTCCTGGTGACGGCCACCATGTTCTGGTGGCCGGTGCTGACGCCGGTGCGCGCTCGGCGCCTCAGCCCGCCGGCCGCGATGGCCTACCTGTTCGCGGTCATGGCGTCCGACTCGGCCCTCGGAGCGATCCTGACCTTCGCGCCGGCCCCGCTGTACTCCTTCTACCTGGTGCCGCCCGATCCCTACGGCGCGCTGGCGCTGATCCGCGACGGCTGGCACGTCTCCGCCCTCGCCGATCAGCAGATGGGCGGCCTGGCGATGTGGATCCCCGGCGGCCTGTTCACCATCGTCGCGATCCTCATCGAATTCGGCCTGTGGTTCCAGGAGCCCGAGGTCGACGAACGCACGGAGTCGCCGTCCACGCCGGCGGGGGGCCGGACGCTGGATCGCCCGCTCCGGACCGTCGCGACGGACGTCGCGGCCGGACCCATCGTCCCCGCGGATGCGACTCCGCGGTTCGTCTCCTGGCTCGCACCCGCCGCCCCTCGCGGCGTCCTGGAAGGAGCACGATGAACGACAACGAGCACGTGGAGTGGCAGCAGCCGCGCGAGATGCTCATCCCGCGGCCAACCACGTGGCCCCTCTGGGTGGCCTTCGGCATCACCTTCATCATGTTGGGGTTGATCACGCACTGGATCGTCGCCCTGGCGGGTGTCGTCCTCTTCGGCATTTCGATCGTGGGTTGGATGGGAGAGATGATTCGTGACGGACAAGCCGACGAGTCCCACCACTGAGGGCAGCGATCCCGGCCGTCGCAGGGTGCTGGCCGGCATCAGCGTCGCGCTCGGTGGCTTCGCCGCGCTGCTGGTGGGCGTGCCGGTGCTCGGCGCCGTGCTCAAGCCGATGGTGCAGAAGGAGCCGCGGGTGTGGCGCAAGGTGGGCGCCGTGAACGACTTCAAGATCGGCCAGACGGTGGCCGTGAGCTACGAGAACGGCGGCACCAAGCCGTGGGCGGGCGTCACCGGCCGGACCTCGGCGTACCTCCGCCGCGACACCAGCACCGCCTTCACCGCCTTCTCCGTGAACTGCTCACACCTCGGGTGCCCGGTGCGCTGGGAGCAGTCGGCCGACCTGTTCATGTGCCCCTGCCACGGCGGCGTCTACTACTCCAACGGTGACGTGGCCGCTGGCCCGCCACCGCGCCCGCTGGCCGAGTACCCGGTGCGCGTCAACAACGGCGACGTCGAGATCCTGACCACGCCCCTGCCGATCGACGGCCGGGTGCCGAAGGCGAGCTGAGATGTTCCGTCGCATCGGGAATTGGATCGAAGACCGCACCGGCATCGGCGAGCTCATCGGGCCCGTCATGTCGCACCTGGTGCCGCGCGGCTCCGCCTGGCTGTACGTGTTCGGCAGCGCCACGCTGTTCGCGTTCCTGCTCCAGGTGGTCACCGGCATCGCCCTCAGCTTCGTCTACGTGCCCTCCTCCAGCCAGGCCTACGAGAGCCTGAAGTTCATCACCGAGAACTCGCCCCTCGACCACTTCCTGCGCTCGGTGCACTACTTCGGGGCCACGGCCATGATCGTCATGGTGGGCCTGCACATGCTGCGCACCTTCCTGTTCGCCTCGTACAAGTACCCGCGCGAGGCGAGCTGGATGAGCGGCACGGTGCTGTTGTTCCTGACGCTGGCCATGGGCTTCACCGGCCAGATCCTGCGTTGGGACCAGACGGCCATCTGGTCGGTGGTGGTGGGCGCCCAGCAGGCGGGCTACGTCCCCTTCATCGGACCGGCGCTGGCGCGCTTCATGCTGGCGGGTGAGAGCCTAGGCGGACAGACGCTCAGTCAGTTCTTCGCGCTCCACGTGTTCGTCTTCCCCGTCTTGATCACCGCGCTGCTGGCGCCGCACCTGTGGATGGTCATCCGCAACGGCATCTCGGAGCCGCCCAAGCGCGGCAAGCCGGTCGACCCCACGACCTACAAGGAGGAGTACCACCAGCTCCTGGAGAAGGACGGGGTGCCGTTCTGGCCCGACGCCGCCTGGCGCGACGTGGTCTTCGCGGTGCTGATGATCGTCACCATCGTGGGTCTGGCGATCACGCTGGGGCCGCCCCACCTGGTCGACGCCCCCAACCCGACGAACCTCGTCACCGAGCCCAAGCCCGACTTCTACCTGCTGTGGTACTTCAGCGTGCTGGCGCTCATCCCGCACGCCTGGACGCCCTACGTCATCATCGGCGGGCCCGGCATCGTGTTCCTGGTGCTGTTCCTGCTGCCGCTGTTCGCGCGGTCGGGGGAACGCCACCCGCTGCGGCGCCCCTGGGCGCTCGGCGCCGTCACGGTGGTGATCGTGGGTATCGGAGCGTTCTGGTCGCTGGCCACCTGGGAGCCGTGGTCGCCTCGCTACGACGCGCCGCCGCTGTCGGCGCAGACCATCGGCAACGTCAGCCCCGAGGCGCAGGCCGGTGCGGTGCTGTTCCACGACAAGGGCTGCATCGAGTGCCACCGCATCGGCAACGACGGCGGCTTCCGCGGCCCCAACCTCACGTACGTCGGCAACCGGCTCGACGCCCGGGAGTTGACCTGGCGCATCGCCAACGGCGGCTACAACATGCCGGCCTTCGCCAAGATCCTCTCGGCCAAGGAGATGAACGACCTCGTCGCCTTCCTGGAGACGCGCAAGCCGGCGCTCAGCGCCACGCACTAGAACGGCGGGTCGGGGCTCGCCCCGACCCGCGCCACGGAGGAGGAGGGGCGGGTCCGGTTCGGACCCGCCCCTCCTCCGTCGTTCGTCGTGGGTCGCGGCGGTGCCTGCGGGGTGCGCCTAGAGGTCGAGCTGCGCCCGGTGGGCGTTGTCCTCGATGAACTCGCGGCGCGGAGGCACCTCCGTGCCCATCAGCATCTCGAAGGTCTCGCTGGCCTCCAGGACGTCCTCGATGGTGACGCGCCGGAGCACCCGCGTCTCGGGGTTCATGGTGGTCTCCCAGAGCTGCTCGGGGTTCATCTCCCCGAGCCCCTTGAAGCGCTGGATCTCCGGCTTGCGGCTGGCGTTGGCCTTCAGCAGGCGCTGCAGGTCCCCCTCGTCGAAGACGTACTGCAGCTCCCGGGAGCGCCCGAAGCGCACGCCGAACAGCGGCGGCTGCGCGATGTAGAGGTAGCCAGCGTCGATGAGCGGCCGCATGTAGCGGTAGAAGAAGGTGAGCAGCAGCGTGCGGATGTGGCTGCCGTCGACATCGGCGTCGGTCATGATGATGATCCGGTGGTAGCGGACGTCCTCGATGTTGAAGTGGGCGTCGTCGCCGGTGCCCTCGATGCCCGCCCCGATGGCCGCGATCATGGCGCGGATCTCGGCGTTCTTGAGGATCCTGCCGATGTTGGCCTTCTCGACGTTGAGGATCTTCCCGCGCAGCGGCAGGATCGCCTGGAAACGGCGCTCGCGCCCTTGCTTGGCGCTGCCCCCGGCCGAATCGCCCTCGACGATGTAGATCTCGCTGACCGAGGGGTCCTGCGACTGACAGTCGGCCAGCTTGCCCGGCAGGTCATCGTTCTCCAGAGGGTTGGCCCGCCTCACCAGGTCGCGCGCCTTGCGGGCGGCCTCGCGCGCCCGCGCGGCGTTGGCCGCCTTCTCGATGATGGCCTTGCCGACCCGAGGGTTCTCCTCCAGGACCTCGGCGAACTTCTCGTACACCACCGACTGCACGGCCGTCTGGGCCTCGGGGTTGAGCAGCTTGACCTTGGCCTGCGACTCGAACTGCGGGTCGGGGAGCTTCACCGAGACCACGCACGAGATGCCCTCGAGGAAGTCGTCGCCGGTGGGCGCGGGGTCGCCCTTCTTGAGCAGGTTCTTGGCCTTGGCGTAGTTGTTCAGCACGCGCGTGTAGGCGGTCTTGAAGCCGGTGAGCTGGGTGCCGCCGTCGCGGTTGGTGATCATGTTGGCGTAGGTCAGGACGTTCTGGCCGTAGCCGGTGGTGTGGATGAGCCCGACCTCGACCTCGATGTCGTGGCTGACCCCTTCCGTCTCCACGCTGGTGGTGGCGTGGATGAACACCGGCTTGTCGTAGAGCAGCTTGTTGTCCTTGGCGAGGTAGGCCGCGAAGGCCCCCAACCCGCCGCGCTCCATGAACACCTCGTGCCGCTGCTCGTCGCCGCGCTCGTCGACCAGCGTGATCTTGACGCCGCCCGTGAGGAAGGCGAGCTCGCGCAACCGGCGCTTGATGCGCTGGTAGTCGAAGGACTCGACCTCCTTGAACACCGTCGGATCGGGCTGGAACGTCACCGTCGACCCGTGCACGCTCTTGGGCGTCGAACCCACCACGTGGACGGCCTCGGTGACCTCGCCACGGTCGAAGCGGATGCGGTGGAGCTTGCCGTCCACCGCGACCTCGGCCACCAGGAAGGTGGACAGGGCGTTGACGACCGAGCTACCGACGCCGTGGAGACCGCCGGAGACCTTGTAGGAGCTGTTGTCGAACTTGCCGCCGGCATGCAGCTCGGTGAAGATCACCTCGATGGCCGGCCGGCCCTCCTTCTTCATCACCTCGACCGGGATCCCGCGGCCGTTGTCGCGCACGGTGGCGGAGCCGTCGGCGTTGAGGGTCACCCACACCTCGTCGGCGTACCCGGCCAGCGCCTCGTCGATGGCGTTGTCGATGATCTCGGTGAGCAGCTGGTGGTAGCCGTCGATGCCCGTCCCGCCCTGGACGTACATGGCAGGGCGCTTGCGGACGCCCTCCAGGCCCTTCAACACCTTGATGCTCTCGGCACTGTACGTACTCAAGGGTTGCCTCCGATGCATGGACGCGCTGCGCGGGAAGCGCCCGGCGCGCCCAACCGCATCATTCTACCCCATGCAGGCGACCTTGGTCAAAACACTTTTGCCGTCAGGGACGCAACTCGAAGCCAGCAACAGGGGGCTCCAGGGGTGCCCTCACCTGCGCCACACCGGGGGCGGTTAGGGTCTGCCCGGGTGGTCCTCGTGCCCGGCCGCCGGCGACGCCGGGACGCGACCGACGCCAGGAGGAGTTGCATGAACCGACGGACGTTGCTCTGGGGTCTCATCGCGGTCGTGGCCTTCACGGTCGCGATCCAGTTCGTACCGGTGCCCGGTCTGGGGAAGGACCCGCCGGTCGTCAGCCGACCGAACTGGGACAGCGCCAGCACCAAGGCCCTGGCCGTCCGCGCCTGCTACGACTGCCACAGCAACCAGACCCGTTGGCCCTGGTACAGCCGCATCGCTCCCTTCTCCTGGGTCGTCGCCCATCACGTGGCGGAGGGCCGCGCGGTGCTCGACTTCTCCGATCCGGCGCGTGCCCGCGTGACCGCGACCCGGGCGGCGCACGCGGTCTCCAGCCAGGCCATGCCGCCCCTGTACTACACCCTGGTCCACCCGGAAGCGCGGCTCAGCGCCGACCAGCGCCTCACCTTGGCCCAGGGACTGCTCGCCAGCCTGGGCGGGCACACCGGCAGCAAGCTGCTGCCCCCCTCCGTGCCCAGCCGCACGGCCGCGCCCGACGACCTGGCTCCGCTGCCGGGCGTCGCCTCGACCCTCCCCAGCGACGCGGGGGCGCGCCCCGGCGGTCCGGCGCCGGCCGGCACCAGCAGCAGCTCCGGCTCCCCCTAGACCGGGACCCCTGTCCTAGCCCGAAGCCGCGACCCCGGCTAGGCTAGACCATGGGGCCAACATGAACGACCGCATCCTCATCGTCGAGGACGAGCCCAAGATCGCCGACGTGCTCGAGCGCTACCTGCGGGCCGCCGGCTTCCAGACCGAGCGGGCGAGCAGCGGCCGGCGAGCGCTCGAGCTGTGGCGTGCAGCGGACCCCGACGCCATCCTGCTCGACCTGATGATCCCCGACATGGACGGCCTCGAGGTGGCCCGCAAGGTGCGCGCGAGCTCCGACGTCCCCATCCTGATGGTGACCGCCCGGGCCGAGGAGGTCGACCGCCTGGTCGGGCTCGAGCTGGGCGCCGACGACTACATCGCCAAGCCCTTCAGCCCCCGCGAGGTGGTGGCGCGGGTGCGCGCCGTGCTGCGCCGCGCCCAGGGCGGGCTGCGCCGCAGCCAGCACTTCACCGTCGGGGGCCTCGAGGTCGATCTGGACGCCTTCGAGGCGCGCTGCGGTGACGACGTCCTGGTGCTCAGTCCCACCCAGTTGCGGCTCTTGGGGACACTCGCCGAGCAGCCCAACCGCGCCTTCCATCGCGCCGAGCTGCTCGACGTGCTCGACGACCCCGCGGCCGACACCCGCACCGTCGACGCCCACGTGAAGAACCTGCGGCAGCGCCTCGGCGCCTGCGCCACGCAGCTGGAGACGGTGCGCGGCGTGGGCTACCGGCTGAGGGGCTGAGGCGTGCGCCTGCGCACGCAGCTCCTGCTTGCGGTGACGCTGGTCGCCCTGGCCGCGGTGTCGGTGACCGCGCTCCTGAGCGTCCAGGTGTCGTCCCAGCGGGTCGGGCGGCTGCTCGACATGCCCGCCGCCGGCGCCCCCGCCGGAACGACGCGCCCACCGGCGGCCGGCAACGGCGCGATGTCCGGGATGCCGTCGTCGCTGCCGCCGAACGTCGCCGCCCGTCACGCCGCCCTGACCGAGGACCTGTGGCGCGCCAACCTGCAAGCGGCCGGCATCGCCCTGCTGCTGGCGCTGGTGGTCGGCACCGCGCTGTCGCTGCGGCTCGCCGGGCCGCTGGATCGCCTGACCGAGGTGGCCAACCGCTACGCCGCGGGCGAGCGTCGGGCGCGCGCCGACGAGCGCGGACGCGACGAGGTCGCCGACGTGGCACGGGCGTTCAACCACGTGGCCGACAGCCTGCAGCGCGAGGAGGACGAGCAGCAGCGGCTTCTCGCCGACATCGCCCACGAGTTCAGGACCCCGCTCACGGTCCTCAAGGGCGAGCTCGAGGCCCTCGAGGACGGGCTGGTGGAGCCCGCGCCCCCGACCTACCGCCGGCTCGGCGAGGAGGTCACGCTCCTCGAACGCCTGGTCCAGGACCTGCGACTGCTGACGCAGGCCGAGAGCGGCGACCTCACCCTCCACCTGCGCTCGGTCGAGCTGGCTAGGTTGGTCGAGGACGTGGTGGCGTCGTTCCTCCCCCACGCCGCGCAGCGGGGGGTGCGCGTGGGGGCGACGGTCGAGCCGGCGCGCGTCCGGGCCGATCCCGATCGCATCCGCCAGGTGCTGGTGAACCTGCTCGACAACGCCGTGCGCTACGCACCGCCCGACAGCGACGTCGACGTGACCCTGCGCCACGAGGCCGGGCGGGCCCTGCTCGGCGTCCGCGACCGCGGCCCGGGCATCCCGCAGGACGAACGCGAGCAGGTGTTCCGGCGCTTCTACCGCGTCGATCGGGCGCGCAGCCGGGCCACGGGCGGCTCGGGCCTGGGGCTGGCCATCGTGCGGAGCCTGGTGGAGCTGCACGGCGGAACCGTCGACGCCGCAGACCATCCCGACGGCGGCGCCGTCCTCACGGTGACGTTGCCGCTCGAGGCCGCGGCCTAGCTGCGGATCTGCCCTTCGCCGTCGATCAGGTACTTGTGGGTGACGATCTGCGCCAGGCCCATGGGGCCGCGGGCGTGCATCTTCTGGGTGCTGATGCCGATCTCGGCGCCGAAGCCGAACTCGAAGCCGTCGGTGAAGCGCGTCGAGGCGTTGACGTAGACGGCGGCGGCGTCGACCTCGCGACGGAAGCGCTCGGCGGCGCCCAGGTCGCGGGTGACGATCGCCTCGCTGTGCTGCGTGCCGTAGCGGCCGATGTGCTCGAGGGCCTGGTCGAGGCCGTCCACCACCCGGACGGCCAGCTTGAGGTCGAGGAACTCGGTAGCCCAGTCCTGCTCGGTGGCCGGCCGCACGCCGTCGACCAGCGCGCGGGTGCGCTCGCACCCCACCAGCTCCACGCCGGCCGCGGCCAGCCGCGCCAGCGCCTTCGGCAGGAAGGCCTCGGCCACGGAGGCATCGACGAGCAGCGTTTCGGCGGCGTTGCACACGCCCGGGCGCTGCACCTTGGCGTTGAAGGCGATGGCCTCGGCGGCGCCGAGGTCGGCCTGGGCGTGCACGTAGACGTGGCAGTTCCCGACGCCCGTCTCGATGACCGGCACGCGGGCGTGCTCCACCACGTGGCGGATGAGCCCGGCACCGCCGCGCGGGATCACCAGGTCGACCGCCCCGTGCGCTGTCAGCAGCTCCGTCACCAGCGCCCGGTCCGGGGAGTCGATGAGCTGCACCGCGTCCTGCGGCAGGCCTGCCCCGCCCAGCGCACGCCGCATCGTCGCCACCAGGGCACGGTTGCTGTTCAGGGCGTTCGACGAGCCGCGCAGCACCACCGCGCTGCCCGCCTTGAGCGCCAGCGCGCCGGCATCGACGGTGACGTTGGGCCGCGACTCGTAGATCATGCCGAGGACCCCGAAGGGCACGCTGACCTTGCGCACCCGCAGGCCGTTGGGAAGGCGCCAGCCGTCGAGCACGCGATCCAGGGGGTCGGGCAGCGCCGCCACCTGCCGACAGGCGGCCGCCATGGCGGCGATCCGCCCGGCATCGAGCGTCAACCGGTCGACCCGCGAGTCCGGCGTCCCTCGCGCGCGCTCGGCCGCGACGTCGCGGGCGTTGGCTGCCAGCAGGGCCTCGCCGTCCGCCTCCAGGGCTTCGGCGATGGCCCGCAGGGCCGCGTCCCGGTCGGCGTCGGGCAGCGCTCGGCTCGCCTGGCGCGCGCGTGCCAGGAGGTCGGCGAGGGAGGACGTGGGGGTCGCGGGCATAGGGGAGTATAGCTCGGCCCCTTCGGGGCGCCGCGCGTGGGTCGACGGTCGCGGCGCCGGCGTTCCGACCACGCTCGCCCTTCGCGTGCGACCACCGAACGACGCGGCGTGCCGCCGCCGCCCGCTACACTGCGTCCTGGAGGAGACCGATGACGGAACCCGCCCCACACGCAGCCTCACGCGTCGCGCTGATCACCGGTGCCGCCGGCGGGCTCGGTGGCGCCGTCGCCGCTCGCTTCGCCGACGCGGGCTGGCGGACGGCCCTGCAGGGCCGCACCGGCCACCTCCCCCGCCTCGCCTCGGACTTCCCGAACGCGCTCGTCGTGGCCGCCGACCTGCTCGACCCGGAGGCCACGGCGGACGCCGTCGCCCAGGTGCTGGAGCGCTGGGGCCGACTCGACGCGCTGGTCCACCTGGTCGGCGGGTTCGCCATGGGATCGGCCCTCGACCTCACGGCCGAAGGCCTCGAGGACCAGCTCGACGTCAACCTGCGTACCGCCGTGAACGCCGTCCAGGCGGTGCTGCCAGCCATGCTGGAGCGCGGCTCGGGGAGCGTCATCACCGTGGCCTCGCGGGCGGCGGTGCACGGCGGCGCTCGGATGCCGGCCTACGCCGCCTCCAAGGCGGCGCTGGTGGCCTACGCCCGCAGCCTCCGGGCCGAGGTCGAACCGAGCGGTGTCGCCGTGAGCGTGCTGGTACCGATGGGCACCATCGACACCGCCGCCAACCGCTCGGCCATGCCCGACGCCGATCCGGCGCGCTGGCTCGACGCCGCCGAGCTCGCCGACGCCGCTGTATTCCTCGCCGGACGCGGGCCCCGCGGACGGGTGCCGTACCTCGAGGTCCATCCCTCGCTGTAGGGCCCTAGGCCGGTGCCAGCGCCTCCGCCCCGAAGGTAGGACGGCCCGCCAGCACGGTCGCGACCACCGCGAGCTCGTCGCCGACGCGCTCCGGATCGCCCGACAGCACCGTGAGGTCGGCGTCGTAGCCAGGGGCGAGCATGCCGGAGCGGTGCTCGCGGCCGATGGCGTGGGCCGCCCCCAGCGTCTGCGCCTCGAGCGCCTCGTCCCAGCTCAGGGCCTGGTCCTCACCGACCGTGCGCCCCTCCGCGTCGCGGCGCGTGGTCGCCGCGCGCAGGGCCGCCAGCACATCCGGCTCCGCCACCGGCGTGTCGGACCCCAGCGCCAACGTGGCGCCGCCGGCCAGCAGCGAACGGAAGGGGTAGGCGCGCTCGACGCGGTCACCGAGCAGGCGCCGGATGCTCGGCCCGTCGAAGGTCATGTGCAGCGGCTGGACCGAGGCCACCACGCCGATCCGACCGAAGCGAGCCACGTCGTCGGGGTGGAGGTGCTGCGCGTGCTCGATGCGCGGCCGCAGGCCCGCCCCTCGCCACGCCGGCGCCGTCGCCTCGAGAGCGTCGAGGACGGCACGGTTGGCGGCGTCGCCGATGGCGTGCACGACGGGGGTGAGGCCCGCCTCGATGGCCAGCGGCAGCCGCGCCGCCAGCACCTCGGGACCGTCGACCGCCACACCGGTGCCGCCCTCCTCCAGGTAGGGCTCGAGCATCCAGGCGGTACGGCTGCCGAGCGCCCCGTCGGCGAAGAACTTGGCTCCGCCGATGGCGAAGCGGGCGCCGCCCTGGCCCGTCGCCAGCCCCAGCGCGGCGGCGTGCTCGACGTCCTGATGGCGGATGCAGGCCCACACGCGCAGGGGGTAGGCGGGGTCGGACGCAGCGTCGGCCATGGCGCGCCAGTGCGGCGCGGGGTCGAGCGCCATGTGATGGACGGTGGTGATGCCCCGCGCCGCGAGGTCGGCGCCGGCCCGCGCCAGGGCGTCCCGGAGCTCGCCTGGCCCCAACGCGGGCAGCCGCCCCAGCAGCAGCTCGGTGGCGCGCTCGAACAGCAACCCGGTGGGCTCGCCGTCGGCGTCGCGAGCAACGATGCCCTCGGGTGGATCGGGCGTGTCGCGCGTCACCCCGGCCGCCCGCAGGGCACTCGGGCTCCCCCACACGCTGTGGTGGTCCTGGCTGCGCAGCACCGTCGGGTGGCCGCCGGACGCGCGTTCGAGCGCGGCGGCCTCGTCGGGACCGATGCCGCGCAGCCCCCAGCGCTCCAGGGCGAAGCCGCTGGCCTGCAACCAGGCGCCGCGCGGCAGCTGGGCGGCGCGCTCGGCCACACGCTCGAGCGCCTCGCGCAGGCTGGGCGTGCGCCGTAGGTCGAGCTGCCCCAGCTCCAGGCCGTGTGCGGGCAGGTGCACGTGGGCGTCGTGGAACCCGGGGAGGAGCACGCGGTCGCCCAGCTCGACGACCTCGGTGCGGCCGTCGGCCAGGACGCGCGCCTCGTCGCCCAGGGCCACCACACGGCCACCGGACACCGCCAGCGCATGGGATCGAGGATGGCGGGCGTCCATGGTCCGGATCTCGCCCAGGAACAGCAGCTCGGCCGTCACGCCGCCCTCACCGTCCCCGGAAGCGCGGGGGGCGCTTCTCGCGGAAGGCGGCGATGCCCTCGCGCACGTCGGCGCTCGAGGCCGCGCGGCCCTGCATCTCGGCCTCGAGTGCCAGTTGCGCCTCGAGATCGTTGGCGAGCGACGCCCGCAGCTCGCGCTTGGCGAGCGCGTAGGCGTAGGTGGGCCCGTCGGCCAGCGAGCGCACGTAGGCCCAGGCGGCGTCGGCGAAGCCCTCGGCGTCGAGCAGCCGCTCGGCCAGACCCAGGTCCAGCGCCTCCTCGGCCGGCACGCGCCGGCCGCCGTAGACCAGCTCGAAGGCCCGCCCGAGGCCCACCAGGCGCGGCAGGGTGTGGCTGCAGGAGGCGTCCATCACCAGGCCGATGCCGGTGAAGCCGACGGCGAAGCTGGCGGCGCTCGACACCAGCCGCAGGTCGCAGGCCAGCGCCAGGCTCATGCCTGCCCCTGCCGCCACCCCGTTGACGCCGGCCACCACCGGTTTCGGCAGCCCGGAGAGCTGCCGCACGATGGGGTGGTAGCGCTCCTCCAACAGCCCCTGGATGTCGGCGTCGACGGGCGTGCGGGCGAGATCGGCGCCGGCACAGAAGCCGCGCCCGGCGCCCGTCAGCAGCACCGCGCGCACCTCGGGCTCGGCGGCCGGCCCCTCCAGCGCCTGCCGCAGCTCGTCGAGCAGCTCCGGCGAGAGCGCGTTGAGCACCTCGGGTCGATCGAGGGTGATGCGCAGCGCGCCCCCCTCGCGGTCGAGTCGCACGTGTTCGAAGCTCACCAGGTTCCTCCTCGCCCCTGCCGGCACTCACTGCGGCGGCGCGCCACCGCTCGCCAGCGCCACCAACCGGTCGTAGTCGTCGGGCCATTCGGGATCGTCGAGCGCGGCTCGGTTGCGCCGCACCTCGCCGCAGCGCCGGCAGCGGTGCAAGATCACCCAGCCCTTCTTGCCGCTGTGCTCCACCGCCACCGGCTCGAGCACACCCCCGCAGTCGCTGGCGCGATCGCCGGGGTGGACGTCGACGTGCAGCGAGTGCAGGCACACCGGGCAGTGGTTGCGGTAGCTGCCGTTCGCGAGAGCCGGCACCTCCGTACCGCACACCGCGCAGGTGAAGCCCTGGTTGGCCCCCTGGCCGATGAAGCGTCGCACCTCAGGCAGTGTACCCGCGCGCCGCGCCGCTGGGACCTGGCTCGGGGACTCGGGGACCCTCGGGCGCGGCCTTCGAGGCGTCTGGTTGCGGCGCCGAGCCGGCGCGGTGCCCTGGCTCAGCTCGGGGCGACGGGCGCTCCCACCCGCCGCCGCACCTCGGCGACGTAGCGCGCCGGGTCGTACTTGCGGCGCAGGCCCGCGGCCGTCATGCTGCGCACCGTTCCGAACACGGCGCGCTCCGGGAACGGCCGGTCGTGCAGGCCGTAGCACCAGGCCACGCCGGCGAAGCTGTTGGCATCGCCGCCGTCGAGGAAGTAGCGGTTGTTCAGCTCCAGGGTGCGCTCGAAGCCCTGCTCGGGATCGGCCGTCCAGGCCAGCAGGCGCTTGCCCCAGTACATGCGCAGGGTCGGGTGCATGGCGCCGGTCTCCAGCATCTCGAGCATGGCGGCGTCGAAGGCCTCGTCGCCGGTGGCGGCCTCGAGCAGCGCCTCGTCGGAGACCAGCCTCTCGCGCGCGTCGGCACGATGCGCCGCCAGCGTGGCGCGCGCCCAGGCGGGGACCCCGCGGTAGCGGTCGTAGTCGGGCTGCCGCACCACGTAGTTCACCGCCAGCTCGCGCCGCACCACCAGCTGCTCCACGAACGCGCCCGCCGTCTCCGGCGGCACGTCGGTCCGACGTAGACGCTCGATCACACGCAGCGGCGAGATCTGGCCGTAGCGCAGGTACATGCTGAGCTCCGAGCCCGAGCGGCCCTCGATGCGGCGGCGCTCCTCGGGGTAGCGCGCCAGGCGCTCGTCGGCGAAGCGCTCCAGGCGTTCCATGGCGTGGCGGCTGCCGCCCGGGTGGTGCCGCGACACCGGAGCGGGGCCCCGGCCGCCCGCCAGCTCGCGCGCCCGCAGGTCCGGCCGAGCGAGGTCGAGCCCTTCGCCGAGCCCCGGATCGACGGCCGCGACGCGCGGGGGCCGCAGCTCCGGCAGCCCCAGGAAGCGCCCCAAGTGCTCCTGCACCCGCGGCCGGAAGGTCCGGGCGGCCACCTCGAGACGCGACGATGCCACCTCGGCCGGCACCACCACGTCGCCCTCGATCTCCACCACCGGGACGCCCGCCGACTCGGCCACACGGAGGCGCAGGGCACGCGGCCGGCGCAGGTAGGCGCCGTCGCAGACCAGCAGGCAGGCGTCGGCGGCGAGTTCCAGCACCCGCTCCGCGGGATCGCCCGCCCGCGCCAGGAAGGCGATGCCACGTTCCGCCAGCTCCCGCGCCGTCTCCTGGAGCCCCTCGAGCTGGAAGGCCAGGGCGCGCTCGCTGACCTCGGGCGCCTCGGTGTCGAGCGTCGCCAGCACCACCACCGGCCGGCCGAGGCGGTCGGCCTCGGCGACCGCCCACGCCAGCGCCGGGTTGTCGTGGGCGCGCTGGCTGCGGCCCATCCAGTACAGCAGGTAGCGGCCGGGCGCGGGCTCGCCCTCGACCCGCACGTGCACGCGCTCGGCGTCGATGCCGTGGAGCAGCATGCGGCCAGCCTACGCTGCGCTCTGCACCGCGACTGCGTGCCAGCCCCGAAACCGCTGCCGGCACCGGGCCGCCGGCTGGGCCGCTCTACAATGGGCGGGCACCCGCTGCCCCAGCGGCGGTGCGCGACCATGGAGCTCCTTCACCTGCGGCACCTCACCCTCCTGCGCAACGGCGAACCGCTGCTCGCGGACCTCGACCTGCGGCTGCGCACGGGCAGCCGCATCGGCGTGGTCGGCTCCAACGGGGCCGGCAAGTCGACGTTGCTCTCCGCCGTCGCCGGTCGGCTCGCCCCCGACGACGGGGCCGTCCTCCGACCCCCCGGCGTCCGCCTCGGCTACCTGCCCCAGCAACTCGACGAGCTCCCTGCGAGCCGCGTCTGGGAGGCCGCCGCCGCCGGCCTGCTGGCGGCCCGCGAGGCCGAGGCGCGGCTGCGTGAGGAGGAGCGCCGCTGGGCCCAGGACGCCACCTCCGCCGACGCCCTCGCCGAGGCCCTGGAGACCTTCGAACGCCTGGGCGGCTACCGCGCCGAGGCCGACCTGCGCGAGACGCTGGCGGCCGTCGGGTTCCCCGAGTCGAGCTACGACCGGCCGACGGCACAGCTCTCGGGAGGCGAGCGCCGCCGCCTGGCGCTGGCGGCCGCCCTGGCCGGAGAGCCGGAGCTGCTGGTGCTCGACGAACCGACCAACCACCTCGACCTGGCCATGCGCGCCTGGCTGGGACGTCGCCTGGCACGCTGGCGAGGCGCGGTGCTGCTGGTCTCGCACGACCGTGCCCTGCTCGACAGCGCCACCGACGCCACCCTCTTCCTCGAACGCGGTACCTGGGAGCTACGGCGCAGCAGCTACGGTCGCGCGCGGGCCGCCCGCGACCGCGACCTGCGGGCGCTGCGGCGGCGCGACGCCGAGCGCCGCAAGGAGGCCGAGCGCCTTCGGGCCATGGCCGAGGAGCTCGGCCGGCGCGGCGACCGATCGGCGGTACGCCGCCGCCGCCAGGCCGAACGCCGCCACCAGCAGGCGGCGGCCACGGCCCCGGAGGCGGGCGAGGCGTCGCCGACCGTGCTCGAGCCGGTGACGGGCACCCGCCAGGGCGTCTTGCTGGAGGCGCGTCACCTGCGGCGCGAGGGCGTGCTCGAGGTGCCCTACCTGCGCCTGGAGGCCGGGCGCCGCGTCGCCCTGGTCGGGCCCAACGGCTCGGGCAAGAGCACGCTGCTGGCTCTGTTGGCGGGGGAGTTGGCGTCGGACGATCCGGCCGCGGAGCTGCGCTACGCCAGCGGCCTGCGCCTGGCCCACCTGCGGCAGCTCGACCGCGGGCTCGGGGCGGGACAGCCGGTGGTGGCGCAGCTCGAGGAGGCCGTGGGCCGAGGGCAGGCGCGCCGCCTGCTGGCCGAGGTGGGCGTCGGCGCCGACGCCTGGACGCGCCCGCCCGAGGCGCTGTCGGGCGGCGAACGCGCCCGTGCCGGGCTGGCGCTGCTGCTGGCGCGGCGAGCCGACCTGGTGCTGCTCGACGAACCCGGGAACGATCTGGACCTGGCCGCCCTCGAGGCCCTCGAAGAGGCCCTGCGGGGAGGCAGCGCCGGCGTGGTGCTGGCCACCCACGACCGGCGGCTGGCCGAGGCCATCGCCGACGAGGTGTGGGCGATCCGCGACGGCGTCCTGCTGCGCTACGCCGACGTCGCCGGCTACGTGGCCGGTGCGGAGCCGCTCGGCGGTATCACGGAGCACGCGGACGACCTGCCGGATGGTGGATCCGACGAAGCGACGGCGACGGCCGCGCAAGCCCCGCCGCCGCGCAGCGACGCGCTTCCGGCCGAGGTCGAGCGCGAGGCGCCGTCCGCGACCGCCTTGGGCCCCGTTGACGACGCGACCGCGGCGCTGCGGGTCCGATTGGAGCGGCTCGAGGACGAACGCAACGCCATCGAGCGGGCGCTGGAGGACCCCCTGCGGCTGGCCGACCGGGAGCGGGAACGGCTGGCGGCGCGGCGCGCCGCGCTGGAGGACGAGCTGGCCTCGGCCTACGATGCCCTGCTCGAGCCCCCGGCCCCTCGCTTCCGCGTGCGCGAGCGTGGCGTCGAGGTCCATGCCGACCGCTACGGGGACGGACTGCTGGTGATGGTGGTGCCGGGCGACCAGGCGGCGGCCGCGATGGACGCCGCCCTGCGGGCGTTGGCCGGGGATCCCGGGGCGGCGGCGCGTGTGGCGGCGCTGCCGTGGCCGCGGGCCCAGGTGCACCGTGCCGATCGGGTCGGGCACATCGCCGTCCTGGAGCCCGGCCGGAGTTGCCTGCTGCCCTGGGCGCGGAGCTGCCTGGTCGACGCCGCCGCCCACTTCGCCTTCACCCTGCTCGACGTACGAGCCGTACAGCACTTCACCCCCGGCGACCTCCCCGGCAGCCGCCTGACGCCGGCCGGCGACGGCTGGTGGAGCTGGGGCCGGGCCGACTTCCTGCGCGCCGAGGGCCTGGAGGACGTCCGCCCGGCCCGGCGAGGCGCCCGTCGCCGTCGCGGACGTCGGCGGGCACTCCGCCGGGAGACGCCGTGAACCCCGGTCCCCCACGACCCGGTGCGGGCCGCCGCGGGCGATCGCCGCGGGCCCCGAGGCGGCGGAGCGCCGGGCGGGCGCCGCTCGCCCTGCTCGCCCTGGGCGTGGCCGCCCTCCTGGTGCCATGGCCGCAACCGTGGGTCGAACGGTTCTCCGCCCGCGGAGCGTACCCGCTGGCCACGCACCTCCTCGCGCCCGCGGTCGGCGCGGTGCCGTGGAGCGTCACCCTGACCCTGGTGGCGACGTGGCTGGCGGTCGTGATCGCCTCCCTGCCCCGCCCAAGCGGCCGACGCTGGCTGCTCCGCGGCCTGCTGCCCTGGAGCGCCGCGGTGGTGGTGCTGGGGTTCTCGTTGGGCTGGGGGCTCGAGTACCGTCGCGACACGCTGGCCGCGCTGCTGGCGCTCCCGTCGGGCCCGCCCGACGCCGCGCAGGTGGCGTCGGCGGAGACGCTGCTGCTCCAGACCCTGCGCGCCACCGATGGCTCGCCCCCGGCCGGCCCTTCCGCCGTGCGGGCCGCCTCGGCCTGCGTGGTCGACGAGGTGCGGCGCCTCACGGGCGTGACGGTGGCGCTGTCCCCCCGCGTGAAGCTGCTGCCGGCCGGCTCGCTGCTGCGCCTCGGCTTCGCGGGCGTCACCTCCCCGTGGCTGCTCGAGCCCCACGTCGACGCCGGCCTGCCGCCGGCCGCCTTCCTGGCCACCGCCACCCACGAGCTCACGCACGCCGCCGGCTTCGCGCGCGAGGCCGACACCGACGCCCTGTCGGTGCTGGCCGGGCTGCGCTGTGCCGACCCGGCGGTGCGCTACGCCGTCGCGCTGCACGCCCTCGATCTGCTCCTCGCCGCGCTGCCGTCCCCGCAACGCCAGGCGTTGGCCGAGCAGCTACCGCCGCGGGCGGTCGCCGACCTGCGCGCCGCCTCGGACGCCGCTGCGCACTTCCGCGTGGCCTGGCTCGAGCACGCGGCCACCGGCGCCTACGCCGGCTACCTGCGCAGCCGCGGCGTGAGCGCCGGCATGGCCGACTACGGTCGGGCGCTGACGCTCGTCGTCCAGGCGCTGGCGCACGGCGTCACCTGACGCGGCCCGTCGCGGCCGCGGGCGCCTCAGGCGGGTCCCGCGACGGGTTCGGGCTCGGGCCCCAGGTTGCGGCGGATCAGCGCGTCGCTGTCGGGGTCGCGGCCCATGAAGGCGCGGAAGAGCACCGCCGGGTCCTCGCTGTCGCCGCGCGACAGCACGGTCTCGACCAGCGCGCGCCCGGTCTCGGGGTTGAAGATGCCCTCGCGCTGGAAGCGGCTGAAGACGTCGGCGTCGAGCACCTCGCTCCACTTGTAGCTGTAGTAGCCGGCCGCGTAGCCTCCCGCGAAGACGTGACTGAACGACGTCAGGAACTGGTTGTGGGCGAACTCGGGGCGCACCACGAAGGGCTCCATCACGTGCTGCCCGAAGGCGACGGGGTCGCCGCCGAGCCACGGGTCGTAGTCGACGTGGAGCGCCAGGTCCACGGTGCCCAGGCTGAGCTGCCGCATCTGCATCATGGCGCCCAGGAAGGTGCGGCTGTCGGACAGCCGCCGGAACAGCTCGTCGGGGATGGCGGCGCCCGTCTCGACGTGGTGGGCGAAGAGGTCGAGCCCCTCGCGCTCCCACGCCCAGTTCTCGAGGAGCTGCGACGGCAGCTCCACGAAGTCCCAGGCCACGCTGCCCAGGCTGCCGCGGGCCGGCACCTCGACGCGCCCCAGCAGGTGGTGCAGCAGGTGGCCGAACTCGTGGAACAGGGTGGTGACCTCGTCGTGCGTCAGCAGCGCCGGCTCGTCGCCCGTCGAGGGCGTGACGTTGGCCACGATGACGCCCACGTGCGGACCGAAGCCGCCGCTCGAGGCGGTGGCCGACCCCGGTCCCCCGGTGATCATCGGGTTCATCCAGGCGCCGTCCCGCTTCGACTCGCGCGGGTACCAGTCGGCGTAGAACGACCCCAGGCGCGCACCGTCGGCGTCGAGCAGGTCGAAGACCTGCACCTCCTCGTGCCAGGTGGCGGCGTCGTCGACGGCGCGGACCTGCACCCCGAAGAGGCGCTCGGAGATCGCGAAGATGCCGCCCAAGACGGTATCGAGTCGGAAGTACGGGCGCAGCTCCTCCTCGTCGAAGTCGAAGCGCGAGCGCCTCAGCTTCTCGGCCACGTAGTCGACGTCCCAGGGCTCGAGCCGGTCGATCCCCAGCTCGTCGCGCGCGAACTCCGTGAGCGTGCGGGTCTCAGCGCGGAAGTAGGGCAGCGTGCGGCGTGCCAGTCGACGCTCGAACGCCTGCGCCTCGGCACCCGACTTGATCATGCGGTCCTCGAGCTGGAGGTCGGCGTAGTCGCGGTAGCCGAGGAGTTGCGCCAGCTCCCGGCGCTTGCGCAGGATGTCGACGATGGTGGGGCGGTTGTCGAACGAGCCGCCGGCCGCCCGACCGGTGAACGCGAGGTAGAGCTCGCGGCGCCGTCGACGGGACTCCGCGAAGCGCAGGAACGGTCGGTACGAGGGCGCCTGCAGGGTGAAGCGGTACCCCTCGAGCCCCTTGCGCTCGGCGTCCGCGCGGGCGCGACGACGTGCGCCCTCGGGCAGGCCCGCCAGCTCCGCCTCGTCGGTGAGCACCAGCTCGTAGGCGTTGGTGGCGTCGAGAACGTTCTCGCTGAAGCGCGTCGAGAGCTGTGACAGCTCCACGCGGAGCTCCCGCGTGCGACGGCGCTGCTCCTCCGGCAGGTCGGCCCCGGCACGCCGGAACTCCTGCAGCGTCTTCTCGAGGTGGCGCCGTCTCACGCCCTCGAGGGTGGCGGCCTCGTCGGTGGCGGCGTAGTCCTTCAGCGCCTGCCACAGCTCGGCGTTGGTGGCGAGGCCGGCCATGAAGGCGCTGTACTCGGGGAGGACCTGGTTGTAGGCCTGCCTCAACTCGGGGGTGCTGCGCACCTGGGTGAGGTGACGGGCGTAGCCGAACACGCGCGACACGCGCTCGACGAGGTCGTCGAGGCGGAGCAGGGTGGACTCGAAGGTACGCGGGCCCCCGGCGCTGACGAGCTCCTCGAGCTCCCGCTGGGCGTGCTCCAGGGCCGCCCGTACCCCGGGCACCAGGTGATCCGCCTCCATGACGTCGAAGGGCGGACGATCCGAACGAGACAGGAAGGGGTTCTCGGACATCGACACTCCTAGGCCGCGAACGGCCACGACAGTCTACCCGCGGGCCGTTCCGACGTCATCCGGCGGGGCGACTCAGGCGAAGGCGGGGACGTACTCGGCCGGCACGGCCTGACTGAACAGGAAGCCCTGCCCCTCGTCGCAGGCCAGGGTGCGGAGCAGCGAGTTCTGTTCCTTGGTCTCGATACCCTCGGCGGTGACGGTGAGGCGCAGGCTCTTGCCGAGCGCGATGATGGCGCGCACCAGCTCGACGTCCTCGCCGGCGTCGCGCCCGCCGAGGCGCTCGACGAAGCTGCGGTCGATCTTCAGGCCGTCGAGGGGCATGCCACGGAGCTGCGACAGCGAGGAGTGGGCCACGCCGAAGTCGTCGAGGGCGACGTGGACGCCCATGCCCCGCAACTCGCGGAGCTGCTGACCCGCTCCCTCGAGGGTGGAGGTTCCGGTACGCTCGTTGATCTCGATCTCCAGCAGCCCGGGGTGCAGATCGTAGCGGGTCAGCGCGTCGAGGACGCGTCGCGTGAAGTCCGCGTCCTCCAGCGCCTGCGGGCTCACGTTGACGGCCACGCGCCGGGACGTGCGCTGCTGCTGCCAGCGCTTGGCCTGACCGCAGGCCCGCTCCAGCACCCAGGTGAACAGCTCGCTGCCGAGGTGCGCCTCCTCGGCCAGCGGCACGAAGTCGGCCGGCTTGAGCAGGCCGCGCTCCGGATGCGCCCAACGCACCAGCGCCTCGACGCTGGTGATGCTGCCCGACTGCAGCTCCACCCGGGGCTGGTAGTGCAGCACCAACTGGTCCTCGAGGACCGCGCGCCGCAGCTCCTGCTCGAGCGCCACGCGCTCCCGCATGGCGAGGTCGAAGCCGCTCCGGTAGAAGCGGAAGCCGCCGCGACTCTCGCGCTTGGCGACGTCGAGGGCGGCCCGGGCGTGGTCGATGAGCTCGGCCGCGTTCTGCGCGCCGTCGGGGAACACCTCCACCCCCATGCTGCCGCTGAGCCGCAGGGTGGCGCTGCCGTCGCGGAAGGGCTCCGTCACCGCGGCCTGGATCTTGTCGAGGACGGGCAGCGCCGAACGCGCCTGGGGGAGCCGCGTCAGCAGCACGGCGAAGCCGTCGCCGTCGAGGCGCGACAGGGTATCGGTGCGCCTGAGGTGGCGCCGCAGCCGACCGGCGACCTCCTGGAGC
Source organism: Deinococci bacterium (assembly GCA_030149325.1). GTDB lineage: Bacteria > Deinococcota > Deinococci > Deinococcales > Trueperaceae > JASBRS01. Next base: position 66,050 of record JASBRS010000023.1, read on the forward strand.
ACGCGGTCGCCGCGCTCGGCGCCGAGTGTCTCGTTGAGGAAGCGGAAGTCGTCGAGGTCGACGAAGGCGAGCGCCACCGCCTCGCCGTCACGACGTGCCTGGTACAGCGCCTGCTGCAGGCGATCGTCGAGGAGGTGGGCGTTGGGGAGTCCGGTGAGGGCGTCGAAGTGGGCACCCCGCCACAGCTCGGGCGAGGCCTGCCGCGCCGCTGAAACGTCGCGGACCACGCCGTACACGGCGACCACAGCCTGGGGCTCGTCCGCCGGCGACCCTGCACCGGCGATCTCGGGCTCCGGCACGGCGAAGTCCTCCACCCACAGCACGCGACCGTCGCGGGCCCGTAGCCGGTAGCCCTGGCGCTGCCGGGTGCCGTGCCGGAGGGCGGCGTAGCTCGCCTCCAGGACCCCGCGGTCCTCGTCGAGGACGAGGCCGCCGAGGCCCCGTTCGATCACCTCGTCGGGCTCGTAGCCGGTGACCGCACGACACGCCTCCGACACCCACACGCAGCGCGCCGGGCCGCTGCCGTCGAGCAGCAGGGCGTAGGCGAACGACGCCCCCTTGCCGCCCAGGGTGTCGGCGAGCTCGCGATAGACCGACTCGGCGCCGGCGGCGTGGACGGCCGCGGTCACCTCTCGCTGCAGCACCAGCAGATGCCGGGCGACGCCGTCCCCGCCCAGGACGGGGAGGTGACGCTGCTCGTTGTAGAACAGCGCGCCGTCGCGACGGTAGTTGCGGACCACGCAGGCGCAAGGCCGCCCTTCGGTCACGGCCGCGCGCGCCTCCTGGTTCCCCGCCTGGTCGCCGTCGTCGCGCTGCAGGAAGCCGAGGTTGCGCCCCGCCGCCTCCTCGGGCGCGTAGCCGCTGAGATCGGCGAAGGCCGGGCTCGCGTAGACGATGGGATGCCCGATCTGGCTGAGGTCGGAGATGGTGAAGCACTCGCCTCCGAAGAGGCGCAGGGCGGCGTCGATGACGCCCTGGGTGTCTCGAGCGGTGGATGAGGTTGCCAGCATGGCGAGCACGCTGGGATCGCTGGTCGCGCTCTCGGGCTTCATGACCCGGATCCGCCTCCTTCATCACGGCATCCCCACGAGCCTGGCGGCCGGCGCGGGCCGCAGGACGCGTGGGGATCGGGTCGAAAGCTACGGGAACGGTCTGCGGACGGCGGCTCCCGACCGCCGGTCCACCAACTCCCGAACCTCTCCCCATCTCTTCCGTCCCGAAGGTACCACCTGGCGCCGCGGGCACCCGTGACAAATCTCCGAGGTCGGGCTCAGGGAGCGGCTTGCGGACCCGCGTCGTCGCGGACGGCTCCCAGGATCAGGCGGCCGAGCTCCCGGGAGATCGCCAGCGGTCGCCCGTCGGCGCGCACCATCAGCAGCTCGCCGACGGGCTCGCGCGACTCCACGCGGAGCCGGGTCCCGGGGCCGATGCCGAGCTCGGTGACGTAGGCCAGGACCTCGGGATCCTGGCTGAGGATGCGCGACACCACGAAGTCCTTGCCGGCGGGGACGTCGCACAGACCGGTGCTCGGCGTCGACGGCACGGTGCCGTCGTCGCGCGGGATGGGATCGCCGTGCGGATCGTGCGACGGTTGCCCGAGGTGGGCGGCCAGCCGCTCGGTGAAGCGGCCCGACATCACGTGCTCCATGGCCTCGGCCTCCTCGTGCACCTCGTCCCAGCTGTAGCCGAGGTCGCGGATGAGGAAGGTCTCCAGCAGACGGTGGCGGCGCACCAGCCTGAGCGCCTCGCTGCGGCCGTCGGCGGTGAGCTGGGCGCCGTAGTACGGGCGGTAGCGGATCAGCCCCATACGCTTGAGCTTGTTGAGCATGCCCGTCACCGACGACGCGTTGACGCCCAGGGCGCGCGCGATGTCGCCGGTGCCGGCGGGCTCGTCCCGGGCGATCACCCAGATGGCCTTCAGGTAGTCGCCGACCGACGCCGACAGCGACGAGGTCGCAGGCTCGTCTCTGGTCACACCGAAGTCTACGAGGTGGTCGGAGGGGCTGCAAGCGAAGGTCCGGCCGCCCCGGCCGGGCCGTCGGATCGCGCCCGAAGGTGCTCCACCAGGGCCCGTCCTCCCCGCGAGGCGAGCTCCGGCGGACGCGTGAGCAGCGTCAGCGGGCGGACCAGCCCCTCGCAGGCCAGCGGCACCGTGCGCAGGGCGCCCGCCGCCACCTCGCGCTCGACCGCGCGTTCGGCCAGGAAGGCGGCGCCGAAGCCCGCCAGGACGGCCTGCTTGACGGTGTCGAGGCCGGTCGCCTCCATGGCGGTGACGAGCTCGACGCCCTCCGACGCCAGGGCGCGGTCGACCACCTCGCGGGTGCCGGACCCCGGCTCGCGCCGGACCGTGACCAGGCCATGCAGCGCCCGCAACGGCAGCGGCGCCCCGGCACGGAGGGGGTGCTCGGACGGCACCACCAGGACCAGACGGTCGAGGCCGAAGAGCGAGGCCTCGGTCCCCTCGGGCAGCGCGCCGATCGGCCCCTCGACGATGGCCAGCTCGGCGCGCCCAGCCGCGAGGAGCTCGGCCGCGTCCCGGGAGTTCCGGGTCAGCAGGTCGATGCGGAGGCCCGGGTGCACGGCGTGGAACTCGGCCAGCCGCTGTGGGAGGTGGTAGACGGCCACCGTCATGCTGGCCGCCAGCCGGAGGGTGCCGTGCTCGAGACCGGCGAGCTCGTCGGCCCACCGCTGCGCCGACGCCAGCGCCGCCATCACGGCGCGCGCGTGCGGGAGCAACGCCTCGCCTGCGGGCGTCAGCCGGATGCCGTGGCGGTGGCGCCGGTACAGCGGCTCCCCCACGGCCTCGGTGAGCTTGCGCAGTTGGGCCGAGAGAGCGGGCTGGCTGCGATGCGCGCGGGCGGCCGCCTCGGAGACGCTGCCGGCCTCGGCGACGCGCGCGAAGGTCATGAGGGGCTCGGGTTCGATGCGCACGCTAGATCATAAGCGATTTCGATGACACATAGACAGAACGTGACTTTGATTTATGACGCTGCCCTGCCTAGACTGCCCCTCATGGCCTCCGCCGCGCGTCGCACCTTCCGCCGCACCGTCCGCCGCTCCGTTCGCCTCCGACTCCTCCCCGGCACGCTCGCCCCCGGCCTGCTGCTCTCCGGTGTCCTGGCCGCGGCCGCGACCCTGGCGGCCCACCTTCCCGGGATGTCGGTGCTGGGCCCGCTGGGGATCGCGATGATCCTGGGCGTCGCCTGGCGCGCGACCCTCGGGCTGCACGCCCGCGCCCTCCCGGGCATGGTGTTCGCCGCGCGCACCCTGCTGCGGGTGGGCGTGGTGCTGCTGGGAGCTCGCCTCGACTTCGGGTTGCTCGTGCGCGCCGGCCCGCGCGTGCTCGTGCTCGACCTGCTGGTGGTGGTGATCGGCCTGACGGTCATGGAACGGCTCGGCAAGGGGTTGGGGCTGGGCCGCGGCGTCCGGCTCGGGCTCGCCATCGGCTCGTGCATCTGCGGCGCTGCCGCGATCGCGGCAGCAGCGCCGATCATCGACGCCAGCGACGACGACGTGTCGGTCTCGGTCGGCATCGTCAGCCTGCTGGGCACGCTGGGCGTGATCGGCTTCGCGGTGGTGGCGCCCCTGATCGGCATGGGCGTGCAGCGCTACGGCCTGATGACGGGCTCCACCCTGCACGAGATCGCCCAGGTGCTGGCGGCCGGAGCCGCTCGCGGGCCGGCCGCGCTGGACCTGGCCACCATCACCAAGCTCACGCGGGTGGCGTTGCTCGCCCCCACCCTGCTGGTCGTCGGCAGCCTGCTGCGGCGCCGGGACGCTCGCTCGGGCGAGGCGCGGACCGCGGGGCGCCGTCCGCCGTTGGTGCCCGCCTTCCTGCTCGGCTTCCTGGCGCTGGGGGCGATGCGCAGCCTCGGTGCGGTACCGGCGACCTGGGTGCCACTGCTGCAGACCGCCAGCACCGTGGCGATGACGGTGGCGATGGCCGCCATCGGGCTGGCGGTCGACCTCCGCAGCGTCCGCCGCATCGGCGCGCCGGCCCTCGTCGTCGCCGTCGCCGGCTTCGCCATGACGCTGACCGTCGCCGCCCTGGCGACCGCCGGCCTCCGCGGCTGAGCCGTCCACGACGGGTCATCGCGGCCGGCCGCGGCCCCGCCTGCGCCCCCGGCTCCACGCCACGAACCGGGGGCGCCGAGGCCGTCTCGGCCCTATACCCCCCGTAGGTATTCAACACGACAGAGCGCGCGGCCGCGCGGGTGCTAGCCTTGGGCACGGATGGAGGGTGGCATGCCCATGAAGCAACAACACCACGACGTCGTGATCATCGGCGGCGGACCCGCGGGACTCACCGCCGGGATCTACGCCGGCCGGGGCCAGCTCGACACCGTGATCATCGAGAAGGGCCTCCCCGGCGGGCAGATCGCCCAGACCGACGAGGTGGAGAACTACGCGGGCTTCCCCGACGGCATCACCGGGCCCGAGCTGTCCCAGCGCATGGTGCAACAGGCCGAGAAGTTCGGGGCTTCGATCGTCATGGACGAGGTCAAGGGCATCGACGGCGACGCCGACGCCGGCTTCGTCGTGCACGGCTACGACGCCGACTACCACGCCCGCGCCGTCATCATCGCCACCGGCGCCAACCCCCGGCGCCTGGGCGTCCCCGGTGAGGACGAGTTCTACGGCCGCGGCGTGTCGACGTGCGCCACCTGCGACGGCTTCTTCTACCGGGGCAAGCGCGTGGTGGTGGTAGGCGGGGGCGACGCCGCCATCGAGGAGGGCACCTTCCTCACCAAGTTCGCCGACAGCGTCACCGTGGTCCACCGCCGCGACGAGCTGCGCGCCCACAAGGCGGCCCAGGAGCGCGCCTTCGCCAACCCCAAGATGCACTTCGTGTGGAACACGGTGGTGACCGAGGTCCTCGGCGCCGACGGCCAGGTGACGGGCGTACGGACCACCGACGTGGTCTCCGGCGAGCAGGGCGTGCTCGAGACCGACGGTGTGTTCGTGTACATCGGTCACGAGCCCAACACGGCCTTCCTGGCGGGCGCCGTGCGGCTGCGCGAGAGCGGCTACGTCGACGTTCGCGACGAGATCTACACCGATGCCGAGGGTATCTTCGCGGCAGGCGACGTCTCCGACGAGGTGTACCGCCAGCTCGGGACCTCGGTAGGGGCCGGCACCCGCGCCGCCATGGCGGCCGAGCGCTGGCTGGCCGAGCGCACCGCGCCGGCCGGGGCCAGCGCCGAGCGCGAGCCGAGCCAGGCCTCCGAGACGCGTACCTCGCTCAACCTCAACGTCCCGCTCGGCAAGGCCTGAGGAGCGGCCGCCTCAGCGCGGCAGGAAGTCGTAGAACAACAGCGAGCTGCGGTAGGCGGTCGCCACCACGTGGCCGTCGGTCCACAGCAGCGTGCCCACCGCCTGCACCCAGCTGGCGTCGCCGGCGGTCAGGGTGACGAAGTCGCCGTTCTGGCGTGCCGTCCAGCCGCTCCCCTGGAGCGGGCCCGTCGCGGGCGCGTCGGCCGCCAGCGGCGTCGTCGGAGGCGCATCGGGCAGCTCGCCCGGGGCGAGGCCCAGGTAGCGGGCGGGCCCCTCCGGGGTCATGCCCAGGGCGGGGACCCCGAGCGCCAGCAACTTGCTGCTCTCGGTGCCGTCGCTCGCCCGCGTCACGCGCTCGAGCACCACCAGGTGCGGCACCGCATCGCCGGGACCGGTGGTGATGGTGGCGCGCACGTCCGACGCCGACAGACCCAGGCCGTCGGCGACCAGGGACACCACCGACGCCTGGTAGGCGTCCCGCGCGGCCTGGGGGTCCTGCTGGTAGCTGTCCGGCCAGAGCGCCAGGTCGCGCAGACGGGTGATGCTGCCGTCGGCGGACGGGACCGCCAGCCAGGCGTCGAACGAGTCCACCTGGTCGCCCTCCACGGTGACGTAGCGGGCCTCCTGCAGCGGACTCCGTTGCTGGAGCCGGATGGCGATCCCCGACCTCCAGGGCTGTACCGTCACCGAGCGGCCGTCGGGGATGATGCGCGTCAGCACCCGCGGGGCCAGCGACACGATGCCCGGCGGGATGGCCTCGGCCAGGGCGGGCACGGGCTTGCCCCCGGCCACGGCGGGCATGGCGTCGGCGAACACCAGCGCCGCCTGGCGGTTGGCGAAGGCGCCCACGCGGACGCGGTAGACGTCGCCCGCCACCGTGGTCGATCGCACCACGTACGCCGGATAGCCCTGGCTGTTGAGTTGCGCCTGCAGGGCCAGCGCCGAGTCCTTGTCGGACAGCGCGACCACCTGCACCGTGTAGGAGATGGCCTGCGCCCAGGCCACCGCCCCCAACACCAGCGCGGCCCCGAGCACTGCGGCCCGGACTCGGCGCACTAGAAGTCCTTCCGCTCGAACAGGACCACCGCGACGGCGGCGAACGCCGCGCTGTAGAAGGCGATGAGCGCGGCCACCCAGCCCAGGTTTGCGACCGGCTTGGCGTAGGCGTTGAGCTGCGTGGTGAGCAGGTACGGTTCGATCCCGGGGAACACCACCAGCAGCTGCATGAAGATCAGGACCGAGAGGGTCGCCAGCGCGCCGCCGGCGGCGTTCATGAACACCACGGTGAACAGTACCGCCAGCAGGGCGATCGGGACCAGGCTGTAGGCGGCGATGAGGTAGGCGCCCAGCACCTCACGCAGCGCGTGGGCCACGGTCATGGTGCCCTGCCCGAGGAGCCCCGCCTGACCGAGGCCCGTCCCGCCCACGAAGGAGCCGTAGCCGTACGGTGCCCCGGCAACGAGCGACACCACCAGGAAGACGGTCAGCATAGCGAAGGGGAGCGCCGACACCACCAGCAGCTTCGACAGCAGCCACTGCGAGCGCGACACCGGACGCAGCAGCACCGTGGGAAGGGTGCCGTTGGCGATCTCGGTGCCCAGCAACTCGGCGGCAGCGATCGCCGTCAGCAGCGGCAGCAGGAACTGCATGCTGGAGAGGAGACCGAGCGCCGGGACCTGGAACGCCGACACCAGGTAGAAACCGTAGACCTTGAAGATGCCAGGGGCGTACGCCCACAGGATCGGGAACGCCACCAGCAGCACGGCCGCGAAGCGGACGCTCGCCAGCCGCAGCACCTTGCCGACCTCCATCGCCAGCAGGTTCTTCACGGCGTCTCCTCCGGACCCCCGGGCGCCTCCGGCGGGGGCTCGACGGCGCGCGCGCTCTCGACCCGGCTCCCGCGCACGCCGCTGCGGCGGACGCGCTCGTTCGACACGCGTTCCCGGTAGTAGCCGCGGAGGTCGAAGATGTCGCGCGTGAGCTCGTACAGCTCGATGTCGGCCTCCGCCAGCACGGCGCTGACGCGCCCCACGGCGTCGGACTGCGAGGGGATGAACACGACCTCCTCGCCGCGCACGGCGGCATGCCTTATCCATGGCTGGGTGTCGAGGAGGGCCTTGGCGCGGTGCGCCTCTCCGACCCAGACCCGGAAGCGCTCGCGCCGGTCGAGCAGGTTCACCTCGTCGATGAGCGCCCCCTCCTCCAGGATCGCCACGCGGGTACAGTAGGCCACCACCTCGTCGAGGTGGTGGGTCGACAGCAGCACCGCCGTCCCCGAGGCAGCGGCATCGCGCAGCACCGAGTGCACCAGGTGCAGGCTCAACGGGTCCATGCCGCTGGCGGGTTCGTCGAGGATGAGCACCTCCGGACGCATCAGCATGGCCGCCGCCACCCCCAGGCGCTGGCGCATGCCCAGGCTGTACACCCCCACCTTGCGCTCGGCGGCGTTCCCCAGCTCCATCATGTCCAGCACCTCGTCGATGCGGTCGTCGTCGACGCCCCCCGCCAGGCGCCCGTGCAGACGCAGGTTGCCGCGGCCCGTGAGGTACGGGTAGAACGCCGCCGGCGCCTCCACCACCGCGCCCAACCTGCGGCGCACGCTGGGATCCTGGTGGGGGTCCACCCCCAGCATCCGGACGCGTCCGGCACTGGGGAAGGCCAGGCCGGACACGAGACGGATGACCGTCGTCTTCCCCGCCCCGTTCGGACCCACCAGCGCGTACACCTCGCCGGCGTTCACGGTGAAGCTCAGGTCGCGAACGATCGGCCGCGCGCCGTAGCGCTTGCTCAGGTGGTCGACTTCGATCGCTGGGGTGGGCATGGGGAACCTCGGGGGAAGTCTACGGCTGCCGTCGGCACCGGCACGATTACATTCTTCATCCCGCGCGTGCCCGGCGCGGGCGGCTCAACGCTCCGTCGGGCCCTCGCTCACGACCTCGCCGTAGCGCTCCACGAGGAGCACGTCGAGCACGTGCTCGATGGTCTTCTCCACGGCCCGATCCAGGTCGGAGGCCTCCACCACGGGCGCGCCCTCCAGCTCGGCCTGCTCCACGATGAAGTCGTGGAGGATGCGGATCTCGGTGAAGTGCTCGAGGTAGGGCTGGCCACGGCGGCGCTGGAAGGTCTGGCCTTCGCGCACCCCGAAGTGACGCCGGTGGTCTTCCTCGTCCTCCACCTTCATGACCACCTTCACCAGCACGGCGTCGGCGGCGTCGCGACTGGGTGCGATGCCGGGGACCAGGTGGGCGCCCTCCATCACCAGCGAGGTGGCCTCCGTGACGTTGCGATCGATGATGGCGCACACCGCCGGATCGAGCTGCTGGACCTGCGCCAGGAACCCGCGCAGGACGCGCTTCCGCTTCGGCCGCAGCGATTCGCGCTCGCCCGGCATCAGATCGGCCTTCCAGGCCGAGTAGCTGGAGCTGTGCAGCACCGGGCTCAGGTCCGGGCCGATGAGCGAGCGCAGGGCCTGGCGTACCGAATCCGTCGACACGTTCCGGGGGATGCCCAGCCGGTAGCCCACCTCCGACGCGATGGCCGACTTGCCGACGCCGGGCGCCCCGCCCACCAGCAGCACGATCGGCCGGTCGGGCCGGCGGACCGCCCGCAGCAACTGGTAGCGCCGCGCGAACTCGTCGCCCGCCTCCTGCCGTAGCAGGCGCACCACCTCGCCGCGCACGACGGCGCGCGGCACACTCGGCCGGTCGCTGCGGTAGAGCACCTCCTCCACACGCTTGGCGAGGTTGTGCGAGAGCTCCGGCCCCAACCCGACCGCCATCACCGACTGCGCCAGGATGCCACGCGAGAACGGCATCTCCGCGCCGTCCTCCTCGATCACCTTCAGCTCCAACGACTGGCGCGTGAGCCCTTCGTAGCGCAAACGCAGGTCGCGGCCGTAGCGCCCTTCCAACGCCACCGCCACGCGGCGCGCCAGCTCGCTCTGCGGCAGCGTCTCGACACCCTCCGCGCGCAGGCCCTGCTCGACCAGGTTGGCGACGGCATGCGCCTCCTTGAACCCCAGGCCCAGCTTCTCCAACGAGGCCATCAGGGTACGGCGGGAGAAGGGCTCCCTGGCGCCGTCGACGTCGATCCTCAGGGGTACGAAGGGGGGCGTCTGGTGCCGGAGCCGTTCGGCCACCTCGGGCGCCACCCTTTCCTCCACCAGCTCGGCCAGCACCCCCATCAGGTCGTCGAGGTCGACCGTGCGTTCGTCGCCCTCGCGCAGGCGCCGCTCGGCCTCCCGCGCGATCCGGATCGCCTCGTCGGTGAGGACCCCCGCCGACTGCAACGCCTCGACCACCACCCCCGTGGTGTAGGCGTAGCGATCGTCGCCTCGGACGACCCGCAGATCACGGCGCCTCACGCGATGCCTCCTCTCGACCGATGCCCGGCCTCGGGCCCCTCGGGATAGGTTGCGAGGCTACCACGGATCGAAGGGATCCCCAGGACGGCCGTCCCACACGTCCAGCAGGTTCTTGACGACGTTGCCGGTGAAGCCCCAGATGAGGCGGTCGTGCCACGGGTAGGCGTAGATCCGGCGGCGGTAGCTGCGCAGCTCCCGCACCTCGCTGGTCGGTTCGATCGCCTCGAGCTCGGCGAGCGGAACGGTGAAGACGTCGGCGACCTCACGCGGGTTGAGGCGCAGCGGCTGCGGCCACGGGACCCGCGCCACCACCGGCGTCGCCACGTAGCGCGCCGGCGAGGGATGGTCGCTCAGCGTGCCCAGCACCTCCTCGGGCGCCACCCGCAGGCCCACCTCCTCCAGCGTCTCCCGCAGGGCGGCATTCACCAGTTCCTCGCCGTCCTCCATGCCGCCGCCGGGGAAGGCGATCTGGCCGGCGTGGTTCGACAGCGACGACGACCGCACCGTGAACAGCAGCTCCAAGCCATCGTCGCCCTCCAGCAACGGCACCAGCACCGCCGCTCGCCGGAATCCGGGGATGTCCATCCGCACCCGTTCGGCCTGCGCGAGCCGGTGCCGCAGCCCGTCGACGGTCGCTGTCATGCTCCGCACCTCGACGGCAGCGGCGTCCTCGTCTCGACACCCGGCCACCACGACATGCCGCCAGGATACCGTGAGGAACGGCCCCTCCCGGTCGCCTCGGACGGCCGTTCAGGAAGGCTCGGGGAGCGCGATGAAGGCCCAGTGGCGGCCGGTACGTCCGGCGTCGCGGCGATGGCTGAACAGGCGGGGTTGGCAGTGCGTACACACGCCCGAGCTCCAGATGCTCTCGGAGGGCACGCCCGCGCCGCCCAGCACCCAGCGGTTGGCCGCGACGAGGTCGAGGCGATGCCGGCCCGCCTCGTCCGGGACGGCCACATCCGACGGGAAGCCGGCCTCCCGGAAGGCGGCGACCACCTCGTCGCCCACCTGGTAGCAGGGCCCCTGGATGCCGGGGCCGATCGCCACCCGGACGTCCTCCGGACGTGAGCCGTAGCGCTCGGTCATCCGCGCCACCACCTTGCCGGCGAGCCCGGCCAACGTCCCCCGCCAGCCGCAGTGGGCGGCACCCACCGCCTCGGCGACGGGATCGAAGAAGAGCAGCGGCAGGCAGTCGGCCACGCTCACCACCAGCAGGCGCCCCGGGACGTCGGTGGTGGCCGCATCCGCTTGCTCCTCGAACCAACTGGGCTGGCCGGGGAGCACGCGGTCGCCGTGCACCTGGTGGAAGGCGCAGACGGCGTCGCGACGGAAGCCCAGCGCGGTCAGCAGACGCTCGCGGTTGGCCTCGACGGGTTCGACATCGTCCCCCGAGCTGAGGCCGAGGTTGAGGCTGGCGTACGGTCCGGAGCTGACCCCGCCGGCGCGGGTGGTGAAGCCGTGGGGCCACGGCAGGTCGGGCGCGGTGAGCACCACCATCGGCTCGCCCGCCTCGGGCTGGGTCGGCAGCGCGCGGTAGGCCATGCTCGATGCTAGCCCGTCGATCCCCGGGGTGCCGTCCAGCGGTCCAATGTCGACGGCGGCGGCCCTGTCCGGGGCCTCAGTAGTTGCGGGCGGCGACCGTCAGACCGGTGGCCGACCACAGCCACTCGGTGACGGCGTGGACGGCGCCACGTACCGTCGGCGTGATGACGGGGTCGCCGAAGGGCTCGAGCCGCACGATCACCTCGTCGGAGGAGCGCTGCCGGACCAGCACCAGCAGGTGCTGCCGGAGGTCGGGCTCGTCGACGCTGGCGCGGATCCACCAGCGCTCGGCCGCTCCATCACCGTCGTCGTCGGCACCGCCGAAACGGCGCGCGACCTCGTGCAGGATCACGTGGCCCTCGCCGTAGGCGAGCACCACCTTGTCGAAGGGCGCGGACGCGGGCAAGGTCCCGCTCAGCAGGGCGTGGGGCATGGTCGTCGGCCTCTCCAGCGGCGGGTACGCGTCGGTCGGACCGCCGTCGTACCGGAACTCGACGTAGTGCAGGGGCTTGCCCTGCTCCTTCCACTTCAGCGCGTACTTTGTCTCGAACACGGCGGGCGGCGGCGGCCCCGGAACGGCCTCGAAAGCGCCCGCCAGCTCGGCCTGCTCCAGCGAGAAGGCCAGGTAGTCGGGGTGATCGGTGGCCAGGCACAGCGCCCCGCCCGCGCGCAGGCGGCTCGCCGCCAGCCGGAAGAAGTCGCGCTGCAGCAGGCGCCGGTCCGCGTGCCGTTCCTTCGGCCAGGGGTCCGGGAAGTTCACCACGATGCCGCTCAGGGAGTCGGGCGCGAACAACTGACGCAGGGCGAACTGAGCCCCGACCTTCACCAGCCGGACGTTGGCGATGGACGCACGCTTCACCCGGCGGAGCGCACGCTGCACGCTGGCGCTGGAGATCTCCAGCCCGACGAAACGGGCATCGGGGCGGGCGAGCGCGCGACGCGCCGTGAAGCGTCCGTCGCCGAACCCGATCTCCAGGTGGAGCTCCCCGCCACGGCCGAACTCGTGCTCCCAATCGACCGGGAACGGACAGGTGCGCCAGGGCAGCAGCGGGCGGAGCGTGGGGCTCTCGTCCATCGAAGATCTCCTCGGAGGGGGTCAGTCGCGCTTCTGGACGGGGCGGACCAGCAGCGCCTCGTTGGCCGCCAGATTGGCCCGGAAGAGGGTATCACGCGAGAACAGGATGTACGGCCCCGCCCCCTCGACGGCCTCGGCGCGGAACACCAGCACCTTGCCGTCGGAGCGGCGGCACGCCACGCGGTCGGCCTGGGCGCCGGTGGCCCGTTGCCAGGTGGTGAGGATGCCCGGGTCGAGCCCGGCGTACCCGGGCGACAGCGTCGTCTCGGACAGGCGCGCCACCAGGCGTGCCGTGCGCGGGCGCCGACTGCGCATCTTCAGGACCCCGAGCTTGGTCAGGCGTTCGACCACCGAGAGCGTCTCGTCGGGATCGAGCCCGGCGTCGAGTGCGATGCGCGTGACGTTGCGCAGGCCGTTGACGTGCGCCAGCACCTTGCGCTCGTCGTCGTTGAGGGTCAGCTCCTCGGCCCGCTCGAAGGTCGTGTCCAGCACCGGAACGGCGTCCCGCGCGACGGTCGGGCCGCCCTCGCGGCGGGCCTCGTCGAGACGGCGGATGGCCTCGAGCACCAGGTTCTCGGTACCGCCCGTGATGGTGGCCTCGGGCGCGGGGATCCCCAGCCGGAACTCGAAGCTGCCGCGCTCGTCGGCGAACAGCGCGTAGACCGCGTCCTCGCCCTTGAGCTCTCCGAACTCGGCGTGGACGACGTTGCCCTTGTCGAAGTAGACGCGCGCCAGGCCCGCGGGGTGGTCGACGCCCAACCTGCCCGACCGCTGCGCGGATGCCAGCAGTTGGAACAGGTCGACCAACGAGAAGAGGCCCAGCGTTCCGGTCACGGCCGCATTCTACCGTCACCGTCCTGGGACGTCTCCCGCCCTCCGGGAAGGTCCACGCCGGCCGCCACCACCGCCTCCTCGCGGTCGCTGTCGGCCAGCGCCACCACGCCCTCGCGCCCCTCGGCCCAGGCGTGCCGTACCAACCCGGCGTTGGCGACGATCGACGAGCGGCCGCGCGGCTCGAAGCCGAAGGCCCCGCCCACCAGCATCGGGTTCACGCCGTAGCGCAGGTGCAGGCGACCCTGGAGGCGGGCGCGCAGGCCGCGCTCCAACCATGCCTCCCCCTCGGTGAGGCTCGGGTCCGCGGGCCAGGGCCGGGACCAGTCGGCGTCGTTGGCGCTCGGCTGCACCACGACCTCGGCGCCCCTTCCGTCGAGGCGGCCGATCACGCCGTCGTACCAGCCGTCCAGGCACACGGCGACGCCCAGGCGCCCGCACGGCGTGTGCATCACCTCGAGGTCGTCGGTCCGGCCCCGAGACAGGCCGACGCGCGACTCCAGCCCGCGCGTCAGGAAGGCCTTGCGCGTACGCCCCAGCAGAACGCCGCCGGGGCCGAAGGTGTAGCCGACGTTGTACACCCGACGGGACCGGATGTGGCGGCCGCGCGCGGCCTCCTCGTCGATGTCGGGGAGGAAGGCGGTCCCGGCGACCACGGTGGCGCCGGTCCTGCACGCGGCCTCGCGGAAGGCCGCGGTGTAGGCGTCGTACACCGTCACCGCTCGCGCCAGGTGGGCCGCCTCCGGACCGAACGCGCGGTGGCGCCAGGCGGCCGTCAGCACCTCCCGCCAGCGGTGCAGGAGCACGCGCTGGACCGCCTCCGGCAGGCTCCGGCTCCCGTGCACGCGGTCGGGATCGCCCAGGGTCAGCGCCAGGGGCATGCCGATCGCCTCCGGGAAGGCGATCAGGACCGGGGCCCCGTCGTCGGTGGTGGCCGCCAGGGCCTGGTCGGCGAGCCCTCCGATCCAGTCGGAGAAGGCCTCGGCCGTGGCGTAGGCGTCCTCGCGGAGGGCCGCTTGGACCGCGACGAGATGGACACGCACACCCCAGTCTAGCCACCCCCGGCTCATGAGAGAAGCCACGACCCTGACGCCTCTTCCCGGGGCGGAGTTGCGATGGGGACGGTATACTGCGCGGGTGCCCGCCCGACTGGCGCGATACCTCCTCCGCGAGACCGCGGGGCTCTACCTGCTGGGGGTCGCCGCCTTCTGCCTGCTGTTGTCGATCGACCTCCTCAGCGTGCTGGCTCGATTCCTCATCCAGCAGGGAGCCTCGCTGGCCCAGGTCGGGCGCCTCCTGCTGTACAAGCTGCCCTACTTCTTGCACTTGAGCCTCCCGATCGCCGTGGTGTTCGCGGTGCTGCTGGCGACCGGCCGCCTGGCCAAGGACTCGGAGCTCAAGGCCGCCTACGCCCTGGGCGCACGCCCGATGGGGTTGCTGGCGCCCCTGCTGGTGCTCGGCGTCGCGGTAGGTGCCCTCGGCCTGGTCAACAACGGCTACCTCGAGGCACGCGCCGAGACCGCCTACCAGCGGCTCATCGACGGTTTCCTGTACGTCCAGCCGCCCGCCCAGGTGCAGAGCGACGCCTCGTTCCGGATCGACGGCGAGGGGGTGTTCTACGCCTCGCGCATCCGCGCCGACCTCCACGACCTGAAGACCGCGCATCTGCAGGGCGTCCTCGTCTTGCTGGACGACGGCACCGTGCTGACCGCCGCCACCGGCACCTGGTCGAGCGTCAGCAAGACGTGGGCCCTCGACGACGTGCAACGCAGCGCGCCCGGCGCAGCACCGGCCCCCGCCGGGACCGTCACGGTCCCCTTCCGCCTGGAGGCCGACCCCACCCAGACGCTGGCGCGCAGCGAGACGTTGCCCCTGGACCGCCTGTGGCAGCAGATCCGGCGTCTGCGCCAGGCCGGCGGCGACGCCGGAGCGCTGCTGTTCCAGTTCCACCGCCGCATCGCCGACGCCTTCACGGCCGTGGTGTTCGCCCTCATCTCCGGCGCCCTGGGGCTCCGCGTGCGTGGGCGGGCGACGGGCTTCGCCTGGACGATCCTCCTGCTGGTGGGCTTCTGGGCCCTGTGGTTCCTGGCCCGCGCGCTGTACGACACCGGGGCCCTCGGCCCCGTGCAGGCGGCCTGGCTCACGCCGGCCGTCGGCGGCGCCGGCGCGCTGCTGCTGGTGGCTTGGAGCCTGCGCACGTGAACCGCTTCAGCCGCTACCTGTTCCGCGAGATCCTGCCGCTGTACGCGGCCGGGCTGGCGGTGCTGCTGGTGCTGCTGCTGGCCAACTTCCTGCTGGGCGTCATCGCCGACGCTCTGGCGCGCGGCGTGCCGGCGGCGCTGGTGGCCCGCTTCCTGCTGTTCAAGCTGCCGGCGGCCGCCGGACCGGGGCTGCCGCTGGCGCTCCTGTTCGCCGCCCTCCTCGGCCTGACGCGCCTCGGGCAGGACGGCGAGATCAAGGCGGCGCTGCTGCTCGGCCTCAGCCCCCGTCGCTTCCTCATGCCCATGCTCGGCCTGGGCCTGCTGGTGAGCCTGATCGCCTTCGCCAACGACGAGCTGGTGGTGCCCTGGAGCGAACAGAAGGCCCTCGAGGTGCAGAAGGACATCCTGCTGCGCAGCCCCGAGACCGTCCTCAAGGCCGGATCGTTCTTCACCGACGCGCTCGGACGGAGCATCTACATCGGCGCCCTCGATCCGGGAGGGCACCTCCGCAACGTCACCGTCATCAGCCCCGGCGGGACCCAGGGACCCCGGGACGTCATCCAGGCCGCCAGCGGCGACCTCGACCAGGCGGCCGGGGTGTGGCGCCTCCACGACCTGCACTTCCGCGTGTTCCGGAGCAGCCGTCTGGTCCTCGACTTCCGCGCGAAGAGCGGGACGCTGCCGATCCGCGGGCTGTCGGCCGGGGTGACCGGGACCCCCGACCTGGTCTACCTGCCGCTCTCCGATCTGCTCCGGCGCCTCGGGTCCGATCCCGGCCAGCCGAAACCCGCCGAGTGGACGGCGCTCAACCGCAAGTTCGCCGAGCCCCTCGCCGCCACCGCCTTCGCACTGTTCGCGCTCGCCGTGGCGCTGTTCACCTTCCGACGCGGCCTCCCCCTGGGCTTCGTCTCGGTGCTGCTGCTGACGTTCGTGTACTACGCCACCGGAAGCGTGTCGAAGCTGCTGGGCGCCCAGGGCACCATCCCCGCCTACGTGGCCGGCTGGGCGCCGGTCGCCGTCTACGCGATCGCCGGCTCCGTGCTGCTGGCGCTCTCCTGGAGGCGCTGAGCCGTGCGCCTGCGCGTCCTCGTCGCGGTGCTGGGGGTGCTCCTGCTGGCCGCCACGGCGCAGGCGGTCAAGATCACCATCGACACCGGCGGCGACCCCAACAGCCGGCTCGAGATCCGCACGCTCACGCTCCCCGACGGGACCGAGGCGCAGCTCTACGTCCTCGAGGGCCACGAGGTCCACGTCACCATCGGCGACAACCTGTTGGTGGCCGACCACATCGAGTTCGACCTCACGAATCGCGTGGTGCGCGTGGTGGGCTACGGCAGCTACACCACCAAGGGCGAGACGGTGACCGGCAACGACCTGATCATCGACCTCCAGAAGGAGAGCTTCGACGCCAAGGACGTGATCATCAGCACCTCCGCCATCGACGTCTCCGGCGACAACGCCAGCCGCGTCCCCGGTCAGGTCAGCATCGTCAGCGGCCACTTCAGCCCCTGCTCGCGATGCGATCAGACCCTCGAGGACTACGGTTTCGATGCGGGCCGCATCGAGCTCTACCCGGGCGACCGGCTCGTGGCCTACGACGTCAAGGTGTTGCTCCGGGGTCGACCGCTGTTCGGTCTCCCCCTCCTGGTGGTGCCGCTGGCGCCACCCAGCCGCCAGCCGCTGCTGTCGATCACCGCCGGCACCGCCACCACCCGAGCCGAGATCGCCGCCAGTTGGCCCTACGTCGCTGGACCCGACGCCTTCGGCAGCGTCAACGTCCACTACTACGCCGCCGTGACCCCCGGCGCGGGCAGCGGGATCGAGAACAGCCTCCTAGGAGGCGCCGTACAGACCTCGTACCTGGGCGGCGGTTTCGACCACCGCTTCTACACCGACCGAGGCAAGGGAGAGTTCCGGGTCGAGTACACCCCGTTCGACCTCACGCGCAATGCCAACGGCACCGTTCCGAGCGGCGCCAAGGGCGACAGCACCCTGCAGTTCGACCTGACCTACGCCACCGAGAAGGTCCTCGGGCCGCCGTCGTTCTCCCTCACCGTGAAGCGCGACGACACCGTGCGGAATCGCATCTGGGAGTACGACTGGTCGACCACCCAGGTGAACACCGGCCTCCAGGGCACCTTCAGCAGCCAGGGGTTCATCGACCTGAACCCCAACGACACCGTCGACACCCCGAGCTACGCCAACCGCACCACCCCGCTGTGGACGGTGGCGCGCCTCCAGGTGCAACCCAGCGATCTCGAGAGCTACGTGTTCGGACCGTTCCAGGTGAAGAGCGCGCTGCTCGACCTGGGGGCGTTCCGCGACACCAGCAACCTCGCCAACCGCAGCGCCGCCCTCACCCCTACCTTCACGAGCGGGCGCCTGCGCGACGGCTACTCCCTGGTGCTCCAGCCCGTCTCCCCCTGGCAGGGGATGACCGTGAACGGCCAGAGCGACTTCACCGGCAACTACTACGGCAGCGGGGAGCGCCTCATCGACTGGAACGCCGTGCTCACCGCCAAGCAGACCCTGCCCGCCAGCGGCAGCCTGTCGCTGACGCTGCAGCGCGACACCTCCCAGGGCGAGACGCCCTTCACCTTCGACCAGATCCCGTTGCGGACGCGCACCGAGGCCGACGCCACCCTGCTGCTCGCGCCGCTGCCGTGGGCGAACCTCCAGGTGAAGGGCGGCTACGTCTTCGTCGATAACCGCAACCCCCTGAACGAGGGCGTCCAGCCGGTGGTGTCGACCCTGAACCTGTTCCGCACCACCTCGTGGATCGACCTCAGCGTGAGCAACAGCTACGACGTGATGAAGGCCGATCCCGGCACCATCGACACCAAGCTCACGCTGTCCTCGCCCGGCAGCGTCAAGGCAACGCTCCAACTGGAGCACGTCGAGGACCTCAAGGTCACCCCCGACCGCATCACCGGGATCGCCACCGATCAGACGCACTCCTCGGCCAGGGCCAGCCTCGCGGTCCCCGGCATCGCGGAGCTGTCGATCGACACCGGCTACACCTACGCTCCGCCCCCGCCGCCGGTCGGTACGCCACCCCAGCACTGGGATCCGCTCCAGCTCTCGGTCACGCTCGGGACGCTCCAGCAGGACGACGTCCTGCCGGGGCTGCGCGTGACCTACGAACGCGACCTCAACGCCGGCAAGGTGACCGCCCTCACGGTCGACGCCGCGGCCGCGGCAGGACCGCTGCAGTTCACGGCCTCGGAGCGTCTCGGGTTCCCCTACGGCACCGTCGCGACCAGCTCCTTGCGGTTGGCGTGGCCGGGCATCGCGGCGGTCGAGGCCGACGGGCTGGCGTGGCTCGAGCCCTCCTGGCTCGGCTTCCCCGGCGACCCCACCGCCTCGCGTACCCTCACCTTCAAGGTCGAGGACGCCCCCACCGGCCACAGCCCGAGCTGGCAGGTGCAGTACGTCACCGTCTTCGACCCGACCCTCAACGCCAGCGCCGGCGGCTACCGCGGCAGCGACCTCACCGCGCGCGCCGTGCTCACCGACCAGCAGTACGGGCCCGTCAACTTCAGCCTCGACCTCTTCGCCGACATGCCGTTCCACGATGACCTGCAGCCCATCACCTACCTGCGGCGCGCCAGCCTGGTGTTCGGGATCGACGCCTACCAGACGGTGGGCCTGCAGGGATCGCTGGGCTACAACGGCGCCTACTCCAGCACCTCCCAGAGCGTGACGAGCGGACTGCTCACGCTGGGCGACGTGGCTCTCATCGTCCGCCCCCTCAAGGACCTCTATGTTGGAGCCGTCGTGAACGACACCTGGGATCTCACCGGGCTCAGCCCGTCGTACCCCACCTTCAACCTCCAGCCCAAGTTCGTGGTGGCCTGGAACCGGTGCTGCTGGGCCCTGTACAGCTCCTGGGACAGCGCCACGGGCCGCTTCTCGATCGCCCTGACGACGCCCGGGGCGAGCCAGGGGCTGCTGCAGGCGTTCGACACGGGCCTCACGCTTCCAGGAGCGAAACCATGAACTTCCGACGCTTCCGGCTCCTTGGGTTGATGCTTCTCGGCATCCCAATCCTCCTAACTGGGTGTACTGGGACGACCCAACTCATCCCTCCGTTCTTGATGGCGATCGGAAGATTGGACCCTTCAACATCCCAGCCAGAGATGGTCCTGGTCGAGGATCACTTCGATCCCGGTCAACCGATTTCTGGTAGTCGGCTCACGATCGTTCAGAACAGTTCGCGTGCTCTCACATACGATCCAATTTCGGCGGACGTCGTAGGGAGGACGAGCACGAGGACCGAGATGGTGGTGTTGACACGGGATCTTGGCGGCGGCGTCAGTCCGGCCTCCGAGCTCGTCTTCTTCGACCTAACGAACATCGATCCAACCAACCCTGTGGCGTTCGCGGTGACGAAGACAATCCCTCTCACGGGCGCGCCTGGCGCCGTCTTCAATACTGGGGGGCCCTATTGCTTCCGCGGGCTCACAGTTTCGCGTACAGGCCGGTTCGTGACGCTGCTGGATGATCCGCTTGACTGTGGCGACGGCTCACGCTACCCGCGGTTGTTCCAGGTCGACACCACGGCGCCGACGCCAGGGGCGTTTGACCCAGTCGTTCCCGTCAGCAACGTGCAGATCACACAGGCCACCGTGCCCTTCGACAACCAGGCGTCGACAAACGAAGCCCTATTCGCATTGGTTCCTGGTACTGCAACCAACGCCGTGATCTACTCTGATAGTGTTCCGCACGTCTCTTCGAGTTTCGTATCGACGGGTACAACGTTGGGCAACAGTGGCCAGCAAGAGCTGTTGACCAACGGAAGCGTCGCCGTCGCCTACACGAATCCGGCCCCCTACAACCCACCGGCCACCGGACAGACGTCGTACCTCGTATCAGCCGATCCAGCGTCTGGGACGTCCGGCGACAGTGTGGCAACGGTGGATGGCGCTTCCGCGATGGCGGTGGATCCGACGGGTTCGGCGCCGCAAGTCGTCGTTGTCGGCGCCAACCAGATCGCCGTCCACGCCTCACCGACGGACAAGTCCCCCGTGAAGACGCAGTCCAGCTACGGGTTCACAGGAGTTGCTGCCGCGATCGATCCAGCCACGCGGTTCGCTTACGTCGTGGATTTCAATAGGATCATCGTCATCGACCTGTACTCCCCCGCCACGACGAACTACTCCTCGGTGTTCGGACCGAGCGAACTGGGCGAAACGCTGGCGCTTCCGCAGAATCCTTCAAACCTGCGCTACGTGACTGCGTTCGCCTGGACTCGAGCCAACATCCCGTAGGCTTCGTTCCCGAATCCCGGCTCAGGCCGGCTGGGGCACCTCGCCGAGACCCGCGATGCCCTCGCGGACGTGCTCGAGCAGGCGCCCTTCGACCGCCCGGTGGGCGGTGCGGATGGCGCTGGCCACGGCACGCGCGTCGGCGCTGCCGTGCCCGATGAAGGCGTAGCCGTCGACCCCCAGCAAGGGCTGGGCGCCGTACTCGGCGGGATCGAGCCGCGCCGCGATCGAGCGCAGGGCGGGCCGCACCAGCAGCCCGCCGAGCTTGCTCCGGAGATCGGAGCGGAGCGCGTCGCGGACCCACGAGAACAGCTCGCGCGCCTCCCCCTCCGCGAGCTTCAGCACGACGTTGCCGGTGAAGCCATCGGTGACCACCACCTCGGTCGTGCCGCGGAACAGGTCACGCCCCTCGACGTTGCCGTAGAACTCGATGCCGGGGGTCTCGCGCAGCAGCTCGTGCGTGCGCACCGTCAACTCGTTGCCCTTCTCGGGCTCCTCGCCGATCGACATCAGCCCCACCCGCGGCGCGGGGATACCCAGCATGGTGCGGGCGAACACCGACCCCATCACCGCGAACTGCTGGAGGTGCGCGGGCCGACAGTCGGCGTTGGCGCCGACGTCGATCAGGGCCGCGAAGCCGTCCTTGACGGGGACGGTGGCCAGGATGCCGGGGCGTTCGACGCCCGGCAGACGTCCCAACACGAACAGCGCCGCCGCCATGGTGGCGCCCGAGTGCCCCAGCGACACCGCGGCGGAGGCCTCGCCGTCCTTGACCAGGCGCATCGCCACCATCACGCTGGACGAGCGCCTGCGGCGCACGTCGGAGGCGGCGTCGGCCATGCCGATGACGTCGTCGGCGTGGCGGATCGGTAGGGAGGCGCCGCGGGCCTCGAGGCCCGCGCGCAACCGTGCTTCGTCCCCTACCAGGACGACCGGCAGTCCTTCGGCAGCGGCGACCACCGCCCCATCGAGGGCGGCGTCCGGCATGTGGTCGCCCCCCATGGCGTCGAGTGCGATCGGCTCCATATCGCGCCAGTATAGCGCCGGGCCGGCGGCCTCCCTCGGAGCCTATAGACTGTCTCCCGTGGACGTCCGGACCTTCGAAGCCCCCAGCGGGGAGCGCCTCGACGTGGCCATCGCCATGGCCCTGGAGCTGTCGCGCACCTACGCCAAGGAGCTCGTCAGCGAG
The DNA here is from genome assembly GCA_030149325.1 of Deinococci bacterium. GTDB lineage: Bacteria > Deinococcota > Deinococci > Deinococcales > Trueperaceae > JASBRS01. Next base: position 87,792 of record JASBRS010000023.1, read on the forward strand.
GGCTACGTCACCATCGACGGCCGTCCGGTGGGCAAGGCCGCCCACAAGCTCGACGGCAGCGAGCTGGTGTCGGTGTTGCTGCCGCCGCCCCGGCCCATGCTGGTCGAGCCCGAGGACATCGACGTCGACGTCATCTACCAGGACGAGATGCTGGCGGCCATCAACAAGCCGCCCGACCTGATCGCCCACCCCACCGCCACCGTGCGCAACGGGACGGTCGTCAACGCGCTGCTGGGCCGCATGGAGCTGTCGAAGGAACGCATCTACGATCCGGCCGACGAGGCCTACCGCCCCGGCATCGTGCACCGCCTCGACAAGGACACCTCCGGCGTCATGGTGGTGGCCAAGAACGACGAAGCCCATCGCGACCTGGCGGCATCGTTCAAGAAGCGGCTCACCGAGAAGGAGTACGTGGCCATCGCGGTGGGCGAGCTCGAGGAGGCCGTGCACCTCGACGCACCCATCGGGCGCCACCCCGTGAAGCGCCAGCAGATGACCGTGGGGGGCGAGCGCCCCAAGCCCGCCGTGACGGTGTTCCGGGTCATCGCGCGCGTGCCCGGCTACGCCCTCGTCAAGGCCAAGCCGCACTCCGGGCGCACCCACCAGATCCGCGTCCACCTCGCCCACCTGGGCGCTCCCGTGCTCGGCGACCTGCTGTACGGCCGTCCCTCCGACGCCATCGCGCGCCAGGCCCTGCACGCCTACCGCCTGACCGTGCCCCACCCGCGCGACCACCAGGCCATCACCTTCCTCGCCCAGGTCCCGATGGACATGGTGTCGGCGTGGCTGTCCCTGGGCGGAAGCTGGCCGCCCGACGGGAACGCCGAGCTGTAGCCGCGGTGGGATGGGGCTCGGCGCGCGGTCTGCCGTCGGGTGGCGACCCGGTCCGGGCGGACCCAGTCGGTAGACTGTCGGACAGCGACCTCTTGAAGGGACGGTGGCGAGGTGACCGACGTCGATCTACCACGCTGGCAACTCGAGAGCATCTACCCCGGTCTCGACAGCAAGGAATTCACGAACGACCGCAACGCTCTGACCGAAGCCGTCGAGCAGCTCGAGCGCTTCCTCGACGACCGAAGGGTCCGCGCCTCCGCCGCCGGAGGCCGGATCGATGACGCCGCACCGACCGTCGAGGCCCTCGTCGAACGCCTCAACGGCCTCTACACCACCTTCCGGACCCTCCTGACGTACCTCGGCAACCGGCTCTCGGTCGACGCCGCCGACGACGCCGCCCGGAGCCAGCTCTCATCGCTCGATCCACTGCGCGCGAAGCTCGGCGCCCTGGTCGCGCGCATCACCGCCTGGACCGGCGAACTGGACGTCGATGCCATCGCGGCCACCTCGCCGACGCTGCGTGAGCACCTCTACGCCTTGCGTCAACTCAAGGCCGAGGCCCTCCACCTCATGGGCGAGGAGGCCGAAGCGCTCGCTGCCGCCCTCAGCGCCAGCGGCGGATCGGCTTGGGAACGCCTCCATACCGACCTGGTGAGCCGGCGGACCTTGGACGTGAGGCTCCCCGACGACGACGCGCCCCGCTCCTACGGGCTGGCGGAGCTCGGCGTCCGCCTCTCCGATGAACGGGCCGAGGTGCGCGCGGCGGCCTTCGAAGCGCTCACCACGCTCCTCGATCGCGACGCCATGGTGTTCGCTGCCGCCCTCAACGGCGTGAAGGGCCATACCCTGGAGGTCCTGCACCGGCGCGGGTGGGACTCGGTCCTCGACGCCACCCTCTTCGACAACGCCATCGACCGAGCCAGTCTCGATGCCATGCGCACGGCGACCGCCGAGGCCGCTCCCGTCATGCGGCGCTACCTGCGGGCCAAGGCGCGCTACCTCGGGCACGACGTGCTGCGCTGGCAGGACCTGCGTGCGCCGGTGACGCGTGGCGAGCCGCGGCGCTTCACCTGGGAGGAGGCCAAGGCGTTCGTGCTCGAGCGCTTCGGCAACTACTCGGACCGCCTGGCCGGCTTCGCCGAACGGGCCTTCCGCGAGGGGTGGGTCGACGTGCCGCCGCGTCCCGGCAAGCGCAACGGCGCCTTCTGCAGCCCCGTCTTCGGCCGGCGCGAGTCGCGCGTCATGCTCAACTTCGGCGGGCGCCTGTCCGACGTGTTCACCCTCGCCCACGAGCTCGGGCACGGCTACCACAACGACTGCCTGTACCGCTACGAGCGGACGCCGCTGCAGGCGCAACTGCCGATGACCCTGGCCGAGACCGCCAGCATCTTCTGCGAGACGCTGGTGATGAACGGCCTCCTCGCCGAGTCCGACGAGGCGATGGAGCTGGCGGTGCTCGAGCAGGACCTCAACCACACCTCGGCCCTCATCCTCGACATCGACGCCCGCTTCCGCTTCGAGTCCGCGGTGTTCGAGGCCCGGCGCCAGCGCGCTCTGGCCGCCCCCGAGATCGACGCCATGATGCTGGAGGCGCAGGAGGCCAGCTATGGCGACGCCCTCGCGCAGGAGGGGCGCCACCGCCTGGCGTGGGCCGACAAGCCGCACTACTACTTCAGCAGTCGCTCGTTCTACAACTACCCCTACACCTTCGGATTCCTCTTCGGCCGCGGGCTGTACAGCGTCTACGAGCAAGATCCCGAGGCCTTCCTCGAGGACTACGATCGCTTGCTGGCCAGCACGGGGATGGCCGAGGCCGCCGACCTGGCCGGCGAGTTCGGCATCGACATCCGAGATCCCGGCTTCTGGCGTTCGGCCCTCGCCGCCACCGAGGACCGGGTCGCTCGCTACGAGAGCCTGGTAGGGGCCGCCACGCCATGAACTACCGCGAGCTCTTCGACCTCACCGGCAAGCACGCGCTGGTGGTGGGCGCGGGCTCGGGGATCGGTCGCGCTGCGGCGGCGGGTCTGGCGGACTTCGGCGCCTCGGTCGTGTGCGCCGACGTCAACGGCGACGCCGCCGAGGCAACGGCGGCCCACCTGCGCGAGCGCGGAGGGGTGGCGCGTGCCGCCGTGGTCGATATCCGGGACGAAGGACAGGTGCGCGACCTCGTCGCCGCCGGCGATCGCCTCGACGTGCTGGTGTCCACGCCATCGGTCAACGTGCGCAAGCCGCTGGTCGAGGTCTCCGTGGAGGAGTTCGCGCGCGTCGTCGATCTGAACCTCAAGGGCAGCTTCCTGGTGCTGCGCGAGGCCGGGAAGCGCATGGCGGCCGCGGGCGGGGGCAGCCTGGTGCTGTTCTCCTCCATCCGCTCTCAGGTCGTCGAACCGGGCCAGGGGGTGTACGCCGCGACCAAGGCGGGCACCCTGCAGATGGTGCGGGCCCTGGCGGCCGAGCTGGGCCCGCGCGGCGTTCGGGTCAACGCCGTGGCGCCCGGTGTGGTCGAGACCCCGCTCACCGCGCAGATCAAGGATCAGCCGGCGTGGTACCGCGCCTACGCGGAGAAGAGCGCGCTCGGACGCTGGGCCCAGCCCGACGAGATGGTCGGGGCGGTCGTGTACCTGGCCAGCTCCGCCTCGAGCTTCGTGACCGGTTCGCTGTTGCTGGTCGACGGCGGCTGGACGGCCGTCGACGGGCGCTTCACGCCCCCGCTATGAGGGCGAGCCCCGCCGCACGCCGCGCCGCCGAGGCGGTCGACCCCGACCGCGTGGCCGAACTGGCGCGCGATCTCGTGCGCACGCCCAGCGTGGTCGACCCTGACCGCGGCACGACCGAGGCGGGCGCCGCCATGGTGGTGGCCGACGCCCTGCGAGCGACGGGGCTGGAACCGATCCTCGAGGAGGTGGCTCCCGGCCGCCCCAACGTCGTGTGCGACTGGGCCGGTACCGGCTACGACCCGTCCCGCCACCGCACCCTGATGTTCGAGGGCCACACCGACGTGGTGACGGAGGGTGACGCCGCCTCGTGGGAGGTGCCGCCGTTCGAGGGGCGGATCGAGGACGGGGTGCTCCACGGACGGGGCAGCGCCGACATGAAGGCCGGGGTGGCGGCCGCGCTCGCCGCCCTGGAAGCGGTCCGTCGCACCGTTCCCGACCTCGCCGGCCGCATCCGGTTGGGCATCGTCGTCGACGAAGAGGGGATGATGCTCGGCATCAAGCACTTCATCGAGCGCGGCTGGGCCGACGAGGTCTCGGGCGCCATCGTGTGCGAGCCCGAGGAGAACGAACTGTGCCTCGTCCAGAAGGGGGCGATGCGGCTCCACGTGCGCATCGAGGGCGTGATGAGCCACGGCGCCATGCCGTACGCCGGCGTCAATCCGATCCACGGACTCCACGACGTCCTCACCGTCGTCCGCCGGATCGAGGCCGAGGAGCAACGCCGTCTGGGGGCGCACCCCCACCTGGGGCTGCCCCACATCACGCCGACGATCGTGGCCTCCCCCCACCAGGGCACCGCGCAACACAACGTGATGCCCCGGGAGGCCTACCTCGCACTCGACATCCGTACCGTGCCCGGACAGTCCCACGAGGACCTGCTCGATCGCCTGCGCGAGGCGTTCCGCACCGTCGAAGCCGGCACCCCGAAGCTGCGCATCGCCTGCGAGTGCTTCGAGTCGCGACCGTGGACCCAGACCCCGGACGACGACCCGCTGGTCCGCGCCCTCGCGGCCGTCTACCCCGAGGTCATGGGCTACCCCCCGCGCTTCGGTGGCGTTCCCGGCGCGACCGACGGCACCTTCCTGCGAGCCTGGCGGAACATCCCGATCGTCACGGTGGGACCGGGCGACCGGACCATCCCCCACCAGGTGAACGAGTTCGTCCGTCTCGCTGACGTGGTGGACGCGGCGCGCCTTTACGCGGCCGCGACCGTGGAGTACTTTGGACTGGACATCGCAAACGGACCCGTGACACCGGCGGGCGAATCGCACCGGACCGGGAGCGGCGGCTCCCTCGAAGGAGGATCCACATGAAGCGAGTGCTGCTGGTCCTGGCGGCGATCTCCCTGGTGGGGACGTTCGCTCTCGCGGCCGATCCCCCGCCCAGGTCGGGCGGGACCGTCACCGTCGCGATCACGGCAGACCCGCCGGGCTGGGACCCTACCGCCTCCACCTCGCAGGAGATCGCCCGCGTCATGTACCACAACGTCTACGAGGGCCTTGTCCGCCTCGACCGGCAGGGCAAGATCGTGCCCGCCCTCGCCAAGTCGTGGACCGTGAGCCCGGACGGCAAGACGCTGACCTTCCAGTTGCGTGACGGCGTGACGTTCCACGACGGCACGCCCTTCACGGCCGACGACGTGGTGAAGACCTTCCAGCGCGCCAAGGACAAGAACTCGGGTCACACGCATCCCGAGTACTACGCGTCGATCGACACCATCGAGGCCGGTCCGGGCAACACCGTGGTGTTCCACCTCAGCGAGCCCAACTCCAGTCTGCTGTTCAACCTGGCGCGGCCCGACTCCATCATCTACCCGCCGTCGGAGGCCGCCACGCAACGGAGCCATCCGATCGGCACGGGCCCGTTCGAGTTCGCGTCGTACGTGCCGGGCAGCGAGGTCGTGCTGGTCCGCAACCCGCAGTACTACATCCCCGGTGAGCCCTACCTCGACAAGGTCGTGTTCAAGATCATGCCGGACCCGAACACGCGCTTCGCGGCGCTCCAGGCCGGCGACCTCGACATGATCGCCAGCTCGCTCCCCCCCGAGCAGTACCTGCAGATCGAGAAGGGCGCCGTACCGGGCGTGAAGGGCACCGAGGGCACGGCCACCACCGAGATCACGCTGGCGCTCAACAACGCCCGGCCGCCGCTGAACAACAAGCTGGTGCGCGAGGCCATCACCATGGCGATCGACAAGCAGGCCATCGTCAAGGGCGCCATGTTCGGCCTGGGAACCGTGATCAGTACGCACATGACGCCGGCCGAACCGTACTACATCAACCCCGACCCCTACCCCTACGATCCCGCCAAGGCCAAGCAGCTGCTGGCGGAGGCCGGCTATCCGAACGGCTTCAAGATCAAGTTCGAATTGCCCCAGCCGTACCCGATCGAACGCCGGACCGGCGAGGTCATCGCGCAGCAGCTCAAGCAGGTGGGCATCGACGCCCAGGTCTCGGTGGTCGAGTGGACCACCTGGCTGAAGCGCATCTTCCTCGGCGGCGACTACGACATGACCATCATCGGGCACTCCGAGCCCCGCGACATCGGCATCTACGGCAACCCGAACTACTACTTCCACTACGACAACCCGGTCGTGCAGAACCTGCTCAGGCAGGCCGAGGCCGCCACCTCGCCGGCGGTACAGACCGCCGACTACCAGGAGGTCGGCCGCATCATCGCCGAAGACGCCGTCAACGTCTGGATCTTCAGTCCGCCCTACCTGGTCGCGGCCCGGAACGACATCTACGGTTTCTGGACGAACCAGCCCACGCCGGCGATCGACATGACCCGCGTCTACCGCGCTCCCTAGTCCCGGAGGCCGGGGTGGGGCGAGAGCGTCCGCCCCACCCCGCCGGCCATGCTCGGATTCATCGCACGCCGCTTCCTCACCGCTGTCGTCAGCGTGCTGTTGGCGTCGGTCGTGGTGTTCTCGTCGCTGCTGGCCGTCCCTGGCGATCCGGCCGAAGCCATCCTGGGGCTGAACGCCAGCCCCCAGGCGCTCACGGCCCTTCGCCACCAGCTCGGACTCGACCGGCCTGCGGCCGCCCGCTACCTGAGCTGGCTCGGCGGTATCGCCCACGGCGATTTCGGTGAGTCGCTCAACTACCAGCGTCCGGTGGGCCGCCTGATCGGCGGCCGCCTGGCCGTCTCCATCCCCCTGACGCTTGCGAGTGCCCTCCTGGCGTGCCTCATCGCCCTACCCCTCGGGGTGCTGGCCGCCCTCCGCCGCGAGACCCTGGTCGACCCGCTGATCACCGCAGCGTCCCAGTTGGGCGCGGCCGTGCCGAGCTTCTGGTTGGGCTTGATGCTCATCCTGTTCTTCGCAGTGCGCCTCCATTGGCTTCCCGCCGGCGGTTTCGCCGGTTGGAGCGTCGATCCCGTGCGGTCGCTGGAACAGCTCGCACTGCCGGTGCTGGCGCTCGGCCTGGGCCAGGCCGCCATCATCACCCGCATGACGCGGGCCGCGATGATCGAGGTCCTGGATCAGGACTACGTTCGAACCGCGCGCGCCAAGGGCCTCGCGCCACGCCGGGTGGTAGGGGTCCACGCGCTCCGCAACGCCATGGTCACCATCGTGACGATCTTCGGCCTGAGCCTCACCAACGTCTTCATCGGCTCCATCATCATCGAGCAGGTCTTCGCCCTGCCAGGGATGGGACGGCTGGTGCTCACCGCCATCGGCGCACGCGATTTCCCGCTCCTGCAAGGCGAGATCCTCGTCTACGCCACCACCATCGTGGGCCTGAGCTTCCTGGTCGACGTCGCCTACGGACTGCTCGACCCACGGATCCGGTACACCTGATGCGCCGCCGCCTGAACCTCGTACTCGGGCTCGCGCTCGTGGGGGTCGTCGTCGCCGGTGCCCTGCTCAGCCTGGTGTGGCTGCCGTACGATCCGAACGCCCTCGACTTCGCGCACCAACTGCAGGGGCCCAGCCTCCAGCACTGGCTGGGGACCGATCAGTTCGGCCGCGATCTCCTGAGCCGCCTCCTGGTGGGCGCCCGGGGCACGGTGGTGGTGGGGATCATCGCGGTGGGGCTGGCGCTCACCGTCGGCGGCATCGTCGGCGCCGTGGCGGGCTACGCGGGGGCGGTGGTCGACGAGATCCTGATGCGGCTCGTCGACGTCCTGTACGCCTTCCCCGCCATCCTGATGGCGCTCCTGCTGGCGGCCGTGTACCAGCCGGGAACGCTGACCGCCATGACCGCCATCGGCCTCGCCACCGTACCGATCTTCGCGCGCCTCACGCGTTCTTCGGTGTTGTCGCTCAAGGGCCTCGATTACGTCGAGGCGGGCCGCGCGCTTGGGGCGGGCCCCACCCGTCTCCTCCGCCGTTACATCCTCCCGGGGGCCCTGGGGCCGCTCGTGGTCCAGGCCAGCATGAGCATGGCGGTGGCCGTCCTGGCCGAGGCCGCGCTCAGCTTCCTGGGGCTGGGGACGCCGCCCGACGTGCCGTCGTGGGGCAACATGCTGCGAGAAGCCCAGGGCTTCCTGGCGATGAGCCCGTACCCGGCGCTCGTCCCGGGCTTGGCGATCGTGTGGACGGTGCTGGGTTGGAGCCTGTTGGGCGACGGCCTCCGCGACTTCGGCGACCCGCACCGCCGTCGTGCCTGACCGCGTACGAGGACCGGAGACCACCGTAGGGCCCCGGATCCTCGTCTCCGACCGCGAGCGGTACGGCACCTGCCCACCTCCCCGAGGCACCGGGGCGAAGGCTCTCCTCACCGCCGTCTCGGCCCGGATCGGGGCCCGCCGGCGCGCTTCTCGCCCACCTTCCCGGCAACCGGCCGGCAACCCGAGCCCCTCCACCATGGAACTCCCAGAACGGGAGTCACGTGGAGGAGGTAGGCATGACGCGGAAGAAGATCGGCGTGAGGCTCAAGCTGGCTCATGAGACGTTCGGCAGCTTGGTCGACGAAATCCTCGCTCGCTCGGGGCTGTCCTCGTCCGACCCATCCTCAGGAGGCGTCGCGGAGGTCATCCTCGACTACCCGCTGACGTGGGCGTTCGAGCCCCTCGATGGCATGAACAGCATCGAGCGTGCCCGTACTCTCGTGGTGACGCAGTCGGAGCATCCCGCGTACCACGACTGCCTCGCGAGCTACCACGTCAGTGGCGTGGTGACGTCCACCAACGAGCCGGCGCTGCTGAGCGGCATCTACGCAGCAGCGGCATCGCAACGCACCTACCAGTGGAAGTCCGGCTTGACGTACATGGAGCTGCGGGTCACCCGCCTGCTGCTGCGAGGCTACGACACCGCGCACGCTGCCGCCCAACTGAGCATCTCCAACAAGACCGTGAACGCGCACGTCTCGAACGTCCTGGGCAAACTCGGCTACGAGAACCGTGCCCAGCTCGTCGCAGGGCTCCTCAGCCACCACCAGGCCTGATCGACCCCCCATCCCCCGAGCGCCGCTCTCTCTCCCAAGAGCGGCGCCGAATCATGCCGGCCGTCGCTGAGGACAGGCCCTACAGTTCGTCGAGGGCCTCGCGCCGCCAGCGTTGGCGGATGCGGCGGATGCGCGCATTCGCCAGCGGTCTCCGCGGATCGTTGGGTGGGAGGTGGCGGCGCGTCTCCTCCCACAGCTCGAGATCGTCGCCCTGCTGATTCGCGAGGTCGATCATCGCATCGGGATCACCGGAGGCCAGCACCGCCTGCCGAAGGCTCTCCTCGAGATGCTCCCGCAACTCCACGACCGCGGGGGCCTCGGATTCCGGCAACAGGGGCCCGCGGTAGAGCTCGAGGGCCGCTTGCACCTTGCCCTGACGAAGCAGGCCATGCACGGTCACGAAGTCCGCTTCGTAGGAGCCTGCGAGCCGATACGGTTGCGACTCGATCTCCATGACCTTGCGGGTCCTCGAGATGATGGCCTTCATGGTGCTCGGGTTCGCTTGCTCGCCGTAGAGCGCCAACGCGAGCTGCTCCCCCCGAAGTCCATCGGAACTGGCCGCGAGAACCGCGATCACCTCCGCGAAGCGAAGGCTCAACGGCGTCTCCCCGTCGGCCGTGGCGATGGCCCGACGGCCCAACAGGCGGATCTTGACGTCCGGCTCATCGCCTCGGAACATCGCCTTGAGCTGCGCGACCTCTGGAGCGGCCCCTCCGAGCAACAACCAACCCGAATCGCCCAGTTCCTCGAGGTACTTCCGGTGGTTCTCCAGGACGGCGCGGGCGTCGTCGGGCCGTGAGGCACGGATCAAGAGAACTCCAAGTTGGATCGCAGCCTGTGCAGGGTATGCGCCAAATGGGTGAAGCGCGAGCTCATCGGCAGCTTCGCGCAGCACACTCTCCGCGCTTCCGTCGCCGGCGGCCGCGAGAGCACAACCAAGTGCGAGGTTGGCAACCCGAACGTGTACAGGGGCAAGCTCACGCGCGACGTTGACCGCCTCATGGGCGACCGCCAGCGCTTCTCTTCGCATTCCCAGAATTGTGTATACCCTCACCAAATCGTTCGCTGATGTCGGAAGCTGAGACCGGGCAGCGTTGTCAGCGACCAACTCGTAGTAGTGCTTGGCTTTGTGGACTTCACCCCTCACGTACGAGATGTCACCCAGTGTGGAGATGACTCCTTCCGTAGTTGGAGTCCCAACAAGCCCGGTCGGTATTTGGGCCGTCGATAGAACCTGCTCAGCTCCTGCGATCGCGCCTGTAAGGATCCGAGTGTAGGCAGCCATGTTGACCGCAGAGAGGCGCAAGAGTTCTTCTCGCAAGCCCGAGGAGTGGAACTGCTTGAGGGCCCAGCCGGCCCAATACTCGGCTCGTGAATACTGTCCAGCAGACATGTGCGCAAGTCCGATATCCCCAGCAATTGACACGACGAGTCTCGGATTGCCGGCGTGCTCTCCGTATCCGATGGCTTCAGTCAAGGCCTGGAGAGCCCCTTCCGTGTCGCCATTCGCCGCAAGCAAGAATCCTAGCGCTGACGCTGTTGTGGCGTTCTGACGCGCCTGATATGCTCTTCGGGCCTCGTACAGGGATTCGTCACGTACGTCGATAGTTGCGCGCAGCGCTCGGACGTCTGGAGCAATGTGATTCTCTAGGTAGCGATCGACCATTGGAAGCAGCGGACGCCACTTGTTAACGGCTACGGCCGCACTGAACTTCCAATACAACACTCGCTCGTCCCGGAGAAGCCAACTGGGAAGGACGGTGAGAGTCCTCCACAGTCGGTCGAACTGCCCGGTGTCGAACAGGGCACTGCCGGCCTTGTCGATGAGCTCCGGAACACGCGTGGCCGCATGCAATGCTGCCATCTCCAGTGCCTCTACCCACTTGCCCAGGCTCACAAGAGCGTCTATGCCGACAGCAAGGTCGACCGCCGGGGAATTAGTCGGCCAAGTACCGGTTGTTGGTGTCCCTAGGTGTCTCGAAGATGAGTCCAGGCCCAGGATGACTTCCACCTGGGCGATGGCGCCGCTTGCCTCCAGGACAGCAGACCGAATGTCACTCTCTTCGCGTTCTTCGCCAAATAGGTCAAGTGCCTCGATCTCCGTAATTGCGAGATCCGTGGTGCCCAATTGCGAGAGCGACGCAATATCCGACAAGGATGCTGGACTGCCCGATGTCAATACAAGCCTGTTTGGCGGCTTGGCAAGTTCGGCGAGCGCCTCTGCCAGCCACACGCTTCTCTCTGCTTCGACAATGACTACGGTGATCGGCTCAATTGCAGGAAGGTACGCCCCCAAGACAGACAAACCGTACTCGGCTTCTGTCCCGGTGCCGAAGAGCGGGGCGCTCAACCCAATCCGCACCGCCTCTGAGAGCGCGTCGCCGAGGGCTACGGAATCGCCTGTGTCTACCGTAGAAAGGTCGATCAGGACCAACGGCTGATCATTCTCGCGTAGGCTCGCTACTAGCCGTTTGACCCCCCAGCGATCGGTTCCCGCAATGAGTATCGGCGAGTCCGCTAGCAGGACGCGCTCGCGCAACCGGCTGGTCCATCTGTTCACTTCTGGTCCCTCCGGGCCAGTTCAAGGGCCCAGATTGCCGCAAGACACTCATGCGACAGAGTCTTGAGGACTCGACTATTCTTAGTCTCGATGCCACTGTCCCCGAGGGCGGTTGCCCGCAGAGCCAAGAAGTACTTGCGAGAACACGCGCTCGACATCTTTCTTGTGGTCCAGCCCGGGCTAGAGAATGTGGCACGCGATGAGATCATTCAGCACTTCCCGAACGCAGTTCAAGAACCTGGCGGTATCGCACTCCATGGAGACTTGTCCGCCGTCTACGAGTTGAATCTGTGCAGCCGATTCGGCACAAGAGTCCTAATCCGGCTAGCAACGTTCTTGGCCCAAACCTATCCCATGCTCTACCATCACACGAGACGCGTTCCTTGGGAAATCCTTCTAGGCAATAGCCAAGACGTGGACATTCGGGTCTCCTTCAGCAAGTCGAGATTGAGGAACAAGGCCCACATCAGCAGCGTAGTCTTGGACGCGATAAGCGCAAGGGCAAGCGACGTTGGCCTGAGTAGGGGCGATCCAACTGAAGCTGGGCCCACTCGAATTCAAGCTCGGCTAGTACGAGACAGGTGCACGCTAAGTCTTGATGCGACAGGCGCCCACCTTCACAAGCGGGGCTACCGGTTGGCCACCGGTAGAGCCCCAATCCGTGAGACCATCGCCGCAGGAATACTAGCAATGGCCCGCTCGTCGGACTATGACGTGCTGGTCGATCCGTTTTGTGGGTCAGGGACAATCTGCATAGAGGCTGACCTCTTGGCGCGCAACGTGCCACCGGGATGCCTTCGTACGTTCAGTATCGAGTCGTCTCCGTTGTTTGCACCTGGCATCAGTGCGCACGCCAGAAGGGCTGCAGCCGCCAAGCTGGCACACTCGCACAGACAGCGAATCCTCGGATTCGACATTGACGAGTCTGTCGTTGCGATTGCACGAGAGAATGCCGGGCGAGCCAGGACAACCATGGTGGAGTTCCATGCTAGTGACGCAATGTCGATAGACTACTCGATGCTGAAGTCCCCACGCGATCGCGGTCTGATAGTCTCGAACCTTCCGTACGGAGAGCGCCTTTCAACCAAGTCGGGCGCCGAGGAGATCTTCCGAAGGTTTCAACACCGACTAGGTGAGACGGGTTCGGGATGGGACTTCGCTGTCGTGACTACGAGCCCGGACGCTCTGGAGGACACCAGGCTCGCAGTCCGTGACCAGATTCGCCTCGTCAACGGCGGTCTTCCTGTCACAGTGATCTTCGGACACGTTGAGTGAGACAGGCGGTGTTCCCGCCCGTGGTAGATCTCAGACCCCCTTCAAAACGAGTCTGTCGGAACTCGTCCGCTTGCCATCTGCAGGTTCTACGAGGCCTGCAGCGCAGTGGATCAAACCCCGATGGAACAGCGCGACGAATACTTCGACAAGTTCTGGGTCAAACTGAGTCCCCGCACCATTCCTGACGTACTGAAGCGCCTGGGCCGCCGGCATTGGACTGCGATACGGCCGAACACTCGTTAGTGCCTCGAAGACATCCACGATGGCGATAATCCGTGCAAGTCGCGGAATCTCGTGACCACGATATCCAAGAGGATATCCGAGACCGTCCCATCGTTCATGGTGGGCACGAACAACGTCCGCGATCGGCCGGAAGTCCGCGGAGACAGACGACAAGAGGTCGGCCCCATAGGCTGGATGCCGCCTGATCTCAGCAAACTCCTCCTCACTCAACCTGCCGCTCTTGAGCAATATGTACTCAGGGACAGCAATCTTCCCCAAATCGTGCAGCCTCGCCGCCCAATAGAGGATGCTTTGTTCCCGCCCGCTAATCTCAAGTTCTCGCCCCAATATGAGCGAGTTGTATGCGACTCGCTCGCAATGACCCTGCGTGTGGTGGTCACGTACCTCAACCGTATTTGCCAGGCTCGCCAGCAGACTCTCGTATCCGTCGAAGTCGACGGATGCATTGGAATCCGATTTGGACCGGGTGATCACACCATCCGGCCTATCGCGGAAGACCGTGGCCATCAGACCCGCGAATGAGACGTAGATCGCGGCTTGCACCACCCACGGGAATCCACCCAATGCCGGCAGATCCGCCCCCCACACATAGGCACCGAGGGGCGACACGATGGCTGCTGTAGCGGTACCCATGATGTATGCACCGGAGTTGCCCCACAGCAGAGCAGCTACAAGGATGGGAAACAACAAAGTCTCGAGAAGGGCGAGACCACCTTCCCGAGCGCCCAGGATTTCTCCTGCTGCAACCGCTAGGAAGAGCGCAATGATTGGTAGGGAGATTGACACCCATTGGGGCGCCCAGCGTCCCCGAACATTGTCGGAGTGCCGCTTCGGGCGGCCAGTGCTGTTACCTGGTCTGGCTCTACGAACTCTCGAGAACAAGCTCATGACCTCGACCCCGAAGTTGGCTCCCAGTCCAGGATCGAGCGAGGCAATTCATTGAGTAAAGGCGCAACAGAGCCCACGAGCCACGCCTCCCTTCCGGCGTACACGCAGGCTACTGGGCCGCCACTTATGCTACGCATAAATGACGGCCCAGACGCTATTACTCCGTTGTCTGCTTCCAGCGCCCATATGGGCGCGATTGCCCAAACTCTACTTCTCGGTCGTGCCTAACGCTGCGAGTACGTCGCTCCAGCCGAAACGATGAACGGCAGGCTAGCAACCAGCGCAAAGACGATCGCAGCAAAGATCCGCTTCCCAGTGTTCTTCATGACTCTCCCATCCTCCCGAAGCCCCGCAAACGGGTATAGATCCATGGCCAGCGGTCTCCCAAACCGTCAGCCTTGCTCCCTGGGTATAAGAACCCCGAAAGCACATCCTAGGGCCGCACGCGACCCAACCAGTATTGGAGCTGAAAAGGGGCTGTGGACCAGACCCTCCCTTAGTTGCCAGCTCCCACTCTTCCGAAACCGGGGCTAGCCCGGAACCAATCGGGCCTCCCAACCTGATTGATTGGCGCCAGTCTACACGCGGTTGCACGTACCGTCAAGAGAAATCGCTAGTATCACCAAAGGATTACCGAACGTATATCTGACGTCCCAGAGGCACATGATTGGTATTCTGTGTGGCCTTCTTCAATCTCAGTTTGTGGCTGCATGTATTACGATGCGGGCCAGGATTGCATCCGCATCGGCTGTTGAGCCTTTGCGCCTAGGACTAGCGGTTGAGCATGGTTGACGACGTTAGAACACTTGTCCAACACCACTTCCCTGGAGTCGATCTCACCAGTGACGTACAGGGCTGGGCATTCCTAGAGGAGTTCGAAAGAGGCGTTGAAGCCTACGGCGCCATTACTCAGCCGACGGCCCAGGACGACCGATGGCTCGGCGTCTGTCTGTTTCAACTCGTGCGCGATCTCGAAGCCCTCGAGGCACTGTATCGAGCTCTCAACCGAGGCGATCTGGCTGCGAGAGTGAACATCGCTCACGTGCTCAGGTTCGTTGAACGGGGTGACGACGCCGCCGAAGAGCTTCAGCGGGTAGATCCTGACAGCCTTGCTCCCTACGATCGCGTGCTCTACTTCCGGGTCCTGAGTATCCACGAAGAGAACAACGGCAACCTGAGAGAGGCCCTTCGCGCCGCAGAGGAAGCCTGGCGTCGGATACAAGGGATTCCTGAGTTCGGAATCCTGGCTCCCTCCATCTTGGCCCAGCTAGCGACGCTACACGGCCGGATTGGCAGGTCTCAACGGGCGCTCTGGTTCCTTGAACGCGGGTTGCAGCTGACGACCGGCACGGAGCTCCTGAAACTGCATGCCCGGCGCGCATACGTATTGATTAGCTTGGGTCGATTCCAAGAGGCGCAGTCGGAACTTGAGTCCTTGGACCTATCCCGCGCGCCCGAACCATTCCAACCGGAGCGCCACTGGCTATTGGGCGAAGTCGCCAGGTCCACTGGGAATCTGGATACGGCAAAGCACGAGTTTGAGCAGGCAATTGCCCTCTCAGTCAAGCTTCAAATGGGCTATGAGGAGTTGCTGTGCCGGCTTCCATTGATCGCAATCCTTGGCATTCGTGGTGATTTCGCTGCTGCATCTGAGCACGCAGCGCGCGCGCAGTCACTCATTTCAGACAAGTCCGACCGCCTAGAGTTCCGGTTCCGCGAGGTACTTCTGCTTCATTGGCAAGGGGCCTACACCAGCGAGCATGCCTCCGCTGAGTTGGATGCGCTCATTGAAGAATTCGGCGCGATGGGGCTACTTCGCGAGCAGGGAGTAGTACGACTCCACAAGGCCGAGATGCTAAGAGGCTCCGGTAGATCTGTGAAGCATGAGCTGGACAAACTTCAGGCGTTGAGCGTCACGCTTCAGAACCCAGCATTCCTTGCCCCGGAGTGGGCGCTACTCCCCGAACTGCACGAAGTTGCACGGACGTCTCACCCAAGAATCGCCGGACAGACCCCAAAGGTATTACGTGTTTCCACGCTCGACCAAGAGCAACTCGAACTCAACTCGCGAGCTGTGGCAATTCCCTTGCGAAGGGGGGTCGAAGTCCTCGCCTACTTCCTGGAGAACAAGGCCGTCACGCTCAAGCAGCTCCTGGCCGATGTCTTTCCAGACGACAAGCCGCGGAGCGCCAAGTCGTACTTCCACCAGTTCAGGCATCAGCTTAGGGAGAACGTCGACGGACTGGAGATCGAGTACGACGGTGAGTCGAAGATGTACCGCCTCAAGAGCGAGATCGACATCGTCTGGGACGTCTCGGAGCTGCGGGCCGGGCGCATCATGGGCAAGACCGGCCTGTTCCTGCCGAGTTCGGGCAACGACTGGGCGTTGACGCTGGATCGAGCCTTGGATCCGTACCGGGAGGCAGCCGGCGTTCTCCAAGCGGTGTGACGCCTCGGCGGAGAACCGCGTCTCGGTGATGTGGTATCGTTCAACCAGCGGAAGAGATGGTGGTAAGGGAGATCCCCGGAGCGTCGGTTGGGAGCCGCAAGCTCCGGGTTTTCTTGTGCACGGGAGATACCGCAGCACCCTGTGCCGCGCTCACCATCGTAGTGGCGGAGCGGCGGCCCCCGTCAGACGCTGTAAGAATCCTGTAAGACACCCTTGCTATGCTCGCAGCGTGGACCTGAGGTAATTCTCCCATTGCCTCTTCCCATCTCTTCCGAACACGGACTCCGCGCCTCCCACGCGGAGTCCAACCTTTGTGGGCGACCTGCGATACAGCCGCTTGGGGTCGCCGGCCGTACGATCGGCACCAGGCACGATGACCCTCCTCCAGGTGGCTGGCCCAGGTGGCGGGGCCCACGGCATGTCCGTGTGGCAGAAGCGTCGTGACGGGCACGCTTTGCTTGCGGTAGGCACGCGAAGTGTGGTTTAATGGGTAGTTGTCAGCTTAACCGACACGAGGAGGAAGCCCACTTCATGGACGAGAAAACAAACCCGGCCGAGGGTAGCCCTGTCCCGGCCACCGACCAAGCCCCGGAGGAAGTCACGAACCAGGCCCCATCCGCGGCAGCTGAACAGGGTACGAGCACCGCGATGGCGAACGAACAGGATCTCGACGAGCAGGTACGGGCTCCCTCAGAAGCTGTAGCGGAAGCGACGGACGCCGTCAGCGCTGAAGCCGCTGGCGATGACGATAGCTCGGAGATGACGATGGAGGACGTGCTGGCTGCCAGCGATGAGCAGCTCGCGCGCAAGCCGGTCCATCGCGGCATGATCGCGACGGGCCAGGTCATCATGCTGTCCCAGGACGGCATCATCGTCGACGTCGGCGCGAAGATCGAGGGCATCCTCCCCTACAACCAGCTGTTCGAGTTCGAAGCCAACGCGGAGGAAGCGGCCAAGTACTTCAAGCCTGGTGACGAGATCCAGGTGTACGTCGTTCGCTCCGACATCCCCAACAACACGATCGTCCTCTCCAAGAAGCGCGCCGACCAGGAACGCGCGTGGAACCTCCTGCAGGAGATCCACGACAAGGGGCGGCCCGTGGAGGTGGAGATCATCGAGAAGGTCCGCGGCGGCCTGGTGGCCAACCTCGGCATCCGCGCCTTCCTCCCGGCGAGCCAGGTCGACGTGCGTCGCGTCAACGACCTCTCGCCCTACGTCAGCAAGCGGCTCAAGGTCAAGATCATCGAGCTGAACAGCCGCCGCAACCGCGTCATCATCTCGCGCCGCGCGATCCTCGAAGAGGAGATCGCCGCGCAGAAGGAAGAGACGCTCAAGAAGCTCGAACCCGGCCTGAAGCTCGACGGCGAGGTCGTCGAGATCACCGACTTCGGCGTCTTCGTGAACCTGGGCGGCATCGACGGCCTGGT
>JASBRS010000032.1 GCA_030149325.1 Deinococci bacterium
CAGAAGAAGTCCTTCAGGATGTTGCGGATGCTCGAGAAGATCCCCCCGATGCCAGCCCCGTCCTCCTTCACCTGGCGCTGCTGGCTGGCCGGTTGCGTCGCCATCTGCAGCACACCGAAGCGGACCAGCCCCACGGCCGTCGCATGGGCCGGACTGGCGACCACGTCGGCCAGCCCGGAGACCCCTTCGGGCTTGCCGATACGCACCGGCAGGCGGAAGCGATCGGTCGCCACCTGCTCGATGCCCGGCATCAGCGAGGCACCCCCCGTCACCACCACGTTGCCGGCCAGGAGCTCGAGCGCCCCCATGCGCTGCTCGATGTTGCGCTTGACCAGATCGAGGATCTCGATGACACGCGGCTTGATCACCTGCGCCAGCTCGAACGTCGAGATGCTGGCGGTGTAGCTGGGGTTGGCGACCTCGAGCTCGACGTCGCGGTCGGCCAGCTCGGGCAGCGCCACGCCGTAGCGGCGCTTGACGCGCTCGGCCTCGTCGGGCGGGATACGCAGCAACTGGCTGATGTCCTGGGTGATGTGGTCGCCGCCGAGCGGGATGACGGCGGAGTGGGCGAGGGTGCCGCGCCGGAACACGCCGACGTCGGTGGTGCCGCCGCCGATGTCGATGAGCAGCGTGGTCAGCTCCTGCTCGCCGTCGTTGAGCACCGCCAGCCCGGAGGCCAGCGCCTGGACGACCAGCCCGTCGACCGCCACGCCGGCGTCGCCGGCGCAGCGCTTGAGGTTCTGAAGCGGGCCCTGGGCCCCCGCCACGATGTGCACGTCGACCTCGAGCCGGACCCCGGACATCCCCACCGGGTCCTTGATGCCGTCGTTGCCGTCGACGACGTACTCCTGGGGGATGACGTGGATCATGTCCATGTTGGCTTCGAGCGGCACCGCGCGAGCGTTCTCGATGGTGCGCTCGATGTCGGCGCGGGTGACCTGCTGGCCGCGCCGGATGGCCGCCATGCCGTGGCTGGTGAGGGCCTTGAGGTGGCTGCCGGCGACGCCCACCCAGGCGGTGGTGACGGGCACGCCGGCCACCCGCTGGGCGGCCGCGACCGACTGACGGACGGAGGCGATGGTGCGCTCGAGGTTGACGACCACGCCCTTGCGCAGCCCGTCGCTCGGTACGGTCCCCTCGCCGATAATGTCGAGCACGCCGTCCGAGGCCACCTCGCCGATCACGGTGCAGATCTTGGTGGTCCCGATGTCCAGCCCGACGACGATCCGTTCGTCACTCATGCGCCTTGCTCACTCCCCAGGGGTACACCGCCACGCGACCTCCGCGATGGCTCTCGAAGGCGGCCCACTGCTGCTGCAGGGCCTCCGCGCTCGGTGTGAAGAGAGACGTCCCCGTCAATTGAATCTCGAATCCTTCTGGCGAGTAGCTTATCACCTTGGGCCCGTAGGCATGGAGGAGGCGGAGGAGCTTCAGCGCCTCGTCGAGCCTCGGAGCCCCCCAGCCTTCGAGGTGGGGCAGACCGGCCGCCACGCTTCCGGGCACGCCCGGTAGGACGGTACCATCCTCGGCCCAGGTGGTGGTGCCGTCGGTCAGGGCGGGCTGCCGTTCCCACACCAGGATCGACACCAGGTCGGGCCAGTGGCGGATCACCCGCACCTTGCGCACCCAGGGGTCGTGCATCAGGTGGCGGAGCCGGTAGCTGGTCACCCACAGGAAGGGGTCGCCGGGGGCGACGTTCGCGAGCTCGAGCACCTGCGCCTGCGTGAGGTGCTGGGTGCCGCTGACGTCGACGCGCGCCACCTTGGGGACGAAGCGGCTGGTCACCAGGGCGGCCGCGGCCACCACCAGCAGCGCGATCAGCAGGCCGCGCACGCTACGCCGCCTCCCCCTCGAAGCCCCAGCGCCGCCACTCCAGCTCGAGCGGCACGGAGGTGCGCTCGCGGATGCGCTGCAGGAGCTGGCAGACGTCGCGGGCGGTGGCGTGGCCGAGGTTGACGATGAAGTTCCCGTGCTCCAGCGCCACCATGGCGTCGCCCACGCGCAGCCCCTTGAGGCCGGCGGCGTCGATGATGCGGCCGGCGCTGTCGCCCGGAGGGTTCTTGAAGGCGCAGCCCGCCGACTTGACCTTGGGCTGCCCCTTGCGGGCGGCGTCCACGACGTCCATGCGCTGCTGGACACGCTCCGGGTCGGACGCGGCGAGGCGCAGGCGGGCGCGCACCAGGACGGCGCCGTCGGGCAGTCGGGCGTGGCGGTAGGCGAGTTCGAGGGCGTCGGCTCGGAGGCGTTCGAGCGCGCCATTCACGAAGACCTCGACCTCCTGCAGGGTGTCGCTCATCTCGCCGAAGCGGGTACCGGCGTTCATGGCCACCGCTCCCCCCAGCACCGCGGGCACGCCGAGCAGCCCCTCCAGGCCGGAGAGCCCGAGGCGTTGCGCGCGCCGGACCAGGCCGGGCAGCGGCGTGGCCGCCCCCAACCACAGCTCGCGCTCGCCCCGGAAGCTGGCGATGTCGTTGAACGAGCGTCCCAGCCGGATGACGCGCTCGGGGACGCCGGCGTCGGAGACCAGCAGGTTCGACCCGGCGCCGATCACGCGGTAGGGCTCGGCGGTGGCCTCGGTCAGGGCGTCGACCTCGTCGACCTCCCACAGCTCGGCCGGGCCGCCGACCTTGAGGGTCGTCAGCTCGCGCAGCTCGATGCGGCGGACCTCAGCCCGCGGCACGGTCGCCCTCCGTACGGCTGAGGTCGCGGGCGACCTTCCAGACGTCGCCGGCACCCAACGTGATCACCAGGTCGTCGGGCATGAGGCTGTCGGCCAGGTAGGCACTGGCCGAGGCCAGGTCGTGGTGCGAGGCGGGGACGCCGCGCTCGCGGATGCGCTCGACGATGGCGTCGACCCCCACCCCCGGGATGGGCGCTTCACCGGCCGAGTAGATGTCGAGCACCACGACCTCGTCGGCGATGGCCGCGGCGTCGGCGAGCGCCTTCCAGTGGCGGGCGGTGCGGACCCAGCGGTGGGGCTGGAGCACCGCGCGCACGCGCCGGCCGGTGGCACGCGCCGTGAGCAGGGTGGCCTGGACCTCGGTCGGGTGGTGGGCGTAGTCGTCGACCACCAGGGCCCCGTTCGGCTCGCCCCAGCGCTCCCAGCGCCGTCCCACGCCGCCGTAGGCGGCGAGCGCCGGCAACCCGCCGGACGCGTCGTAGCCCGCCAGCTCCACCGCGGCCAGGGCGGCGGCGGCGTTGAGGGCGTTGTGTCGGCCGGGGACGTGGAGGCGGACGTCGAGCGGCTCCCGGTCCGGCCGGGTGAGCCGGAAGCGGCTGCCATCGCCGCTCGCTTCGAGGCCCTCCAGGCGGAAGTCGGCGCCGGCGCCCTCGCCGTAGCTGCGGGCGCGCGGGTGGTCGTGGAACAGCCCGTCGAGGCCGTCCCAGTCCGCGCAGTACAGGAGCGTCTCGCCCCTGGCGGCGAAGGCACGGGCGGCGCGCTGCAGGTCGTCGAGGCTGGCGTGGTAGTTGCGGCGCTCGTCGTAGGGACCGGCGATGTGGTCGTCCTCGAGGTTCGTCATCACCGCCACGCTGCTCGACAGCGCCGCGAAGCCGGGATCGGACTCGTCGACCTCGGCCACCAGGTCGGGCCCGGTCCCGAAGTGGACGTTGCCGTGGATGGCCGGCAGGCGCGCGCCGATCTGGACCGAGGGGTCGGCCCCCAGCCCCAGCAGCACGGTGGCGGCCATGCCGGTGGTGGTGCTCTTGCCGTGCGTCCCCGTGACCGCGATGGTCCGGCGGGCCTCGAACAGCTCGGCGAGCAGCTCGATGCGTTTCATCACGCGTGCGCCGCGCTGGCGTGCGGCGACCAGTTCGGGGTGATCGCCGGCGATGGCCATGCTGTGCACCACCACGTCGGCGTCCACGGCGTGCGAGGCGGCGTGGCCCCGGTGCACCTCGATGCCCGCTTCCTCGAGCAGCGGCTGCACGGCGTCGATGCGGGCGTCGCAGCCGCTCACGCGGAAGCCCTCGCGGCGGTACCACAGCGCCAGGGCGTGCATGCTGACGCCTCCGACGCCCACGAAGTGGAGGTGGCGGGCGTTCACAGCACCGGTCCCCGTGCGGGCGCGGCGACGGGACGGAGGTGGGGGAGCAGCAGCTCCAGGATGCGGTGAGCGGCGCCGGCGGGGGTGCGCGCGCTGGCGGCGCGCGCGGCCGCGGCCCGGCGCGCCGGGTCGAGGAGCTGGCCCCAGGCCTCGCCCAGGCGTCCGATCTCGCTCTCCAGCACCGCGATACCGGCGCCCGCAGCGGCGACCGCCTCGGCGTTGTGGCGCTGGTGGTCCTCGGCCGAGGTCGGCAGCGGGACCATCACCAGGGGCACGCCGTGGAACGCCGCCTCGCTGAGCGTCCCCACCCCGGCGCGGGTGATGGCGAGGTCGGCGGCGCCGAACGCCTCGGCGGCGTCGAGGTAGGGATGGACGTGGTACTCGGGGAGATCGGCCACACGTTCGCGCAGTCTATCCGACCACCTCGGGCCGCTGGAGTGGAGCACGTGCAAGCCGGGCCGCTCGAGGGTCCGGTAGGCCTCGGGCACGGCCTCGTTGAGGGAGACCGATCCCTGGGAGCCGCCCATCACCAGGGTGACGACGGCGTCCTCGGGTAGGCCCAGCCGTCGGCGGGCCTCGCGTCGGTCGACGCGGACCTCGCGGACCGGGAAGGGGACCACCTCGACCGCCCGACTGCGCAGGTGGCGCGCCGCCTGCGGTTGGGCGACGACCGTGAGGCGGGCGCGCGGTGCGAACCAGCGGTTCACGCGGCTGGGGAAGGCGTTGCCCTCGTGGAGCGCCAGCGGGGTCCGGGTCAGCACGGCGGCGACGCACCCCGGGAAGGACGCGAAGCCGCCGAAGCCCACCACCAGCCGGGGGCGCGTGCGCCGCACGGTGCGGACGGCTTCGGTCAGGCCGGCGAGCGCCCGGAGCGCCTGGCGCGGATCGGGCCGTTGCCGGTCCCACTTGCCGGCGGCCACGCCGACGAAGGGGAAGCCGGCCTCGGGCACGAGGCGCGCCTCCATGCCCTCCGCTCCGCCCAGGACGGCGACACGCAGCCCCTGCCCGACGGCCTCGCGTGCGACGGCCAGGGCGGGGTAGATGTGGCCCCCGGTACCGCCGGTCGCCAGCAGCAGGTCGACGGGCCCCGTCGGAGCGCTCACAGCGCCGCTCCCTCGGAGCGCGCCTGGCGGTAGGCGCTGTGGATGAAGCCGATGGCGATCGATACCGACAGCATGCTGTTGAGGCCGTAGCTGACGAACGGCAAGGGAACCCCGGTGATCGGCAGCAGGCCCGCCGCCACCAGCAGGTTCAGCGACGCCTGCCCGCCGATGTAGGCGCTGGCGCCGGCCGCCAGCAGACTCCCGGGCCCGCTCAACGACGCGGCGATCCGCAGCCCGCGGCCCACGAGCACCGCGAACAGCACCACCAGGGCGGCGATGCCGACGACGCCGAGGGACTGGCCGACGGCGATGGCGACCATGTCGGTGTCGGCCTCGGGCACCTGCACCGGTTCGCCGGCGCCGAGCCCGGTGACGCCCGCCTTGCTGAGCGCCAGGCGCGCGGCGTAGGCCTGGTAGCTGGTGGTGGCGGTGTTGTGCTGGCCGCCCCACAGGTCGGCGAAGCCCTGGATGCGGCGCTGCAGGTAGTGGAACTGGCTGAGGTAGGGGCCCGCGATCAGCACGGCGATGAGGGCGGCGGCGGTGCTGATCGACACCAGCCGCAGGATGGTGGTGCCGGCCGCCATCATGATGGCGAAGGCCAGCGCGAACAGGAACAGCGCGGTGCTGACATCGGGCTCGGCGACGATGAGACCCGCCGCGAGACCGATCACCAGCATCGGTCGCCAGATCTGCCAGTTGCCCAGGTGGTTGTAGAAGAAGGCGGTGAGGTAGGCGATGACGGTGACCTTCATGAACTCCGACGGCTGCAACGCGATGGGTCCGAGCAGGATCCAGCGCTTGCTGTCGGAGCCCGCCGGCGAAACCCCGATGACCAGCACCGCGGCCAGCAGCACCAACATGGTGACGTAGGCGGCCGGGCTGAGTCGGATCACGCGGCGGGGCGAGGCCCGCGCCACCAGCACCGTGAGGAGCAGCCCGGCGGCGAACCGCAGGGCGTGCTCGGGCGCGCTGGACGGTGCGGCCGCGGTGACCCCCACGATGCCGAGGGCACCGAGCAGGATCTGGACGGTCAGCAGGAGGCGGTCCACGTACACTCCTCACGGACGGCGGACACGACCTCGCGGAAGACGCGGGCGCGCTCGGCGTAGTCGCGGAACTGGTCGAACGAGGCGGCCAAGGGCGCCAGCAGCACCTGACCGCGGCCGCCGTGGTGGGTGCGGAGGTGCTCGAGCGCGGCGAGGACCGCGCAACGCATCGCCTCGCGACCGTCGACGGCGTCGCACACGCGCGTCGGGACCACGGCGCCGAAGGCGCGGGCGAAGTCGGGGCCGGACTCGCCGAAGGCGACGAGAAGGTCGACGCGTTCGCGCACCAGCGCGGTGAGCCCGTCGACCGAGGCGCCCTTGGCGCGCCCCCCCGCCAGCCACACCATCGGCGCCGGCGTCGCTCGCAGGGCCGCGGCGACGGCCAGCGGGCGGGTCGCGATGGAGTCCTCGATGAAGTGGACGTCGCCGATCGTGCCGGCCGGCGCGTAGCGGCCCGGCAGGCCCCGGAACGCCCTCAGTCCGCGGGCGATGGCGTCGGGCTCGAGGCCGAGCGCCCGGCACGCCAGGGCGACGGCCAGCGCGTTGGCGACCTGGTGCTCGCCCCGCACCTGCAGCTCGTCGGCGTGCAGCAGGGCGCGCCCCTCCAGCATCAGCCGGCCGGAGTCGCGGTCGAAGCGGGCGTCGGCCTCGCGCTCGAGCGAGAAGGCGTGGGTCGTGGCGGTGGCGCCCTCGGCCCAGGTGCGCAGCTTGGCGTCGTCGGCGTTGAAGACGAAGTGGTCGTGGGAGCGCTGGTTGGCGATGAGGTTGCGCTTGACGGCGTGGTAGGCGCCGACGCTGCCGTGGCGGTCGATGTGGTCCTCGCCCAGGTTCAGGGCCACGGCCACGTCGAGGCGCAGGCGCGGGCAGCGTTCGAGCTGGAACGAGGACAGCTCCACCACGTGGGTGGCCCCGGGGCGCGCCACGGCGCACAGGGCGGGGTCGAGGTTGCCGCCGGCGACGGTGTCGCGGCCGGCGCCCGCCAGCGTGTCGGCGATCCAGCGCGTCACCGTGCCCTTGCCGGCGGTGCCGGTGATGCCCACCATGGCGGCCGTCGGCACGGTCCGGTACACCCACTCGACCTCGCCGATCACCTCGACGCCGCGCCGGCGCAGGGCGTCGAGGTCGGGGTGATCGATCCTCACGCCGGGGGCGGCGATGCACAGCTCGGCGCGGCTGGACGTGACGTCGTTCAGGCGTTCGGCGCCCAGCTCGGCCTCGGCGGTCGCCAGGTCGGCCTCGCTGCGGGCGTCGAAGACCTCCAGGGCGTGGCCCTGGGAGGCCGCCAGGCGGGCGGCGGCCACACCGCTGCGCCCCAGCCCGTAGACCAGCACCCTCACGCCAGCGCCCCGATCAGGAACGCCGCCAGCGCGGTGGCGGCCGCCGTGACCAGCCAGAAGCGTGCCACCACCCGCGTCTCGGGCCAGCCCGAGAGCTCGAAGTGGTGGTGCAGCGGGCTCATCTTCAGCAGGCGGCGACCGCCGGTGGCGCGGAAGTAGCCCACCTGGACGACCACCGAGAGCACCTCCAGCACCGGCACCAGGGCGAACAGCGGGAGGTACCAGACCCACCCGGCCTGGATCGCCAGGCCGGCGACGGCCGCGCCCAGCGCCTCGGAACCGACGCCGCCCATGAACACCCGGGCGGGGTGGCCGTTGTACCAGAGGAACCCCAGCAGCGCCCCCAGCAGGGCGGTCGCCAGCGGGGAGCCCAGGAACAGCAGCAGCATGATGGCGGCCATGCCGGCGGCGAGGCCGTCGAGGCCGTCGGAGAAGTTCAGGGCGTTCACGGAGCCGACCACCACGAAGGTGAACCCCACCACGTCGAGCCACGGCAGGCCGAACATGGCGGCGCCGCTGTGAACGGCGTGGAGCGCGAAGGCCAGGGCGACCAGGGTCTGGCCGAGCAGCCGGTAGCGGGCGAGGAGCCCGGTGCCGGGCTCGATGCCCCTCGCCGCGTCGCGCTTGCGGCGCAGGGCGACGACGTCGTCGTAGAGGCCGAGCGCGGCGCTGGCGGCGATCAGCAGCACCAGCGGCAGCTCGGAGGCGGGATCGGGGGAGCGCAGCAGCCAGATCGCCAACGCCGCCAGCAGCACCGCGGCGCCGCCCATGGTGGGGGTGCCGGCCTTGCCGAGGTGCGCCTCGGGGCCGTCGGCGCGGACGGCCTTGCCCCAGCCCAGCCGCCGCGCCAGCTGCACGAACACGCCGGTGAGGAGGAGGCCCGTGAGGCCGGCCAGGAGCAGGGTCACGCCGCGCCGTCCTTCGTCGGCGTCGACGCCTCGAGGCGCTCCTCGAAGCGTCGCAACAGGGTCTCCAGGCGCATGCCCCGCGAGGCCTTGAAGAGCACCGTGCCGCGGTCGGGAAGGGCGTCCAGCAGCGCTTCGGCGGCGGCCGCGTCGGGCGCGTGGAGGGCGTGGGGATTGGCGGCCTGGATGGCGGCGGCCTCGGGTCCGACCGCCAGAACGGCGTCGAGATCGCGGGTGGCGGCGCCCAGGGCGTGGTGATGGGCGGCGCTGCTGTCGCCGAGCTCGAGCATGTCCCCGAGCACGGCGGCGCGCGGCGGCGGCGAGGCGCGCAGCACCTCGAGCGCCAGGGCCGCGGAGGCCGGGTTGCTGTTGTAGGTGTCGTCGAGGATGGTGAGGCGGCCCAGCGCTCGGCGCTGCAGACGGCCGGGCTCAAGCCTCGCCGTCAGCAGCCGTTCGGCCGCCACCTCGGGATCGACCCCCAGCCGCTCGGCCAGCGCCAGGGCGGCGAGGGCGTTGTCGGCCATGGCCTTGCCGGGCCACGGCAGGTCGAGCTGGAGACCGCGGTAGACGATCCGCTGGCTCTCGGCGTCCCACGCCAGGCGACGGGCGGGGATCAGGTCGGGCTCGGTGGGGGCGGGCTGGTCGGCGTCGAGCACGGCGTAGGGGTGGACGCCCTGGCGCAGGGCGTCGGGAAGCTGGCCGTAGGCCTGAAGGCTGGCCAGGCGTTCCCCGGGCGCGGCCGCCAGCAGCGCCCCCTTCTCCTCGGCGACGGCGTCGATGCTGCCGAGGCCGGCCAGGTGGCTGGCGGCGATGCTGGTCAGGACGGCGTGATCGGGGCGGGTGAGCTCGATCAGGTGCGCCATCTCGCCCCTGCGGTCGATGCCGAGCTCGAGCACGAGCGCTACCGTCGCCCCTTCGTCCTCGGCCAGGGCGGCCTCCACCAGCGTGGCGGCCAGCGCCAGCGGGGTGTTGAGGTTGCCGGCCGTGGCGCGGGCGGCCAAGGTCGCGCGCAGCAGGCTCTTGGTGGTGGTCTTGCCGGCGGAGCCGGTGACCCCGACGACGCTGCCGCGGAGCTCGCGGCGGGCCCGCCGGCCGAGGTCGAGCAGCAGATCGGCCGGGTCCTCGACGACCACGCCGCGTTCGGAGGGCAGGTCGGACACCACGAAGGCGGCGCCGCGGGCCAGGGCCTCGTCGGCGTAGGCGATGCCGTGCCCGTGCTCGCCCGGGAGCGCGAAGAAGACGTCGCCCGGCTCGACGCGGTCGGAGTGGAAGGCCACCCCGCGACCGGCCGGAAGCGAGACCTCGGGCTCGGAGACGTGCGCCAGGGTCTTCAGCAGGGGAACGTCAAGGGCCTTCACGGGTGAGCCGCCTCCATACCATGACTACTCTACACAACACACTCACCGTCGTAGGACGGCCCGCGGCTCAGTGCCCGCTGTCGGCCATGGCCACGCTGCCCGGCGCCCAGCCCCAGTGCGCGACGACCTCGCTGCCGATGGCGCGGAACAACGGCGCCGCCACCCAGGTGCTGGTCTTGCTGCCCACCTGCGGCTTCTGCAGGGTGACGATGGTGACGACCTTGGGATGGTCGGTAGGGAAGACGCCGGCGAAGGTGATCGAGTACTCCCCCTTGGGGTAGGTGCCCAGGCGCCGATCGTAGATGTCGGCGGTGCCCGTCTTGCCGGCCACGCTCACCCCCGGGACCTTGGAGTACTTCAGGTCGCTGGCGTCGACGACGTGGATGAGCATGTCGAACACGGTGTTGGCGACGGTCGCGTCGAGCACGCGATGGGGGGGCGGCAGGGTGGCGCTGTCGACGAGCCGCGGCGGCACGTAGACGCCGTGGTTGGCCAGGATGCTGTAGGCCGCGGCCAACTGCACCGCCGTGGTCGACACGTTCTGGCCGATGGTGTTCGACGCCTGGTCCTGCGGGACCCAGTTCTGCCAGGGGTTGAGGATGCCGGTGGTGGAGTAGATGCTCGTCAGGTCGAGCGGCTGGCCGAAGCCGTAGCGCGCCAGCCAGTCGTGGAGCTGCTGCGGCGTGAAGCGCCAGGTCATGTCGATCATGCCGACGTTGCTCGAGTAGCGGAGCACGTCGGCCACCGACAGCTCGGGCTTGTGCCACTCGACGTCGGTGAAGGTCTTGTCGCCCACGTGCACGCTCATCTTAGCGGGGATGATCTCGTTCGGCTTGAGCAGCCCCGACTGCATGAGCGCCGCCACCACGAAGGGCTTCATCACCGACCCGGGCTCGTACTCCTGGGCGAAGGGGCGGTCGATCATGTCGTTGGGGCTGGCCTGCCGCCAGTGGTTGGGGTCGAAGCTGGGGTAGCTGGCGGCGGCGAGGATGCGGCCGGTGCCGACCTCGAGGATCACGGCCATGCCGTCGGCCGCCTGGTTCTTCTCGGCCACGCGCTTGAGGTTGGTCTCGGCCGCTGCCTGCAGCGTGGGGTCGATCGTGAGCTTCACGTCCTGGCCGTTCTGCAGGCGCCGATCGAGGCTGTACTCCAGGCCCTCGAGGCCGTAGCGGCCGTCGGGCTGTACCGCGCCCGTGAAGCCGAGCAGGTTGGCGGCGAGCGTCCCCTGGGGGTAGCGCCGGTCGCCCGCCGGCCCGTAGGCCAGGATGGTGCCGTCGGAGGCCAGGATGCGGCCGCGCACGGGGGCGTCGGCGGGCGGTGCGGGGAAGGTGGGGGCGCCGCGCTGCTGATCCACGAAGCCGATCAGCGCCGCCAGCAGCGGCAGCGTCAGCAGCACCGACATCAGGCCACGACGGGTGAAGCGGAGTTCAACGGGGCTGCGGTCGCGGTCCTTGCGTTCGCTCAGTGCCATATCGTCACGATCTCCAGACCGCTGTCGGGGAGCTGGGGGAGGGCGGCGGGTCCGGCGGCCACGGCGCTGACCTTCTGCGCTTCGGGAGCCGGGACCATGCCGTGCGAGGTGGCCCACTGGGTGATCGCCAGCGGACCGTCGACCTTGGCGGCCTCGAGCCGGAGGTTGGCGACCTGATCGAGCAGCGTGCGGCGCTGGTCGATCAGCCGCAACTGGTGCCGGTAGAGCGTCTGGTTGACCAGCCCCACGGCCGCCAGGGCCAGCAGGAGGCCCAGGTAGACGGGAACGGCGCGGCGCGACAGGGCGCTCATGCGGGGCTCCTCTCGCCGGCCCGGAGCTTGGCGGCGCGAGCCCGCGGGTTGGCGCGGACCTCGGCCTCGTCGGCTTCCAGCGGCTTCTTGGTGAGGGGGAGCATGCGCGGGGAGTCGGCCAGGAAGCGCTTCACGATGCGGTCCTCCAGCGAGTGGTAGCTGATCACGACCAGGCGGCCGCCGGGCTCGAGCAGCCGTGCGGCCGCCTCCAGGCCCTCCTGCAGGGCGCCGAGTTCGTCGTTGACGTGGATGCGCAGCGCCTGGAAGGTGCGCCGCGCCGGGTGGGTCCGGCGCGGGCCGCCGGGGTAGGCGGACGCCACCACCTCGGCCAGGCGGGCGGTGGTGCGGATCGGCGCCTGCTCGCGGGCCTCGACGATGCGGCGGGCGATGCGGCGGCTGTGCCGCTCCTCGCCGTAGCGCCACAGAAGGGCCGCCAGCTCCTCCATGGGGGCCTCGTTGACGACGTCGGCGGCGCTGGGGCCGCTGGGGTCCATGCGCATGTCGAGCGGGCCGTCGTGCCGGAACGCGAAGCCCCGCTCGCCTTCGTCGAGCTGCATCGAAGAGACCCCCAGGTCGAGCAGCACGCCGGCGACGGAGGAGAGCCCGGCGCCGGTGGCCAGTCGCTCCATGTCGCGGAAGTTGCCCGCGGCGAAGCGGAAGCTCCCCCGGAGCACAGGAGGAGCCCCGCCGTCGGCGGGCGGCGTGGCCCGGGAAGCGATCGGAGCGCTGGTGCGGTCGTCGAGCGTGCCGGTGTAGCTCAGGGCCTGGGGGTCCTGATCGATGCCGAGGACGTCGGCGCCTGCGTCGAGCAGGGCGCGGGTGTGGCCGCCGGCGCCGAAGGTGCCGTCGATGATCCAGGCACCGGGGCGCGGGCGCAGGTAGCGCAGGCAGGCGGCCACCATCACCGGTTCGTGCGCGCGTTCGGTGGCCGCCGTCACCCCACCAGCTCCCGGAGCAGGTCGGGCGCAGGCGGCTGGGCCTGCACGGCATTGAGATTGGTGAGCCAGCGTGCCTCGTTCCACACCTCGAGGCGGTTGGGCGCTCCGGCTACCACCACGTTGCCCTCGATCTCGGCGAAGGTTCGCAGGGTGCCGGGAAGCGTGATGCGGCCGGCGGAGTCGAGCCTGGCCTTGGACGCGCCCGAGTAGAAGAAGCGCACGAAGTTGCGCGCCTCGGGATCGGTCAGGGGGAGCTCGGTGAGGCGGGTCTCGATGCGTTGCCAGGCCGCCAGCGGGAACACGTAGAGGCACCCCTCCATGCCGCGGGTGACGACCATGCCGTCCTCGACGAAGTCGCGGAACGCCGGGGGCACGATGACCCTGCCCTTGTCGTCCACTGCGTACTGGAATTCGCCGAAAGGCATGTCCTGGTCGCTCCTAATGGCGTGGGGTCTCGGCCGCCGGGGCCGCTCCGACCACGGATGGTGGATTCTACCACATATCCCCACAGTCTCCCACTATTTTTCACTTCTGACCCCCGTCCGCCGGCCTCGCTCCCACCGGACCACCCCCGCCGTACCACCGGTGGCGGGGTCCTCCCACCGGCCCCCACTCCCGTCGAGGGGCGTCGATGACGTCGGACACGCATTCCAAAGGGAAGGGGCGATCCCGAAGGATCGCCCCGCGCGGGTGGGCCTGTAAGCCGGGTTCTGTCACCTGCGGAGCCGCGTGAGCGGGTCGGCAGGCGTCTGGCCATCTATCTGGGACGCGCGTCGCCGCGCGCCTCGAGCGGTCAACCCGGAGATCATGGCGAGCCGGGCAGGCTCTCTCTCCCTATCGGACCTTGCACCGGGTGGGGTTTACCTAGCTGCCCCTGTTGCCAGGGGCACTGGTGCGCTCTTACCGCACCGTTTCACCCTTACTGCGCGCCTCGGCCGACCCCGGAAGGGTCGTGAGGGGCGCGCAGCGGTCTGCTCTCTGTTGCACGTGCCGTCGCCCTACGCGCCCAGCCGTTAGCTGGCACCCTGCCCTGTGGTGCCCGGACTTTCCTCAGCGGGTCCGCGAGGACCCGCCGCGACCAGACAGCCCACACCGCGGAGGCACATGGTAGCACGGCGGCCCCGGCGGCGCGTGCCCGCGGGCGTCCGTATACTCGGGAGGACGGGCGCGGCCGCCACCGCGTCGTGCCGGCCCGTTGGGAGGGGGAGCGATGGCGAGCGTTGTGCGTCGTGGGGTCGGTCCCGGGGCGTCCCGGGGCGATGCGGCCGACGAGGTCCCGCAGGCTCCCGCCGGGCGGCCGTGGTGAGCGGCGCCGGCGGGTTCGCTGCGCGCGTGTGGCAGCAGCTCCAGGACAGCCTCGCGCGTGCCCTGGGGCCGTTCGGGCCGCAGGGGGTGGCGAGCGGGGAGGCGCTGGCCACGGTGGCCACCCGACTGATCGTGGCCCTGTTGCTGTTGGCGCTCTTCGGTGGGGGCTACGCGGTGCTGGTACGCCTGCTCGACGGCGGCGGGCGTCGTCTGCGTCTCCCCGCCGATCTGATCCGTCTGCTCAAGCGTGCCCTGGCCTACGCGGTGACGCTGCTCGCGGCGCTGGCGGTGCTGGCGCAGTTCGGGGTGGACAGCGCGGTCCTCGGCCGGGTGGCGATGGCGGCGCTCTTCGCGCTCATCTACTACGCCGCCTGGCTGGTGGCCCACCGCCTGCTGCAGAACGCCACGCACCGCGCCGGGCTCGACCGCTCGCTCGTCCAGTTGCTGCGCAACGTGGTCGGTGTGGTGGTCTCGGCGCTGGCCGTGATCACCGTGCTCGACCAGTTCGGGATCGACGTCCTGGGGGTGGTCACCGCGCTGGGCGTCGTCGGCATCGCGGTGGGCTTCGCGGCCCAGGACACGCTGTCGAACTTCATCTCCGGCATCACGTTGTTGATCGAGCGTCCCTTCCGCATCGGCGACTGGGTGGAGCTGGCGGGCAAGGTCGGGCGCGTCGAGCGCATCAGCCTGCGGACGACGCGGCTGGTGACGCGCGACAACATCCACACCTCCATCCCCAACGCCAAGGTGGCCTCGACCGAGATCGTCAACCTCTCGGCCGGCGGACCGTTGCGCCTGCGGGTGCCGCTGGGCATCGCCTACAAGGAGTCGTCACGGGCCGCCCGCCAGGCCCTGCTGCCCGTCCTTCGCGGCCATCCCGAGGTGCTGCAGGACGCGGCGCACGCGCCCTCGGTGCTGGTCGAGGAGCTCGGCTCGTCGTCGGTGAACCTGGTGATGCTGGCCTGGATCGAGCCCGACACCATCGCGCGCGAACCGGTCGTCTCGGCCGAGCTGATCGAAGCGGCCAAGGAGGCCCTGGACGCCGCCGACATCCAGATCCCCTTCCCCCATCTGCAGCTCTTCATCGACGACGCGCAGGGGTTGCTGCCGGTGGCCGACCGCCTGCGCGGCTGAGGCGCCGGCAGCGGCACGGCCGTGGGTCGGGCCGGGATCTCAGAACAGGATGCGGGACCAGTCGAGGTCGTCGAGCGGTTGGAAGATGTCGACGTACTCCAGCAGGATGCCGGCCGACTGGTTCTTGAACATGGCGCACTCGACGTGCTTGCCCGTGCGCTTGATGCTCTCGACCAGCTCGACGTAGTCGCCGTCGCCCGAGACCAGCAGCGCCGAGTCGTAGGCGTCCTGGTAGGCCAGCGACAGGGCCTCCACGGCCAGCGCCACGTCGATCCCCTTCTCCACCAGCGAGCCGTCCTGCCGTCGGTGGAGGCGCCCCAGGCGCACCGTCACGTAGGGGATCCGCCGCAGCGACTCGAAGAAGCGTTGCTGGCCGTCGCGCAGGTCCTCGTCGTAGTCGTCGGTGAGGGTGGCGTTGTAGTAGTAGGTGCGGAACAGGGGGCGCTCGCGCCTGAGCTGCTCGATGAACTCCGCCATGTTGACGCGGGTGTTCTGCAGGTTCTCGCGCATGCCGTTGTAGAGGTTGCTGCCGTCGATGAAGATGGCGACGCGCTCGTTCGCCGGCGTGATCCGGTACGGCTCGTCTTCGGGTGCCGGGCCGGCGCTGCGGCGGGCAGGTTGGTTGCGTCCCCTGGCGTATCTCGTGCTCATGACGATGTGGGCCCTCCCAGCGGGCCGGGGCCCAGTGTAACCGGCGCCGACGGTCCTGGCTAGGGACGATGCGGTGCGCCGCCCCGGCGTCGCCCCCGATCGGACCGGGCGGCGGGAGCGCGGGGGGCCCGCCGTATACTGCCGCCATGGAGTCCTCCCACCACGTCGACAGCTTCGACCTGGACCACACCAAGGTGCGCGCCCCCTACGTCCGGCGTGCCGGCCGTTACCGCGGCGAGCACGGCGACCGCGTCACCAAGTTCGATCTACGGCTGGTGCAGCCGAACCGTGCCGAGATCCCCACCGCCGCACTGCACACCATGGAGCACCTGCTGGCCGACTACCTGCGCGACCGCCTGGCGGCGACCATCGTCGACGCCAGTCCCATGGGGTGCCGGACCGGCTTCTACCTGACGGTGCTGGGCGACCCGTCGGAGGAGGACGTCCGCGCCGGCTTCGAGGCGGCCCTCCACGACGTGGCGGCCCATGAAGGGGAGGTCCCCGGCTGTAGCGAGCTGAGCTGCGGCAACTGGCGCGATCACTCCCTGCCCGGGGCCAGGGCCTGGGCGCGCTCCGTCCTGGAGCGCGAGATCATCGTGCAGGAGACGGTACCGATCACCCCTCCAGGCTGACGCTGCGGCGCTCCGGCGGGGGCGCGGGTCGTCCGTCATCAAGACTCTCATGAGAACGGACGGCATAATGCGCAGCATGGAGCGCAGACCTCTCATCCTGATCGTCGAAGACGAAAAGGAGATCGCCAAGTTCATCGACCTGGAGCTCCAGGCCGAGAGCTACGACACCGTCGTCACCTACGACGGCGTCACCGGCCTCTCCAAGTTCCGCGAGCTCAACCCGGACCTGGTCGTGCTCGACCTGATGTTGCCGGTGCTCGATGGGCTCGAGGTGGCTCGCAGGATCCGCAAGACCAGCAACACCCCGATCATCATCCTGACGGCCAAGGACTCGGTCGACGACAAGGTGACGGGGCTCGACTCCGGGGCCGACGACTACCTGGTCAAGCCCTTCAGCATCGAGGAGCTGCTGGCGCGCGTGCGGGCGCACCTTCGCCGGGTCAACCCCGCGGTGACGGGCGAGGTGCGGGTGGCCGACCTGGTCATGAACCTCGACGGCCGGGAGGTGTTCCGCGACGGGCGCCGCATCGAGCTGTCGGCCAAGGAGTTCGAGCTGCTCGAGCTCTTCGCCCGCAACCCCGGCAAGGTGTTCAATCGCTTCGAGATCGAGGAGAAGGTGTGGCCCGAGTACACCGGCGGCAGCAACGTGGTCGACGTCTACGTCGGCTACCTGCGGCGCAAGCTCGAGAAGGAAGGGGAACGGCGGCTGATCCACACCGTCCGCGGTGTGGGGTACGTGCTGCGTGAGGAGTAGCCCCGGATGTCGTTGCGCCTCCGACTGACGCTGTTCTTCAGCGCCTTCATCGCGATCATCCTCTCCGCGGTGGCGGTCTCGGTGTACATCCTCACCGAGCGCTCGCTCACCTCGGCGCTGGAGGATCGTGCCCTGCAGGCGCTGGCCGACCTGACCAGCGGCGCCGTGACGGTGCGTGAGGGGCTGCAGAAGCTACCCAGCGACGCGTATTATCAAATCATCCTTCTGGGATCCGCCAACAACGTCCCCGACAACCCGCAGGGCATCCGGGACGGCTTCCCCTACCGCCCGTCGGACTACCCGCGCCCGAACCCCACCGAGGACTCGCTGGTGTCGCTGATGTCGAACAGCACGCTGTCGGACCTGCTGGCCAACGGCCACGTGTCGGCGGTGGTGGCGCTGCCCAGCGGCGAGCAACTGACGGTGCTGGGCGAGCTCGGCACCATCTACTTCGCGGCGCAGGCGCGCACCCTGGAGGCCGTCACCTTCGTGGGCGTGCCCTCCAGCACCGTCGCGCACACCCTCGACCAGCTCGCGCGCAACCTGGTGCTGACGGTGCTGCTGGCCTTCCTGGCGTTCGGAGCGGGGGTGTGGCTGCTCTCGGGGCGGGCGTTGAAGCCGCTCAAACGCGTCACCGCGGCAGCGGCCCGCGTCTCCGGGCGCGAGCTCTCGCTGCGCGTGCCGACGCCCCGCAGCCGCGACGAGATCCGCGATCTGGCGGTGAGCATCAACCACATGCTCGATCGTCTCCAGGAGTCGTTCGAGACCCAACGGCGCTTCACCGCCGACGCCAGCCACGAACTGCGTACGCCGGTGACGGCCATCGTGGGGCACGCCAACTACCTGCTGCGGCGGACGCACCCGTCGGTCGAGCAGTCGGACTCGCTCACCGTCATCCGCCGCGAGGCCGAGCGCATGGCCAAGCTCGTCAACGATCTGCTCGAGCTCGCCCGCGCCGACGCCGGCTTCTCGATCCAGCTCGAGCCGATGAACCTCGTCGAGGTGCTCGAGGCCGTCCACATGGAGGTCGCCCCCGTGGCCGGCGACGCCGTCATCGAGGTCAACGCCCCCGGACCGGTGACCGAGGTGCTCGGGGACGAGGTGCGCCTCAAGCAGGTGGTCCTCAACCTCATCCACAACGCCCTCAACGCCGGCGCCAAGCACGTCTTCATCAACCAGACGCGGGAACGCCAGGACGTGCGCCTGGAGGTGCTCGACGACGGTCCCGGCATCCCGCCCGACGCCCTGCCGCACGTCTTCGAGCGCTTCTACCGCGTCGACGGGGCACGCAGCGGGCGCGGCAACGGTTCCGGCCTCGGCCTGGCCATCGTGCGCTGGATCGTCCAACAGCACGGCGGTCAGGTCGCGGTCGAGTCGCGGGTGGGGGAGGGCACGGTGTTCACGGTGACGCTGCCGGCCCTCAACCCCAAGGCGACCGAGGCCGCGGCCCCGAGGTCCGCGTTGTCGGACAGCCTCGGCATCTTCAGCAAGCCCGGCGACTGAGCCACCGGGGACCGCGGCCCCACCCCGCCCCGGTAAGAGAGTCGTTGGGTGGACCCGGCTAGGCTTGGCCCCGAGATGCGCCCGGGCCCGTCCGCGCCCCCCACCACGACCCCGACCCGCGCCTCCGCTGGGCCGCAGCCGGACGCGCGCGCGACGCCGAGCCGCCCCGAGCTCGCCGTGGCATGGGCGCTGCTCGCTGCCGCCGTGCTGTCGATGGCGGGGCCGTCGCGGCTGCAGGCCGCGCTGCAGATCGCGACGCTCGGCTGGGCGGCGCGGCTCACGCTCCACCGCAGCCCGCGCGCCAGCCTCCACGCCGCCGTGGTGATCGCAGGGGTGATCGGGATCGACGTGGTGGCGGCCTTGATCCCGGGGTTGGCCGGCCGCTAGGCGGTCATCGCGCCGCGCCGCGACCCTCGTCGGGCGTCGCCACGAAGCGCACGCCGGCGCCGCGCTCGATGCGCCCGAGGCGCGCCAGAGGCTCCGGGCACAGCGCCTCGGCCCGCGCCACGGCGGCGGGCGGCACGATGAGCACGAAGCCGATCCCGAGGTTGAACACCCGCGCCATCTCCTCCTCGCCCACCGCCCCGAGCTCCGCGATGAGCCGGAAGATCGCCGGCACCTCCCAGGAGCCGCGCTCCACGACGGCGCCCAGGCCCTCCGGCAGCGAACGCGGCAGGTTGCCCGGCAGGCCGCCGCCCGTGATATGGGCCATGCCGTGCACCAGACCGGCCTCGAGGAGCGGCGTCACCGCCGGGAGGAAGCTGCGGTGGGGCGCCAGCAGGGCGTCGGCCACGCTGCCGCCCTCGAACGGCTCGTCGAGGTGGTCGGCGAGGACGTGCCGCGCCAGGCTGAAGCCGTTGGTCTGCAGTCCTCCCGAGGCCAGCCCCAGCAGCACGTCGCCCTCGCGCACGGCCGAGCCGTCGACCACCGCGGCGCGTTCCACCACACCCACGATGGTGCCGACCACGTCGAGCTCCCCGGCCACGTACACGCCGGGCATCTCGGCCATCTCGCCCCCCAGCAACGCCATGCCGTTGGCGCGGCAGGCGTCGGCCACGCCGGCCACCACCTCGGCGGTGACGGCGGGCTCGAGGCGCGAGCTGGCGACGTAGTCGAGGAAGAAGAGCGGGCGCGCGCCCTGCACCAGGATGTCGTTCACGCAATGGTCGACGAGATCGCGGCCGATGCCGCGGAAGGCGCGCTGGCGCGCCGCCACCACGGTCTTGGTGCCGACCCCGTCGGTGGAGGCCACCAGGACCGGTCGACGCAACCCCTCCGGCAACTCGAACAGGCCCCCGAAGGCGCCCAGCCCCCGCAGCACCCCGGGGGTGTAGGTCGCGGCGACCAGCTCCTTCACCCGTGCCAGCGCCTCGTCCGCCGACGCCAGATCCACCCCCGCCTGCTTGTAGCCATCCGCAGCGCTGGACATGACCGCCATTCTACGGTCCCGGGCGCCCTCGGGGCGGCTGCCGACCCCGGGTAGACTGACGCGTGCCCACCGCCATCGACGTGCTGCTGCCACTGCCGTTGGAGCCGCTCACCTACCTGCCGCCGGTGGGTCGGTCGATGGTTCCGGTGGGGGCCCGTGTGGTGGTGCCCTGGCAGGGGGGCGCGCGCCTGGGCCTGCTGGTCGGGACCCGCACGGTGGCCGCGGGCCGCGGCCTGGAGCTCAAGGAGGCGATCGACTGGCTCGACCGCGAACCGTTCGTGCGGGAGCCGGCCGCGCGGGCCCTGCGCGACATGGCCCGCCACGCCGCCGTTCCCGCCGGCATGGTGCTCGCGACGCTGGCGCCGTGGGCCTTCCAGGAGGAGGTGCGGCACGAGGTCCGTGCCGTGGCCGGCGCCCCCGTGCCCGAGCTCGCGGCCGAAGGGCCGTGGGTCGATGCGGCGTCGCTCGAGCCGGAGCGGCTCGACTTCCTGCGCGCCCAGGGCCTGGTCGAGGAGCGCGCCGTGCGCGTCAAGGCGCAGCGCCGCGTGCTGGTCCCGGCGGCGCCCGCCGACGACGGGCTGACGGGAGCGCGCCGCGAGAACCAGCGCCGGGCGCTGGCGCTGCTGGTGGAGCTGGAGTCGGTCGACAGCGCCGCGGCCCTGGCCCGCGGGGCCGACGTGCCGGAGAGCGCCGTGCGCGCGCTGGTGACCAAGGGTTACGCCACCTACGCGGAGATCGAGGCGCCACCGCCGGCGCTGCCGCGGGTCGTCGCCGAGGCGCGCCCGGCAGCGCCGGTCGCGGCCGGCGCCGTCCCGCCCGAGGGCGACGGTGCCCTCGTCGGGGGGCTCCGGCGCCAGCGCCTGGCCG
>JASBRS010000053.1 GCA_030149325.1 Deinococci bacterium
GCCTCGAAGGCGAGTGCCGGGGTACGCTGGTGGCGCAGGTTTTGCTGCGACCGGGAGCGAAGGACCACGCCCCTGTGTACGGGCGGCCCCCGGCCAGGACCGGGGGCCGACGGCGTCCGGTAGGGGGCTCAGGCGGCCTCGGCCGGCATCTCGACGTGGAGCTCCGCGCGCCTCGACAGGACCGACCACGTCAGCGCCAGGGCGGCGACCAGGGTGCCCGCTCCCAGGAACGCGAGCGCGTAGGAGGGTGAGGACGCCACCGCTCCGCCGACCAGGGCGCCGAGCGAGAGCCCCAGGGCGTTGGCCGGCAGCACCAGGCCCAGCACCTTGCCGCGGTGGCCGTCGGGGACCTGACGCTGGAGGAGGGTGATGGCGGCGACCTCGCCCAGCCCCAGACCCATGCCGATCACCGCGCCGCCTCCGAGGGTGGGGACCAGCGCGCCCACGGCGAGCACCGCGAAGCCGATGGCCACCGTCGTTTGGGAGATGGTGACGAGGACGCGCTCGGGGACGCGTCGCGCCAGCACCGTCACCGCGGCGATGCCGAGCAGGGCGCCCCCGGAGACCAGGGCCTCGAAGGTTCCGTATCCGGCCGCGCCGTGGCCGCTGCGTTCCATGACCAGCG
Organism: Deinococci bacterium; assembly: GCA_030149325.1. Classification (GTDB taxonomy): domain Bacteria; phylum Deinococcota; class Deinococci; order Deinococcales; family Trueperaceae; genus JASBRS01. The sequence goes on from JASBRS010000053.1 coordinate 626, forward strand.
GCATGAGCACGTTGAGGAGGTTGAGGGCGGCGTTGAGGACCAGCGTCGCGATCAGCAGGAGCTGGAGCGCGGGGAGGCCGGTGAGGACCTGGACGCCCGCGACGAGGTCGCGCACGAACGGCGGGCGGGCATGCCCGGCGCCGCGGGGGAAGCGCACCAGCGCCAGCCCCAGCGAGAGGCCGACCAGGCACGGTACGGCCAGCAGCAGGGTCGAGGCGGGGCCGATGCCGGCCACCAGGGCCCCGCCGGCCCCGAGGCCGACCATGGGAACGCCCATGGTGGCGCCCTGCATGAGCGCGTTCGCCTGGCCGAGGCGTTCGCCCGGGACCATGCGCGGGAGCGCCACGTTGCCCGCGGCGACGGTGAAGATGGTGACGAGGGCGCTCACGGGCGCGACCAGGAACACCATCCACAGTGCCAGCGCGCCGTTCAGGGCGAGCGCCGCCAGCGTGCCCACGAGGGCAGCTCGGACCGCGGCCCCGAGCGCGAGGGGCAGCCGCAGCGGGATGCGATCCGCCAGGGCGCCGAGCAGCGGGCCGGCGAACCGCGGGACCGACCCCAGCAGCACGACCGTCGCCAGGGCCGTGCCGGAGCCCCCGAGGTGCAGGACGAGGAAGGGCAGCGCCACGTACGTCAGGGCGTCGCCCACGGCTCCCAGCGCGAAGCCGAGCCAGTAGGCGGTGAAGTCGCGGCCGAAGAGTCGGGGTGCAGCGGTGGTGTCCATGTCTCCAGCATGCTAGCCTCCTACTGGAGATGACACCGCAGGATTCCAGTAGAGGTGCCGATCGCGCCTGGCAGGTCACCACGACCGACCAGGCGCGCCTGATCTCCGACCCGCGCAGTCGCGCGTTCCTGGTCCCGTTCCTCGGCCGTAAGCGCTCGGTGTCGGAGGCGGCCCGCGAGGTCGGCTGCCCCCTCGACGCCATGCACTACCGGGTGCGGCGCTTCGCGGCGGCGGGTCTGGTGAAGGCGGTGGAGGAGCGACCGAGGGCCGGCCGCGCCATCAAGCTCTACCGCGCGGTCGCCGACGCCTTCTACGTCCCCTTCGAGCTCACGCCCTACGCCGAGATCGAGGAGCGCATCCGCAAGGACATCCTCGACGACGACGAGCGCATGGTGCGGATCCTGGCGCGCGCTGTCCGCGCATCCGGGCTGGAGGGTCGACGGCTGTACCGGACGGCCGACGGCGACCCCGTCTACGCATCGGCCAACGACGACGGCCCGCCGCAGGACTGGCGGGAGACGGTGCGGACCTGGCCCGAACAGCGAGCCGTCGCCGACCACGTCGGCGCCGTCCTCGAGCTCAGCCACCGCGAGGCGCTCGAGCTGCTGGCGTCGTGCCAGGACCTGCTCGATCGCCTCCGGGACCGCGGCGGCGACGGCACCGTCGTGCGCCGGCCCTACCGCTTCCAGTTCGCGGTCGTCCCCTGGGACGATGCCACCGCGCCGTCCTAGCGGTCGCGCTGAGGGCCGGCGCGGCCGCGTCCCGGCTGCCGGCCGCCTCGAGGTGCGGTGCTACACTGGCGCGTGATGAGCGAGCTGGACGTCGCCGCGCTGCGGCGCGACTTCCCCATCCTCCAGCGCACCGTGAACGGCAAGCCGCTGGTCTACCTCGACAGCGCGGCGTCCTCCCACAAGCCCCGCCAGGTGGTCGACGCCATGGCCGACTACTACTACCACCACCACGCCAACGTGCATCGCGGCGCGCACACCCTGTCGACCGAGGCGACATCGCTCTACGAGTCGGCCCGGGCGACCGTCGCGCGCTTCCTCGGCGCACCCGATCCGGCGTCGGTGGTGTTCACCCGCAACACCACCGAGGCGCTCAACCTGGTGGTGGCGAGCTGGGGCGGCGCCAACCTGAACGAGGGCGACGAGGTCGTCGTCACGGTGGCCGAGCACCACGCCAACCTGGTGCCGTGGCACCTCTTCAAGCGCGGGCGCGGCATCGTGCTCAAGGCGGTCGGCCTGACGAGCGAGCACCGCATCGACCTCGAGGCGCTCCGCGAGGCCATCACCGAGCGCACCCGCGCGGTCGCCACCTTCCACATGAGCAACGTGCTGGGGAGCATCAACAGGGTCCGCGAGATCGCCGACCTGGCGCACGCCGTCGGTGCCGTCCTGATCGTCGATGGCGCGCAGGGCGCGCCCCACCTGAGCGTCGACGTGCAGGCGCTGGATTGCGACTTCTACGCCCTCTCCGGGCACAAGATGCTGGGACCGACGGGCATCGGGGCGCTGTGGGCGCGCCGCTCGCTGCTCGAGGCGATGCCGCCCTTCCTGGGTGGGGGCGAGATGATCCGCCGCGTCACCCTCGACGACAGCAGCTACGCCGGCATCCCGCAACGCTTCGAGGCGGGGACCCCAGCCATCGCCGAGGCCGTCGGGCTGGCGGCCGCCATCGACTACCTGACCGACGTCGGCATGGACGCCGTGGCCGCGCACGACGCCGCCCTCGCGCGCTACGCGCTGGAGCGCCTCGACGAGCTGGAGGGGATCACGCTGTACGGGCCGCGCGGCGAAGATCGCGGCGGCATCGTCACCTTCAACGTCGACGGCATCCACCCGCACGACGTGGCGAGCGCGCTCGACGCCGAGGGGATCGCCGTCCGTGCCGGTCACCACTGCGCGCAGCCGTTGGGCACGGTGCTCGGGGCCAGGGCCACGGCTCGGGCCAGCTTCTACCTCTACACCACCGAGGCCGAGGTCGATCGCTTCGTGGAGGTGCTGGCGCGGACCCGGGACTTCTTCGCGGCGGCGGTGTGAGGCGCACGTGAGCTTCCTCGAGAGCCTCTACCAGGCCGTGGTGCTCGAGCACTACCGGCACCCCCACAACCACGGTCCGTTGGCCGACGCCACGCACCGCCAGGAGGGCGTGAACCCGTCGTGCGGCGACGAGCTGACGCTGCACCTGCGGGTCGAGGACGGGCGGATCGGCGACGCCCGCTTCGAGGGGGAGGGCTGCGCCATCAGCCAGGCCTCGGCCTCGTTGATGACCGATGCCCTCAAGGGCCGCACGGTGGACGCCGCGCTGGAGCTCGCCCGCGACTTCAAGGCGATGATCCGCGGCGAGGCGCCGTCGTCGGAACTCGGCGACCTGGCTGCCCTCCAGGGAGTCTCCAAGCTGCACGCCCGCGTCAAGTGCGCGACGTTGGCCTGGACCACGCTGGAGGCGGCGTTGCTCGACGCGCCCGAGCCCGACCGATCGCGGCCGTCGTCGGGCTCAGGAGGTGGGCTCTAGCGCTTCCCGCCCGATGTCGTCGTCGCTGTGCCCTCGCGCCTCGGGGGCGGCGGCGCGGGGCCGCGGATGGCTCTCCAGCGAGCGCGCGTAGGCCTCCAGCATCCCCCGGAACTGCTCCCGGAACAGCGCGTACTCCCGCTCGACCCGCTCCATCTCGGCGTGCGCCGACCGCAGGCGCGCCTCGGCACCCTGCAACCGCTCGGCCTTGAGGTTCTCGGCCTCCTGGAGCACGAGCTGGGCCTCCTTCTTGGCGTTCTCCTTGATCTCGTTGCCCACGCGCTCGGCCGCGATGATGGCCCGTTGCAGCTCGGCCTCGGCGGACTGCAGCTCGGCGATGCGCTCGTCGCGGAGCTCGAGCTCGTCGCGCAACGCCTGCAGCTCGCGCAGCAGCTCCTCACGCTCCAACGCCACGCGCTCCAGGAACTCCCGTACCTGGCGCCGGTGGTAGCCACTGGCCGTGCGCTGGAACTCCATGTGCTGGATGTCGAGCGGACTGAGTCTCATGCTGCTCCCGTCCGAGCTGGGTGTCTCAGCGGAACAGGGCGGAACCGACGCGCACCCAGGAGGCTCCTTCTTCGACCGCGACCTCGAAGTCCCCGCTCATGCCCATCGACAGCCGCGGCACCCCAAGCCTATCACCCAGGTGCCGGAGCCCGCGGAACACCGGGCGGCTGCGCTCCGGGTCGAGGCTGTAGGGGGCCATGGTCATGAGGCCCTCGAGGGCGACGTGCTCGAGCGACGCCACGTGCCGTGCCAGCTCGGCCGCCGCCTCCGGGGCGACCCCGAACTTGCCCTCCTCCCGGGCCACGTTCACCTGCACCAGCACGCGGAAGGTCTCGTCCCGACGGGCCCCCTCCGCCTCGAGCGCGTCGGCGAGGCGTTCGGAGTCGAGCGAGTGGATGAGCCCCACACCGCGCAGCATGCGGACCTTGTTGCGCTGGAGGTGGCCGATCAGGTGCCACTCCACGCCGGCCTCCTCGCCCAGCTCGGCGGCCTTGGCGCGCCACTCCTGCACGCGATTCTCGCCCAGCACGCGGTGACCGTAGGCCAGCACGTGCCGGCGGACGGCGGCGACGTCGTGCCCCTTGGTCACCGCGACCAGGGTAACCTCGGCCGGGTCGCGCGAAGCGCGTCGGCAGGCGGCGGCGATGCGGTCGAGGACGGCGGGGAGCACGGCCTCAGAGCCGGGGCAGGACGCCCTTGACGAGGCCGCGGAAGGCGGCGCCGCTGCGGGCGGCGACGGCCAGCACCTCGTCGCCGGTGGCGTGCTCGGAGCGGTCCGGCAGGGCCATGTCGGTCACCGTCGACAGCCCCAGCACGCGCATGCCCAGGTACCGTGCGACGAGCACCTCGTGCACCGTCGACATGCCGATGGCGTCGGCCCCCCAGGCGCGGTAGGCGCGCAGCTCGGCGCGGGTGGCGTAGCTCGGGCCCTGGATCGCCAGGTACACCCCTTCGCGCAGCATGACCCCCTGCTCACGAGCCACCGCGCGCGCCGTCTCGAGGTAGTCGGGATCGTAGCAGTCGAACATCACCGGGAAGCGTGGCCCCACGGCGTCGTCGTTCGGACCGGTCAGCGGGTTCTGGCCGGTGGCGTTGATGAGGTCGAGCTGCGCCATCAGCTCGCCGGCGCGGAAGTGCGGCGCCAGGCCGCCGCAGGCGTTGCTGACCACCAGCGAGCGCGCTCCCAGGGCGTGCATCACGCGCACGCCGAAGGCGCACTGGCCGGAGCTGAACCCCTCGTAGAGGTGGACGCGTCCCTGCATCGCGACCACCCGGCGGCCCGCCAGGCGGCCCAGCACGAAGCGCCCGGCGTGGCCGGGCGCGCTGCTCACCGGCATGCCCGGGACCTCGCCGTAGCCCACCGAGACCGGTGCCTCGATCTCGTCGGCGAGCGGGCCGAGGCCCGATCCGAGGACGATGGCGACCTCGGGGGGCTCGCCGGCGAGGTGGCGTACCGCGGCGGCGGCGCGCTCCGGATCGGGAAGGGTTGCTGGGGCAGCGTGAGGGGCGTCCATAGCGCCGATTCTACCCGTGGGCCGAGCCCCCTACGAGCTCGGATGGGCGGCGGCGGGACGTTGCAGGACGCTCTTAGTCCTCTCACTCGAACTCGGGTAGACTGCACGCATGCCGAAATTCCGCCACCTGGTGGTCGCCCTGGTCGTCGTCCTGGGCATGCTCGCCTCCGCCCAACAACAACCGGCCCTGACCGGGCGGTTGGCCGACGTCCGCGTCGAGGGGACCACCAACTACGCCGATATCGTGAAGACCATCATCACGTCCCGCAAGGGGACGCCGGTGGACAGCATCGACCTCGAGGCCGAACGCAACCGCGTGTACAGCCTGGGAACCTTCCAGGAGGTGTCGGTGAGCCTGCAGTCCAGCCCCGCCGGCCCGGTGCTGGTGATCAAGGTCAAGGAGAACCCCCTGATCGGGGCGATCGACTTCCAGGGCAACGGCGCCGTCGACTCCCAGACGCTGGCCGATGCCCTCAAGTCGAACAACCTGGTCGAGGTCGGCCGCGTCTACAACAGCAGTCGCGCCGAGCAGTCGAAGCAGACCCTCCAGCAGGTCTACCGCCAGGCCGGGTTCCCCTTCGACGTCGATGTCAACCTGACCGTGGAGGCGGCGCCCGACCTGGCGTCGTCGTCCCAGCAGGTCCCCGACCGACTCACCTACACCATCGACGAGAAGGCCAAGATCGACAAGGTCGCCTTCCACGGCAACACCGTCTTCACCGACGCCGAACTCCAGCCGGCGTTCGAGCCGCTCGTCAAGGCCGGCACCTTCTCCCTCTCGAACTACCGCACGGCGGTGCAGCAGGTGGCCACCCTCTACGCCGACAAGGGCTTCCGCGGCAGCGGCGTCGACCCGCTGACGACGGAGCTCAAGGACGGCACCCTGACCGTCTCGGTGCAGGAGCTCACCATCGACTCCATCGACACGACCGCGTTGGGGGTCGATCCGTCCAGCCTCGATCTCAAGCCCGGCGACCTCTTCAACTACGACAAGCTGCTGAGCGACGTGAAGTCGCTGGCGCGAGGTCGCAGCAGCGACATCCAGTTGCAGACGCTCCGCTCGCCCAGCGGCGGGGTCCGCGTGGTGTTCAGCCTGGGCGCGCCGGACACCGCCGGCGTGATCAAGGCCATCAAGTTCGAGGGCAACACCGTGCTCTCCTCGAAGGACCTGGAGAAGGTGCTGTCGCTCAAGGTTGGCGATACCTTCACCTCGGCGGTGGCTCGCGAGGACTTCAGCGCGATCGCCAAGGCCTACTCCGACGCCGGCTACATCGTCGCCAACAAGCCCGACTTCAGCTACGACAGCGGTACCTACATCCAGCGCATCACCGAGATGAAGATCGCCGGCTACGACATCAAGTACGAGGGCAAGCCCGACGCCACCAAGCCCTTCGTCATCACCCGCTACCTGCCCGCGGTGGGGAGCGTCGCCAACGTCAAGGCGATCGACGACGGCCTCAGGCAGGTCTACCGGACCGGGGCGATCACCCCCGTGAGCCGCTCGTTCCAACAGGCCTCGAAGCCCGACGAGCTGACCGTGGTCGTGACCGTCAAGCACGCCAGCACGGGCAGCTTCCAGCCGTCGGCGCAGTACGCCACCGACACCGGGTTCTCGGCGTCGCTGAGCTACCAGGAGAAGAACTTCCTGGGCCGCGCGCACCACATCAGCATCGACGTCAACGGCAAGAGCACCGACCTCGGGGTGATGGTCGGCGGCAGCCTGCGCTACGACATCCCCTGGCTCTACATCCCCACCGGCGACTTCGAGAAGGTGCCGACCTCGTACTCGGTCCAGCTGTTCAGCACCGTCCAGAACAACCAGCCCCTCAGCGCCTCCGACGGCACCACCACCACCACCTACCCGGGGCTGGCCGCGACCCCCGCCAACCGCGTCAAGATCGGCGAGTACAGCGTGCGCAGCAGCGGTCTGGGCGTCAGCGTGTCGCGCCGCATCTACCCCGACACCTCGATGAACCTCAGTGGCAGCGTGGCCTACGCCGACTACATGCTCGAGCCCCCCTCCGTCGACTGCACCGTGCAGAGCGGCACGGTGACCAACGGCTCGACCTGCTCGTTGCCCAGCGCCGACGCGCTGCCCTACCTGCCCACCAGCGGCATCTCGACCTTCTTCAGCGCCGGCGTCGGCTTCGACAACCGTGACAACCCCGACTTCCCGACGACGGGCATCGATGCCTACGGCAACTTCGGCGTCGGCATCGGCGGCGACTACAAGGACCCCGGCACCGGCCAGCGCCGGACCTACGTCTACCAGCAGCTCACCGGCGGCTTCCGCACCTACGCCAAGCTCTCCGAGCTCGATCCCGCCGAGGTCAAGGACCCCAACCACGTGTTCGCGGTCCGCATCGATGCCGGGACGCAGCTCGGCCAGGACTACCCGAGCTCCAAGCAGTTCCAGGTCGGCCGCACCAACCTCACCCGCACCCTCATCCGGGGCTACACCGCGAGTGACTTCAACCTGTCGCAGAGCTACGTGACCAGCTCCTTCGAGTACCGCTACAACTTCAACTTCAACACCGTCGCCACCCAGACGGTGATCGGCATCGCCTTCGTCGACGTCGGCTGGGCCTCGAGCGTGCCGGACTACCCCGACTACCAGTCGCCGGTCTTCGCGGGCGCCGGCGTCGGCGTGCAGATCAACCTCGGCTTCGGGAGCGTGGTGTTGCCGGCGGTCCGCCTCGACTACGCCTTCAGCGAACGGCATCCCACGGGCGTGTTCGGGTTCCGCGTGGGCCCGGTGTTCTAGCGGCGCGCAGGACGGCGGGAGCCGCGCAGGCTTCCGCCGTCACTCGCCGGCGATCTCGCGCAGCACGGCATCGCGGAGCAGACGGATCTTGCCGTAGCCGGCGTCGATGGCGCCAAGCCGCACCAGCTCGCCGACCACCTTGGTGACGGTCTCGCGGACCGATCCCACGGCGGCCGCCAGGTCGTCGTGGGTGATGTGCACCACGCTGATACCGTCGTCGTCGACGGTCGCTAGATCGCTGCTGCCGAGCTCGAGCAGCTCGGCGGCGACGCGGGCGCGCAGGCGCTTGCCCGCCAACCGATTGAGGGCGCGGTACAGCCCCTCCACCACGTGGACGAGCTGGGCGAGCAGGTCGTTGCGCTCGGCACGGCCGAGGGCGGAAGCGTCGAGCACAGTCACCTCGGTCTCGGTGACGGCCTCCGCGAAGTAGCGTCGGGGTTCGCCGGTGAGGGCCTCCTCGCCGAAGTAGCCGCCCGGCTTGACGTAGCGCAGCGTCAGCCCGTTGCCCTCGTCGTCGACGATGTGCACGCGGACCAGCCCGCTGCGGACACGGTAGAGGCGTTCGGGTGCGCCGGGGAAGAGGACGACCTCACCCGCACGGTAGCCGCGGACGTCGATGACGTCGACATCGAAGGGCTCGTTCATGATGCCCGGCTCCCTTCCCGTGACCCTCGCGGATGCGCTCCCGTCTGTGAGAACCACCCACGATTCCAGGGTACTGCCGTCCCATGAGGGCTCCCTGGACGCAGGTTACGGACGGCGGCGGCCGCACCGGGCGCTACAATGGGGATCCACATCGACGCTCCCGCGGTCGGAGGTGGCCATGCGGATCGAGGTACCCAGGGAGGCGGAGCGGCTCGGAGCCACGCTGTTCTACGGGGTGCAGCAGGTCTACGAGCTCGATGCCGGGTTGGTGCGCGGCGAAGCCGAGGCCCTCGATCGCATCATCCAGCCGGTCGCCTACGAGGCCATCGAGGCGGTGTGCAGCGCCATGGCGGTGGTGGTGCCGGTGCGCGGCGAGCGCATCAAGCTGCTCGAAGGCGTGCTGGCCGGCATCCCTCACGCCTGTCTGGTGATCGTGGTGTCGAACAGCGACCGCGAGCCGATCGACCGCTTCACCCTGGAGCTGAACGCCGTCCTGAAGTACCGGCGCTTAACCGGCAAGCAGGTGGTGGTCGTGCACCAACGCGACGCCGTGCTGGCCGACGCCTTGGTGGAGGCGGGCTACGAGGCGTTGCTCGACGAGAGCGGACGGGTGCGGCACGGCAAGGCCGAGGGGATGCTGGTGGCGACGCTGCTCGCGGCGCTGGCGGGCAAGCGCTACATCGGCTTCATCGACTCCGACAACTACTTCCCCGGAGCCGTGCTCGAGTACGTCCGAGAGTACGCGGCGGGGCTCCTGGCGCGGCACTCCGACTACGCCATGGTGCGCATCCACTGGCACAGCAAGCCCAAGATCGTGCGCGAGGCGCTGTTCTTCGCCAAGTTCGGGCGCGCCACGGTGGTGACCAACCGCTTCCTCAACGCCCTGATCGGCTACTACACCGGCTTCGAGACCGAGGTCATCCGCACCGGCAACGCCGGCGAGCACGCCATGACCATGGAGCTGGCGTTGAAGCTCTCCCACGCCTCGGGGTACGCCGTCGAGACCCGACACTTCGTCGACCTGCTGGAACGCTTCGGCAGCATCCTGGAGAACCCCAGCCCCGACGTCCTCGACCAGTACGTCGAGGTGTTCCAGATCGAGTCCCGGAACCCCCACATGCACGACATAAGCAAGGGCGACCGGCACATCGGCTCGATGATGGCGGCGTCGTTGGGCGTGCTGTACAGCTCGCCCATCTGCCCACCGGAGCTCCGCGCGGAGATCGTGGCGGAGCTGCGGCGCCGCCGGCTGCTGCGCAAGGACGAGCTCCCCCCGGCGCCCACCCTCTACCCGCCGCTGGAGCGCGTGGACCTCGAGGCGTTCGCCGAGGGGGTGGCCGGCGAGCCCTTCACCGCCGCCCTGCTGCGGTGACGGCGCCGCCGGACATCGCCGATCTGGTCCTCTTCACCGATCTGGACGGCACCCTGCTGGGAGACGACGGCCTCCCCGGCCCGGCCGCTCCCGCCCTGGCGCGGCTCGCCGCGGCCGGGGTCGCGGTGGTGTGGTGCTCGTCGAAGACGCGGCTCGAGCAGGAGGCGTTGCGGCGCGTGTTGGGTGCCGACGGACCGTTCATCGTCGAGAACGGCTCGGCCGTGCTGGTGCCGGGGTCGCCCCCCGACCTGCCGCGCCGGTCCGGCTACGGGCTGGGGCTGCTGGGCGTCGAGGCGGTGCAGGTGCGCGCAGAGCTCGGGCGTCAGCGGGGGCGCCTCGGCGTGAGCTTCCGGGGCTTCCACGAGCTGCCGACGGCGGAGCTCGCCGCCATCACGGGGCTCGATCTCGAGGCCGCCGACCGGGCGCGGGCGCGCGAGTTCAGCGAGACGCTGGTCGGCCTGTCGGACGCCGACCGGTCGGTGCTCGAGCCGGCCCTGGCCGAGCGCGGCCTGCGCCTCGCCTGCGGCGGACGCTTCCACACCGTCACCGGCGTCGGCGCCGACAAGGGCGCGGCCCTGCGCTGGCTCATGGCGCGGCTGAGGCGCGCGCCGGGCGGCAGCGGGTTGCGGTCGCTGGCGGTGGGGGACAGCGAGAACGACCTGGCGATGTTGCGCGCGGCCGACCGCGCCTACCTGGTGGCGCGTGTCGACGGGGGCCCCGTGGCGCCGGAGGGGGTGGAGCGGCTGGCGGGCGTCGGCCCGCACGGCTTCGCCGAGCTCGTCGAGCTGTTGCTCGCAGGCGCGGCCGGCGTCAGACGTTGAACAGGAAGTTCATGACGTCGCCGTCGGCGACGACGTAGTCCTTGCCCTCGGTGCGGAGCCAGCCGCGGGAGCGGGCGGCCGCCAGCGAGCCCGCCTCGACCAGCTTGTCCCAAGCGATCACCTCGGCGCGGATGAAGCCGCGCTCGAAGTCGGAGTGGATCACGCCGGCGGCCTCCGGCGCCCGCGCTCCGCGCCGGACCGTCCAGGCGCGGACCTCCTTCTCGCCCGCCGTGAGGAAGGTGATCAGCCCGAGGGTGTGGTACCCGACCTCGATGAGGCGCTCCAGGCCCGGGCGGTCGAGCCCCATGTCGGCCAGGAAGGCGCTGGCCTCCTCGGCCCCCAGCTCGGTGAGCTCCTCTTCGATGCGGGCCGAGATCACCACCACGTCCGCGCCCTCCGACGCCGCCCGGGCACGGACCTCGTCGACGTAGGCGTTGCCGTCCGGGAGGGCGTCCTCCGAGACGTTGCAGACGTAGATGACCGGCTTGGCGGTGAGCAGGTTGACGTCGGCGGGAAGCTCCGCCGTGGCCGGGCAGGCGCGGGCGGGGACGCCCCGCTCGAGCTCGGCCAGCACCGTCCCGGCGGCCGCCAGGGCGGCGGCATCGGCGGGGTCGCCCTTGGCGCTGCGGCGCAGCTTCTCGCTGCGCTTCTCGAGGGTGGCGATGTCGGCCAGCGCCAACTCGGTGTGGATGGTCTCGATATCGTCGCTCGGGGAGACCGCGCCGGCGACGTGCACCACGTTGGGGTCGTCGAAGCAGCGCACCACGTGGGCGATGGCGGCCACCTCGCGGATGTTCGCCAGGAACTGGTTCCCCAGGCCCTCGCCGCGGCTCGCCCCCTTCACCAGCCCCGCGATGTCCACGAACTCCACGCTGGTGGGCACGATGGGGGGGACCCGCTCGCCCTTGACGTAGAGCGCCTGCAGCGCCTCGAGGCGCGCGTCGGGCACCGGCACCACGCCGACGTTCTTGTCGATGGTGGCGAAGGGGTAGTTGGCGGCCTCGACGCCGGCGCGCGTGATGGCGTTGAAGAGGGTGCTCTTGCCGACGTTCGGCAGTCCGACGATTCCGATGCCCAGCATGTTCGCTCCCGTGGGGCGGCCCGACGCCGCGGCTGCGTCCGACGGGCGACCGAAGCAGGAGTATACCGTCCGCGGCTCCCGACGTCCCTCCGGGTCGCTGCCGATCCTGCACGAGGTGCGTTCCAGACGCGTCTCGGACCTCCCCGGAGGGCATGGTACGATCCCCGCCATGACCCAGCCAACCGCTCCGTCGCCGCAGCGCTCCGACGCCGTGCGCTACCACAGCACGCGTGCGCCCGAAGGCGACCCCGGCGTGCGGTTCGACGAGGCGCTGCTGCGGGGGCTGGCGCCGGACGGCGGGCTCTACCTGCCACGGCCGCTGCCCCCCCTCCCGGAAGGGTGGCGCGAGGCCGCATCGCCCGCCGACCTCGCGGCGCGGGTGCTGCCCCCGCTGCTGGGGTCGGGGCGCGCTCAGGTCGAGCCGCTGCTGCGCTCCGCCCTCGACTTCCCGATGCCGTTGGTGCCGCTGTCCGACGACCGCTACGTGCTGGAGCTGTTCCACGGACCTACGCTGGCCTTCAAGGACGTGGGCGCGCGCACCATGGCGCGCCTGCTGGCGGGGGCGGCGGTCCGCCGCGGCGCCACCGTCACCGTCCTGGTGGCCACCTCGGGCGACACCGGCAGCGCCGTCGCCGACGCCTTCCAGGGCCTCGAGGGGGTGCGGGTGGTGCTGCTGTACCCGCGCGGCATGGTGAGCGAGGTCCAGGAACGGCAGCTCATCCGAGTCCGGCCCGGCGTCCACGCCTTCCGGGTGGAGGGCTCGTTCGACGACTGCCAGCGGCTGGTCAAGGGGGCGTTCGCCGATCCCGAGCTCGAGGGGCTCGAGCTGTCGAGCGCCAACTCCATCAACGTCGGGCGCCTGCTGCCGCAGGCCGTCTACTACCTGTGGGGCGCCGCCCGCCTGGCGCACGATCATGGCGTCGGTGACGACGTGGTGGTGTGCGTCCCCAGCGGCAACCTCGGCAACCTCACGGCGGGGGTGCTGGCCGAGCGCATGGGCTGGGGGGTGGGTCGCTTCCTGGCCGCGCACAACGCCAACGACTTCTTCCCCGAGTTCCTCGGTTCCAGGGTGGCCGCCTACGCCTTCCGGCCCACGATCGCCACCCTCTCCAACGCCATGGACGTGGGGGCGCCCTCGAACTTCGAGCGCCTCGTCGCGCTGCTCGGCGACGAGCTGCCCGAGCGCGTGTGGGGGACGAGCGTCGACGACGCGACCACGTTGGCGCGCATGCGGAGCAGCGAGGCCGACGACGGCTACCTGCCCTGCCCGCACACCGCGGTGGGCCTCGAGGCCGTCGAGCGCTACCGCCGGCAGACCGGCGATGGCCGCCCCGCCCTGCTGATCGCCACCGCCCATCCGGCCAAGTTCCCCGATGCGGTACGGCGGGCCACGGGCCACGAGCCGCCGCGGAGCGCCACGCTGGACGCCCTCGTCGACGCCGAGGTCGAGGTCCGGCCGTTGGCTGCCGACGCCGCTGCCCTGCGCGAGATCCTGCTCGGCCTGGCCGGCTGACGCCCGGACCGACCGGCGTCAGCGGCGCAGCGCGTAGGGGCCGCTGGGATCCTCGCCGAGGTGGACGACCTTCATCTCGTGCATCAGCTTGAGCAGGTGGGCCAGCAGGCTGCGTTCCGCCAGCTCGTGGGAGGCCTCCGGCAGCTCGGGGTAGATGCGGCCGCGGAGGGCGTCGAGGCGCTCGACGCCGTCGGCCAGTGCGGCCAGCACCGCGCGTTCGCGCTCGAGCCGGTGCTCGGCGGCCTGGGCCAACTTGGCGTCGGCGGCCGCGACCGGCGCGCCGTGCCCGGGGCCGAGGCGCTCCGGACGCAGCGAGCGCAGGCGCGTCAGGCTGGCGAGGTAGGCGGCCACGTCCCCCTCGGGGTAGCCGACCCAGGTCGAGCCCTTGCCGGCGATCAGGTCGCCGACGAGGGCGGTGCCGCCGCCGTCGTTGCCGCCGTCGCGTCCGGCGTCCACCAGGAAGCTCAGGTGGCCGGGGCTGTGCCCGGGCGTGTGGAGCGCGCGCACCAGGGCCCCGCCGACCGTGAGGACGCGGTCGTCGTCGAGGAGGATGGGCGCCGGCACGTCCTGCAGGCGTCCGGCCTCCGCGGCGTGGACGTAGAGCGAGGGCCGGTCGTAGGCGGCCAGCACGCCGGCGAGGCCGGCGACGTGATCGGGGTGGGTGTGGGTCAGCAGCACGGCCTTGACGAGTCGGACCTCGAGCGCGTCGAGCCGTTCGCCGAGCAGGTCGAGGGACGCGGGATCGGACGAGCCGGGGTCGACCACGGCCGCAACGCCGTCGGAGACGATCAGGTAGGTGTTGACGTGATCGAAGGGGGGCAGGGTACGGCACGGCAGCGCCACGCGCCAGACGTGCTCCGCGAGCCGCTCGGGGGCATCGACGCCGGCTTGCCGGCTCACGGTTTCCCCTCCGTCAGCGCCTTCACGGCGGCGTCGAGGGCGTCGGCGGGGCCGCTCGGGACGTCGGGGACCACGCCACGGCCCTCCCAGGTGGGGGCGCCGAGCGGGGCCAGCACGCCGGTGGCGATCCACGCCTGGGAGCCGTCGGGCAGGCAGAATGGCAGCACCGCCTCGACGTTGCCGGCGGTGCGCGCTCCCACCACCACGGCGCGACCGTTGCGCTGCAGGGCTCCTGCCAGGCCCTCGGCGGCGCTGTTGACGTCGCCGTCGACGAGCACCGCCAGCGGCAGCTCCGTGGCCACCGGGCCGATCGCCGGGTAGGGGAGCGGCAGCGCCCAACGCGTGACCACGCGCCACAGGAAGCCGCGCGTGAAGATGCCGGCGACCTGCATCATCGACACCAGGCGCCCGCCCGGGTTGCCGCGCAGATCGAGGACCAGGCTGCGGGCGCCGCCCGCCTGGAGCGCCGTGACGGCGGAACGGACGGCCTGGGCGACGCCGTCCGACGCGAGATCCGGCAGGCGCACGTAGCCCACGGCGTCGGCGAGCATGCGGTAGCTGACGTGGCCGATGGCTCCCTCGACCTGCGCCATCCCGAACACGCCGAGGCAGGGGAGGTCGCCGTACTCGCGATGGATCTCCGCGACCCTGGCGGGCGGGACGAAGCGCGAGTGATCGTCGCCGATGCGGGCGTACATCTTCTCGAGCACGGCGTAGAAGGCGTCGTCGTCGGCGGCGGCCACCGCCTGGGGGCGGTACTCGCGCCGCATCGCCTGCCAGTCGACCTTCAAGCCCCCGACGTCCCAGTAGCGCTGGTCCACCAACTGCCAGGCGACGTCGAAGCGCTGGGCGTAGTCGGCTCCTCCCGCCGAGCGGGTGCCCGCCGCGCCGGCCGCGAAGGTGGCGCCGGCCAACGCCATCGAGACCAGCCAGGCCAGCAGCCCGGCCGCGCCGCGGAGGTGCCTAGCCGTGCGCACCGGCGAACGCCGCGGCGTGGTGCTCCAACGTGTCGGCGTCGAGGAGGACGCTCTGCGCCCCCACCTTGGTGGTGTTCAAGGCGCCCGCGACGTTCCCGAACCAGGCGGCCTCGAGGAGGTCGTATCCGTTCAGGATGGCGTGGGCGAAGGCGGCGGTGTAGTAGTCGCCGGCCCCGGTGGAGTCGATGACGCCGTCGATGTCGTAGGCCTCCACCAGCTCGGTGAGCTCGGGCGTGATGACGATGCTGCCCATCGCTCCGACCTTCACGATGAGGCGCTCGATCCCGTGCTGGTTGAGCCCGGACACGGCGTCGGAGATCGACGCCTCACCGGTGAGGGTGTAGAGCTCGTGCTCGTTCATCAACAGGTAATCGACGTCGCGCACGAGGGTGATGAGGCGGTCGCGCAGGGCGTTGACGGCCCCGCTGCCGAGGTCGACGAAGGTGGTCACGCCCGCCTCGCGCGCCAGCTCCAGCGCCTTGACGGCGTACTCGCGCTGACGTCCTCCGACCAGGCTGTAGGCGCTCATCACCAGGGCGTCGCTGGAGACGATGGCGCTCTTCTTGAGCTCGGCGGAGTCGAGGTGCCGGCTGGCGCCGGCGGCGCTGATCATGGTGCGTTGCGCATCTGGCGTGATGATGAGGGTGACGCTGCTGGTCTGCAGGTGCTCGTCGACCTGCACCAGGCCGACGTCGACGCCGGCGTCGCGCACGTGCTTGAGGGCCAGCTCGGAGAAGGGACCGGTACCCACCCGGGTGGCGATCCGCACCTCGTTGCCGAGACGGCCCAGCACGGTGGCGACGGTACCGCCGGCACCGCCCGGTTCCATCACGGCCCGGAGGGCGTTGACCTCGCTCCCAGGCTCCGGGAAATCGTTCACGAAGTACATCTGGTCGACGGTCGCGTCGCCGACCACAACGAATCGTCCCATGGTTCTCCAGATCCGACCGCGGCTGACCTACGTCGCATTGTCGCTTGGGGCAGTATACCGAATCGATTCAGCGCGGGGCGTCGCCGCCCCGGAGGGCCCGGCGGAGGGCCAGGAAGGCGTCCAGATCGAGCTCTTCGGCGCGGACGCGAGGATCGAGCCCGAGGCCGACGAGGGCGAGCCGAGCCCCCTCGCGCGGGTACCCGGCCAGGATCAGGTTCTTGAGCAACGTCTTGCGGCGATGGGCGAAGCCGTGACGGATCAGGTCGAACAGCTCCGGATCCGGCGTGGCATCGGGGCGCACGTCGATGCGCACCACCGCCGACGTGACCTTGGGGGGCGGCAGGAACACCCCGGGAGGCACGCTGCGCACGATCCGCGCACGTCCGAAGTGGGCCACCAGCAGGGTCAGCGCGCCGTACTCCGGCGTCGAAGGGCGGGCGCACATGCGCTGCGCCACCTCCCGCTGCACCAGGAACACCAGGCGAGCGAAGCGGCAGGAGGTGAGGGCCCGGCTCACCACCGCGGTGGCCGCGTTGTAGGGCAGGTTGGCCACCAGCAACGAGCGGGGAGGCAGGAGGTCGAGATCGAAGTCGGTGGCGTCGCCCTGGACCACCTCGACGTTGGTCGTTGCGACCAGCGTCTCGGCCAGCGCCGGCAGCAGCCGCGCATCGAGCTCGACGCTCACCACCCGCTCCGCCCGGCGCGCCAGCTCGACGGTGAGGACGCCGAGTCCGGGCCCGACCTCGAGGACGGTATCGCCAGCCCGTACGTCGGCGGCCTCCACGATCGACCGCAACACGGCGGCGTCGATCAGGAAGTTCTGCCCGAACCCCTTGTCGGGGGTCAGGCCGTGGCGCCGCAGCAGCTCGCGGACGCGTGAAGGGGAGACGGGGGGCGAGGCGGGAGCGCTGTCGGCGCGCTCGCTCACGGGCGCAGCACGGTCACGCGATGCGGTCGTCGATGACGCTCTCGAGCTGCTGTGCGGCATCGGCCAGGCTGAGCTTCTGCACCACGGCCAGTTCGCTGGCGAGCATGCTCTTGGCGTTCTCCAGTACCTCGCGCTCGGTCGCCGCGAGCCCCTTCTCGATATCGCGCTTGGCCAGCACCCCGATGAGGCGCGCCAGATCGTAGGCGCTGCCGGCCGACAGGATGTCCTGCTCGGCCCGGTAGCGCGGCGGCCACTGGGTCGGAAGCGAGAGGTCCGCCTTGGCGAGGGCATCGAACACCTGCTGGATCTCGTCGGACCCGACGGTGTGGCGGAGGCCGACCTCCTGCCCCTTGCGCATGGGGACCAGAACCTCCATGTCGCCGCGAACGAACACGATCTTCAGGTACTCCTGGGTTTCGCCGAGTACCTCCCGCGTCGTCGTCTCCTCGACGACGCCCGCCCCTTGCGAGGGGTAGACCACGTTGTCACCGACCTGGAATGTCACAGTGGGTCAAGGGTACCATAGCCGTTCCCTGACGGGAGTCCTCTTCGGTAACGTAGCCGGCCTCAGGCGCGGGCGGCGCGTCCGGGGATGCTGGGGACCTGCACCTGGCGTCCCTCCAGGCGGGCCTCGATCTCGCGGATGCGATCGCGGATCTGGGCCGCACGTTCGAAGTCGAGGTCCTCCGAAGCGGCCCACATGGCGTTCTCGAGCTCGGCGAGCTCCTGCTTGAGGTCGTCGAACATCAGCTCGCGCTCCCAGGGATCGAGGGCGGGCGCCTTCTCGGGCTCCTCCTCCTCGCCGCGGATGACCTCGTGGATGCGCTTGCGGATCGTCTCGGGGGTGATGCCGTGCTCGCGGTTGAACGCCAGCTGCTTGTCGCGCCGCCGCTGCGTCTCGTCGATGGCCGCTCGCATGGCGTCGCTCACCTCGTCCGCGTAGAGGAACACCTCGCCGTTGACGTTGCGGGCGGCGCGGCCGATCGTCTGGATCAGCGAGCGCTCGCTGCGCAGGAACCCGGTCTTGTCGGCGTCGAGGATCGCCACCAGGCTCACCTCGGGCAGGTCGAGGCCCTCGCGCAGCAGGTTGATCCCCACCAGGACGTCGAAGTGCCCGAGGCGCAGGTCGCGGATGATGACCTGGCGCTCGACGGCGTCGATGTCGGAGTGCATGTAGCGCACGCGTACGCCCTGTTCGGCCAGGTACTCGGTCAGGTCCTCGGCCATGCGCTTGGTCAGGGTGGTCACCAGCACGCGCTCGCCCCGCTTGGCGCGCTCGCGCACCGCGAACAGCAGGTCGTCGATCTGACCGCGGCTGGGCTTGACGGTGATGGCGGGATCGACCAACCCGGTGGGCCGGATGACCTGCTCCACCGTCTTGTCGCTCATGCGCGCTTCCTGCTCGGCAGGGGTGGCCGACACGAACACCACCTGACCGACGCGCTCGAAGAACTCCTCCTCGCGCAACGGGCGGTTGTCGAGGGCCGCCGGCAAGCGGAAGCCGTAGTCCACCAGCGTGCGCTTGCGGGCCTGGTCGCCGTTGAACATGCCGCGGATCTGCGGCACCATCACGTGCGACTCGTCCATGAAGGTGATGAACTCGTCGGGGAAGTAGTCGAGCAGGGTGTTCGGGGGTTCGCCGGGGGAGCGGCCGTCGAGGTAGCGCGAGTAGTTCTCGATGCCGCTGCAGTAGCCCAGCGTCCTGAGCATCTCGACGTCGTAGAGGGTGCGCTCGCGCAGCCTCTGCGCCTCGACCAGCTTGCCGGCGCGCTCGAGCAGCGCCAGCCGTTCCTGCAGGTCGGCGGTGATGTGCTCGATGGCCGGCTGCAGCTTCTCGAAGGGGGTGACGTAGTGCTTGGCCGGGAAGATCATGGTGCTCTCGAGCTCCTCGACCTCGTTGCCGGTGACGGGCTCGAGCATGCTGAGACGGTCGACCTCGTCGCCCCACAGCTCGATGCGCAGCGGCCGCTCCTCGTAGGCCGCCCACACCTCGATGACATCGCCGCGGGCGCGGAAGCGGCCCGGCGCCAGCTCGATGTCGTTGCGCTCGTACTGCTGCGTGACCAGCGTCTCCAGGATGGCGTCGCGGCCCACCGCGCGACCGACTTCCAGGATCAGGTGAAGGCGCTGGTACTCCTCGGGGGAGCCCAGGCCGTAGATGGCCGACACCGACGCCACCACGATGACGTCGTCGCGGGTGAGCAGACTGCGCGTGGTGGAGTGGCGCAGCCTCTCGAGCTCCATGTTGATGTTGGCGTCCTTCTCGATGAACAGGTCGCGCGCCGGGACGTAGGCCTCGGGCTGATAGTAGTCGTAGTAGCTGATGAAGAACTCGACCGCCGCGGTGGGGAAGAAGTCGCGGAACTCCGCGGCGAGCTGCGCGGTGAGGATCTTGTTGGGGGCCAGCACCAGCGCCGGCCGCTGCGTGCGCTCGATGATCTTCGCCATGGTGAAGGTCTTGCCGGTGCCGGTGGCGCCGAGCAGCGTCTGGAAGCGCAGACCGTCCCCCAGGCCCTCGACCAGGCCGTCGATGGCGTGCGGCTGATCGCCTCGCGGTTCGAAGGGGGAGTGGACCTCGAGCGGCATGTCCTTAAAGTCTAAGGTATCGGCCCGTCCCCGAGGCGTTCCGGCCCTACCCGGCCCACCACCCCGGCACCCGAACGGCGCCGGTCACGCCGGCGGCGAGGTCGCGGCGTCCGCGGAGGCAACGGCTCCGCGGAACTGACGCTCGAACAGCTCGCGGTAGAGCCCGCCCTGCTCCAGCAGCGCCCGGTGCGTGCCACGCTGGACGATCCGGCCTCCGTCGAGCACGAGCAGCCGGTCCGCCCCGAGCACGGTGCTCAGGCGGTGCGCGATGACGAAGGTGGTGCGCCCGACCATGAGCCGTTGCAGCGCCTCCTGGACCAGCGCCTCCGACTCGCTGTCGAGCGAGCTGGTGGCCTCGTCGAGGATCAGGATGCGCGGGTCCTTGAGCAGCGCCCTCGCGATGGCGACGCGCTGGCGCTGACCGCCGGAGAGCTTGACGCCGCGTTCGCCGACGAGCGTGGCGTAGCCGTCGGGGAACGCACGGATGAAGTCGTCGGCGTGGGCGGCGCGCGCCGCACGCACCACGGCGTCGTCGTCGGCGCCGGGGCGGCCGTAGCGGATGTTGTCGGCCACGGTGCCGGAGAACAGCTGCGTCTCCTGCGGCACGATGCCGATGTGGCCGCGGAGCTCGGCGAGCGGCAGGTCGCGCAGGTCGACGCCGTCGAGGAGGATGCGGCCCTCGCTGGGGTCGTAGAAGCGCGGCACCAGCGACACCAGGGTGCTCTTGCCCGCGCCGCTGGGACCCACCAGCGCCAGCACCGTGCCCGGCGGGGCCTCGAGGTCGATGCCGTCCAGCACCAGGGTGCTCTCGCGACCGCCGTAGCGGAACGCCACCCCGTCGAACCGCACCTCGCCCCGCGGGGTCGCCAGGCGCACCGGCCGCTCCGGCTCCTCCAGCTCGCTGCGGGCATCGAGCAGCTCGAAGATGCGC
Organism: Deinococci bacterium; assembly: GCA_030149325.1. GTDB lineage: Bacteria > Deinococcota > Deinococci > Deinococcales > Trueperaceae > JASBRS01. Next base: position 21,334 of record JASBRS010000053.1, read on the forward strand.
TTCGATGCGCCCAGGGCCTCCTGGAGCTGGGCGTAGAGGCCGGTGAAGGTCCCGATCGAGCCGGCCACGAACACGGTGATGAGCAGGAAGGCGATGAGGTCGCCCCCCTGCAGCGCGCCCGAGAGGACGAGGCGGCTGCCGTAGAACAGCACCACGCCGATCCCGAGGAACATGGCCAGGATGACGGTGGGGATGAACAGCGCCCGCACCCGCAGGCGCTTCAGCGCCAGCGCGTAGGAGATGTCGATGGCGCTGCCGTAGCGTTCCCGCTCGAGCCCTTCGGCCGTGAACGACTGCACCACCCGGATGCCCGAGATCGCCTCCTCGGCGTTGGCGTTGGCGTCGCCCACGGCGTCCTGGAAGCGGGTGCTGATGCGCCGCAGGCGGCGCCCGAAGGCGGCCCCCGCCAGCACCACCGCGGGGACGATCGCCAGCATCACCAGCGTCAGGCGCAGGTCGAGCACCAGCAGCACCACGATGCCGCCGACCAGCGTGATGAGTTGGTTGACGAACTGCGCGAGGGCCTGCGACACGGCGTTCTGTACGGTGCCGATGTCGGACGTCAGCCTCGAGGTGATCTCGCCGGTCTTGCGTTCCTCGAAGAAGCGGACCGACAGCCCGATGACGTGGCCGAACAGCGTCCTGCGCAGGTCGGCCACCAGCGCCTCGCCGACCAGCCCGAGGTTGTAGGTGCGGACGTAGTTGAACACCGCCTGGAGCACGAACAGCCCGGTGAGGGTGAGGGCGATGCGCGTGAGGCCGGCGGCGCCCCCGGTACCGCCGAAGGCAGCGCCGCCGAAGGCGGTGTTGAACAGGTCGCGGATGAGCAACGGGAAGGCCAGCCCGAAGGCGCTGGAGATCCCGACGGCGACGATACCCACGGCGAGCCGTACGCGGTAGGGCCGGGTGAAGGCGAGGAGCCTCCGCAGTTGGGTCAGGTCGAGGTCGCCGGAGCCCGACCTGGGGCTAGCACGGCGGCGGGATCCGGGGAAGCTGCGCACACCCGAGTGTACTCGCCGTACGCCCGCGTGGGCGCCCCCGATGCCGCGCTAGACTTGGCTCACCGGCGCCTACGCCACCCGAGGGGACGACCATGAGCGAGCCGAAGAGCGAACCGCAGGACCGACCGCTCTGGACGCCGTCGGAGGAGCGTGTCCTCCGCGCGGCGATGACCGGCTTCCGCCGGCGTGCGGAGCGTTGGAGCGGACGGGAACTCCCCGACTACGACGCCCTCCACGCCTGGAGCGTCGACGACATCGCCGGGTTCTGGCGCTTCTACGCCGAGGATGCCGGCCTGCCCTTCGAGACGCCGCCGGAGCGCGTGGTGTCGGACGATCCCATGCCCGGCACGCGCTGGTTCGAGGGCGCGCGCATCAGCTACGCGCGTGCGCTGCTCTACCCGGCCTCCGTGACCGACGCCCGCCAGCCCGCCGTCGTCGCGGTCACCGAGGCCGGGGCCGAGGTCCGCCTCGACTACGGGGGCCTGCGGGTCCTGGTGCGGCGCATCCAGGAGGGCCTGCGCGCCCTCGGGCTGGGTGCAGGCGACGCCGTCGCCGCCTACGCGGCCAACGTGCCCGAGACGCTGGCGCTGCTGCTGGCGTGCGCCGGCGAGGGGATCGTGTTCTCGTCGTGCTCCCCCGATTTCGGGGCGGAGGCGGCGGCCGCCCGCTTCGGCCAGCTGGCGCCCAAGGCGCTCTTCGCCTCGCCCGTGTACCGCTACGGCGGCAAGCGCTTTGAGACGGTCGAGGCGATCCGGTCGCTGGCCGCCGTGCTGCCCGGTGACCCCCAGTTGGTGATGCTGCCGTACCCCGGGGAGCCTGGGCCCGCGGGCGCGCCGGGGACGCCCTGGAGGGCGTGGTTGCCCGACGGCGCGGGCTCGGGCTCCGAGGCCGACGCCACGCCGCGCATGCAGCCGCTCCCCTTCGATCATCCGCTCTACGTGCTCTACTCCTCCGGCACCACGGGCCTGCCCAAGGCGATGGTGCATCGGGCCGGCGGAGCGCTGCTGAGCCACCACAAGGAGCACCGGCTCCACAGCGACATCCGCCCGGGCGACGTGGTGCTGTACTTCACCACCACCGGCTGGATGATGTGGAACTGGCTGGTGTCGGTGCTGGCCCAGGGCGCGACGGTGGTGCTCTACGAGGGCTCGCCGTCGCATCCCGACCTGGGGGCGCTGTGGCGTCTGGCCGAGCGCCTGGGCGTGACCTTGTTCGGCACCAGCGCTCGCTTCCTGCACAGCCTGCAGGCGCACGGCATGCGCCCCGGCGACGACGTCGACCTGTCGGCGTTGCGCACGGTGGCGTCGACCGGCTCGCCGCTGTCGCCGGCGGGCTTCGCCTACGTCTACCGGTCCATCAAGTCCGACGTGCACCTGGCGAGCATCTCGGGCGGCACCGACATCGTGAGCTGCTTCATGCTGGGGGTGCCGACGCTGCCGGTGTACGCGGGCCAGATCCAGCGGCCCGGGTTGGGCGTCGACCTGGCCGTCCTCGACGAGCAGGGGAACGACGTCGTGGGCGCGCCCGGCGAGCTGGTGTGCCGCAAGCCGCTGCCGTCGATGCCCCTTCGCTTCCTCGACGATCCCGATGGAGCCCGCTACCGCGACGCCTACTTCGGCGTCTACCCCGGCCTGTGGCGCCACGGCGACCTGGTGATGCGCACGGCGGAGGGGGGCGTGGTGGCGCTCGGCCGGAGCGACGCCACCCTGAACCCCGGCGGCGTGCGCATCGGCACCGCCGAGATCTACCGCCCCCTGGAGCGCATCCCCGAGGTGGTGGAGGCGGCGGCGGTGGCGCGGCGCCAGACGGGCGACGAGCAGGTGTGGCTGCTGGTGGTGCTGCACGAGGGCGTCAGCCTCGACGACGAGCTGGAGGCGCGCATCCGCGCGGCCATCCGTGCCGGCGCCTCGCCGCGGCACGTGCCGTCCCGCGTGCTGCAGGTGCCGCAGTTGCCGCGCACCCGCAGCGGCAAGGCCATGGAGTTGGCCGTGGCGCGCCTGGTCAACGGGCTCGAGGTCCCCAACGCCTCGGTGATGGCCAACCCCGAGGCGCTGGATGCCATCCGTTCGGTGCTCGAGGGCGTCGAAGACGGCGCCTAGGACCTGGCGCCGGCTGTCGAGCATGAACGAGGGGCGCGCCATCGGGCGCGCCCCTCGCGTCGTTCCGGGATCGGCGGCGGCTTCAGCCCTTCACCGCTCCCGCCGTGAGGCCGGCCACGATGCGCTGCTGGAACACCAGCACCAGGATGAGCAGCGGCACCGTCACGATCACCGAGGCGGCCATGATCTGGGCCCACGGGAGCTCGTACTGGCTGGCGCCGCTGAACAGTGCGATCGCCACCGGCACGGTGCGCGCCTTGTTGTCGACGGTGAAGGTGAGCGCGAACAGGAACTCGTTCCAGGCCTGGATGAACGCCAGCAGGCCGGCCGTGACCAGACCCGGTGCCATCACCGGCAGCAGGACGCGGGTGAGCGACTGGATCGGGGTGGCGCCGTCGACGAAGGCGGCCTCCTCCAGCTCGCGCGGGATCTCACGCACGAAGCTGGTCAGCACCCACACCGTGAACGGCAGGGTGAACACCATGTAGGACAGGATCAGGCCCCACCAGGTGTTGTAGAGCTGGAGCGTGCGGATGAGCACGAACATGCCGCCAAGGATGGCGATCTGCGGGAACATCGAGACGCCCAGGATGCTGTAGAACACCACGCGCTTGCCGCGGAAGCGGATGCGACCCAGCGCGTAGGCGGCCGAGCCCCCGATCAGCAGCGACAGCAGCGTGGTGAGACCCGCCACGATCAGCGAGTTCAGCAGGTTGCGGGCGAACGGCTGGGCGGTGAAGACGTCGGCGTAGTTGTGCCACTGCAGTACCGGCGGCCAGTAGACCAGCGGCGTCTCGAACAACTGGTTGGGGGTCTTGAGCGACGACGAGATCGCCCAGAAGAAGGGGAACACCAGATAGATGAACACCAGCACCACCAGGATGGCGAAGGCCACCTGGCTGAGGTAGTACGCCGCCCCGCGCCGCCGCATCACTCCACCTCCACGCCGAGCGTGACGACGTAGGCCACGACGAACAGCCCGATGATCACGAAGATCCCGACCGACATCGCCGAGCCGTAGCCCAGGGCGCCGAAGTCGACGAGCTGCTGACGGGCGTAGACGGCCATCGACATGGTGTTGGGCGTCGTCCCGGTCATGACGTAGATCACGTCGAACACGCGGAGCGCATCGAGCGTGCGGAAGATCAGGGCGACCAGAAGCGCCGGCCTGAGCAAGGGCAGCGTCACCCGCACCAGGTTCTGCCAGGCGGTGGCGCCGTCGACGCGCGCGGCCTCGTAGAGCTCGTTGGGGATCGACTGCAGGCCGGCCAGAAGGAGGAGCGCCATGAACGGCGTGGTCTTCCACACGTCGACGGAGATGACGGCGGGGAGCATCAGCCTGGGGTTGGCCAGCCAGGCGTAGGGCTTGTCGATGAGATGGAACTTCATGAAGAGATCGTTGATGACGCCGTAGACGTCGTTGTACATCCAGCGCCACATCTGTGCCGACACCACCGTGGGGATCGCCCAGGGGATGAGCATGGCGGTGCGCATGGCGCCGCGCCCGGGGAACTTGGCGTTCACCAGCAGCGCGATGCCGAGTCCGAGGACGGTCTCGACGGCGACGGAGCCGACGGTGAAGATGACGGTGTTCTCCACCGACCTCCACCACTGCCCGTCCTGGATCAGGAACTTGAAGTTCAGCAGTCCCACGAACTGCGACTTGAGCGGGAACTGCAGCATGCTGGTCTGCGTCAGGCTGAGCTGGATGGTGCGGAAGAGGGGGTAGCCCGCGACCAGCAGGATGACGACGATCGAGGGCGCCAGGAACAGCCACGCGGTGCGCGCCCTCCGGGCATCAAGGGAGATCGCACGCGGTGTTCGACGATGGCTGGCGTTCTGTTGCATCGGTCACCTCGCCTCGAGCGCGCTCCTCGGGGCGCCCGGCCTAGAGAAGGGCGGCCCCGACCCAAACCACGGGGGGGGGCGCGGCCGGGGGGGGGGGGTTACAACCCCCGCCCCTGGTTGGCCGGGGTTTGTGGGTAAGTCCGGCGGGGGGCGGGGT